>NZ_JBAQLP010000144.1:0-13503 GCF_049301935.1 Pseudomonas sp. | reverse complement strand
GTTCGGGCCTTTGGACTGGCCGCCGAACGGACGCTGATAGATGCGGCCCTGCTCGGTACGGGAGAACGGCCGACCCATGTGTTCCAGTTCGAATACAGCCTCAGGACCCACGGAGCACATATATTCGATAGCGTCCTGGTCACCGATATAGTCGGAACCCTTGACGGTGTCGTACATGTGCCAGCGCCAATCGTCGTTCGGGTCGGCCGAAGCGATGGCGCAGGTAATGCCACCCTGAGCGGACACAGTGTGCGAACGGGTCGGGAAGACCTTGGTCACTACTGCGGTTTTATGACCACCCTGAGCCAACTGCAGTGCAGCGCGCATACCGGCGCCGCCGCCACCCACGATGATGGCGTCATAAGAAAGAGTGCGAATGCTTGTCATGGATCAGTTACCCCAAAAAATCTGCACGCCCCAAACGAAAAACGCGAACATGGCAACGCCACACGCAGCCTGGAACAGAAAACGCACGGCAGTCGCCCACTTACCCAGCGCCATCGGCGTCAGGTAGTCGGTGGAAATTGTCCACATGCCAACCCAGGCGTGCACGCTGAGCGCCACCAGGGTCAACAGGCTGAAGATACGCATTGCGTTATTGGAGAACAGCGCCTGCCACTCGGCATAACCCAGACCCGGGTTAGACACGACAAAGCCAAGCAGAAACAGCACATAAGCCGCGAGGACGACAGCAGACACACGCTGCGCCATCCAGTCATACAGACCCGAACGCGAGAAATTCGTGACATTGGTTACCATATCCACACCCCCAGCAGCACGATCACGATCGCCGATACGACGAGAACGATTTGCGAGCCCAGCTTGCCGCCTTCCAGCGTCTCACCGATGCCCATGTCCATGATCAAGTGGCGTACACCTGCCACCAGGTGGTACAGCAGAGCGGACAACAGACCCCAAATCACAAACTTGGCCAGCGGGCTGGTCAAACACTCCTGCACCTGGGCAAAGCCCTCTGCGGACGACAGCGACTTGTCGAGGCCATACAGCAGAATGGCGATACCGACAAAGAGGATGACACCGGAGATACGGTGAAGAATGGACGTGTAAGCAGTGATTGGGAGTTTGATAGTCCTAAGGTCTAGGTTTACAGGTCTTTGGCTATTCACGGCTTTTTTATCACACTGAGAGCCCCTAACTATCAGGGCAAAGTTGTCGGGAAGTGCACTGGTCAGGTACCCATCACCCAAGGAGTGACAACTACCAAAAGACAGGCTAAAGCCCTTGGTAGCTGGGCGCAGAGTATAGACAGTTAGGTTACTAATGACAATGCAAAGCCCCCTACCTAAAAGCGCATTGCACACCTCTAATAAATGACGTAAAGGACCGCTTCAAACGCCCGAAAACCACCCGCAAACCCTTCTGCCGCCTGGGTTTTCGCAAATTGACATTCGAATTTATCTCACTATAGTGGTGCGGGCCCTGCGTGGGGGGCAGTCAGATGATTTCAAGCATAACTAGGAGGCCAAACATGGCTGACAAAAAAGCGCAGTTGATCATCGAGGGCGCAGCCCCCGTCGAGCTGCCCATTTTAACCGGCACCGTTGGTCCCGATGTAATTGACGTGCGGGGCTTAACCGCCACGGGCCGTTTCACATTTGATCCTGGCTTTATGTCCACCGCCTCATGCGAGTCGAAGATCACCTACATCGACGGCGACCAGGGCATCCTGCTGCACCGCGGCTACCCCATCGAACAGCTGGCAGAGCAATCCGACTATCTGGAAACCTGCTACCTGCTGCTCAACGGCGAATTGCCGACGGCAGAAGAGAAAGCCAAGTTCGTCAGCACCATCAAGAACCACACCATGGTTCACGAGCAACTGAAGACCTTCTTCAACGGCTTTCGCCGTGACGCTCACCCGATGGCCATCATGTGCGGTGTAGTCGGTGCCCTCTCGGCGTTCTACCACGACTCCCTGGACATCAATAACCCGCATCACCGCGAAGTATCGGCCATGCGCCTGATCGCCAAGATGCCAACCATCGCCGCCATGACCTACAAGTACTCCATGGGTCAGCCGATGATGTATCCGCGTAACGACCTGAACTACGCGGAAAACTTCCTGCACATGATGTTCAACACCCCGTGCGAGATCAAACCGATCAGCCCGGTGCTGGCCAAGGCCATGGATAAGATCTTTATCCTGCACGCCGACCATGAGCAGAACGCTTCGACCTCCACCGTACGCCTGGCCGGCTCTTCGGGTGCCAACCCGTTCGCCTGTATCGCCGCCGGTATCGCCGCCCTCTGGGGCCCGGCGCATGGCGGTGCCAACGAGGCCGTACTAAGCATGCTGGATGAGATTGGCGACGTGTCGAACATCGACAAATTCATCGCCAAGGCTAAGGACAAGAACGATCCGTTCAAACTTATGGGCTTCGGTCATCGCGTCTACAAAAACCGCGACCCGCGCGCCACCGTGATGAAGCAGACCTGCGACGAAGTACTCAAAGAGCTGGGCATCACCAACGATCCACAGCTGCAGTTGGCCATGCGCTTGGAAGAGATCGCCCTGACCGACCCGTACTTCAAAGAGCGCAACCTGTACCCGAACGTCGACTTCTACTCGGGCATCATCCTCAAGGCTATCGGTATTCCGACCAGCATGTTCACCGTGATCTTCGCCCTGGCGCGGACCGTCGGCTGGATCTCGCACTGGAAAGAAATGCTCTCCAGCCCATACAAGATTGGCCGTCCGCGCCAGCTATACACTGGCTACCAGCAGCGTGACCTGACGAAATAATTTGGGCCGCACTGCACAAAAAGGCCGACGGCTAATGCCAATCAGCTAAGCCTTCGACCTGGATGTGCCGCAGGTTAAAAACAAAATCCGATACCTGCTTCAGGTATCGGATTTTTTATGGCGCTGTAGCCGTTATATGTTGAATCCTGCGGGGCAGTTAGCTGGCGCCTGAGGCACAGCAGTGCGCAGCCTGGGCCAGGCAAACAGCAGTCCGACGTTCGAATCCACCGGGGTGCGGACCTGCATCGCGATTGAGCGCTTTGGCGCTTTACAGCGGCGGCACACCGCTATGGAAGCGAAACTCAATATCCGGCGACTCAATCAGCTCGCGCTCCACCACCCTCACCCGCTCGATGGCCTGCTCGACATCGCGGGCATCGCCGTACTGATAAGCCAGCTTCAGATAATTCTGAAAATGCCGCGCCTCACTTTTCAGCAAACCGAAGTAGAACTTACCCAGCTCCTCATCCAGGTGCGGCACTAATGCCTCAAAGCGCTCGCAGCTACGCGCCTCGATAAACGCACCCACCACCAGGGTATCCACCAGCTTGTGCGGTTCGTGGGTGCGCACCGCCTTGCGCAGGCCTGAGGCGTAGCGCGCCGCCGATACCGGGCGCAGAGCAATTTTGCGGCGCTTCATGATGCGCAGCACCTGCTCATGGTGCACCAGCTCCTCACGGGCCAAGCGCGACATGGCGTTGAGCAGGTCGACGTAAGTGCTGTACTTGGCCATCAGACTCAGCGCGGTGCTAGCAGCCTTGAACTCACAGTTTTTGTGATCGATCAGCAGCGTCTGCTGGTCAGCCAAGGCAGCGGTGATCCAGCCATCTGGCGTGCGGCAGCCAAGAAACTCATGAATCTCCGGCAAGTTCATCGGCACACCCTCAGTGTCCAGCAATGCCGGGATTGACGGGTGAACGCTCTGGGCAAATCATCGATTTCGGCTAACAGATACATAAATTCACAAAAATAGGCGGACGCAAGGGATGCGACTGGAAGGCCGCCATTATACGAATGAGCGCACGAACGGCCACCCGATTGACGTCGATCAAGCAGCAAGCCGGTGGCAACGATCTATAGTGATAAACAGTACGACTGACTGCACATGGAGATGATCATGCAAGCTATTCGCAGCATTTTGGTGGTGATGGAACCCAATCATACGGAAGACTTGGCCCTGAAACGCGCCAAGCTGATTGCCGGCGTAACTCAATCACACCTGCATCTGCTGGTGTGCGACAAGAAAAGTGATCACACCGGCTACCTGAGCGACCTCACCGGCCTGCTCAACAGTGAAGGTTTCAGCACCTCCAGCCAGCAGGCCTGGGATGAAAACCAGCACCAGACCATCATCAATGTGCAACAGACCGAAGGCTGCGGCCTGGTGGTCAAACAGCACTTTCCCGACAACCCACTGAAAAAAGCCCTGCTCACCCCTGATGACTGGAAGTTGCTGCGCTACTGCCCGGCGCCGGTGCTGATGGTGAAAACCGAAAAATCCTGGGCGGGCACCGCCATCCTAGCGGCGGTCGATGTGGGTAACGCTGACAGCGAGCACCGCACCCTGCACACCAGCATCATCAGCCATGGCTTCGACATTGCCGCCCTGGCCAAGGCTGAGCTGCATGTAATCAGTGCTCACCCTACACCGATGCTTTCCGCCGCCGACCCGACCTTCCAGTTAAAGGAAACCATCGAAGCGCGCTACCGCGAACAATGTAAAGCGTTCCAAGCCGAATACGCGATCAGCGATGAGCGCCTGCATATCGCCGAAGGCCCGGCCGATGTGCTGATCCCACAGACAGCGCATCGACTTAACGCGGGCGTGACGGTGATCGGTACCGTGGCGCGCACCGGGCTTTCCGGCGCACTGATCGGTAATACCGCCGAGGTGATTCTTGACTCGCTGGAAAGCGACATTCTGGTGCTCAAGCCGGACGACATCATCGCCCACCTGGAAGAACTAGTAGCCGAGCGCTAATACCGGCTAGGTTAACCATCGCTTGATGGTTTAGCAGATAACCAACACAATCCGATGCTTATTCGGGCATCGGATTTTTTATGCAGCCTTCCACTCACCCGCATTGCCCCATGGCGCTGCTTACAATGCCAGAGCTACCAGGATGACTATCGTGACGCTGCACTTTTGCGCACTCGTCTACTGGAATCTGTCGGACGGTGCAATCACGCTGGGATAGCGGAAAATCAAGCAAAGCACGCTAACCAATCAGCACATGACGAGCAGAAACTCTCGAGTCTAGAGCTGGGCTATGGCCTGCAGCACGAGCCAATCACCGGCATACCCCGCTACGATATGAACTTCACCGCCTGCTTCTAGGCACTTCTGAGCGCACTCAACGCAGCCTTAGTGGATCATCCCGGCAACATCTCCCGCTACCGGGGCAAACTACCGGCCTCAGCCATGCATTACATCCCACTTATTGCAGGAAAAATCGCCGCTCGCCACAGCTAGCCAGGCCAAAAACCGCCACGCACTCAAGCAAAAACACCTGGATTTTTATATAGCCAACTTATGCATTGCCGCTCAGTTTGAGCCGTGCAGCCTGGGTGAAATCCAGCATACGCTTGAGCGGCTTGATCGCCCGGGGAATCAAGGCCGGGTCGACGAAGATCTCATTGCTGCCTTCGCGCAGGCACGCCAAGGTGCGCTGCAGGGTATTCATCGCCATCCACGGGCAATGCGCACAGCTGCGGCAGGCCGCGCCGTTACCGGCGGTTGGGGCGGCGACAAATTCCTTGTCCGGGCACAGCTGCTGCATCTTGTAGAAGATGCCGGCGTCGGTGGCGACGATAAAGGTCTTGTTCGGCAAGCGCTGCGCGGCGGCGATCAGTTGACTGGTAGAACCCACCGCATCGGCCAGATCGATCACCGCCGTCGGCGACTCGGGATGCACCAGCACGGCTGCATCCGGGTACAGCGCCTTCATATCTGCAAGCTGCTTGGCCTTGAACTCCTCGTGAACGATGCAGGCACCGTCCCACAGCAGCATGTCGGCCCCGGTCTGGTTCTGGATATAACGCCCCAGATGCTGATCCGGTGCCCAGATGATGCTTTCGCCGTTGTCCATCAGGTGCTCGACGATTTCCACCGCGCAACTGGAGGTCACCACCCAATCGGCGCGCGCCTTCACCGCCGCCGAGGTGTTGGCATACACCACCACGGTACGTTGCGGATGCTGATCGCAGAACGCCGCAAACTCATCCACCGGGCAACCCAGATCGAGCGAGCAGGTGGCTTCCAGCGTCGGCATCAGCACGCGCTTTTCCGGATTGAGGATTTTCGCCGTTTCGCCCATAAATTTAACCCCGGCGACCAGCACGGTCTGCGCCGGGTGCTGATTGCCGAAGCGGGCCATTTCCAGCGAGTCGGAAACGCAGCCGCCGGTTTCTTCGGCCAGCGCCTGCAGCACCGGGTCGCAGTAATAGTGCGCCACCAGCACGGCGTTCTGTTTTTTCAGCTCGACGGCGATTTCGGCACGGTAAAAGGCCGCTTGCTCAGGTGTCAGCGGCTTGGGCTGCTTGGCATCGAGGTGGGCTTGCACCAACAGTCGTTCGGTAATCTGGGTCATGTCATCAGGCTCTGAATATGCTTTCAGTGCAGCGAGTATACCCGCCTGCATGGCGCCGGAGCAGGCAGCTTGCTGCCACGCACAGGCGATAAAAACGACAGATACAAAAAAGCCCGAAAATTCCTTAATCAGAACTTTCAGGCTTCTTGACCTTCCGCGGAAGGAAATATGGTGGGTCGTGTGGGATTCGAACCTACGACCAATTGGTTAAAAGCCAACTGCTCTACCAACTGAGCTAACGACCCGACGCGAGGCGCATGATACTGATTTAATTCAGGAATTCAACACTTCGCGAAAAATTTTTAGAAATAACGAGTGGGGTCCATTACTCCAGCCGCTGCAAAACCAGCTGCGCGCAGACGGCAGCTGTCACATTTGCCACAGGCGCGACCCTGATCATCCGCCTGGTAGCAGGACACGGTCAGCGCGTAATCAACGCCCTGCCGAACACCAGCCTGGACGATCTCAGCCTTACTCATGGCTTGCAGCGGAGCCTGAATACGGAAGCCCTGCCCTTCTACCCCAGCCTTGGTGGCCAGATTGGCCATGCGCTCAAAGGCCTCAATAAACTCCGGACGGCAATCCGGGTAACCGGAATAATCCACCGCATTGACGCCGATAAAGATATCCCGCGCACCCAGCACTTCGGCCCAACCCAGCGCGAGCGACAGGAACACCGTATTGCGCGCCGGCACATAGGTCACTGGAATACCCTCGGTCGGGCTTTCCGGCACAGCGATGCTGGCGTCGGTTAACGCCGAGCCGCCCATGCCATTGAGATTCAGGCCGATCACCTTGTGCTCGACCACACCCAGTTGCCGCGCCACCTGCTCAGCTGCCTGCAATTCGGAGCGATGGCGCTGACCGTAGTCGAAACTCATGGTGTAGCAGCTGTAGCCATCGGCCTTGGCCAACGCCACCACGGTGGCCGAATCCAGGCCGCCTGACAGCAGAATTACCGCTTTCTTATCGCTCATTTCAATGTCCCGGCTCATCATTCCAGAGAATCTTGTGCAGCTGCATCTGCAGGCGAACTGGCAGGTTGTCGGCAATGATCCACTCGGCCAACGAGCGCGCATCCAGCTCATGGTGGCTGGGCGACATCAGCACTTCGCTAACGCGCTTATCCAGGCGGTACTGGATCAGCTTGCTCACCGCCCAGTCGTAGTCCTCACGGGAGCAGATAACGAACTTGACCTGATCGTTGGGCGTCAGCAGGTCGATATTCTCATAACGATTGCGCGCCACCTCGGCAGAGCCCGGGGTCTTCAGATCGAGCACCTTGCTTACCCTCGGGTCGACCGCCGATACATCGAGGGCGCCACTGGTTTCCAGCGACACCTCATAGCCGGCGTCACACAGACGCTTGAGCAGAGCAATACAGTTGGGCTGCGCCAACGGCTCACCACCGGTCACACAGATATAGCGCGGTTTGTAGCCGGCCACTTGCTCGATGATAGCGTCCAGCGAGATGATTTCGCCGCCACTAAAGGCATAGGCGGTATCGCAGTATTGGCAACGCAGAGGGCAGCCGGTCAGGCGAACGAACACAGTCGGCAAGCCGGCGGTGCGTGTCTCGCCCTGCAGCGAGTAGAAAATCTCGGTAATTCGCAGGGTATCTTGCATATCAGCCACGGGCGTGACAGCTAAACAGGCCGTCCGCCTCCGTTGCGGGAAAAGGGGCGCGGATTGTATACGAAAAAGACTGCCCGTAGCAGTTTTTAACGTCGCATAGCAACGACCCGGAGGGTGGCTGCCAGGGATGGCAGGCCATAAAATTCATAACGCCGCATGAGAAGGCGCCAGGCGAATCATTGAATAATCGCCAATAAGAAACCCGCGTAAAGCGCGGGTTTCTTGACCATCCATAAAGAGCTTAAGGCAAACGTTGCAAATCTCGCTGCGCCAGCTGAGCAGCCGAGCTACCCGGATACTGGGCAATCACCTGCTGCAGAATACCTTTGGCCTTGTCGCTATTGCCCAGGCGCTGCTCGACATCAGCCAGCTTGAACAGCGAGTCCGGCACCTTGGCGTGGCTCGGGTAAGCCTGACTTACCCGTGCAAAAGCCTGCCCCGCACCCTGCAGATCACCCTTGGCCAGGTTCACCTCGCCCAGCCAGTACTGCGCGTTGCCGGCGTACTGACTGTTCGGGTATTTGCGCAGGAAAGCGGCAAACGCCTGGCTGGCCTTGTCGAAGTCCTTGGCCTTGATCAGGTCAAAGGCCGCTTCATAGAACAGCTTTTCCTTTGCTGGGTCGGCCGGCTCATTACTGACCGGCGCTTGTGCCTGCCCCGCCGCTGGCGGAGTAGGTGTACCACTGGCATTGATTGCGCCAGTGGCTGAAGAATTCTGATTGGTCGCAGCACCTGCTGCACCACCACTCACACGTCGGTCAAGATCCTGATAACGCTCCAGGCTTTCTTGCTTCAGACGTTGAATTTCATTCTGTTGCTCTTCCAGCATACCGCGCAGCTGAGCGATCTCTTCCTGCATCTGCTGCAACTGGTTGAACAGCATGCCCTGCGCCGTGACAGGGGCCGCAGCCCCTGACACAACGGAGGTGCCGGACGTACCGTAACCAGCAGGCGGGTAACTGCTGCCGTAACCGGCATTGTTATCCACCACGGGAACCTCAGCCCAGGCCGCAAGCGGCAGGCTGAGCGCCAAAACGGTTAAAGCACGACGGCACGTACGCATATCGAATTACTTACGCAGTTCGACGCGACGGTTTTGAGCCCACGAGGACTCGTCGTTGCCAGTGGCGATTGCACGCTCTTCACCGTAGGAAACCAGTTCCAGTTGAGCCGGGGAAACGCCCTGCAGTACCAGGTAACGCTGCACAGCTTTGGCGCGACGCTCGCCCAGAGCCATGTTGTATTCACGAGTACCGCGCTCGTCAGCGTGGCCTTCCAGAACTACGCGAGCGCCATTGCCTTGCAGGTCTTTGGCGTGCACGTCCAGAGCGCGCATGGCCTCTGGCTTCAGGTCGGAGCTGTCGTATTCGAAGTAGAAGGTGGTGATAGCGCGCAGAGCAGCTTCTTCGCTCAGGCTGCCATCAACAGCGCCAGTGTTGGCACCGTAACCAGCGTTTGGATCGGTAGCGCCTTCGCCAGCAGCGTCGCCGCCTTTCGAGGAGCAACCAACTGCGACGGCCAGAGCCAGGCTCAGCGCGGCGAACTTACCAAATTTCAGCATTTCCATCATGTAACTCCTAATGAACCCCAGTGTGTTAAGCAGTATTTCAAGCAACAACGGTGTAGCGCCGCATCAGTTCAGGTAAGGGGACCAAGAAGGCTCTCGAACTTCGCCTTGAGCGGTAGGAAGAGGGAGCCTCACGCGACCATTAGTGGACGCCAATACCAAGACTCCCCGACCCTGCTGGCGGGTGGCGTAGATTACCATGGTGCCGTTAGGCGCAACAGTAGGCGACTCATCCAGACTGGTGTCTGAAAGAATGCGCAAATTGCCGCGCTGCAGGTCTTGCGCCGCCACTTTGAACACGGTGTAACCATCCTGGCGGTGAATCATCACCAGGGTCTTCTCATCGGCAGAAAGTTTCGGGTTAGCGTTGTAGTTACCGATAAAGGTCACACGCTCTGCCGAACCGCCATTGATATTGGTTTTGTAGATCTGCGGCTTGCCGGAACGATCCGAGGTGAAGTACAAAGTCTGACCGTCTTTACCCCAGAATGGTTCGGTATCGATCGATGGCTGAGTGGTCACACGGCGCAGCTGACGGCTACCCATGTCCATCACATAGATTTCCGGGTTGCCGTCACGCGACAGTACGAAGGCCAGACGATTGCCATCCGGTGACCAGGCTGGCGCGCCATTCAGGCCTTCAAAATTGGTGATCTGCTCGCGACGGCCCGTGTCGATATGCTGCACGAAGATCCGTGGGCGCTTCTGCTCGAACGACACATAGGCAATGCGACGACCATCCGGAGCGAACGACGGCGAGAGGATCGGCTCGCGCGATTGCAGCAAGGTCACCGCGCGGGCACCGTCGTAGTCGGAGCGCTGCAGGGTGTAACGGGTGTTGCTAACCGAGAAGCGCTCCGCGGTGACGTAGAGCATGCGCGTGGAAAACGCGCCCTTAACGCCAGTGAGCTTCTCAAACGACTGGTCGGCGATGTGGTGCGCCATATCGCGCAGCTGATCGACACCACCACCGACACTGCCAGTCATGACCTGCTGCTGAGTGGTGACGTTGAACAGGGCAAACTGAATCTGCAGACGACCGGCGCTCGGCACAATGTTGCCGACCAGTACGTACTGTGCGCCCAGGGCCTGCCAGTCGCGGTAGATCACTTCAGCCGCCTGAGTCGGCAGGCTGATCATATTCTGCCGAGGAATCGGCTCGAACACGCCAGAATTGCGCAGGTCATTGCCGATGATTTCGGCCATATCCTCGGGCAACACGCTGCCACCCTGCCAGCCAAACGGCACCACGGCGATGGGTGTGGCACGGTCGGTGCCACTGCTGATCACCAGCGGATCAGCGGCCTGAACGGTGCCGACCAGTAGGGTCAGACCGAGCAGAACAAGACGCATCAGGGTATTCACAGACCTAAATCCTCCGGTTTGAAGACAGCGCGACGCTGCCGGTAAAGGCGATCAAAAGTGGCGCGGTCCAGCTGTTGCATTTCAGCAATACGGCCAACGTTACGCACCGCTTGCACGGCCGAGTTATCAAATGGCGAGTCGCCACTGGAGCGCGTCACGCTGGCATTGGTAATGGTGCCATCGGGCAGCATTTCGATCAGTACTTCTACGCTCATGCCATTACGTGCAGATGGCGGGCGTCGCCATTGCTGGCTGACCAGCATAACAATCAGGTCATCCAGGCTGCCGGCGACTTCATCGCCGACGGTATCGGCGATTGCCTGCTGGCGACCGACATCCTCGGACAGCAGCTCAGCCAGTGCAGCCGCCTTCTTGTCTTCTACAGACTTACGCTGAGCCGCTTCAGCCGCCTTCTTCTTGGCATCATCAGCCGCCTTTTTCTTCGCAGCTTCAGCGGCGGCTTTCTTCTTCGCCTCTTCTGCCGCTTTTTTCTTCGCGTCTTCAGCAGCCTTTTTCTTGGCCGCCTCATCCGCCGCTTTCTTCTTGGCTACATCGGCGAGCTTCTTCTGCTCGGCGGCCTTCTTATCGGCATCGGCCTTTTTAGCAGCGTCGGCTTTCTGAGCCTCTTGCGCTTTCTTTTGTTCCGCAGCCTTGGCCGCAACTTTTTCCTGCTCGGCCTTTTTCTGCTCAAGTTGTTCGGTTTCATACACCGGAGCAGTAGTTTTCTTGGTTTCGCCTGCAATTTTCTGATTGGTCTGGGTAGTGGCCTGACTCTGCGATTGCAGCTTGTACAGAGTCGCCTGCACCACCGGCTTAGCCGGCGGCAGGTCCGGGGCAAAGGCAAAGCTGACGAACAGCATGGCAAACATGATGACGTGCAGCCCCACCGCCCAGACAACCGGCCAGAACAGACTTTCCGAGGGCGAACGCTCGCGCTGGTAGTGCATCAGGGGGCCTCGGTAATCAGCCCGACGTTACCCACGTCAGCCTGCTGCAAGCCGCCCATGGCCGCCATGATGGTGCCGTAATCGACGCTCTTGTCGCCGCGCACGAACACCTGTACCTGTTTACCAGTTGCCCGGCTCTGGCTGATGATCGCGGTCACTGCGCGGGTCATTTCTTCCAGGGTCAGCGCTTTGTCCTGCACGGTGTCGACATCAACCTCGGTGCCCATATTCCAGTAGTAGGTCTTGTCGGCCTTGATCGAGATGGTCAGCACCTGAGCGTTATTGTCCTGCGGCAAGACTTCACTGCTGACTTGCGGCAGATCGACCTTTACCCCTTGATTGAGCATGGGCGCGGTCACCATAAAGATCACCAGCAGTACCAACATCACATCGATGTAGGGCACCACGTTCATCTCGGCGACGGGCTTGCGTCTATTGCGAATTCTCGCCATGACTGGTTCTGCCCTTTAGTCGTCCGAGGTATGCACTTTGCGGTGCAGAATCGCCTGGAACTCGTCGGCGAAGGTGTAGTAACGGCCAATCAGCATTTCGCCACGGGCGGCAAAGCGGTTGTAGGCAATTACCGCAGGAATCGCGGCGAACAGGCCGATGGCGGTGGCGATCAGCGCTTCGGCAATACCCGGAGCCACGGTGGCCAGGGTCGCTTGCTGCACCTGAGCTAGGCCGCGGAAGGAGTTCATGATGCCCCACACGGTACCGAACAGGCCGATATAGGGGCTGGTAGAACCGACAGTGGCGAGGAATGGCAGGCTCTGTTCCAGCTTCTCTTCCTCGCGCGAGATGGCCACGCGCATGGCACGCGCCACGGCATCCATCACCGCATCCGGATCGACCCCGGACTGCTGGCGCAGACGCGAGAATTCTTTGAAGCCGGCGCGGAAGATCTGCTCCAGACCGGAATCCGGGTCCGGGTTGCTGCCGGCCTGGCGATACAGCTTGGACAGGTCGATACCCGACCAGAAGCGCTCCTCGAAATTATCCAGGGCGCGCTTGGCCGCGCGCAGCAGAGCCGTGCGCTGGAAAATCATGACCCACGAAGTGACCGAGGCGGCCACCAACGTCAGCATTACCAGTTGCACCACCAGGCTGGCGTTGCTGATCAGACTCCACATCGACATGTGGTCAACGGCGTTGGCTTCCACGCTTACTCTCCTGCTCTAGATGTGCCCGCGCCGCACTGCCCGGCAAAGGCCGCGTGCAGAGCTTGAGGAATGGCCCGGGGTTTCAAATTGTCGGCGCGCACACAGGCCACCATAAACTGCCCTTCGCAGAGCAGCACATCATCCGTCGCCCGCCTGACCTGTTGACGAAAAACCAGGCTGGCACGGTTTAATTCGATTACCTCGGCGCTTACCAGCAACTCGTCGTCGAGCTTGGCCGGTGCGTGGTAGCGCGCCTGGGCCGAATGCACAACGAACAACAGGCCCTCCTCGGCCAACGTAGACTGGAGAAAACCCAGATCACGCAGGCGCTCGGTGCGAGCCCGTTCCATAAATTTGAGGTAATTGACGTAGTAGACGATGCCGCCTGCATCGGTGTCTTCGAAATAAACCCGACAGCGATGGGTGAACGGCGTAACTCCGTTTTGCGCGCGCATACTCTAGTGCCAGCTCC
>NZ_JBAQLP010000143.1:0-6039 GCF_049301935.1 Pseudomonas sp. | reverse complement strand
GATGCGGGCCAGCTCACGCGCAGCCTCGGCGGGCGTATGAGCATCGGCGTAACGGCCAGTATGCAACTCGACCGCCGGCGCCCCAACGCGCCGCGCCGCCTCGATCTGCTTCTCGTCGGCATCGATGAACAACGACACCTCGCAACCGAGCTTGCTCAGACGCTCAACGGCGGCACGAATGCGCGCCTCCTGCCCGGCCACTTCCAGGCCACCTTCGGTGGTCAACTCCTGGCGAGTTTCCGGGACCAGGCAGACATGCTCGGGGCGGATGCTTTCGGCGAAGTCGAGCATGAAATCAGTCACGCCCATCTCGAAGTTCATCCGCGTCTGCAGCACCTCCTTGAGCAGGCGCACGTCGCGCTCCTGGATATGCCGACGGTCTTCACGCAGGTGCACGGTGATACCGTCGGCACCGGCTTCCTCGGCGTCCAGCGCGGCCTTGACCGGGTCTGGATAACGGGTGCCACGGGCCTGGCGCAGGGTGGCCACATGGTCGATGTTTACACCCAGCAGAATACGATTGGCATCAGTCACGGCTTGGCTCCTTGAGCGTCATAAACAATTCACGGCTGACCAGTGGTCGACCGCCTAAATGGGGGGCCAGAGCCTGGCGCATCAGGCGCTTGGCTGCTGCAAGAGCGCCCGGCGCAGCCCAGTCAGCTTGGGCCATAGCGAGCAATTCAGTGCCCTGAAAGGCGCCGGGTTGCAACTGGCCAATCGGCATCAGCCCGGTTTCGGTCTGCAGTCGATACAGGCCCGCCTCCACTATGGGCTGGCCCTCGCTGTCCAGGTCCAAGGCGAAACCATAGCCCAGCTCACCGAGCAGGCGCCATTCAAAAGAACGCAGCAAGGGCTCCAGGGCGCGGCCCTCGGCCAGCGCCAGCACGGTCATGGCGTAATGCTCGAACACGGCGGGATGTGGGTCTTCGGCGGGTAACAAGCGAATCAACAGCTCGTTGAGGTACAGGCCGCTGAACAGCGCCTCGCCCATCAGCAGATTGGGGATTCCAGCAGGCTCCAGGCGGCCGACGTTCTTCAGCTCGCCCCGCCCGCGAAACTCGGCGTCCAGCGCAATAAATGGCCGCGCCAGACTGCCAGCCTTACCCCGCGCACCGCGCATAACGGCGCGCAAACGACCTTGCGGGGTGAGGAAGTCCACCAGCGCGCTGCTTTCGCGGTAGGCGCGGCTGTGCAGTACATAGGCAGGCTGACTGTCTGCAAACATGGCCGGTGGAGACTCGCAGTGACGGGACGCGGAAACGGGCGCGAGGACACGCCCGTGCCAGGCTAGATATTGTCGTAACCCAGAGAGCGCAAGGCGCGCTCATCATCGGACCAGCCACTTTTAACCTTGACCCAGAGGTTGAGCATGATCTTGGAGTCGAACATCACCTCCATATCCTTGCGCGCTTCCTGGCCGATACGCTTGATGCGCTCACCCTTGTCGCCAATGATGATCTTCTTCTGCCCATCACGCTCGACCAGAATCAGCGCGTGGATATGCAGGATGCGCCCGTCGCGCTTGAATTCCTCGATTTCCACGGTGATCTGATAGGGCAGCTCAGCACCGAGCTGACGCATGATTTTCTCGCGCACCAGTTCGGCGGCGAAGAAGCGACTGGAACGGTCGGTGACCTGATCTTCCGGGAAGAAGTGCACGCCTTCCGGCAGACGCTCGCCGACCAGTTTCTCCAAGGTGTCGAGGTTATGCCCATGCTGGGCCGAAACCGGCACGATCTCGGCCTTCGGCAGCTGGGTGGCCAGCCACTCCAGATGCGGCATCAGCTCGGCTTTGTCTTCGATGCGATCGGTCTTGTTGATCGCCAGAATCACCGGGCCTTCGACGTATTGAATACGCTCCAGGACCATCTGGTCTTCATCGGTCCAGCGAGTGCGATCGACCACAAAAATCACCACGTCGACATCCTTCAGCGCCGACGAGGCGTTCTTGTTCATGTAACGGTTGAGCGCTTTTTCGTTGTTCTTGTGCAGACCTGGGGTGTCGACATAGATCGCCTGCACCTCACCCTCGGTCTTGATCCCGAGCATGTTATGGCGGGTGGTCTGCGGCTTGCGCGAGGTGATCGCCAGCTTCTGCCCAAGGATGTGGTTAAGCAGCGTCGACTTGCCCACGTTGGGCCGGCCGACGATGGCGACATAGCCACAGCGTGTAACAGGTGTATCAGTCATTGCCATTCTCCACACCCAGGGCGATCAGCGCGGCAGCGGCCGCCACCTGCTCGGCGATACGCCGGCTGGCACCCTGCCCCAGGGTTTTATCATTGAGTAAGGTGATCTGACATTCGACCACGAATGTCCGGCAGTGCGGCTCACCCTGAATATCCGCCACCTCGTAACGCGGCAGCTCACAGCCGCGCGACTGCAGAAACTCCTGCAGACGGGTTTTCGGGTCCTTGTTGGTGTCGACCAGAGTCAGGCTGTCCAGCTCGGTGGTCAGCCAGGCCAACACCCGCTCACGGGCCGCATCCATCCCGGTATCCAGGTAGATGGCGCCGATCAATGCTTCTAACGCATCAGCCAGAATCGACTCACGGCGAAATCCGCCACTCTTCAGCTCGCCGGAGCCCAGGCGCAGGTAGTCACCCAGATCAAAGCCGCGGGCCAAGATCGCCAGTGTCTCGCCCTTGACCAGACGGGCACGCAAACGTGACAGCTGGCCTTCGCGAGCCAGCGGAAAGCGCTGAAACAGCGCTTCGCCGGCGACAAAGTTGAGGATGGCATCACCGAGAAACTCCAGACGCTCGTTATTGCGCCCGGCGAAACTGCGATGGGTCAAGGCCAGGATCATCAGTTCCTGGTCCTTGAAGGTATAACCGAGCTGCCGCTCGAGACGGGCTAACGACGCACTCACGGCATACGCACGCGGAATTCTTTATCGAAACGCACCACCAGGTCGATGTTCTCGATCAACGGTTCGCGCTTCTCGTATTTCAGGTGCACGCGAAACTCATTGTTTTCGACTTTTATTTTAATCGCTTCCTGCATGTTTAAATCGCGAATGCTGTTGACCTGCATCCCCTTGCTTAGATGGCTATAAAACTCACCAACGCTACGAACTTCAGCAGCTTTATCGGTTTCAACAGAAGTAATCATTTTCTCCAGCGACATATAGTCGAAGTAATGCGGCAACACTTTGAACGTCGCGCTAGCCAGAAAAGCCACAACAGCCAGCACCATCAACCAACCAAGAATCGACATCCCTTTTTGCGAATGCGCAGCTTTCATATTTGTCCCCAAATTCGAGTGATGTAAAAGCCATTACGGCTGGAGGCAAGACTATATATAGCCTGCGACGCTGTATTTAACAGCGTCGCAAATTCATCAGCCGGTCAGTGAATCAGGCCGACGCGGGAGAAATTCGGCAGGTTGCTCGACTTCGGGTCCGGCCAGCTCATCCAGATGGCGAAGGCTTTGCCGACAATGTTCTGATCCGGCACCATGCCCCACAGTGGCTTAGGGATGGCCGGGTCGTTCCAGTAACGGCTGTCATTGGAGTTGTCGCGGTTGTCGCCCATCATAAAGTAATGCCCTTGCGGCACTACCCACTCGCGACCTGGCTCAAGCCGATAACGCTGCATTTCCTTACGGATCTGGTGCTCGGCTTCACCGAGTTTCTCGTTGAACAACGTCGCGCTGCCCAGGCTGCCAGGCTCATCGCCAATCAATTGCTGCGCCACGGACTGGCCATTGATGGTCAGGCGTTTGTCACTGCTGTAGGCAATACGGTCGCCGGCCAGGCCTACTACGCGCTTGATGTAGTTGATATCTGGATCGCTGGGGTAACGAAACACCATCACATCGCCACGCTGCGGGTCGCCTACTTCGATCACCTTGGTGTCCAGTACTGGCAGGCGAATGCCGTAGGCAAACTTGTTCACCAGAATAAAATCGCCCACCTCCAGGGTCGGCTTCATCGAGCCGGATGGAATCTGGAAGGGCTCGACCAGAAACGAACGCAGCACCAGCACAATCGCCAATACCGGGAAGAACGACTTGCCGTACTCCACCAGCAAAGGCTCTTTGTTCAAACGTTCCACCACCGCCTCATCAGGCTCGCCGACCTGGCCGTGATAGGTGCTGATAGCCGCTCGCCGGCGCGGGGCCAGGAAGACCAGGTCAAACAACGCCAACACGCCGCAGACAGCAACGGCGATAACCAGCAACAGCGGGAAATTGATCGACATAGGCTCTTAACTATCCAACCTTAGTACAGCGAGGAAGGCTTCCTGTGGAATTTCCACGTTACCCACCTGCTTCATGCGTTTCTTACCGGCCTTCTGCTTTTCCAGCAGCTTGCGTTTACGACTGACGTCACCGCCGTAGCATTTGGCCAATACGTTCTTGCGCAGCGCCTTGACCGTAGTCCGCGCAACGATCTGCCCACCAATGGCGGCCTGGATCGCCACGTCGAACATCTGCCGTGGAATCAGCTCTTTCATCTTCTCGGTCAACGCACGACCCTTATAGTGAGCGTTGTCCTTATGCACAATCAGGGCAAGGGCATCGACCTTGTCACCATTGATCAACACATCCAGTTTGACCAGATTGGCCGACTGATAGCGATCGAAATGGTAATCCAGCGAGGCATAACCGCGGCTGGTGGATTTCAGGCGGTCGAAGAAATCCAGCACCACTTCGTTCATCGGCAGGTCATAGCGAACCTGAACCTGGGAACCGAGGAATTGCATGTCGCGCTGCACGCCGCGCTTCTCGATGCACAGGGTGATAACGTTGCCCAGGTGTTCCTGCGGCACCAGGATGGTGGCCTGCACGATCGGTTCGCGGAAGTCCTCAACCGAGGAAATATCCGGCAACTTCGACGGGTTGTCGACGTAGATCGTCTCACCGGTCTTGAGCACCACTTCGAAGATTACGCTCGGTGCGGTAGTGATCAGATCCAGGTCGTATTCGCGCTCCAGGCGCTCCTGGATGATTTCCATGTGCAGCATGCCGAGGAAGCCGCAACGGAAGCCGAAACCCAGTGCATCGGAGCTTTCCGGCGAATACTGCAGTGACGAATCGTTCAGCGTCAGCTTCTGCAACGCATCACGGAAGTCTTCGAAATCATCGGAGCTGACCGGGAACAGCCCGGCATAGACCTGCGGCTGGATACGTTTGAAACCGGGCAGCACTTCGACGTTCGGCGTGGCGGCCAGGGTCAGGGTATCGCCAACGGGCGCACCGTGAATGTCCTTGATGCTGGCGATGATAAAGCCCACTTCACCGGCCTTGAGGTCAACGGTGGCAGTGTGCTTGGGGTTGAACACCCCGACGCTGTCGACCAGGTGCACCTTACCTGTGGACTTGACCAGCACCTTGTCACCCTTCTTGATCCGGCCGTGACGCACACGCACCAACGAGACCACACCCAGGTAGTTGTCGAACCAGGAATCGATGATCAGCGCCTGCAGCGGCGCTTCGACATCACCGGTCGGTGCCGGGATCGTGTGCACCAGGCGCTCAAGTACTTCATCGACGCCCAGGCCGGTCTTGGCGCTGCAGGTCACGGCATCGGTGGCATCGATGCCAATGATCTTCTCGATCTCTTCCTTGACCCGGTCCGGATCGGCCTGCGGCAGGTCGATCTTGTTCAGCACCGGCATGACCTCAAGGCCCTGCTCGATGGCGGTGTAGCAGTTGGCGACCGACTGCGCTTCCACGCCCTGACCGGCATCGACCACCAGCAGCGCGCCCTCGCAGGCCGCCAGGGAACGGCTGACTTCATAGGTAAAGTCGACGTGGCCTGGAGTATCAATAAAGTTCAGCTGATAGGTGATGCCGTCGCGAGCCTTGTAATACAGGGTAACGCTGTGCGCCTTGATGGTGATCCCGCGTTCGCGCTCCAGATCCATGGAGTCCAGCACCTGAGCTTCCATTTCACGGTCGGCCAGGCCGCCACACATCTGGATAAACCGGTCGGCCAGGGTCGACTTGCCGTGGTCAATGTGGGCGATGATGGAGAAATTGCGGATATGACTCAAATCACTCACGGATCAACACTCAAAAAGGTCGCAGGCG
>NZ_JBAQLP010000142.1:0-84466 GCF_049301935.1 Pseudomonas sp. | reverse complement strand
CTGGTGGTCGGGCTGGCGGCGGTGGAGCAGGTCAGCAATGGCGTGGCCCAGGTGCTGCAAGCCCTGCCGCGCGGTCAGCGTCGCCGCCTAAAGGTGCGCTTGCCGTTTGTCGCCAGTGTCGATAACGCCGCGCCCACCGCGCGGCAGAGCGCCTTCGGCCCGGCCCGCAGGGGGCTGTTGACGGCCGAGGCCATCGAGCCGGTCGCCGATGCGCTGCTGGCCGAGGCCCAATTGCAACCGGCACGGCCACGGCCCAAGCGCCTTAAGGTGATCAAGGCCAAGACCGGCGCGGAACGGATGAAGGCTGCCACGGCCAAGGCGTCTGGCGGTGGCGGGCAGGTGCTCAAGGATGTCTCGCCGCAAGCGGGTGCCGAGGCTATCTTCACGTTACTGCTCGAAGAAGGCGTGCTGCGTTGAACGCAGGCGCCGATTAAACAGACAGGTAGGATGGGGTGAGCCTGCGATAGCCATCGCGGTGCCTGGGTTCAGCATGGGTATCGCTGCGCTCAACCCATCCTACGCAGCCCATATAGCAATAGTGCCACTGGAGGGTTTCACCATGATGCATGCCGACCTGATCGATCAGGAGGACTTACGTGAGCGCCTGGTGGCGTTGGGGTTGTCGATTCCGCCGGGGGTGACGGCCGAACAGGCTTGCGAGCATGCCGTTAGCGGCCTTAGCCCGGAGCGTGCAGTGGCGCTGCGACGGCTGGTGGAGGAGTTGCTCGGTGGCAGCGCCACCCTGTTGCCGAATGTGCGCGAGGCGATTTCGCGCACCTTGCTGCCGGCACTGGTACCGCGCTAATCAGCGACGCGATGGCTGCGGATGGTTATATATCTGTCCCCAGAGCCCAGGGTTTGGGGCCGGCGCGGCGGTCTTCGCTGGCGCGGCGATCCTCTTCGAAACGGATGGCGTTGCGCCTGTCGCTATTGAGGCGGCGCTCGCTCTTGCCGCGGGTGTCGATCTTGAACTGGGCCGTCGTTTTGGCCGGTTGAGCCGGGGTGTCGGCGGGCTGCTCCATGGATTCCAGGCTGAGTGCCTCAAGACTGAGATCCTCCAGGCGGAACTCCAGGCGGTCTTTGCTCTCCATCGGCGCGCTCCTGTTCTCGCTAACCCCAGGCTGGGGTCACGCTGTTAGGCCTTCACTCCAGCTTAGCCGCAGTTACCGGTGTACTGCGCGCAAGCAGACGAGCTGCACCTCAGGCCTTCATCGCCGCCTGAATATCCGCCGCCAGCTGGCGCACCCGGGCCTCGTCAGTGTCCCAGGAGCACATAAAGCGTGCGCCGCCGGCCCCGATAAAGGTGTAGAAGCGCCAGCCCTGGCCGCGCAGGCGCTCCAGCGCCGCTTCCGACATCTGCAAAAACACGCCGTTGGCCTGCACCGGGAACATCAGGCTGACTCCCGGGATATCCGCCACCAACTCGGCCAGCAACTGCGCGCAGTGGTTGGCGTGCCGGGCGTATTTCAGCCAGGCGTCGTTTTGCAGGATGCCGACCCAGGGCGCGGACAGGTAGCGCATCTTCGAGGCCAGCTGGCCGGCCTGCTTGCAGCGGTAGTCGAAGTCTTCCGCCAGGGCCTTGTTAAAGAACAGGATGGCCTCACCCACCGCCATGCCGTTCTTGGTGCCACCAAAACACAGCACATCCACGCCGGCCTTCCAGGTCAGCTCGGCCGGGCTGCAGCCGAGAAAGGCGCAGGCGTTGGAGAAGCGTGCGCCGTCCATATGCAGGTGCAGGCCCAGTTCGCGGCACACCGCGCTGATCGCTCGCACCTCTTCGGGGCTGTAGACGGTGCCGACCTCGGTGGCCTGGGTCAGGGTCACCACCCGTGGCTTGGGGTAGTGGATGTCCTGGCGCTTGAGGGCGATGTCGCGAATCGCCGCCGGGGTCAGCTTGCCATTCTCGGTCTTGGCCAGCAGCAGTTTGGAGCCGTTGGAGAAGAACTCCGGCGCGCCGCATTCGTCGGTTTCGACGTGGGCGGTCTCCGAGCAGATCACGCTGTGGTAGCTCTGGCACAGCGAGGCCAGGGCCAGGGAGTTGGCGGCGGTGCCGTTGAAGGCGAAAAACACCTCGCAGTCGGTTTCAAACAGGCGGCGGAAGTGGTCGGCGGCGCGCGCCGTCCATTCGTCGTCGCCGTAGGCGCGTTGGTGACCCTGATTGGCTTCGGCCATGGCCGCCCAGGCTTCCGGGCAGATACCGGAGTAGTTGTCGCTGGCGAATTGTTGCGAGAGATCGGGCATGGGCGCGTTCCTTGTCTACGGGCGTCGTTCTAGACGATGCCTTAACTGTATCTGCGGTCACATCCGCATGCAGGCGCAATCGCGACATCCTCTGCCATGCAGGCGAAGCCGCTGCGCGCTGTCGCCGACCTGCGTGCGTAATTGCGACGCGCCCATGTCGCAAACGCAATCCCCCGTGGCGTGCCTAGGCATCTGACCGATCGGGGGCAGTCATACCATCGCCTCACAAGGGCTTAGCCCGCTTCCGACACAGATGCCCGCACTGCGGTGCCGCAGGAGATCAGCGATGTTCAGCAAGCACGACCAGATTCAAGGCTACGACGACGAATTGCTCAGCGCCATCAACGCCGAGGAAAGCCGTCAGGAGCATCATATCGAGCTGATCGCCTCGGAGAACTACACCAGCAAGCGGGTGATGCAGGCCCAGGGCAGCGGCCTGACCAACAAGTACGCCGAAGGCTATCCGGGCAAGCGTTATTACGGCGGCTGCGAGCATGTCGACGTGGTCGAGCAGCTGGCCATCGACCGCGCCAAGGCGCTGTTCGGCGCGGACTACGCCAACGTCCAGCCGCACTCGGGCTCGTCGGCCAACAGCGCGGTGTACCTGGCGCTGATCAATGCCGGTGATACCATTCTCGGCATGAGCCTGGCCCATGGCGGCCACCTGACCCACGGCGCCAAGGTGTCGTCCTCGGGCAAGCTGTACAACGCGGTGCAGTACGGCATCGACACCGCCACTGGTTTGATCGATTACGACGAGGTCGAGCGCCTGGCCGTCGAGTGTCAGCCGAAGATGATCGTGGCTGGCTTCTCCGCCTACTCCAAGACCCTGGATTTCCCGCGTTTCCGCGCCATCGCCGACAAGGTCGGCGCGCTGCTGTTCGTCGACATGGCCCACGTCGCCGGTCTGGTCGCCGCCGGCCTGTACCCCAACCCGATTCCCTTTGCCGATGTGGTCACCACCACCACCCACAAGACCCTGCGCGGCCCGCGTGGCGGCCTGATCCTGGCTCGCGCCAATGCCGAGATCGAGAAAAAGCTGAATGCTGCGGTATTCCCCGGCGCCCAGGGCGGCCCGCTGATGCACGTGATCGCGGCCAAGGCGGTGTGCTTCAAGGAGGCCATGGAGCCGGGTTTCAAGGCCTATCAGCAGCAGGTGATCAACAACGCCCAGGCGATGGCCAAGGTGTTTATCGAGCGCGGCTATGACGTGGTCTCCGGCGGCACCGACAACCACCTGTTCCTGGTCAGCCTGATCCGCCAGGGCCTCACCGGCAAGGACGCCGACGCCGCCCTCGGGCGTGCCGGCATCACAGTGAACAAGAACGCCGTGCCGAATGACCCGCAGTCGCCGTTCGTCACCTCGGGCCTGCGCATCGGCACCCCGGCGATCACCACCCGCGGCTTCAAGGAGCAGCAGAGCATCGAGCTGGCCGGCTGGATCTGCAACATCCTCGACCACCTCGGCGATGCCGATGTCGAGGCGCAGGTGGCCACCCTGGCGGCCGGGCTGTGCGCTGATTACCCGGTCTACCGCTAAGTTTTGCAGCACCCGTAGGGTGGGTTAGCCGAAGGCGTAACCCACCAGCTTTGCGGCGAGGGGTGTGAGCCAGCCCCGTGGTGGGTTACGCCGCTTCGCGGCTAACCCACCCTACGCTCTACCTCGTTTCGACCGGTGGGCCAAGCAGTACCCAGATTTCAGGAGCATTGCCATGCAACGTTATTCCGGCTTCGGCCTAATCAAGCACGCGTTCAGTCACCACGAGAACTGGCAGCGCATGTGGCGCAACCCCACGCCCAAGCCGGTGTACGACGTAATCATCGTCGGTGGTGGCGGCCATGGCCTGGCCACCGCCTATTACCTGGCCAAGGAATTCGGCGTGAAGAACGTCGCAGTGATCGAGAAGGGCTGGCTGGGCGGCGGTAACACCGCGCGCAACACCACCATCGTGCGTTCCAACTACCTGTGGGATGAGTCGGCGCAGTTGTATGAGCACGCCATGAAGCTGTGGGAGGGCCTGTCCCAGGACCTCAACTACAACGTCATGTTCTCCCAGCGCGGTGTGTTCAACCTCGGCCACACCTTGCAGGACATGCGCGATATCGAGCGCCGGGTGAGCGCCAACCGCCTCAACGGCATCGACGGCGAAGTGCTCAACGCCAAGCAGGTCGAGGAGCTGATTCCTTACCTCGATTGCAGCAAGAACACCCGCTACCCGGTACTCGGTGCCTCGCTGCAACGTCGCGGCGGCGTGGCCCGCCACGATGCGGTGGCCTGGGGCTATGCCCGCGCTGCCGACGCCCTGGGCGTCGACCTGCTGCAGCAGACCGAGGTGATCGGCTTTCGCAAGGAAAACGGCGTATGCATCGGCGTGGAGACCAACAAGGGCTTTATCGGCGGCAAGCGCGTCGGCGTGGTCACCGCGGGTAATTCCGGGCATATGGCCAAGCTCGCCGGTTTCCGCCTGCCGCTGGAATCGCACCCGTTGCAGGCGCTGGTGTCCGAGCCGATCAAGCCGATTATCGACAGCGTAATTATGTCCAACCAGGTGCACGGTTATATCAGCCAGTCGGACAAGGGCGACCTGGTGATCGGCGCCGGTATCGACGGCTACAACGGCTACGGCCAGCGCGGCTCCTACCCGACCATCGAACATACCCTGCAGGCCATCGTCGAGATGTTCCCGGTGCTCTCGCGGGTGCGCATGAATCGCCAGTGGGGCGGCATCGTCGACACCACCCCGGACGCCTGCCCGATCATCGCCAAGACCCCGGTGAAGAACCTGTTTTTCAACTGCGGCTGGGGCACCGGCGGCTTCAAGGCCACCCCGGGTTCGGGGCATGTATTCGCCGCCAGCCTGGCCAAGGGCGAGATGCACCCGCTGGCCAAGGCGTTCTCCATCGAGCGCTTCCACAACGGCGCACTGATCGACGAACACGGCGCGGCCGGGGTGGCGCATTAAACATTCATCCCGCAGGGATGACATCTGATGACCCTCGCCCTTTAGGGAGAGGGTGCCCGTAGGGCGGGAGAGGGCAGTACGGCTGGCACAGCGCGCCCTCTCCCCCAGCCCCTCTGCCACAAGTGGGAGAGGGGGGTAAAGAACTCTGGAGGTACCGATCATGCTGCATATTTTCTGCCCGCATTGTGGCGAGCTGCGTTCCGAAGAGGAGTTCCACGCCAAGGGCCAGGCGCATATCCCGCGCCCCCTGGACCCGAACGCCTGCACCGACGAGGAATGGGGCGAGTACCTGTTCTTCCGCGACAACCCGCGCGGCCTGCACCACGAGCTGTGGATCCATGCCAGCGGCTGCCGCAAATACTTCAACGCCACCCGTCACACGGTGACCTACGAAATTCTCGAAACCTACAAGATCGGTGAGAAGCCCAGCGTGACTGAAGCCAGCCTCGCCGCGAAGAAGACTGCCGGCCAAGGAGTAACCGCATGAGCCAGGTCAATCGTCTTGCCCAGGGTGGTCGCGTCGATCGCAGCCAGCCCCTCAGTTTCAGCTTCAACGGCCAGAGCTACCAGGGCTTTGCCGGCGACACATTGGCCGCCGCCTTGCTGGCCAACGGGGTCGACATAGTCGGGCGTAGCTTCAAGTACTCGCGGCCGCGCGGCATAGTCGCCGCCGGCGCCGAGGAGCCCAATGCCGTGTTGCAGATCGGCAGCACCGAAGCGGCGCAGATCCCCAACGTGCGCGCCACCCAGCAGGCCCTGTATGCCGGCCTGGTGGCCAGCAGCACCAACGGCTGGCCGAGCGTGAATAACGATGTCATGGGCATTCTCGGCAAGGTCGGCGGCAAGGCGATGCCGCCGGGCTTCTACTACAAGACCTTTATGTACCCGCAGAACCTCTGGCTGACCTACGAGAAGTACATTCGTAAGGCCGCAGGTTTAGGCCGTGCGCCGAAGGCCAATGACCCGGACAGTTACGACTATATGAACCAGCACTGCGACGTGCTGGTGGTCGGTGGCGGCGCCGCCGGTCTGGCCGCCGCCCTGGCCGCCGCGCGCAGCGGTGCACGGGTGATAGTGGCTGATGAACAGGAAGAGTTCGGCGGCAGCCTGCTCAGCACCCGCGAAACCCTCGACGGCAAACCCGCCGCCGACTGGGCCGCCCAGGCGCTGGCCGAGCTGAGTAAGATGCCGGAAGTGACCCTGCTGCCGCGCGCCACGGTCAACGGCTACCACGATCACAACTTCCTCACCATCCACCAGCGCCTGACCGATCACCTCGGCGAGATCGCGCCGCTCGGCATGCTCCGTCAGCGTATGCACCGCGTGCGCGCCAAGCGCGTGGTGCTGGCCACCGGCGCCCACGAGCGGCCGCTGGTGTACGCCAACAACGATGTGCCGGGCAATATGCTCGCCGATGCAGTGTCCACCTATGTGCGCCGTTATGGCGTGGCGCCGGGTAAGCAGCTGGTGCTGTCGACCAACAACGATTACGCCTACCGCGTGGTACTCGACTGGCTGGACGCCGGCCTGCAGGTGGTGGCCGTCGCCGATGCGCGCAGCAACCCGCGCGGCAGCTGGGTGGAAGAAGCACGCAAGCGTGGCGTGCGCATCCTCACCGGCAGCGCCGTGGTGGAAGCCCGTGGCAGCAAGCGCGTCAGCGGCGCGCGGATCTGCGCCATCGACCTGAAAAGCCACAAGGTCAGCAGCCCGGGCGAGCTGCTCGACTGCGACCTGATCGTCAGCTCCGGCGGCTACAGCCCGGTGGTGCACCTGGCGTCGCACCTGGGCGGTAGGCCGACCTGGCAGGCGGATATCCTCGCCTTCGTGCCCGGTGAAGGCCTGCAGAAGCGCCTGTGCGCCGGTGCAGTCAACGGTGTATTCGCCTTGGGCAATGTGCTCGCCGATGGTTTCGAGGCGGGCGCCAGTGCGGCGGCCGAGGCCGGTTTCAAGGCCGTTAGCGGCAGCCTGCCACAGACCGAGACGCGCGTCGAAGAGCCTGCCGTGGCGCTGTTCCAGGTGCCCCACGACAAGTCCACGGCGCGTGCGCCCAAGCAGTTCGTCGATCTGCAGAACGACGTGACCGCCGCCGGTATCGAGCAGGCCACCCGCGAGGGCTTCGAGTCGGTGGAGCACGTCAAGCGCTACACCGCGCTGGGCTTCGGCACCGATCAGGGCAAGCTGGGCAATATCAATGGCCTGGCGATTGCCGCCCGCTCCCTGGGCATCAGCATCGCGGAGATGGGCACCACCATGTTCCGCCCCAACTACACCCCGGTGACCTTCGGCGCCGTCGCCGGCCGTCACTGTGGCGCGCTGTTCGAAGCCAAACGTTACACCGCCATGCACAGCTGGCACCTGCAGAACGGCGCCGAGTTCGAGGACGTCGGCCAGTGGAAACGCCCCTGGTATTTCCCCAAGAAGGGTGAAGACCTGCATGCCGCCGTGGCCCGTGAGTGCCTGGCGGTGCGTAACAGCGTCGGCATCCTCGATGCCTCGACCCTGGGCAAGATCGACATCCAGGGCCCGGATGCCCGCGAGTTCCTCAACCGCGTGTACACCAACGCCTGGACCAAGCTGGACGTGGGCAAGGCCCGCTACGGCCTGATGTGCAAGGAAGACGGCATGGTCTTCGACGATGGCGTCACCGCCTGTCTGGCCGACAACCACTTCCTGATGACCACCACCACCGGCGGCGCCGCGCGGGTGCTGGAGTGGCTGGAGATCTACCATCAGACCGAATGGCCGGAGCTCAAGGTGTACTTCACCTCGGTCACCGACCACTGGGCCACCATGACCCTGTCCGGCCCCAACAGCCGCAAGCTGCTGGCGCAAGTCACCGATATCGACCTGGACAAGGACGCCTTCCCCTTTATGACCTGGCAGGAAGGCAAGGTCGGCGGCGTGCCGGCGCGGGTGTTCCGCATCTCCTTTACCGGTGAGCTGAGTTACGAGGTTAACGTGCAGGCCGACTACGCCCTGGGTGTGTGGGAAAAGATCGTCGAGGCGGGCCAGCAATACGGCCTGACCCCCTACGGCACCGAGACCATGCACGTGCTGCGCGCCGAGAAGGGTTTCATCATCGTTGGCCAGGACACCGACGGCTCGGTCACTCCGGACGACCTGGGCATGGGCTGGTGCGTCGGGCGCACTAAACCTTTCTCCTGGATCGGCTGGCGCGGCATGAACCGCGAGGACTGTGTGCGCGAGAACCGCAAGCAGCTGGTCGGGCTCAAGCCGCTGGACCCGAACCAGGTGCTGCCGGAAGGCGCGCAACTGGTATTCGATCCCAAGCAGGCCATCCCCATGAGCATGGTCGGCCATGTCACTTCCAGCTACGCCAGCGCGGCGCTGAAGCATTCCATCGCCATGGCCCTGGTCAAGGGCGGCCTCAGTCGCATCGGCGAGCGGGTGTTCGCGCCGCTGGTGGACGGTAGCCTGGTGGAAGCGGAAATCGTCTCGCCGGTGTTCTATGACCCTAAGGGGGACCGCCAGAATGTCTAACGTCAATGTCTACCAACAACGCCCCAGCGATATCGCCGGGCAATCGCCGCTGCATCACGCCGGCCTCGATGAGCTGGTGCGCAAGGGCAAGAGCACGGCAGGCATCACCCTGCGCGAGAAGAAGCTGCTCGGCCATCTGGTGCTGCGCGGCGATGCACGGGACTCAGCCTTTGCCGGCGGCGTACAGCATGCCACCGGCCTGGAACTGCCGGTGGCCCTGACCCTGGTGGCCAACGAACACAGCTCGCTGCAGTGGCTGGCCCCCGATGAGTGGCTGCTGATCGTGCCGGGCGGCACCGAGTACGAGGTCGAGCAGAAGCTGCGCGCGGCCCTGGACGGCCAGCATATCTCGATCGTCAACGTCAGCGGCGGGCAGACCCTGGTGGAACTCTCCGGGTCCAAGGTGCGCGAGCTGCTGATGAAGTCCAGCAGCTACGACGTGCACCCGAGCAACTTCCCGGTGGGCAAGGCGGTCGGCACGGTGTTCGCCAAGTCGCAACTGGTGATCCGCCATACCGCCGAGGAAACCTGGGAACTGCTGGTGCGCCGCAGCTTCGCCGACTACATCTGGCTGTGGCTGCAGGATGCCAGCGCCGAGTATGGGTTGGCGATCAAGGCGTAAACCGGCAAGTACGTAGGTTGGGTGGAGGCGCGCAGCGTCGATACCCAACATTTCCCGGCGCACTCGTTGGGTATCGCTTCGCTCAACGCCAACCTACGGTCACTCGGTATTGGAGATCAATATGAGCCGCACCCCGGATACCTGGATTCTTACTGCCCATTGCCCGAGCGTGCTCGGTACGGTGGATGCGGTGACGCGCTTTCTCTTCGAGCAGCGCTGCTATGTCACCGAGCACCACAGCTTCGATGACCGCCTGTCCGCGCGCTTCTTTATCCGCGTGGAGTTCCGCCAGCCGGACGGTTTCGACGAGGCGGCGTTCCGCGCCGGCGTGCAGGAACGCCTGGCGCCCTTCCAGATGCAGGTCGAGCTGTGCCCGCCGGGCTACCGGGCCAAGGTGGTGCTGATGGTCAGCAAGGCCGATCACTGCCTCAACGATTTGCTCTATCGCCAGCGCATCGGCCACCTGGCCATGGACGTGGTGGCGGTGGTGTCCAACCACCCGGATCTGGAGCCGCTGGCGCGCTGGCACGCGATTCCCTATTACCACTTCCCCCTCGACCCCCACGACAAGCCGGCGCAGGAGCGCCAGGTGCTCAAGGTGATCGAAGAAACCGGCGCCGAACTGGTGGTGCTCGCCCGCTATATGCAGGTGTTGTCGCCCGAGCTGTGCCGCAAGCTGGACGGCTGGGCGATCAATATCCACCACTCGCTATTGCCCGGCTTCAAGGGCGCCAAGCCCTACCACCAGGCCTATCAGAAGGGCGTCAAGCTGGTCGGGGCAACGGCGCATTACATCAATAACGACCTCGACGAGGGGCCGATCATCGCCCAGGGCGTGGAGGCGGTCGATCACGCCCATTACCCCGAGGACCTGATCGCCAAGGGCCGCGATATCGAATGCCAGACCCTGGCCAAGGCCATCGGCTACCACCTCGAACGGCGCGTGTTTCTTAACGCCAACCGCACCGTGGTGCTGCATGCATAACCCGTAGGATGGGTTGAGCCTGCGATACCCATCAACACCGACCCATGGGTATCGCTTCGCTCAACCCATCCTACACAGCTGGCAATAGACGCAAAAACTCCGCTGCAAGACCGCGTGGCCGTTGGTCGCGCCATGGCTCTACAACTGAGCCCCACAACAAGAAGGAGAACACCTATGTCTGGTAATCGTGGCGTCGTCTACCTCGGCGCTGGCAAGGTCGAAGTGCAGAAGATCGACTATCCGAAAATGCAGGACCCGCGTGGCAAGAAGATCGAGCACGGCGTTATCCTGCGCGTGGTATCCACCAATATCTGCGGCTCCGACCAGCACATGGTGCGCGGTCGGACCACGGCGCAAACCGGCCTGGTGCTGGGCCACGAGATCACCGGTGAGGTGATCGAGAAGGGCCGCGACGTGGAGAACCTGAAAATCGGCGATCTGGTTTCGGTGCCGTTCAACGTCGCCTGCGGCCGCTGCCGTTCGTGCAAGGAACAGCACACCGGCGTCTGCCTGTCGGTCAACCCGGCGCGTCCTGGCGGTGCCTACGGCTACGTCGACATGGGCGACTGGACCGGCGGCCAGGCCGAATACGCCATGGTGCCTTACGCCGACTTCAACTTGCTGAAACTGCCGGATCGCGACCGGGCCATGGAGAAGATCCGCGACCTGACCTGCCTGTCCGACATCCTGCCCACCGGCTACCACGGCGCGGTGACCGCCGGCGTCGGCCCGGGCAGTACCGTGTATATCGCCGGTGCCGGTCCGGTCGGCCTGGCCGCTGCTGCCTCGGCGCGCCTGCTTGGCGCGGCGGTGGTGATAGTCGGCGACGTCAACCCGGTGCGCCTGGTGCATGCCAAGGCCCAGGGCTTCGAAATCGCCGACCTGTCCCTGGACATTCCGCTGCACGAGCAGATTGCCGCATTGCTGGGCGAGCCAGAAGTCGACTGTGCCATCGACGCGGTGGGCTTCGAGGCCCGCGGTCATGGTCATGCAGGCGTGCAACACGAAGCCCCGGCCACCGTGCTCAACTCGCTGATGGGCGTGGTGCGGGTTGCCGGCAAGATCGGTATTCCCGGCCTGTACGTTACCGATGACCCAGGTGCGGTCGATGCCGCTGCGAAGAAGGGTGCACTGAGCATCCGCTTCGGCCTCGGCTGGGCCAAGTCGCACAGCTTCCACACCGGCCAGACCCCGGTGATGAAGTACAACCGCGCGCTGATGCAGGCGATCATGTGGGATCGCATCAATATCGCCGAAGTGGTCGGCGTGCAGGTGATCAGCCTGGACGACGCGCCGCGCGGTTACGGCGAGTTCGATGCCGGCGTGCCGAAGAAATTTGTCATCGACCCGCACAAGCTGTTTAGCGCAGCCTGATCAGGGTTGGTAAACCATCACGGCTAAAGTCCCTTTCACGGGCTTTGGCCGTGAGTTGTTTCAGCCTTCGGCGCGAATCTGCGCGATCCGCGCATCCTTGTCTTGCCAGAGTTTCGTCACCCAGTTCTGCACAAACTGGCGAAACTCCCCGTCGTTTTCGTAATCGCCCTGCCACAGCGCCGGGTCGAGTTCGCGGGTCTGGATATCGACGATCACCCGGTCCAGCTGGCCGCTGATCAGGTCCCAGAAACCGGGAATGCGTTTGCCCGGATACACCAGCGTCACGTCCAGCACTGTGTCCAGCTGTTCGCCGAGTGCCGCCAGAACAAAGGCCACGCCGCCAGCCTTGGGCTTGAGCAGGTACTGATAAGGCGAGCCTTGCTGCGCCTGTTTGGCCGGGGTAAAGCGGGTGCCTTCGAGGTAGTTGACCACGGTCACCGGCAGGTCCTTGAACTTCTCGCAGGCGCGCTTGGTGATTGCCAGATCCTGGCCCTTGAGCTGCGGGTGCTTGGCCAGAAACGCCTTGGAGTAGCGGCGCATAAAGGGGTAATCCAGCGCCCAGAACGCCAGGCCGAGCAAGGGCACCCAGATCAGCTGCTGCTTGAGGAAGAACTTGAAGTAGGGCGTCTTGCGGTTGAACGCCTGCACCAGGGCGGGGATGTCGACCCACGACTGGTGGTTGCTGATCACCAGGTAGGAGGTGCTCTGGCGCAGGTCGGCACTGCCGCGAATGTCCCAGTGCACCGGCAACAGGGTGGCGAAGATCAGCTTGTTGAGCTCGGCCCAGGTTTCCGCCACCCACATCACCCCGCGCGAGCTGGCGGTTTTCAGCGCCTTGCCAGGCAATACAAACTTGCCGAGGGCGATCAACAGCAACGGGCCGATCAGTATCAGCGTGTTGAGCAGCAGCAGAGTAATGACGCTAAGACCGGTGAGCAGGCGGCGCATGGCAACTCCTTAAGGTGCGCGGGTGGCGCAAGCATAAGCAGTCGTGGCAGGGCTTCCAAGCCACTGCTGAGCGGGGTCATGCAGGCACGATTGATCATCTACGCTAACGGAGAGCCGTTGGTTGTCGTCCTTATTTGAGAGCGGTGCATGTTGAAATGTATTGCTGTGGCCGATCTGCGTGTCGGTATGTATATCCATGAGTTTTGTGGTGCATGGATGGACCACCCGTTCTGGAGGTCCAAGTTTCTGCTCAAATCAGAAAAAGACCTGCAGCGGATCAAGGCCAGCAGTATTAGCGAGCTGTGGATCGATGTCAGTAAAGGTCTGGATATCGCAGTCGGTACGGCCAGTGCCAGCCCCGAAGTGGTCGCCGCGGCCGCCGAGGCCAGCCTGCTGGCCGCCGTGCAGAGTCAGCCGATCAGCCTGGCGGTGTCGATGGAGGATGAGGTACAGCGCGCGGTCAAGTTGTGCGCCAGTGCCAAAACGGCGGTGATCAACATGTTCGCCGATGCGCGCATGGGGCAGGCGTTGCAGTTCGAACAGGCCGGTGAGCTGGTCGAGGAAATCTCCGATTCGGTGCTGCGTCATCCCAATGCGCTGGTCAGTCTGGCGCGACTGAAAAATGCCGATGAATACACCTATATGCACTCGGTGGCGGTCTGCGCCCTGATGATCGCCCTGGCTCGCCAGCTGGGTCTTAACCAGGGGCAGGTGCGCGAAGCCGGGTTGGCCGGGTTGCTGCACGATATCGGCAAGATGGCGATTCCCGAGGTCGTGCTGAACAAACCCGGCAAGCTGACCGACAATGAGTTCGCCATGGTGCGTGGTCATCCCCAGGCCGGCACGCGCATGCTGCTCGACAGCAAACAGGTCGGTGGGCTGGTGCTGGACGTGTGCCTGCATCACCACGAAAAGCTCGATGGCAGCGGCTACCCGCACCGCCTGGCCGGTGAGCAGATCAGCCTGTATGCACGCATGGGCGCGGTGTGTGATGTGTATGACGCGATCACCTCCAATAGGCCGTACAAGCCGGGTTGGGACCCGGCCGAGGCGGTCCGCAAGATGGCCGAGTGGAAGGGCCATTTTGACCCCATGGTGTTCCAGGCCTTTGTCAAAACCGTGGGCATCTACCCGGTAGGCTCACTGGTGCGCCTGGAAAGCGGACGCATTGGCGTGATCATGGAGCAGCAGGCCGGCTCCTTGCTCACGCCCAAGGTCAAAGTGTTCTTCTCGACCCACTCGCAAAGCCCGATTGCTCAGGAGGTTATCGATCTGCGGCAGCTGGTCGGGCACGACAAGATTGTCAGTCGCGAGTCCGCCGAAACCTGGGGTTTTCGGCAGGTCGACGAGCTTTGGAGCGGCCTCTCTAGCTAGAGTTTTCCGCGACACCTTAATAGGTGGCCTGCGCACTCATCTATGCTCAGCACAGCTTGTCGTTTACAGGTGCGCTGCTTGGGCGTGCTTCTTGCTTGAAGTTTTGCTTTGGTGCGCCCCGTAGTGGGCGCGCTCAACAGGTTGAGGTGTGTATGACTGGAGTACTCAAACCGGGCGTGCGGTTGCTGGAGCGGTTCAGCTTCGCGCGCAAGTTTCAGTTGGTGTTTGTGCTGTTCGCGTTGCCGCTGGGCTTTTCGCTGTGGGTGATCAGCAGCAATTATCAGGATCGACTCAATTCCATCGACAATGAATTGCAAGGCATCAGTGCCCTGCAGGGCATGGCTGGCGTGCAGCAGGCACTGCTGGAACAACGTAGCCTGCTGTCGCGCTGGAAGGGCACCGATAAAACCGCCGAAGCGCTGCTGCGCGAACGTGCCGCCGGTCTTGGCCCCGCCATACAAGCGCTGGAGCAGCCGCTTAAATCCGCATTGCTGAGTGACCAGGCGCGCCAGCATTTGCAGAATCTCAGCGCCGGCCAGGCCGAGCTGAGTATCGATGTGCTGGGTAAGCTGGCCCTGCCCGACGCCCTCGAACGTTACCAAAAGAACCTGTTGAGCCTGCTGGCCCTGCGCGAACAGGTGGCCACCGACAGTGGCTTGATCCTCGATCCGCAGATCGACACCTACCTGATGATGGAGCAGCTGACCTACACCCTGCCGCGTTTGCTGGAGCAGTTGGGCAGTTTTGCCAGTCAGGGCTATGGCGCGGTGGTGTCGCAGCATTTCACCTTGCAGAGCCGGGTGCTGATTCGCGATCTAAGACGTAGCCTGGATGAGTCGCGCAGCCAGCTGCTCAAGGCGCAATCGACCCTCGGCCTCCAATCGCCGCGTGCCATGCGCCAGCTGCAAGGGCCCTATGAGGAGGCGTTGCAGGGCTATGAAGCCTTCCTCGCCGGCATCGACCGCGACATGTTCGAGGCCAGCCCGATGGCCCTGACCCCGGAGCAGTTCGTGCAGCGCACCGATGCCCTGCAGGGCCAGTTGTTTGGCCTGCAGGCGGCGCTGTATCAGCAGTTTGTCGCCAGCCTCGCTGAGTATCGGCAGAAGACCCTGATTGCGATGATCGAAGTGATCGGCGTGTTCAGTCTGCTGACCCTGCTGGCGCTGTATGTGCTGTTCTGTCTGAATGCCTCGATCCGCCGCAGCACCGCCGGGATTATCCAGGCCGCCGAAGACTTGCGCGATGGTGACCTGCGCGTGCGTATGCAGGTGCATGGTGCGGATGACCTGGCGAGTATCGCCATGGCACTGAATACCGCCGTCAGCCAGTTGCGTGACTCCATGCAGGGGGTCAATCAGCAGAGCCAGCAACTGGGTGGCACCGTGCAGATGCTCAACGGCGAGGCGCGCAATGCCCTGGGGTCGGTGGAGCAGCAACAGGCGCAGATGAGCCAGATTGCCGCCGCCGCCACTGAAATGGCCGCCACCGCGCAAAGCGTGGCGCAGAGCTGCGAGCAGGCCGCTGTGGAGGCCGGGCAGACCCGCGAGATTGCCGAGCAGAGCAACCAGCGCAGCGCGCGCACCAGCCAGAGCATGCGCCAGCTCAGCAGCCGCCTGGGCGACAGTGCCAGTACCCTGCAACAACTGCGCGCGCAGACCGAGCAGATCACCCGCGTGGTGGACGTGATCAAGGGCATCGCCGAGCAGACCAATCTGCTCGCGCTCAACGCCGCCATCGAAGCCGCGCGCGCCGGCGAGCAGGGCCGCGGCTTTGCTGTGGTGGCCGATGAAGTGCGGAGTTTGTCGCAGCGCACGCAGAACTCCACGGCGGAAATCGCGGAAACCGTGGCCAACCTGCACCGTGTGGTGGGTCAGTCGGTGACCCAGATGGAAGACGCCGTGCGCCAGGCCGAAGGCGACGTCGGCAGCGTGCTGGCCATGGGCGAGGACCTGGCCGCGATTGTCGAATCGGTGCAGCTGGTGACTGATCGCCTGGCGCAGATCGCCACCGCCGCCGAGCAACAGGCGGCCACCGCCGATGAAGTCAGCGGCAATATCCAGCAGGTCGACCAGGCCGCCAGTGCCCTGCTGGAAGGCGCCCAGGCGGTGAGCAATGCCGCCGAGCAACTGCGCCAGGGCAGCCAGGCGTTGGCGCAGAATACCGCACGCTTCAAGCTCGACTGAGGTCCGTAGGAGCGGACTTGTCCGCGATGCGGTTGTCCACACGGCATCGCTCGCGGCCAAGGCCGCTCCTACAGACGTGTTGCTCTAGCCTCGCCCTTGACGCTGGCCACGGCCTACCGCAGGCTCCTCGCCGAGTTGCCACGAGCAGGACGCCCATGCCGCATATTCTGATTGTCGAGGATGAAGCCGCGATCGCCGACACCCTGATCTTCGCCCTGCAGAGCGAAGGCTTTACCACCACCTGGTTAAGCCTGGCCGAGCAGGCTTTGGTGGAGCAGCAGGGCAATCCGGCGGATCTGTTGATTCTCGATGTCGGCCTGCCGGATATCAGCGGCTTCGAGGCCTGCAAGCGCCTGCGGCGCTTCTCCGAGGTGCCGGTGATTTTCCTCACCGCGCGCAGCGAGGAGATCGATCGGGTGGTCGGCCTGGAAATCGGTGCCGATGATTACGTGGTCAAACCCTTTAGCCCACGGGAAGTGGCGGCGCGGGTCAAGGCCATCCTCAAACGTATGGCGCCGCGTGAAGTCGCTGTAACCGTGCCACTAGGCCCGTTCCAGGTGGACCGCGAGCGGGTGCAGATCCACTACCACGGCCAGCTGCTGAGCCTGACCCGCCACGAATTCCGCCTGCTGCAACACCTACTGGCGCAGCCGGAACGGGTGTTCTCCCGCGAGCAGTTGCTCGATGGCCTCGGCGTGGCCTTGGATGCCGGTTACGAGCGGACCATCGACAGCCATATCAAAAGCCTGCGCGCCAAGCTGCGGCAGGTGGCTGCTGCGGCGGAACCGATTCAGACCCATCGAGGCCTGGGTTACAGCTATTCGCCGAGGCACGCCTGATGCCCCTGGGGATACGTATCTTTCTGGTGTACTTCCTGTTTGTCGGGCTGGCCGGTTGGTTTGTGCTGAGCACGGTGATGGACGAAATCCGCCCCGGCGTGCGCCAGAGCACCGAGGAAACCCTGGTGGACACCGCCAACCTGCTGGCGGAGATTTTGCGTGACGAGGTCAAGGCCGGCCGCCTGCAACAGAGCCGCTTGCCCGCCTTGCTACAAGCCTATGGACAGCGCCAGCCGCAGGCGCAGATCTGGGGCGTGGAGAAAACCCAGGTCAACCACCGCATCTACGTCACCGACGCCAAAGGCATGGTGTTGCTCGACTCCACGGGTGCGGCGGTGGGCCAGGATTATTCGCGCTGGAACGATGTGCTGCGCACCCTGCGCGGCGAGTACGGCGCGCGCTCGACCAAGGAAGACCCGAACGACCCCGATTCCTCGGTGATGTACGTGGCCGCGCCGATCATGGACGGCACGCAGATTATCGGCGTGGTCTCGGTGGCCAAGCCCAATCGCACCTTGCAGCCCTATATCGAACGCTCCGAACAGCGCCTGGCCTGGCTTGGCGGCGGGCTGATCGTGCTCGGCCTGTTGATCGGTGCACTGCTGTCCTGGTGGCTCAGCACTGCGCTGCGCAAGCTGACTCGCTATGCCCAGACGGTCAGCGCCGGTCAACGTGCCGAACTGCCCAGCGTGCGCGGCGGCGAATTGGCGCAACTGGCCGAGGCCATCGAACGCATGCGCACCGAGCTGGAAGGCAAAGCCTATGTCGAACGCTATGTGCATACCCTGACCCACGAGTTGAAAAGCCCGCTGGCGGCGATTCGCGGCGCGGCAGAGTTGCTCGATGGTGAGATGCCGGCACCACAACGGCAGCGTTTCGTCGCCAATATCGAGCAGGAAAGCGCGCGTATGCAGCAGTTGATCGAACGCCTGTTGCACCTGGCCCAGGTCGAGCAACGCCAGGGCCTGGAAGAGCAGGTGAGGGTGCCGCTGCGCGCATTGCTCGAGTCGCTGTTGCAGGCGCAAATGGCGCGTATCGAGGCCGCCGGCCTGCAGATTGAAAACCACATTGGCGCAGAGTTAAGCGCGCGCGGCGAGGCCTTTCTGCTGCGTCAGGCGCTGGCCAATCTGCTGGACAACGCCCTGGATTTCACCCCGCCCGGCGGGTTGCTCCGCTTTAGCGCCGAGGCGCGTGCTGGGCAGATCGAGCTGCGGCTGTTTAACCAGGGCGAGGCGATTCCCGATTACGCCCTGGCGCGTCTGAGCGAGCGTTTCTACTCACTGCCACGCCCCGCCAGTGGGCGCAAGAGCACCGGTTTGGGGCTGAATTTTGTCGAAGAGGTGATGCAGCTGCATGGCGGCGAATTGCATATCGGCAATGTCGCGGGCGGGGTCGAGGCGCAGCTGCGTCTGCCGCTGTGTCCTGACAATTGAAGCGCGGCTTGGCACCGAGCTTGCTGGTTTGCAATGGTTGCGCTGAGCCCGCACAGGTGCTCTGATCAAATCATCAGGTTGGCCGGCAATGGTCTGCCTGCGCACTATCCTCAATGCCAATAAGAAACAGAGCAGGAGCCGCTGCATGAAAACAGTTGCCGAGATCCTTCGCGCCAAGCCCCAAGCCGCCGTGTACAGCGTCACGCCCAGTACCTCGGTGCTGGATGCCATCAAGCTGATGGCCGAGAAAGGCATTGGTGCCCTGGTGGTGTTGGATGACAAAGGCCGCCTGGCCGGCATCGTCAGCGAACGTGACTACGCGCGCAAAGTGGCACTGCTGGAGCGCTCCGCCTTCAGTGCGATGGTCAGCGAAATTATGACAGCAGATGTCATAACCGTCGGCCTGCGCGACACCTCGCAACACTGCATGCAGCTGATGACCGACCGCCACCTGCGCCATCTACCGGTATTGGCCGAGGGCGAACTGATCGGTCTGCTGTCGATTGGTGACCTGGTCAAACACACCATCGCTGAACAGGCCAGTCTGATCCAGCAGCTGGAACAGTACATTCGCGGCGAGTTATGAAAGGCAGCGCCGCTCGCGGCGCTACGGCTGATCCTGATGCAGAAAACGCGTGTAGATATCCCTGGGCGGTGCGAGCCCTACTTGCGCCATGATCCGGCCAACGGCGCCACGGTGATAGCCGCCGTGGGTGACGACATGCGCGAGCATCTCCGCGCGGCTCATGCAGCCGGCGTCGCCATCGACGAAGGTGAAGCTCAGGCGCTCGGCCAGCTGTTCGGCGTCTAGCCCGGCGACATAGTCCAGGTACCAGCGATCAGTCTCTTGCACCGCCTGCTGCAGCGCTGCCAGCGTGGGCGTCTGCGGGGTATTGGTGGCGCTGTAGTCGTGGCGGATGCCTTGCAGATTGGCGACAAAGATCCGCTCGACCACATGGATATGGTTGAGGATGCGCAGGGCGGCGTGCAATTCGCTGTGCTGGCTGAGCGGATCAAGGCGCTGCAACTCAGCGAGGAGCTCCTGGTTGGCCCAGGCCTGGTACTGCAGTAATGAGGTTAACAAGCTGGCGCTGCTCATAAGTGGCCTTTACTACAAGGGTTGTTTAATCGGCGGATGGCTGGGTGGCGGCTCTGCGGGTGGATAGTGCTGTGCACTTTGCGCGTGGCGCGCATACTGGCGCTTCAATAACCCTCAGGTGACGATGATGACCCTTGCCCTTACCCCGCTGATTTCGCTGATTGCCGGCATTTTGATTCTGGTGATGCCGCGTTTGCTGAACTACATCGTGGCGATTTATCTGATCGTGATTGGTCTGGTCGGCATCTTCGGCACCGGCAATTTCAATCTGAGCTTTTAAGCGTTGAGCAGCCCCGGTTTCCGCGGCTGCTTCGTTCCATCAAGCTGCAGTTGAGGCACTCTCCCGTGGCTCACGGCTGTCTATAGCCATGGCCTTGAGCACCAGGTACAGCAGCGGTCCGACCGAGACAAACAGCGCAGTCAGGGCAAAGAATGGCAGTAGGTAGAGCAACGACTTGCCCCGTGCACGGCCGTCGCGGTACATCCAGATGCAGGCCAGGGTAGCGAGGATATACAGGTCGATCACCACCTGGGCGGTATCGGGACTGGACATCAGCTGTATGCCAAATTGCAGCAGCGACTGCTCCGCATACAGCATCACGTACAGGGTGTAGGCGCTGAAGGCCAGTAGGGTGAGCAGGGGCAGTGCGAGCTTTTTCATGGTCCGTCCTTGGTGGTATGGAATGCTTAGGCTTTTACTTTTCTACAAGCGCTCAGCAATCCTTGACGCTACTCACTTCACCCTAGCCTGTCCATGCCACATCTCCACACAGTCTCCATCAACCCTCCATAAAGCCACCACTTACGCCGCCCAGACTCTGCCTACCTAAACCGTAGCGGAGAGTTGCACCATGAGCCGTATTCTGGGATTCAAGCTGGGCGCCATTGCCTTGCTGATTTTATTGTTGTTGGTGCCGCTGTCGATGATCGGCGGGTTGGTCAGCGAGCGGCAGTACCAGCGCGCCGAGGTGCTGCAGGACATCGCGCGCAGCTCCAGCTATCGCCAGCAGCTCACCGGGCCGATTCTGGTGCTGCCTTACACCAAGGTCTGGCACCAGTGGAAAACCCACGCCAAGACCGGTGAGCGTTATATGGAGGAGCAACGCAGCCGTGGCCGTTTGTACTTCCTGCCAGAGCGCTTTGTGCTCAATGGCCAGGTCAGTACCGAGGAGCGTGCGCGGGGAATCTACAAGGCACTGCTGTACCGCAGCGATAACCAGATCAGCGGCGCATTCAAGCTGCCGGCGCGCCTGGGGCTGGGCGATGAGCTGGGGCTGTATCAGTTCGACCGGCCCTTTCTCTCGGTCGGTATCAGCGATAGCCGTGGCATCAGCAATGACCTGCAGCTGCGCTTCAACGGCACCAACCTGAGTTTTGAACCCGGCAGCGCCGAGGAGCGCTTCGGCGCCGGTGTGCATGCACCGCTGCCAGCGCTGGATAGCCAGGGTGGGCAAACCCTGGAGTTCGCCTTCGACCTCAAATTGCAGGGCACCGAACAGTTGAGCATCACCCCGGTGGGTCGCGACAGCCGAGTCGAGCTGACGTCCGGCTGGCCGCATCCGAGCTTTGTCGGCGAATACCTGCCGAGCAGCCGTGAAGTGTCAGGCAAGGGGTTTAAAGCGCAGTGGCAGACCAGCTTCTTCGCCACCAACCTGGAAGAGGCGCTGGCCGACTGCGTACGTGAAGACAGCTGCAATGCACTGACCGCGCGCAACTTTGGCGTGAGCTTTGTTGACCCGGTGGACCAGTACCTGAAGACCGAGCGGGCGATCAAATATGCCCTGCTGTTTATCGGCCTGACCTTCGCCATGTTCTTCCTCTTTGAGGTGCTCAAACGCATGGCCGTGCACCCGGTGCAATACGCCCTGGTGGGCTTGTCGTTGGCGCTGTTCTACCTGTTGCTGCTGTCGCTGTCAGAACACCTGAGTTTTGCCCTGGCCTACGGTATTGCCGCCACCGCCTGCGTACTGCTGATCGGCTTCTACGTCAGTTACGTATTGCACAGCGCACTGCGCGGTGCGGGCTTCGGCACCTTGCTGGCGCTGCTCTACGCCATGTTGTTCGGCCTGCTCGGAGCCGAGGACTACGCCCTGCTGATGGGCTCGGTACTGGTGTTCGGCGTGCTCGCCGGGGTGATGATATTGACCCGCAAACTCGACTGGTACGGCGTCGGCCGCCAGCCCCTGGCCAGCTCCGCCAGCAACCTTTGACGGACAGCGGCGCAGGCCCGGCCTGCGCCGCTGCTTTACCGGTGTGGGAGTCGCACATGATGCGTTTATTGATGCGGTTGTTTATACGAGGGGCAGCCTGTTTCGCCCTGGGGCTGGCAGTGGCCTTTATGGTGCTGCTGGGCCTGATGTTCTGCGGCCAGTTTGACCTGATCAAAGGCCTGCAGCTGACCGGCCAACCCCTGGCGCAGCTGGGCTTGGTGCTGTTGCCGGATGCGTTCTGGGAGGGGCTGACCGGTCTGGCAGACGCCGCGCAGAACCCTGAGGTGCAGTCCTTTCTCAGCCTGTGCACGGCGCTGGGCCAGGTCGGCCTGCTGCTGGCGTTTGGCTTCTTCCGTCTGTGGTATGGGCGATGAGCGGGCATCTCGGTTTGCGCGAAGAGTCGCGCGCCGGGCACTTGCTGGCGCGGCGGATTGCCCGATTGTTTGCCGCTGCGACGTGCCGGCAGGCGAAGCCTGCAACTGGCAAGCCTGGAGCGGTTGGCGATGTGCTTGCGCAGTCTCGGTAAGGCGCGCTGAGGGCTGCCGTACAGGTGTGGTGCGAAGGCGTTTAACGGAGCGCGGTTGTTCTGCCATTCGACTAACGTCCTAGCGCTGCGCCTCGACTTTTTCGACGGTGAGTTAAGTCTTGGTTATTTATAGATAAATGGCGTTTTTAAGGTGGCTTTAGGCGGCTAATACCAATGTCTATCTGTCGGCTAGGGCAACCTGCTGCTAGCTTTAAGGTGCATGAGAATAACAATAACCGGAGGAGTTTATGACTTCTGATCAAGCTAACGCTGCAGCGTACTGGAAGGCGAATGTTCGGCTGATTACCTGGAGCCTGATTGTCTGGGCCCTGGTGTCTTTCGGCTTTGCCATACTTCTTCGACCCATGCTGGCAGGTATCTCTGTCGGCGGTACCGACCTTGGCTTCTGGTTCGCCCAGCAAGGTTCGATCATCACCTTTATCGTGATCATTTTCTTCTACGCCTGGAAAATGAACAGGCTCGATAAACAATTCGGTGTCGAGGAATAATCCATGAGCCAGTTTGTAATCAATATGCTGTTTGTGGGCGCGTCCTTCGCGCTCTACTTCGGCATCGCTATATGGGCACGTGCCGGCTCGACCAAAGAGTTCTATGTCGCCGGCGGTGGTGTGCACCCCGTGACCAACGGCATGGCGACTGCAGCCGACTGGATGTCTGCGGCTTCTTTTATCTCCATGGCGGGTCTGATCGCCGCCGGTGGTTATGCCAACTCAACCTTCCTGATGGGCTGGACCGGTGGCTATGTGCTGCTGGCCATGCTGCTGGCGCCGTACCTGCGCAAGTTCGGCAAGTTCACTGTGCCGGACTTTATCGGTGATCGCTTCTACAGCAGAGGCGCACGTCTGGCTGCCGTGGTCTGCCTGATCATCATCTGCGTTACGTACGTGATCGGTCAGATGGCCGGTGCTGGCGTGGCGTTCTCGCGTTTCCTCGAAGTGAGCAACTCCACCGGTATCTGGATCGCTGCCGGCGTGGTGTTCTGCTACGCGGTGTTCGGTGGGATGAAGGGCATTACCTACACCCAGGTTGCTCAGTACGTGGTGCTGATCATCGCCTACACCATTCCAGCGGTGTTTATCTCCCTGCAACTGACGGGCAACCCGATTCCGATGTTCGGTATGTTCAGTGAGCACACCGAGTCAGGCATGCCGCTGCTGCAGAAGCTCAATGAGGTCGTCGCGGGTTTGGGCTTTACCGACTACACCGCGGATGTCAGCAACAAGCTGAACATGCTGCTGTTTACCATGTCGCTGATGATTGGTACGGCCGGTCTGCCACACGTAATCATTCGCTTCTTCACTGTGCCGAAAGTCGCTGACGCACGTTGGTCGGCTGGCTGGACCCTGATCTTTATCGCTCTGCTGTACCTCACGGCTCCGGCTGTGGCGTCTATGGCACGTTTGAACCTGCTGAACACCGTCTATCCACAGGGTGTCGAGGCTCCAGCGCTGGCCTATGAAGAGCGTCCGGAGTGGGTGAAGAACTGGGAAAAAACCGGTCTGATCACCTGGGAAGACAAGAATACTGACGGTCGCATTCAGCTGTACAACGATGCGGCTCCAGCCTTCACCCCAACTGCTGAAACGCGTGGTTGGAAGGGCAATGAGCTGACCGTGAATAACGACATTCTGGTACTGGCTAACCCGGAAATCGCCAACCTGCCGGGCTGGGTTATTGGCCTGATTGCAGCGGGTGCAATTGCTGCAGCGTTGTCGACGGCTGCCGGTCTGTTGCTGGCGATTTCCTCAGCCGTGAGTCATGACCTGATCAAGACGCTGATAAATCCGAAAATCAGCGAGAAGGGGGAAATGCGCGCTGCGCGGATCTCCATGGCGGTCGCGATCCTGCTGGCCACCTGGCTGGGGCTCAATCCGCCAGGCTTTGCCGCGCAGGTGGTGGCGTTGGCCTTCGGTATAGCCGCGGCCACGCTGTTCCCGGCGCTGATGATGGGGATCTTCTCCAAGCGGGTAAACGACAAGGGCGCGATTGCCGGCATGCTGGTCGGCCTGGTGTTCACCGTCGTCTACATCTTCCTGTACCTGGGTTGGTTCTTCATCCCTGGCACTGCGACTTTCGCCAACACCCCGGATAACTGGATGCTCGGCATCTCGCCGCTGTCCATCGGTACCGTGGGTGCGGTTATCAACTTCGCGGTCGCTTACGCCGTGTCGCTTGCGACCGTTGCGCCGCCGAAGGAGATTCAGGAATTGGTGGAAAGCGTACGTACTCCCAAAGGTGCTGGTGGCGCGTTGAGCCACTGAGCATAATCAACCCCGATCATCTTTGATCAGGGTCGTGCCAGCGGGCCTCCTTGGGAGGCCCGTTTTATTTCCTGCCATCCATGGCGGTCACCCTTCGGGCCGTCGCTGCGCAACGTTAAAAACTGCTCCAGGCAGTTTTTTATTTTCGGGAGTCAGTCAATGTTGTGGACAATACTTGCCATCGTGGTTTCGGGGCTGGGGGCGGCTGGTATTGCCATGCTGCTGCGCAAACTGACGCGCAACCGCTTGCCCAAGTGGATCATTCCGGCGTTTGGTGGTTTGGGCATGCTGAGCTACCAGATTTATTACGAGTACTCCTGGTTCGAGCACCAGTTGCAGCGTCAGCCGGCGGAGTCGGTGCTGGTGGCCAGTGAAACCGGCGAGGTGTTCTGGCGGCCCTGGACGTTCTTCTGGCCGATGACCACCGCCTTTACCGTGCTCGATAGCAAAAGCCTGCAGCGCCAGGAGGCGGACGCAGGTGTAATCGTAGCCTTCAACCTGTACCGCTTTGAAAAGCAGCATATCGACCGCGTCAGCCATCAACCCTACCTGCTCAACTGCAGCACTGCAGAACTGCTGCCCCTGGATGCACAGCAAAAGCCGCAACTGGATCAGATGAAGCGTATCGCGCGCGAAGAAGCGCTTTATCGGTATGCCTGTTCCTAAGGCGCGGTTCGAGCCTCGGAGCAACGCTGTACACGCCTGGCCAGCGGGGTTTAACCACGCATAAGGCCGGAGACGGGCTGCCAGCGAAATCTATCCACAGGTGCGGTGGCGCAGTTCTTGTGATCCAGCGCGCAGCAGCTTGTTTTGTGTGTGTTCGAATTGCATAAATTACTGATTTATAAGGATTATATTTAACCGGCACGGTTGTCGCCTTAGCAGGCCGTTGAAAAATCTAGGCGAGGCAGGCAAGACAAGGCGAAAACGGCCGAAAAAGCGCAGTTTACGTGCTGTAAATGAGCATTTTGAGGCCGTTTTCAACGCAGTATTGCCAACGCAGGTAGTTTATCAACGGCCTGTTAGGTAGGGTTCCCGGATCACTGCAGATCCATGACCCAAGGCAAGGAAAGCACTCATGCCAACACCCGCGTATCTGTCCCACGAAGGCACCAAGCAAGGCCTGATTGTTGCCGCTGATTCGACCTCTGCGTGTGAGGCTTGCAAGTCACTGGTTAGTTGATGAAGAAAATAGAGTGGTCTAGCCCTGCGAGGCATACAGCTATCGTCCTCCAGTGCCTAATGCCTTGTGTCGTAGCCTCATTGCCTGCGATCTGACGTCGCGTTTGCTTTTCCTGTCGCTATTTTCCCCTCCTGCAACAACTCCGGCCTTTCCCTCTGCAGTTTGCTTTGCAACATTTCCAGTTGCTCCAGTGCGGCGCGGGCTTCGTCGAGTTCGCTTTGGCTGCGTTCGCCAGACTGTGCTGCTTGTTCGATGCGTTCGCGGATGGCAGGTATCTGCTGTACGCCGCTGGCGTAGGCCATGATCTGGTCACGGGTTTGTTGGTCTTCGAAGGCGTTGTACTGCGCCGGGTCGGCCAGCTGTGCGGCGGAGGCGGGTTGGCGGGGTTTGAGTGAGCCCAGGGCGGGGCTGCGGGGATCGCCTTGGTCGGCCATCAACTGGATCAGCATCTGTGCTTCCTGGGCATTCAGTTGTGGTTCGCTGGGCGGCTCTTGCACAGGTTTTTCTGCAGGCGCTGGGATTGCTGCAGGCTGCTGTGCCGGGCGTGCGGCGGGCATCTCTGGCAAGCGAATGGGTGTGCTGGGTGGCGTTGCCGTCTGGGGCGCAACGGCTGGCGCAGTGCCGGCTTGGGGTGTGCGCACAACGGCGATGGTCACCGCGGTGATCACCCCGAGCAGGCCGATGCCGAGCCAGGCCTTCATAGCCCTTCGACCTTGGCATTGGCCAGCAGAGCGTCGACGCGGGCCTGGAAGGCTTGAGTCAACTGCTCCTTGGCCACGGCCTGGTTGACCTCATAGCGCACGCTGGGGTCGCTGAGTGGCAGTTGGCGGTCCTCACGGTTGCGCACCTGCAGGATTTCGAACGCGCCGTCGATCCGCATCGGCTGGGAGATGCTGTCCGCCTTCTGCAGCAAGGCGGTCTTGCGCAGAAAATCCAGCTGCGCATCCTGTGGGCGGATCGGGCCGAGGTCGCCGGGCGGTGTGTGGTTCTTGGTGTCGGCCAGTGAGTGGCGGCGTACGGCTTCATCGAAGCTCAGGCCCTGTTGCAGCTCGGCATACACCCGGTCGGCGCTGGCCTGATCGGCCAAGCGAATATGACTGGCCTGCACCTGAGCAACGTTGAGGTAAAGCTGCCGATTGCGTTGGTAGTAAGCCTGGGCATCGGCATCGCTGACCCGGCTGGCGAGCTCACGCAGGCTGGCGGTTTCATGGTGGAAGTCGTTGTGCAGGCCGAGCTGATGCAGGTACTTGTGGCGGATCAGCTTGTCGCGCACCAGTTGGCGGATGCCGGCCTGTTCCTCCGCGCTAAAACCTGTTTGCTCAAGCTGATACCAGAGGTAGTCGCGCAGCGCCTGCTGACGCACCTGTTCGGCCAGGTACTGCAGGTTGCCCTGCTGCAGTTCCACTCGACCTTGTACGTTATCGCCCTGATACAGCTGCAGCAGGTTCAGGCGCTGTTCGGCCCGACCGGGGAATTGCCAACTGATCAGTTGCACCTGCGCGGCATCGGCCTGCTGTTGGGGGCTCAGTTGCAGGCTGTCGAGTACTACGCCTTGCGTCTGCGCGGTCAGCACTTGCCGTAGGCGCGCACTGCTCAGCGCTTGTGGCTGGCGTAGGAAGGGCCGCACGTCATGGTCGAACTGGCGGCCGTAGACCTGCTCGATCAGGTTGCTCGCCTCGCGCTCGACCAGGGCATCCAGATCGCTGCTGTATTTGCTGTTTAGCTCAGTCTCCACTTCACGGGCCAGCAGATGGTTTTCCGCCAGGCCGGTGCGCAGCAGACGCAGGTCGGTATTGAATTTGACCCGGGTCACGGCCTGCTCCAGCAGGCCGATGCTCTTGCCGGGCAGGCGCTCACCGTTGATACGCAGGTCCTGGCTGCCCAGGGCTGACAGGCAGATGCCGGCCAGCCCCAGTACCAGCCAACTGCGCTGGATAAGCCCGCGCACCTTACAGGCCGCCCTGGCCGTAGAAGCTGTTGGCACCCTTGGTTAGCACGCTGACGGTGAGGGCGATGGACTCCGGAATCAGCTCCTTGGCCACCCGCAGGCGGGTGGCGTAGCTGGTGTCATACAGCGGCTCGGGGCGCTGATAGGCGATCTGAGCGGTTTGGGTCAGTAGATCGCGGATCGGCTTCTGCGGGTCATAGCTGCCGACGCGGTTGGCCACCGCGGCGATATTGTTCAGACCCTCGCTGAAATAATGGTCGTCCACCCAGCCTTCCCAGCCGGAGTGGCCATTGCCCGAGGTGACCCAGGCATGGTGCGGCTGCGCCACGTCGCCGGTGGCGTGCAGCGAGTAGCCGATGGTCTGCAGCGAGGGCGCGTTGTTGAACTGCTCGAACCAGTATTTGGCCAGGTTATCGATGGGCTGGAAGGCCGCCGTCTGGAAGTCGCCGTAGTGCGCCTGCCAGTTGGAGGTGCTGCCCTGGCGGTAGTGCGCTTCGGTGCTGTCGAAGTCGCTCTTCTTCAGTTCGCGGTTGTACAGGTAGACCATGGCGTACCAGTCGACATCGCCGCTCCAGCTGCCATCCACCTTGCGGTAGCGGTAGTCATAGCCGCCATGATCGTTGCCGTGGGCGTCGCCCTGGCGGGCCATGTTGATAAAATGCCAATAGGAGGTGTAATTGACCAGCGAGGCCGCTGCGCCCGCCACCGGCGCATGTTCATAGCCGACCCACCAGCCACCCAGGCGGGTGTCCTGGAAGTCATCGACGTCATAGGCAGCCTGGCCGAGGATTTCCCCAGCGCGGGCCTCGCTGCCGGCTGCGCCGACGTAGAACTGGTAGGCGCGTTTCATGTGCGGCGTGGCGTGCGCCGAGTTGAGGAAGGCCAGGGCGTCCTTGACGATATTCTTGTGCGTGGGTTGCGACCAGGCGCCGGCATGGCCGGCACTAAAAACCAGGCCTAGACCAGCGACCAGGGAGGTGAGGGTTTTCATAGGGAAGGCGCTCTTTTGTTGTTGGAGTTGCGCAGTATTAGCGGGCATTGATGGCATTGCTGTTGCAATGCCGCACGCCAACTTAAAGCCTATGCAGTGGGTTGCCTCAACCCAACTAAGGTTTGGTGGTATAGACCAATTATCTTGCGCGTCTTATTCCGCGCCGCTGTCTTCATGATGCCGCGCCCCTGTTGCGCTGTTTTCAGCAGCACATTAGGCGCTGGCGCAGTTGATGAAGGCTCTGGCGGGGCGCGCAACACGCTATCGAAATCGGTTGGAGGGGCGCTCCGCTACCCTATGGGGAAGCCGTTACAAGTCCAGTGTTGTGCCGCCGGGTTCCTACTTGCTTGCCTGTTGTCGCTACATGGCATTGAGCCCAGTGCGTGCACGCATGGCTGTAAGCGACCTGATCCAGCAGGCCCGCGCCCGTTTCGGCGTGCGCGGGAAACCCTTGTCAGTTGGATGATCCGCCGCGACCGACGCTTACATCGAATGCGCGCGCTGACGACGGCGGCTGTTGAGCTGCTGCAGCAGCGCCGGCAGGTTGTCGAGTTGCTGCCGGCGCGCCTTGCTGAACAGGATCAGCGCCAGCTCGGCGGTCACCAGGGCGTCGGCGCTGGCGTGGTGACGCTGCTGTACTTGCAGGCCGAAGTGCTGCGTCCAGGCGTCTAGTCCGGCGTGGGGCAGCTTGGCTTTGGGGCAGAGCAGTGGGGCGATTTCGGCGACATCGAAGAAGGCATGCTGCAAGCGGTAGCCCAGGCTCTGCTTGAGCGCGCGGGCGAGCATGCGCTGGTCGAACTCGGCATGGAAGGCCAGCAGCGGGCTGTCGCCGACAAACTCCATAAAACTCAGCAGCGCTTCGGCCGGCTCCTCGCCATTGGCGATTTCGCTGGGCGCGATGCCGTGGATCAGCGTGCTGGCGCTGGCCTGATGATCCAGGCGCTGCAGGGTGCATTCGAACTGCTGGCTCAGGTCGATGGCGCCGTTGTCGATCACCACTGCGCCGATCGACAGCACCTGGTCGCGGCGCATATTCAGGCCGCTGGTTTCCAGGTCGAGGATCACAAAGCGCTGCTGTTGCAGCGGACGTTCGTCGAAGGCGCGGGGCTCGGCTAGGTTGTCCCGTCGCTGCAGTTGCAGTTGGGTCAGTGCCGGGCCGCGCCCGCTAAACCAGGTGAACTTGCTTATAGTTGGTACCTCACAGCCAGGCTGCTCTGTAGCCGCTGCGCCTGACGGAAAGATTCACGCAAAATGCGCCGGTCGAGGTGGTTGAGGTTATCGGGATCGACGCGGTTGGAGTAGGGCAGGCCATTGCGCGCCTGCAGCTGGTGTTGCTGCATACGCGCCTGCTGGATGTAGTGGTAGGCCTCTTCATAGGCCGCGCCATCCTGGGCTTCGATCACGCCCTGCTGGGTCAGTGCGCGCAGGCGCTCCAGGGTGTTACAGGCCGCCACGCCATGGGCCAGGGCGAGCAGGCGGGCGCCGTCGACAAAGGGTGTGAGGCCTTGCACCTTGAGGTCCAGGGTGTCCTTTTCGGCACCTTTACGGGCCACTACGAAGTCGCGAAACATGCCAACCGGTGGGCGCTGGCGCAGGGCGTTCTCGGCCAGCAGGCGCTGGAACAGGCTATTGCCGGCCACCTGCAGCAGCAGGCCCTGGTGCAGTTGCTCACAACCCTCGGTCTCGCCCCACACGGCGCGCAGGTCGAAATAGATGCTCGAGGCCAGCAGGTTTTCCGGGGTGGCTTCCTGCACAAAGCTGCTGAAACGCCGCGACCATTCCTGGCGCGACAGGCACAGCTCGGGGTTGCCGGCCATGATATTGCCCTTGCACAGGGTAAAGTCGCACTGCGCCAGGCGCAGGTTGATCTCATGCGCCAGCGGCAGCAGGCGCCCGCGTATGGCGGCGGCCTCGGCTGCGTCGGCGGCTTCGAAGAGAATGCCGTTGTCCTGATCGGTGTACAGGGTCTGCTCGCTGCGGCCCTCGCTGCCGAACACCAGCCAGGTAAACGGCACGCCGGGATCGCCCAAATCTTCCAGGGTCAGCTCGATCACTCGGCACACGGTGTGGTCGTTGAGCAGGGTGATCAGTTGGGTGATTTGCGTCGAGCTGGCGCCGTGGGCGAGCATGCTGTCGACCAGCTGGCGCACATCGCTGCGCAGCGCCGCCAGGGTTTCCACCCGGCCGGCGTGGCGAATGGTGCGCGCCAGGTGCACCAGGTCGACCCGCTGCAGGCTGAATAGGTCCCGCTCGGAAATCACCCCACAGAGCCGGCCGTGCTCGACCAGGCAGACGTGGGCGATATGCCGCTCGGTCATGGCCATCGCCGCATCGAAGGCGCTGGCATCCGGCGGCAGGTGGAAGGGTGACTGGGTCATCAGGCGCTCGATGGGCTGGGCCAGATCGACACCGTCGGCCACCACGCGGCGCAGGTCACGCAGGGTAAAGATGCCCAGCGGTTTGTGCTGCGGGTTGACGATCACGATGCTGCCGACCTGCTGCTCGTGCATCAGCTGCACCGCGTCACGCAGCGGCATGTCCGGAGCGCAGCTGATCGGGTTGCGCATGGCCAGCTGGCCGAGGCGGGTGTCGAGGGAATACTGCGCGCCGAGGGTTTCCACCGCGCGCATCTGCACTTGCTGGTTGACCTGGTCGAGTAGGCTGCTGACCCCGCGCAGGGCAAAGTCGCGCAGCGGGTTGGACAGCGAAAACAGTTTGATAAAGGCCGGCTTGTTCAGCAGCAGGCAGAAGCTGTCTTCGGCGGCCAGGTGTTCGGTGCGGGTGGCGCGCTCGCCGATCAGTGCAGCCAGCGGGAAGCATTCGCCGCTGGTGATCTCGAAGGTGGTTTCCGTGCCGCGCCGTGCCGAGTGTGGGCGCTCGCCATGCACGCGACCCTGTTTGACGATAAAGAAGTGCTCAACCGGGCCGTCGCTTGGCTTGATGATGGTTTCACCCTGGCTGTAGAACCGCAGCTGACAGTTCTCCACCAGATACGCCAGGTGGGCGGTATCCATCTGGTTGAACGGTGGGAATTTCTGCAGAAAGGCCATGGTGCCATGGATGTTCTGCAGCACCGCCGTCTTGCCTGCCTGGGCGATTGCGTCTGCGCTGCTCATGGGCCGCCTCGGGAGTTAGCACTTAGCTTATAGTCGGCCGTCGAGCGGGCGGCGGCCATTGGACATAAGTCTAGCGGGTACTGGCGCACGGCAAAATGGCAAACAGGGCGGCGCCGTCAGCGGTCTCTGCTAGAGTGAAAAGCACATGGTAGGGGAGTGCTGCATGCGTGTTGTGATCAGCCTGATTTTGTATTGCAGTGCTGTGGCGCTGGCTGCCGAGCCCATGGATGCGGCCCTGGCCGAGTTGCAACCGAGCACCCTCAGTCGGGCCGAGCAGCAGGCCGAGCTGCAATGGTTTATTGCGGCAGCCAAGCCTTTACGCGGTACCCAGGTAAGGGTGATCGCCGAGCATATCCCGACCCATTGGTACGAGGCCAATGTACTGGCCCCCTTGTTCAGCCAGCTCACCGGCATTCGCGTGATCCATGAGATCAGCGGTGAGGACGACGTGGTCAATAAGCTGCGTACCCAGCAGCAGACGGGCCTGCCGTTGTACGACGCCTATATCAGCGACAGTGACCTGCTCGGTCAGCATTTTCGCGATGCTCAGGTGTTGGTGCTGTCCGATTTTATCGAGCGTGATGGCGCCAGTGTGACCCTGCCGAGCCTGGACCTGCAGGACTTTATCGGCCTGCCCTTTGTCACCGCGCCGGATGGCAGGCTCTACCAGCTGCCGGATCAACAGTTCGCCAACCTCTACTGGTATCGCCAGGACTGGTTCGAGCGCCCGCAGTTGCGCCAAGCCTTTCGTGAGCGCTACGGCTATGAGTTGGATGTGCCGCAGAACTGGTCGGCCTACGAGGACATTGCCGCCTTCTTCAGCGAACAGGTGCAGGAAATCGACGGTCAGCGGGTCTATGGCCATATGGATTACGGCGCCTTCGACCCCTCCCTGGGCTGGCGCCTATCCGATGCCTGGCTGGGCATGGCCGGCGTGGCCGATCTCGGGCTGCCCAATGGCCTGCCGGTGGACGACTGGGGCATTCGTGTCGAGGGCTGTCGCCCGGCGGGAGCCAGCATGGCGCGTGGCGGAGCACTGGACAGCCCGGCGGCAATTTATGCCTTGCAGCAATATATCGATTGGTTGAAACGCTATGCGCCACCTGAGGCGCAGCAGATGAGCTTCAATCAGGCGGGCAACGTCGCGGCACAAGGCCATATTGCCCAGCAGATCTTCTGGTACACCGCCTTTACCTCCGACTACACCCAGCCTGGCAGTGCCATGGTGGACGCGCAGGGCTTGCCCAAGTGGCGGGTTGCGCCCTCGCCACGGGGGGCCTACTGGCGCGAGGGCATGAAGTCCGGTTACCAGGATGTCGGTGCCTGGACCCTGCTCAAGGCCACCCCGCTCAAGCAGCAGCAGGCGGCTTGGCTCTACGCCCAGTTTGTGGTCTCCAAATCAGTCTCGTTGCGCAAAACCCTGGTGGGCTTGACGCCGATCCGCCGCTCGGATCTGAACTCTGCGCCAATGCAGGCCGCCGCGCCCAGGCTGGGCGGTCTGGTGGAGTTCTACCGGAGCCAGGCGGCACGTCGCTGGACGCCGACCGGGGCCAATGTGCCGGATTACAGCGGCATGGCCAGCCTCTGGTGGCGCCACCTGCATCCGGCGCTCAGCGGTCAGCTGAGTGCCACGCAGGCTTTGCAGAACCTGGCCCGCCGTTTCGATCAGCATCTCTTGCAGGTTGCCCAGCGTCAGCAACATGCCTGCGCGCCACAGCTGAATCCTGAGCAGAGCAACGCCCACTGGCTGGCTCAGCCGGGCTCACCCTGGCCGGCGCTACAGAACGAGCGCCCGCATGGGCGCACGCTGCCCTATGAGGAGGCTCTGCGTGCCTGGGATTAGCGTTTGGGTCATTGCCCTGCTGCTGTGCAGCCTGTCGGTGCAGGCCGCCGAGGTTCAGGTCAAGGTGCAGTTGTATGCCTGGGAGCGCCCGCCGCTGGTGCGGCTAACGGCGGACGGTAAGGCGCAAGGGTTAGTACCTGAGCTGGTGGCGGAGCTATTCCAGCGTACGCAGACGCCCTACCGGGTGAGTTTCTTGCCCCTGCAACGCGCGATGCAGCAGGTGCAACGCGAGCCGGCCAGTTGTGTACTGCTGGTTGAACGTCGCCAGGAGCGTGACCCCTACTTCAGCTGGATCGGCCCCTTGCTAATTTCACGCCTGGGCCTGTATGCCCGCGCCGGAGACGACCTGCAATTGACCAGCCTGGAGCAGGCCCGCGGCCTAACCATCCTCAGCCATCAGGGCTCCGGTGCCGGGGAGTACCTCAGCAGCGTGGATCTGCAGGTGATCAACTCGAACAAAGAGTCGCTCAACCTAAGCATGCTGCAGCGCGGTAGGGCGCGGCTATGGGCCACCAGTGCCACGGTGGTGGGGGCTCTGAACACAAGTGCACCGCCGCAGGAAGTCCTACCTTTCCTGACGTTGATGGAGGAAATTGCCTGCCACCCGCAATTCGACCCGCAGTTGCGGCAGCGTCTGCAGATAACCCTGCAGCAGTTGTATGGCGAGGGTTGGGTCGCTGCCCTTTATGCCCGCCATGGGTTGACCCAGGAATAAAAACCGCCCCGAAGGGCGGTTCTCTTTGCGGCAACTGCGGATTACAGGCCGTTGGCGGCCTTGAACTCGCGGCGGCGGCGGTGCAGCACTGGCTCGGTGTAGCCGTTGGGCTGCTTGGCGCCTTCGATCACCAGTTCCAGGGCAGCCTGGAAGGCGATGTTGCTGTCGAAGTTGGGTGCCAGCGGACGGTACAGCGGGTCGCTGGCGTTCTGCCGGTCCACTACCGGTGCCATGCGCTTGAGGCTGGCGACGATCTGCTCTTGCGTGGCGATACCATGGCGCAGCCAGTTGGCCAGCAGCTGGCTGGAGATACGCAGGGTGGCGCGGTCTTCCATCAGGCCGACGTCGTTGATATCCGGCACCTTGGAGCAGCCGACGCCCTGGTCGATCCAGCGCACCACGTAACCGAGAATGCCCTGGGCGTTGTTGTCCAGTTCGTTCTGGATTTCCTCGGGCGTCCAGTTGGTGTTCTGCGCCAACGGAATGCTGAGGATATCGTCGATGGAGGCGCGCTCACGCTTGGCCAGTTCGGCCTGGCGGGCGAACACGTCGACCTTGTGGTAGTGCAGCGCGTGCAGCGCGGCGGCGGTCGGCGACGGTACCCAGGCAGTGTTGGCCCCGGCCAGCGGGTGAGCGATTTTCTGCTCAAGCATGCCGGCCATCAGATCGGGCATGGCCCACATGCCTTTACCGATCTGTGCGCGACCCTGCAGGCCAGTGGCCAGACCGATATCGACGTTGTTGTCTTCGTAGGCGGCGATCCACTTCTCGGCCTTCATGGCGGCCTTGCGCACCACGGCGCCGGCTTCCATGGAGGTGTGGATCTCGTCACCGGTGCGGTCGAGGAAGCCGGTGTTGATAAACACCACGCGCTCGCTGGCGGCTTTGATGCAGGCCTTGAGGTTGACAGTGGTGCGGCGCTCTTCGTCCATGATGCCGACTTTCAGGGTGTTACGCGCCAGGCCCAAGACGTCTTCAACGCGGCCGAAAATTTCGCTGGTGAAGGCGACTTCTTCCGGGCCGTGCATCTTCGGTTTAACGATGTACACCGAGCCGGTGCGGGTGTTCTTGCGGCTGGTGTTGCCATTCAGGTTGTGCACCGCGATCAGGCTGGTGAACAGCGCGTCCTGGATGCCTTCCGGAATCTCGTTGCCCTGGGCATCGAGGATCGCCGGGTTGCTCATCAGGTGACCAACGTTGCGAATGAACAGCAGGCTGCGCCCGTGCAAGGTCAGCTCGCTACCGTCGACCTGGGTATAGACGCGGTCCGGGTTCATGGTGCGGGTGAAGGTTTGGCCACCCTTGGCGACTTCTTCGGCCAGGTCGCCCTTCATCAGGCCCAGCCAGTTCTTGTACACCACCACTTTGTCGTCGGCATCGACGGCGGCCACGGAGTCTTCGCAGTCCATGATGGTGGTCAGCGCAGCTTCCATCAGCACGTCTTTAACGCCGGCCGCATCGGTCTGGCCGACCGGGGTGCTGGCATCGATCTGGATTTCGAAGTGCAGGCCGTTGTGCTTGAGCAGTACGGCGATAGGCGCGTCGGCCGCGCCCTGGAAACCAACCAGTTGCGCGTCGTCACGCAGGCCGCTGTTAGTGCCGCCCTTGAGGCTGACAACCAGCTTGCCGGCTTCGATGCGGTAGCCGGTGGAGTCGACGTGAGAGCCAGCAGCCAGCGGCGCGGCTTCGTCGAGGAAGGCGCGGGCGAAGGCAATCACCTTGTCGCCACGCACCTTGTTGTAGCCACGACCTTTCTCGGCGCCGCCTGCTTCGCTGATCACGTCGGTGCCGTAGAGGGCATCGTACAGCGAACCCCAGCGGGCGTTGGAGGCGTTGAGGGCGAAGCGCGCGTTCATCACCGGTACTACCAGCTGCGGGCCGGCCAGACGGGCAATTTCTTCGTCGACGTTCTGCGTGGTGGCCTGGAAGTCAGCCGGCTCTGGCAGCAGGTAACCGATTTCCTCAAGAAAGGCTTTGTAGGCAGCGGCGTCATGGGCCTGGCCTGCGCGAGCCTGGTGCCAGCCGTCGATCTGCGCCTGAAGCGCATCGCGTTTGGCCAGCAGCGCACGGTTTTTCGGCGCCAGGTCATTGATGACCGCTTCGGCACCCGCCCAGAACGCCTCGGCAGCAATGCCGGTCCCGGGGATGGCTTCGTTATTCACGAAGTCGAACAGCACTTTGGCAACCTGTAGGCTGCCTACTTGAACGCGTTCAGTCATCACTTGCCTCACTCTGCTCAGCTCTACTCAATAGCCGCGTCGGACATGGGAAATACGTCATGTAGTCCGAGGCGCGGCATACTACATCAAGATCCGGGGAAAATCAGTGGGTGCGCGTCGCGCTGCGACCAAGAAGTGCTTTGCAGTCACTGTGTGTGGCGTATTGTCGCGGTTAACGTTGAATATTGTTTCATAAAAGTTAAAAAACAGTACACAGTTTATTGCATGTGTTGCGCGGTCTGCTGGCCATGGGCGCATCTGCCTATACTACTGCTGCACAGGTTATAGAGTGTGATCACCATGCCTATACAGGCAGCCACTGCCGCGGATCTGGACGCGCTGACCGAGCTGTTTGGCGCGTATCTGCGTTTCTACGAGGTGGCCAAACCGCAACCGCAGGTGCGGGATTTTCTCGCTGCGCGTCTGCGCAACGACGATTCGACCATTCTGCTGGCCCGTGATGCGCAGGGTGCGGCGCAGGGCTTTGTGCAGCTCTATGCCTTTTTCTCCTCGCTGGCGCTGCAGCCGGCCTGGCTGCTGAGTGATCTGTATGTCAGCGCACAGGCGCGCCGTCAGGGTGTTGGCGAGGCGCTGATGAACGCCGCCCGCACCCATGCCGAAGCCAGCGGTGCTTGCGGTTTGCAGTTGGAGACGGCAAAGAGCAATCTGCCAGGACAAGCCCTCTACGAACGCCTGGGTTATGTGCGTGATGAGGTGTTCTTTACCTATTGGCTGGCGCTCAAATAGGCCTCGTATAAGGAGTTATTTATGGATCATCTGGTATTGACGGTAATCGCTCAGGATCAGCCGGGGCTGGTCGAGCGCATCGCCCAGTGCATCAGCGAGCACGGCGGTAACTGGATGGAGAGCCGCATGTCGCGCATGGCTGGGCAGTTCGCCGGAATCCTGCGGGTGGATGTGCCGCTGAATGCGCACTCCGCGTTGGTCGATGGCCTGGAAGCGTTGCAGGCCCATGGCATCCGCGTGCAGATCGCCGCTGGCGGCATTGAGCCGACCAGTGTTTGGCAGGCCATTCGCCTGGAACTGGTGGGTAATGACCGTCCGGGCATCGTGCGCGATATCACCCGCCTGCTCAGCAGCCAGGGGGTCAATCTGGAAAGCCTGAACACCGAGGTGGTGCCAGCGCCGATGAGTGGCGAGCTGCTGTTCCAGGCCCAGGCTGTGTTGGGCGTGCCGCAGAGCCTGCCGCTTGAGCAGTTGCAGGCGCTGCTGGAAAGCCTGGCCGATGATTTGATGGTTGAGCTGAAGCTGCAGGTCGAAGAGTAGAGGCGTTACCCACGATCCAGGTGGATAACGCTGTGCATAGCCTGGGGAGCCCCGGAGCACTGCCTAGTGCCTCGGGGCTTTTTGCTAACTGCTTATAAATTAGACACTTAGCTTTTGTTTGTGCACAAAGGCCGGGGATGCTTCTGTGGATAAGCCGGGGGCAACTGGCTGCAGGCCTGCTGCCTCGGGCGTTACAGCGGGCTGGCTGTTTTTTAATCAGCTTGGCGTTTGCGCAGGCTTAGCCAGGCATCCACGCTGTAGATCGCCAGGCCAGCCCAGATGCAGATAAAGGCCAGCAGCTTGCTCGGGTCGAAGCGCTCACCGAACACGGCTACCGCCAGGACCAGCACCAGGGTCGGGGCGATATATTGCAGAAAGCCCAGGGTGGTATACGGCAGGTGGCGCGCGGCTGCGTTGAAGCACACCAAGGGGATCAGGGTGATAGGCCCAGCCGCGATCAGCCAGAGTGCTTCGGGCGTGCTCCAGAACTCAGTCTGAGTGCTTATCGCGGACGGGTGCAGGATTAACCAGCCCAGTGCCAGTGGCAGTAATAGCCAGGTTTCCACCACCAGGCCGGGCAAGGCGGCCACCGGTGCCTGCTTGCGGATCAGCCCGTAGAAACCAAAGGTCAGCGCCAGTACCAGCGATACCCAGGGAATGCTGCCAACCTGCCAAACCTGCTGCGCCACGCCTACGGCGGCCAGGCCGACCGCCAGCCATTGCAGGCGGCGCAGGCGCTCGCCGAGCAGCAGCATGCCCAGCAGCACATTGACCAGCGGATTGATGTAGTAGCCCAGTGCGGCTTCGAGCATGCGCTCGTTATTCACCGCCCACACATACACCAGCCAGTTGCTGGCGATCAGCACGCCACTTAAGGTCAGTACGGCAAAGCGTTTGCGGTTATTCAGCAGTTCGCGCAGCCAGCCGGGGTGCTTCCACACCAGCAACAATAGAGCGCCGAACAATGCGGACCAGAGCGCGCGATGGACGATGATCTCCAGCGCGGGCACGCTCTGGATGACTTTGAAATAGAGCGGGAACAGGCCCCAGATGATGTAGGCGGTCAGGCCGAGAATATACCCGCGACGCGGGTTGGCGGTGGCCATGCAGGGTCCTTGCTTAGGCGGCTAACTAAAGATTCGAGATTCTAGTCGGCGCGGCAGGGGCTTGTCTGGCTGGGCAGGTTTTTCTTCGGCGGTGAACGCCACTGGGCTGTAACAAAGACGTTACGGCACAAGGGCTAACTGTAATGGTCACCCGGTAGGCGCCAGCTTGCTGGCGATGCTTTCAATCCGCTGATCGCCAGCAAGCTGGCGCCTACATGTGAAACAGATGGCCTATGGAATTGGCCTTTAAAACAGCTTTAGCGGCTCTTCATCCAGCGCCGACAGCTGCTCACGCAGGATCAGAATCTGATCGCCCCAGTAACGTTCGCTGCCGAACCAGGGGAAGCTCATGGGGAAAGCCGGGTCGTCCCAGCGGCGCGCCAGCCAGGCGCTGTAATGCATCAGGCGCAGGGAGCGCAGGCCTTCGATCAGTGGCAGTTCGCGCGGGTTGAAGTCGTGAAACTCCTGGTAACCGTCCATCAGTTCCGACAGTTGGCCGAGGCGTTCGTGGCGCTCGCCGGCCAGCATCATCCACAAATCCTGCACCGCCGGGCCCATGCGGCAGTCGTCGAGGTCGACCATATGGAAGGTGTCGTCGCGGCACAGCAGATTGCCGGGGTGGCAATCACCGTGCAGGCGGATCGTCTGTACCGGGTGGGCGGCGAACAGCACATCCAGGCGCTTGAGTAGGTCGCGGGCCACCGACTCGTAAGCTGGCAGCAGACTGCGCGGGATAAAATTGCCATCCAGCAGGGTGGCCAGGGAGGCATGGCCGAAGTTGCTCACCTCTAGGGCTTCGCGGTGGGCAAACGGCTTGAGTGAGCCGACCGCGTGCAGGCGGCCGAGCAGTTGGCCGAGGCGGTACAGTTGGTCGAGGTTGCCCGGCTCCGGCGCGCGGCCGCCGCGACGGGGGAACAGGGCGAAACGAAAGCCGGAATAGCTGAACAGGGTTTCGCCATCGCGCACCAGTGGCGCCACCACCGGCACCTCACACTCGGCCAGCTCGAAGGTGAAACTGTGCTCCTCGCGAATCGCCTCATCGGTCCAGCGGTCCGGGCGATAGAACTTGGCGATCAGCGGCGTTTCGTCTTCGATGCCCACCTGGTAGACGCGGTTTTCATAGCTGTTCAGCGCCAGTACGCGGGCGTCGCTGAGGTAGCCGATGCTCTCCACGGCATCCAGCACCAAGTCGGGTGTGAGTGCGGCAAATGGATGGGACATGGGCGACTCCGAAACAATTGGCCGCAGAGTGTAGCGCTTATGCAGGCTCGGGCGGTGTTTGAGCGCTGCGTAGGATGGTGTTGCGCGCAGCGATAGCCATCACCATGAATTGATTCGGGGTGTCAGTCCCCCGGCTTTGGCGTGCGTGCCAGGCAGTACACATCAACCCGCGTCGCGCCGGCTTTCTTTAATAAGCGCGCCAGGCTTTCGGCGGTGGCGCCGGTGGTCAGCACATCATCAACCAGGGCCACATGCAGGCCCGTCACCTGGCTGTCTGGCGCCAGGGCAAAAGCCTTGCGCAGGTTGCGTTTGCGTGTGGCGGCATCCAGTTGCTGCTGTGCCGGCGTGTCGATAACCCGCTGCAGCCAGTGCGTTTGTAGCGGTACTTGCAGCAAGGGGCTTAGCCATTCGCTCAGCAGGGCGGCCTGATTGAAACCGCGCTGGCGTTGGCGCTTGTTCGCCAGCGGTACGGGCAGCAGCAGGTCGGGTCTGCTCAGCCCTTCATCGAAGGCATGTTGCAGATGCTGTGACAAAAGCTCACCGAGCAGACGTCCCAATGGCCACTTGGCCTGATGCTTGAACCGAGTAATCAGGCTGTCGATGGGGAAGGCGTAGCGCCAGGGCACTTCGACCTTGTTGAAGCTCGGCGGTTTTTTCAGGCAGGCCCCGCATACCAGGCCGTGACTGGACAGCGGCAGGGCGCAGACCTGGCAATGCCCGCCGAGCCAGGGCAGCTCGGCTTCGCAGCCGGTGCAGATGGCCAGAGCGGCGTCTGCGGCTTCATCGCAGAGCAAGCAGGTTTGTTTGCTTTTTAACCAGTTGTAAACCTGGTGTTGAGAGTTGGGTTGACAGCGCATACGCCTTCCATAACTATGCCGAACATCCGTGTCGCGTCCGCTGAATCTAGCAGGGCGCAGCCAACAATAAGGAATTACCGATGAGCGCCACCACCGCCGCCAACCTGCGTCACGACTGGACCCTTAGTGAGGTCAAGGCGCTCTTCGAACAACCGTTCAACGACCTGCTGTTCCAGGCGCAGACCGTACACCGCGCGCACTTCGATCAGAACCGCGTGCAGGTCTCGACCCTGCTGTCGATCAAGACCGGTGCCTGTCCGGAAGATTGCAAGTACTGCCCGCAGTCCGGCCACTACAACACCGGTCTGGAAAAGGAAAAATTGCTGGAAGTGCAGAAGGTGCTGGAGGCGGCCGCCGAGGCCAAGGCCATCGGTTCCACCCGTTTCTGCATGGGCGCGGCCTGGAAGCATCCATCGGCCAAGGACATGCCCTACGTGCTGAAGATGGTTGAAGGTGTGAAGGCCCTAGGCCTGGAAACCTGCATGACCCTGGGCAAGCTGGACCAGGAGCAGACCCAGGCCCTGGCCGCTGCGGGGCTGGACTACTACAACCACAACCTGGATACCTCGCCGGAGTTCTACGGCAATATCATCACCACCCGCACCTACGCCGACCGCCTGGAAACCCTGGCCTATGTGCGTGATTCGGGGATGAAGATCTGCTCCGGCGGCATTCTCGGCATGGGCGAGTCGCTGGACGACCGCGCCGGCCTGCTGATTCAGTTGGCCAACCTGCCGGAGCACCCGGAGTCGGTGCCGATCAACATGCTGGTGAAAGTCAAAGGCACGCCGCTGGCCGATGAGCAGGACGTCGACCCCTTCGACTTTATCCGCATGCTCGCCGTCGCCCGGATCATGATGCCGCAGTCGCATGTGCGCCTGTCCGCCGGCCGCGAGGCGATGAACGAGCAGATGCAGGCCCTGGCCTTCTTCGCCGGTGCCAACTCGATCTTCTACGGCGAAAAACTGCTGACCACCGCCAACCCGCAAGCCAACCAGGACATGCAGCTGTTCGCCCGCCTCGGCATCAAGCCGGAAGAGCGCCAAGAACACGCCGATGAAGTGCACCAGGCTGCCATCGAGCAGGCCCTGGTCGAGCAGCGCGATTCCAAGCTGTTCTATAACGCCGCCTCGGCATAAACCGCTGTTTATGTAGGAGCCAGCTTGCTGGCGATCTGGTTTGTCGCTGATCGCCAGCCAGCTGGCTCCTACAGGGTCTGCATATGCCTTTCGATCTATCCGCCCGCCTCGCCGAGCGCCGCGCCGCCAACCTCTATCGTCAGCGCCCGCTGCTGGAATCACCGCAGGGGCCGTTGGTGCAGGTCGATGGTCGGCAGCTGCTGGCCTTCTGTTCCAACGATTACCTCGGCCTGGCTAGTCACCCGCAGGTGATTGAAGCCTGGCGCGCCGGTGCGCAAAAGTGGGGTGTGGGCGGCGGTGCCTCGCATCTGGTGATCGGCCACAGCACGCCACACCATGAGCTGGAAGAGGCCCTCGCCGAGTTCACCGGCAGGCCGCGCGCGTTGCTGTTTTCCACCGGCTATATGGCCAATCTGGGTGCGGTTACCGCGCTGCTGGGGCAGGGCGATAGCGTGCTGGAAGATCGGCTCAACCATGCCTCCCTGCTGGATGCCGGTCTGCTCAGCGGTGCGCGTTTTTCCCGTTATTTACACAATGATGCGGTGAGCCTGGCTAATCGTTTGCGCAAGGTCACTGGCAATACCCTGATCGTCACCGATGGCGTATTCAGCATGGACGGCGACCTGGCCGACCTGCCTTCGCTGTGCGCCGAAGCGCGCCGCGCCAAGGCCTGGGTGATGGTCGACGATGCCCATGGCTTCGGCCCGTTGGGCGCCACCGGCGGCGGCATAGTCGAGCACTTCGGCCTGGGCCTGGAGGATGTGCAGGTGCTGGTCGGCACCCTGGGCAAGGCCTTCGGCACTGCGGGCGCCTTTGTCGCCGGCAGCGAGGAGCTGATCGAGACCCTGGTGCAGTTCGCCCGGCCCTATATCTACACCACCAGTCAGCCGCCGGCCCTGGCCTGTGCCACCCTGAAAAGCCTGGAACTGCTGCGCAGCGAGCACTGGCGACGCGAGCATCTGCAGGCGCTGATTCAGCGTTTTCGCGAAGGCGCCCAGGCGATTGGCCTGGAGTTGATGGACAGCGCCACGCCGATTCAGCCGATCCTGGTCGGCGACAGCGGCCGCGCCATGCGGTTGTCAGAGATGCTGCGCGAGCGCGGTCTGCTTGTCACCGCGATTCGCCCGCCGACCGTGCCCGCCGGCGGCGCGCGCCTGCGCGTGACCCTGTCCGCCGCGCACAGCCTGGAACAGCTGGAGCTGCTGCTGGAAGCCCTGGCCGAATGCTGGCCGCTGCTGGCTGGCGAGGCGGCTGTCCATGCGTGATCGACTGATTCTGCTGCCTGGCTGGGGCCTTGGTACTGCGCCGTTGCAGCCGCTGGCCGGGGCCTTGCGTGGCCTCGATCCACGTTTGCACGTAGAGATCGAGCCGCTGCCGGCATTGGACTCCAGCGACCCGGCCGACTGGTTGGACGAACTGGATGCCAACCTGCCGCAGGACGCCTGGCTCGGCGGCTGGTCCCTCGGCGGCATGCTCGCCGCTGAACTGGCGGTGCGGCGTGGCGAGCGTTGCAGCGGCCTGCTAACCCTGGCCAGCAATCTGCGCTTTGTCGCCGAGCCAAGCTGGCCGTCGGCCATGGCTGCCGAGACGTTTAAGGTTTTTCGCCATGGCTGCGCCGCAGATAGCGCCGCCACCCTCAAGCGTTTTGCTCTGCTCTGCGCCCAGGGAGCGCTGGATGCCCGCGGCCTGTCGCGGCAGTTGCTGGCGGCGGCTCCGCAGCAGCAGTCCGCCACTCTGTTGGCCGGGTTGGATCTACTCGCGAACCTGGATACGCGGGCAGCGCTGCAGGCTTTTGTCGGCCCGCAGCTGCATCTATTTGCTGGTGCCGATGCCTTGGTGCCGGCAAGCGCCGCGCAGGCCTTGCTGGCACTGTTGCCGGATGTCGAGATCGGCCTGATCGATCATGCCAGCCACGCCTTTGCCCTGGAGCGCCCGCATGAGATTGCCGCGGCGATTCAGGCCTTTCTGCATGAGGCCGGTGATGACTGATCTGGCCCATGACCCACTCGGCGGCCTGCCGGATAAACGTCAGGTGGCGGCGTCCTTTTCTCGCGCCGCTGAAAGCTATGACAGCGTGGCGGCCTTGCAGCGTAATGTCGGCCATCAGCTGCTGGCGCAGCTTCCGGCTTCGATCAACCCCCGGCGCTGGCTCGATCTGGGTTGCGGCACCGGCTACTTCAGTCGCGTGCTGGGTGAGCGTTTTCCTGCTAGTGAAGGCGTGGCTGTGGATATCGCCGAAGGCATGCTGCAGCACGCCCGGCCACTGGGTGGCGCGCAGCAGTTTATTGCCGGCGATGCCGAACGCCTGCCGTTGCGCGATGCCTCCAGCGACCTGCTGTTCTCCAGCCTGGCGCTGCAGTGGTGTGCGGACTTTTCCGCCGTGCTTAGCGAAGCCGAGCGGGTACTCAGGCCCGGCGCTGTACTGGCCTTTAGCAGCCTGTGTGTCGGCACCCTGCAGGAGCTGCGCGACAGCTGGCAGGCGGTGGATGGCTTTGTCCACGTCAACCGCTTTCGCCGCTTTGAGGATTACCAGCGCCTGTGCGGCGACAGCGGCCTGGCGCTGCTCAGCCTGCGCGCCACGCCTGAAACCCTTTACTACCCGGATCTGCGCAGCCTGACCCATGAGCTGAAAGCCCTCGGCGCACACAACCTCAACCCCGGCCGGCCCGGCGGCTTGACCGGGCGGGCGCGCATGCTGGCGCTGCTCAATGCCTATGAACAGTTCCGCCTGCCTGCTGGCCTGCCAGCGACCTATCAGGTGGTGTACGGCGTACTGCGCAAGGACTGAGATAAGCGCGGCCAGCCCTGAGCTATGCCGGAAAGTTGCCAATACCCCTCGCCAGAGATCGTTATGAGCCAAGCATTTTTCGTCACCGGCACCGATACCGAAATCGGCAAAACCACCATCGCCGCCGGCCTGCTGCACGCTGCACGTATGGCAGGGTTGTCGACCGCAGCGGCCAAACCGGTGGCATCCGGCTGTGTGCGCACAGTGGATGGCCTGCGCAACGACGACGCCCTGGCGCTGCTCGGCGAATGCACCCTGGCGCTGCGTTACGAGGAGGTCAACCCGCTGGCCTTCGAACCGGCGATTGCCCCGCATCTGGCGGCGCGCGAAGCTGGTGTATTGCTGGATGTTGCCGCGCTGCAGGGGCCGGTGCAGGCCATTCTGGGGCAGCAGGCGGACTTCACCCTGGTCGAAGGCGCAGGTGGCTGGCGCGTGCCGCTGGCCGGCCAGGAAGCCTTGTCGGACCTGGCGATTGCTCTGCAGTTGCCGGTGATTCTGGTGGTCGGCGTGCGTCTGGGCTGCATCAACCAGGCGCTGCTGACCGCCGAGGCGATCTTGCGCGACGGCCTGCCGCTGGCCGGCTGGGTGGCCAATCTGGTCGATCCGCACACCTCGCGCCTTGAGGACAATCTGGCCACCCTGGCCGAGCGCCTGCCGGCACCCTGTCTGGGTTATGTGCCGCGCCTGGCCGAAGCCACGCCGGCTGCGGTTTCTGGCTATCTCAATCTCGATTTGCTGCACTGCGCGCTATAAACAGGCCAAGTGCCATAGCCTTTTGCTTGTACGTTTTTCGAGCAACTTCTGCTTCAATTGCAGCGTTAGTGGTTTGCCATAGCGGGAGCTTGTGCATGGAAATTTCTGGAAGCGCCTTCAACTCGGGCATCAGCACCATTCAATCCGGCCAGCGCCGGGTCGATCAGGCTGCAGCGGATATCGCCAGCAATGCGCTGGGTCCGCAACCGCAGCCAACCTCTGCGCCGCCGGCCAATCAGGTCAACCCTGCGCCCAGCTCGGCCGAACAGACTCGCCCCGATCTGGCGGAAAGTCTGGTCGCCCTGCGTGAAGGGCAGAATGAGGCGCAAGCGGGTGCCAAAGTGGTGAAAACTGCCGATGAGGTACTCGGTACCCTGATCGATACCACGGCTTGATACGCTTGCCCCGAGCGTAATCCGGCTCTGTTGCGCAGTTTCAGCGGTCAGGGGCGAGGAGTCATTGCATGCAGATTGGCAGCGCAACGTCTTACCCTGCGCCTGCAGCAACCTCACTGCCGGCGCGCCTTCTTGCGTCCAATGTTTCCCCTGATGTGTCCCCCGATATCACCCGCGCCGCCCAGGCACCGGTCACGGCTGCCCAGCCGCTGGCCGATGAGCAATCGGCTTCGGCGCGTGAAGAGGCCGATAAACCTGCCGACGCCTCGGCCAATCCGGCTAAAGCCCAAAGCCGCGAAGGCCAACCCAGTCCGCAGCAGCAACGCCTTGAGCAGCTGGAAATCGCCAAACTGGTCAGCCGTGACCAGGAGGTGCGCACCCATGAGCAGGCGCATGCTGCCGTCGGTGGCCGCTATGCCGGTGCGCCGAGTTACACCTACGAGCGCGGCCCGGATGGCAAACGCTATGCGGTGGGCGGTGAGGTGGGTATCGATACCAGCCCGATCCCGAACGACCCCGAAGCCACCCTGCGCAAGATGGAAGTGGTGATTCGTGCGGCCCTGGCGCCCGCCGAACCGTCTGCGCAGGACCGTCAGGTGGCGGCACAAGCCCAGGCGCAGATGGCCGAGGCTCGTGTCGAACTGGCACAACAGCAGCGCAGTGAGGTTGCGGCCGCCCGTGAAGCGCGTGCCGAGCAGCGCAAAGAAACGGAGGAAGAGAAGCCCGCCGAGGAGGAAAAATCCTCCGCGCCCGTCCAGCAGGATCAGCCGCCACCACCTAGTCTTGTTCTGTACAGGCAGCTCAGTGGTTTGCCGGCCCCGGCCCCGGTTGTCGATCTGCTGGTCTGAACGACGCTTGGGGTGCTTGACATTAAATAGGCATAAACGTATGTTTCAAACGCTTGTTTGATTAGCTCGATTGCCAAGGCAAGCGAGCAGCGGGATTGCTCCCGAAAACGACCGAATATCCGGTCACCTACACACTAAGAATCCACCGCAGAGGTTAACCGCTATGCCTGATTACAAGGCCCCCTTGCGTGATATCCGTTTCGTACGCGACGAACTGCTCGGCTACGAAGCGCATTATCAGAGCCTGCCTGGCTGCCAGGACGCTACTCCGGACATGGTCGACGCCATCCTTGAAGAAGGCGCCAAGTTCTGTGAGCAAGTGCTGTCGCCGCTGAACCGTGTAGGTGACACCGAAGGTTGCACCTGGTCCCCGGAAGGCGTGAAGACACCGACTGGTTTTAAAGAAGCCTATCAGCAGTACGTTGAAGGCGGCTGGCCGAGCCTGGCGCACGACGCTGACCATGGCGGCCAAGGCCTGCCTGAGTCGCTGGGTCTGGTGCTGAGCGAAATGGTCGGTTCGTCCAACTGGTCGTGGGGCATGTACCCAGGCCTGTCGCACGGTGCGATGAACACCATTGCCGAACACGGCACTGATGAGCAGAAGCATACCTACCTGACCAAGCTGGTATCCGGCGAGTGGACTGGCACCATGTGCCTGACCGAGCCACATTGCGGTACCGACCTGGGCATGCTGCGCACCAAGGCCGAGCCGCAAGCTGACGGCACCTATAAAGTGTCCGGCACCAAGATATTTATCTCCGCTGGCGAACACGACATGGCCGATAACATCGTCCACATCGTACTGGCCCGCCTGCCCGACGCGCCACAAGGCACCAAAGGTATCTCGCTGTTTATCGTGCCGAAGTTCTCGGTTAACGCTGACGGCACTGTCGGCGCGCGTAATGCCGTTTCCTGTGGTTCGATCGAACACAAGATGGGCATCCACGGTAACGCCACCTGCGTGATGAACTTTGATGGCGCCACTGGTTTCCTGATCGGCCCAGCCAACAAAGGCCTGAACTGCATGTTCACCTTTATGAACACGGCTCGCCTGGGTACTGCTCTGCAAGGTCTGGCTCACGCTGAAATCGGTTTCCAGGGTGGCCTGAAGTACGCTCGCGAGCGTCTGCAGATGCGTTCTTTGACTGGCCCGAAAGCGCCGGACAAAGCCGCTGACCCGATCATCGTCCACCCGGACGTACGTCGCATGCTGCTGACCATGAAAGCCTTCGCCGAAGGCAATCGCGCGATGGTGTATTTCACCGCCAAGCAGGTTGATATCGTCAAATACAGCAAAGACGAAGCCGAGAAGAAAGCCGCAGACGAACTGCTGGCCTTCCTCACCCCGATCGCCAAAGCCTTTATGACCGAAGTCGGCTTCGAAGCTGCCAACCACGGCATGCAGATCTACGGCGGCCATGGCTTTATCGCCGAGTGGGGCATGGAGCAGAACGTTCGCGACTGCCGTATCTCCATGATGTACGAAGGCACCACCGGTATTCAGGCCCTCGACCTGCTGGGTCGTAAGATTCTGATGACCCAGGGCGGCGCGCTGAAAAACTTCACCAAGATCGTGCACAAGTTCTGCCAGACCAACGAAGCCAACGAAGCCATCAAAGGCCTCGTCGAGCCGCTGGCCAAGCTGAACAAAGAGTGGGGCGACATCACCATGAAAGTGGGCATGGCCGCCATGAAGGATCGTGAAGAAGTCGGTGCCGCTTCGGTGGATTACCTGATGTACTCCGGTTATGCCTGCCTGGCTTACTTCTGGGCCGACATGGCGCGCCTGGCTGCCGAGAAGATTGCTGCCGGTGCTGAAGACGAGGCCTTCTACAAAGCCAAGCTGCAGACCGCCAACTTCTACTTCGCCCGTATTCTGCCGCGTACCCGTACGCACGTAGAGGCGATGCTGTCTGGCGCAGGCAACCTGATGGACATGGCCGAAGAAGACTTCGCCCTGGGCTACTAAGCCTTAGTCCTTTTCGGTCAAGAAAACCGCTGCCCCTTGGGGTAGCGGTTTTTTTATGCGAATAAAAAGTCCCTCTCAGCTTGTCGATTTGCCTGCCAGGTTCCGTGCGAAATGTTCTCGTTACAGGCAAACTGCGCGGTGTTATCTACTTTTTATCGCTGCGTGGAACCCGTCTTGTCGCGTCTTGCTGCTCTGCGCTTCAGTCATTTTCTGCCTTCACTGCTGCTTCTGTTCGGCGGCTTGCTGTTGGCGCGGCTGGCGGAGCTGAGCGAGTTTTTCACCTCACTGTTCAATGTGCTGCCCACCCTGCTGCTGTTGCTCGGTGGCGCGTTCTGCCTGGTGTATGGCCGCCAGCGCGAGGTGTTTCTGCTGCTGACGCTGTACCTCGGCTACTTCCTGCTCGATAGCCAGGTCGATCATTTCCGCGCCACGGGGCAGGTACGTAGTGATGCGGCGCTGATCTTCCATCTGTGCAGCCTGTTGTTGCCGCTGCTCTACAGCCTCTACGCCGCCTGGCAGGAGCGTACCCATCTGCTGCAGGACCTGATTGCCCGCGCGGCCGTGCTGCTCGCGGTCAGTGCGGTGGCGGTGGGCCTGGCGCAGCGTTTTCCCGAGGCGTTGCTGCACTGGTTATCCTTGGTGCGCTGGCCGGCGCTGCAGGTCGAGTGGTTGGCGCTGGTGCAGCTGGCCTATCCGCTGTTTATCCTCGGCCTGATTCTGCTGACAGTGCAGTACCTGCGCGCGCCACGGCCGCTGCATGCGGCGCAGCTGCTGGGGCTGTGCGGCCTGCTGTGGATGCTGCCGAACACCTTTGTCCTGGCCAATGCGCTGAATGTGATGAGCAGCCAGATCATGCTGATTCTGGTTGCCGCGGTGGCGCACGAGGCCTATCAGATGGCTTTCCGCGATGAGCTTACCGGTCTGCCGGGGCGGCGCGCCTTGAATGAACGCCTGCAGCGTTTGGGCCGCAGTTATGTGATCGCCATGGCCGACGTCGATCATTTCAAGAAATTCAACGACTCTCACGGCCACGATGTTGGCGATCAGGTGCTGCGCCTGGTCGCCGCTCAGCTGCGCAAGATCGGCGGCGGGGGCAAGGCCTACCGCTATGGCGGTGAGGAATTCACCCTGCTGTTCCCCGGCAAGACCCTCGACGAGTGCCTGCCGCACCTTGAAGTGATCCGTCAGGCCATCGAGACCTACCGTATCCAGCTGCGCGATAAACAGCAGCGCCCGCAGGACGATAAACAGGGCAGGACGCGGCGGGCTGGCAGTGCCGCCAATCAGGTGTCGGTGACCGTCAGCATGGGCGTGGCCGAGCGCGGGCTGGAGCAGCGCAGCCCGGAAGAGGTACTCAAGGCCGCCGACCAGGCGCTGTATAACGCCAAGGGCGCCGGGCGTAATTGCGTGCGCAGTTATGGCCAGCGGCGCGGGGCGGTCAAGCTGGATACCGCGCGGGGTTAAGACCGCCGGCTAATGGCAGTGTATTCAGCATCTGCACGGTGATTGTTGGCGCGCCGCATGAGTCGTAGCGTATAGAGCTAACCCACGCTCTAGCTGACGGAGAAGCCAGCATGCCCGAGTACAAAGCCCCCCTGCGCGATATGCAGTTTTTGATCGACGAGGTCTTCGACTTTCATGCCGGCTACGCCGCGATGGGGGCCAGCGATGCAACGCCAGATATGGTCAGCGCGATCCTCGCCGAGGGCGCGAAGTTCTGCGAGCAGGTGCTGGCCCCGCTAAACCGCTCCGGCGATGAAGAGGAATGTCAGATCAACGATGGCGTGGTGACCACGCCCAAGGGCTTTAAGGAAGCCTTTGCCCAGTACGTCGAAGGCGGCTGGAATGGCCTGGCGGCCGATCCGGCCTACGGCGGTCAGGGTTTGCCGCATTCGCTGGGCTTGATCATTAGCGAGATGGTCGGCGCCAGCAACACCTCCTGGGGCATGTACCCCGGCCTGACCCACGGCGCGATGTCGGCGATCCACGCCCACGGCACGCAAGCGCAGAAGCAGATCTACCTGAGCAAACTCACCGAAGGCCGCTGGACCGGCACCATGTGCCTGACCGAAGCCCACTGCGGCACCGACCTGGGCCTGATCAAGACCCGCGCCGTGCCCCAGGCCGATGGCAGCTACGCGGTCAGCGGCAGCAAGATTTTTATCTCCGCCGGCGAGCACGACATGAGCGAGAACATCGTCCATCTGGTGCTGGCCAAGCTGCCCGACGCGCCGGCTGGCACTAAGGGCATCTCGCTGTTTATCGTGCCCAAGTTCCTGCCCAACGCTGATGGCGAAGCAGGGGCGCGCAATGGCGTCAGCTGCGGCTCGATCGAGCACAAGATGGGCATCAAGGCCTCGGCCACCTGCGTGATGAACTTCGACAGCGCCACCGGTTACCTGATCGGCGAGGCCAACAAGGGCCTCAACTGCATGTTCACCATGATGAACCACGCGCGCCTGGGCACCGGCATGCAGGGCCTGTGTCTGGGTGAAACCAGCTTCCAGGGTGCGATCAAATACGCCACTGAGCGCCTGCAGATGCGTGCGCTGACTGGGCCGAAGGCTCCGGAAAAAGCCGCCGACCCGATCATCGTGCATCCCGATGTGCGGCGTATGTTGCTGACCATGAAGGCCTTCAACGAAGGCAACCGCGCGCTGGCCTATTTCACCGCACAGCTGATCGATCAGGCCCATCGCGGTGACAGCGCCGAGCAGCGTGAGGAGGCGGAGAACCTGTTGGCCTTCCTCACGCCGATCTGCAAAGCCTTTATGACCGAGACCGGCCTGGAGGTGACCAACCACGGCATGCAGGTGTTCGGCGGCCACGGTTTTATCCGCGAGTGGGGCATGGAGCAGCTGGTGCGTGACTGCCGCATCGCACCTATCTATGAAGGCACCAACGGCATCCAGGCCCTCGACCTGCTCGGGCGCAAGGTGCTCGGCAGCCAGGGTAAGCTGCTGCGCGGCTTTACCAAGATCGTCCACAAGTTCTGCGAGGCCGAGGCCGAGCACCCGCAGCTCAAGGGCTATGTGGCGCAACTGGCGACGCTGAATCAGCAGTGGGGCGCGCTGACCCAGAAGATCGGCATGGCGGCGATGCACAATCCGGACGAAGTCGGTGCTGCCTCGATGGATTACCTGATGTACTCCGGCTACGTCATCCTGGCCTACTTCTGGCTGCGTATGGCCCTGGTTGCCGAGCAGCAGCTGGCGGCGGGCGCAGGCGAGGCGGCGTTCTATCAGGCCAAGCTGGCCACCTGCGCGTTCTACTTCAAGCGCCTGTTGCCGCGCACCGCCAGCCACCTGGCCGGTGCCGAAGCGGGCAGTGAGTGTTTGATGCGTTTGCCGGCTGAACACTTCGCTCTCTGACGGACGGTGCGCGCACGTAAGGGCCCGCCACTTGGCGGGTTTTTACTGGGCGCGGCCGATCAAACGAATGGTGACCAGTTGGTCGTTACGCGACGCTATGTGTCTAAAAAGTTGTTCGGTTAGACTTTCCGCACGTTTGTATACCTGTTGCTTCGCTTGAGGAATTGCCCCATGGCCGACTACAAAGCTCCCCTGCGCGATATGCGCTTCGTGCTCAATGAAGTGTTTGAAGTTTCCAAGCTGTGGGCCCAGTTACCGGCCCTGGCTGAAGTGGTCGATGAAGACACCGCCGCCGCGATTCTCGAAGAAGCCGGCAAGGTCACCGGCGGCGTGATCGCCCCGCTGAACCGCAGCGGCGACGAAGAAGGCTGCTCCTGGGCTGACGGCGCGGTGAAAACCCCGGCCGGCTTCCCCCAGGCCTACAAAACCTACGCCGAAGGCGGCTGGGTCGGTGTCGGTGGTGACCCGGTATTCGGCGGCATGGGCATGCCCAAGGCGATCTCGGCCCAGGTCGAGGAAATGGTCAACTCGGCCAACCTGTCGTTCGGCCTGTATCCAATGCTGACCGCCGGCGCCTGCCTGTCGATCAACGCCCACGCCAGCGAAGAGCTGAAAGAAAAATACCTGCCGAACATGTATTCCGGCGTCTGGGCGGGCTCCATGTGCCTGACCGAGCCGCACGCCGGCACCGACTTAGGGATTATCCGCACCAAGGCCGAACCCCAGGCCGATGGCAGCTACAAGATTTCCGGTACCAAGATCTTTATCACCGGTGGTGAGCATGACCTGACCGAGAACATCATCCACCTGGTACTGGCCAAGCTGCCGGACGCCCCGGCGGGCCCGAAAGGCATCTCGCTGTTCCTGGTGCCGAAGGTCATGGTCAATGCTGACGGCTCCCTGGGTGAGAAAAACGCGCTGTCCTGCGGCTCCATCGAGCACAAGATGGGCATCAAGGCCTCGGCTACCTGCGTGATGAACTTCGACGGCGCCACCGGCTGGATAGTCGATGCGCCGAACAAGGGCCTCGCTGCCATGTTCACCATGATGAACTACGAGCGTCTGGGCGTGGGCATCCAGGGTCTGTCCCTGGGCGAGCGCAGCTACCAGAACGCCGTGGAATACGCCCGCGACCGTATCCAGAGTCGCGCGCCGACCGGCCCTGTAGCCAAGGACAAAGCCGCCGACCCGATCATCGTCCATCCGGACGTGCGCCGCATGCTGCTGACCATGAAAGCGCTGAACGAGGGCGGTCGTGCCTTCTCCAGCTACGTGGCCATGCAACTCGACACCGCCAAGTACAGCGAAGACGCTGCTACCCGCAAGCGCGCGGAAGAGCTGGTGGCCCTGTTGACCCCGGTAGCCAAGGCCTTCCTCACCGATATGGCGCTGGAAACCACCGTACACGGCCAGCAGATCTTCGGCGGCCACGGCTTTATCCGTGAGTGGGGCCAGGAGCAGCTGATCCGCGACTGCCGCATCACCCAGATCTACGAAGGCACCAACGGTATCCAGGCGCTCGATCTGGTCGGCCGTAAAGTGGTCGGCAGCGGCGGCGCCTTTTACAAGCACTTCGCCGAAGAGATCAAGGCCTTTACCGACTCGGCAGACAGCAGCTTGAGCGAGTTTGTCGAGCCGCTGAAAGACGCCATCGCCAACCTGGAACTGATGACCAGCGACCTGCTGGAACGCGCCAAGGCCAACCCCAACGAAGTCGGTGCCGCCTCGGTCGAGTACCTGCAGGTGTTCGGCTACACCGCCTACGCCTATATGTGGGCGCTGATGGCGCGCACCGCGCTGGCCAAGCAGGATCAGGACGAGTTCTACGTGAGCAAGCTGGGCACCGCGCGTTTCTTCTTCGCTCGCCTGCTGCCGCGCATCCACTCGCTGACGGCTTCGGTCAAAGCCGGTAGCGAGTCGCTGTATCTGCTCGACGCCGCGCAGTTCTAAGACGCTGTCTCGGATCTGCTGCGCGTCGGCGATACTGCGTTGAAAACAGCCGCGGAATGCTCATTTACAGCCAGTAAACTCCGCTTCCTTGGCTGTTTTCGCCTTGTCTCGCTCTAGCTCGCGAGACCCGAAACAGTGTCTACGCCTTACTTGTAATGCCAAAGCCCCGGCCATGTGCCGGGGCTTTGGCGTTTTACGGGCCGGGATTTCTCTGCCGCTCAATCAAGCTGTCGCTTAGCAGACCACCTCCTGGCCCGCAGTAGCCGGCGCCAGCCGCGCCAGGTAAAGGCCGCTGCGGCCCTGGCTAGTTAGCCGCCACGGGCCGACTTCGTCTTCCAGTAACAGGCCTTGGCCGGCGTTCAGGCCGATGGGCGCGCTGTCGACCCTGGTGCACGTCAGACCTGCGCTGCTGCAGCAGTAGATAAACAGCACAGCGCTGCTGTCGAGCCACTGCTGGCCCTGCAGTTCCAGATACTGCAGGCGATGTTGCCAGTGGCTACGGCGGCTCATCAGATTGAAGTCCTGCACCGGGCCATCCAGTAGTTCGGCCTGCACATCCAGCTCGCCGGTAAAGCTCAGCACTGGGTTGTGTATATCCAGACGCAAGCTTGGTTGCTCGGGCAGATGTAGGCGCATGCCCGCGCCGCTAAGCAGGCCCAGGCTGCGGTCGATGCCGGGGAAGTGGGAGAAGGGGCCTGCGCCCGCCACCCGCGCACTGCTGATGCGCCAGTCGAAATCGTCCAGGCCGGCGCCGGGCGGGGCGATGGCCAGCTCCAGGGTGACCCCCTTGCCGTTCTTCCACGGCAGTTGGCGGGCGGTATGGCTGTCGATAATGCGGATGCTCACGGCGGGTACTCATATCGGCTGTTTGCATATGTATATACATTAAAGGCTGGCTGCTGGACAGCCCGCAGGCGAGCCGACGCCTGCCGTGGGTCTGCTGCAGGTGGCCATTGCTGGGCTATATGCGCCATCTATCTCGATGATTTATGTGGGTTTACCCGGTTGTGGCGCTTTCATAGGGGCTGTGTTGCGGCAATTCTTTGCTGACGAACGGGGTTGACGACTGGCTGGCCAACTTCTATTGTATATACAAGTTCGCTCAAGGAGAGTTCCATGTCCCCGTCCGCCCCGCGCCTGCTCTGGCGCGAGCTCTGCCTCTTCGATGGCCTGACCACGCTGGCCGAGCCGATCAATCTGCTGGTGGCGGATGGCAAGGTGGCGGGTCTATGGCCGACCGGCGCGTTTCCCGAGGCGTTGGCCGAGGGCGCCATCGAGGCCGGGCGCGGCGGGGTGATGACCCCGGGCCTGGTGGATTGCCATAGCCATTTGGTCTATGCCGGCAACCGCGCCGCTGAATTCGAGCAGCGCCTTGAAGGTGCCAGCTACGCCGAGATCGCCAAGGCCGGCGGCGGCATCCTCAGCACCGTGCGCGCCACCCGCGCCGCCAGCGAGGACGAGTTGCTGGCGCAGAGCCTGCCGCGTGTGCAGGCGCTGCTGGATGACGGCGTGACCACCCTGGAAATCAAATCCGGCTATGGCCTGACTGTCGACGATGAGCTGAAGATGCTGCGCGTGGCGCGCCGCCTTGGTCAGATGCTGCCGCTGCGCATCACCACCACGCTGCTCGGTGCCCACGCCCTGCCGCCGGAATATGCCGGCGACAGCGACGGCTATATCGCCCTGGTGTGCAACGAGATGATCCCGGCGGCCGTGGCCGAGGGCCTGGCCGATGCAGTGGATGTGTTCTGCGAAACCATCGCCTTTAGCCCGGCGCAGTGCGAGTTGGTGTTCCAGGCCGCGCAGCGCCACGGTCTGGCGCTCAAGGTGCATGCCGAGCAATTGTCCAATCAGGGCGCCAGCGCTCTGGCCGCACGGTATCAGGGGCTCTCGGCCGACCATATCGAGTTCCTCGACGAGGCCGGGGTGCAGGCCATGGCCGCCGCCGGCACCGTGGCCACCCTGTTGCCGGGGGCCTTTTATACCCTGCGCGAAACCCAGTTGCCGCCCATCGCCCTGCTGCGTCAGTACAACGTGCCGATGGCGCTGGCCAGTGATGGCAACCCCGGCACCTCGCCGATCTGCTTTCCGACCCTGTGCCTTAACCAGGCCTGCACCCTGTTCCGTTTGACCCCGCGCGAAGCCCTGGCCGGTATGACCGCCCATGCCGCCCGCGCCCTCGGCCGCCCTGACCTGGGGCGGATCGAGGTTGGGGCCCCCGCCGACCTGTGCCTGTGGGCTGTGCAGCAACCCGCCGAGCTGGCCTATGCGGTGCAGCCGGGGCGGCTGCGTCAGCGCATCTTCAACGGCGTCATTAGTCACAGCAAAGAGGCCAACACCCATGCACGCTGATCGCCATTCCATGCAGCTCTGGCAGGGCCGCATCGACCCGGAAGCCGACAGCCCGCGCTGGCACCAGCGCATTCAGGCGCTGAGCGCGGACAGCCAGCCGGGCGTAGCCCTGCTCGGTTTTGCCAGCGACGAAGGGGTACGCCGTAACCAGGGCCGTGTGGGTGCGGTCAATGGTCCGCTGGCGATGCGTAAGGCCCTGGCCAACCTGGCCTGGCACCGTCAGGGTCCGGCCTATGATGCCGGTGATGTGCTGTGCGCCGATGGCGATCTGGAAAGCGCCCAGGCGCGCCTTGGGCATAACGTCTGCGCCCTGCTGGATGCCGGGCATCTGCCGATCGTGTTGGGTGGCGGCCATGAGGTGGCCTTCGGCAGCTGGCAGGGCATTGCCGCGCATATGGCTGGCGGCTCATCACAAAAGGCCGCGCCGCGTATCGGCATTATCAATTTCGACGCGCATTTCGACCTGCGCGACCCGGCCCACGCCCGCTCCTCCGGCACGCCCTTCGCGCAGATCGCCGAGCAGTGCGCCGCCCGCGGCTGGCCGTTCGCCTATGCCTGCCTCGGCGTCAGCCGTGCCAGCAACACCCGCGCGTTATTCCAGCGCGCCTTTGATCTGAATGTGCTGGTGCGCGAAGACCGCGAGATTCGCGAAGCCAGCCTGGCCAGCATCGACGCCGAGCTGCAGGCCTTTATCGCCGGCTGCGATGCGATCTACCTGACCATCGATATCGACGTGCTGCCGGCCTGCGAGGCCCCCGGGGTCAGTGCCCCGGCTGCCCGCGGCGTGCCCCTGGCGCTGCTCGAGCCGCTGCTGGAAAGCGTGCGCGACAGCGGCAAGCTGCGCCTGGCCGACCTGGCCGAACTCAACCCCGAACACGACATCGACAGCCGTACCGCCAAGCTGGCGGCGCGCCTGATTCATCTACTCACCCTGGCTCACTGAGCCCGAACCTTACAGCTAACAAGAACAGGAGCCCGCAATGAGCCTCTTCCGCGACACCGAAATCCGCGCCGCCCGTGGCACCACGCTGACCGCCAAGAGCTGGCTGACCGAAGCGCCGCTGCGCATGCTGATGAACAACCTCGACCCGGAAGTGGCCGAGAACCCCAAGGAGCTGGTGGTGTACGGCGGCATCGGCCGCGCCGCGCGCAACTGGGAGTGCTATGACAAGATCGTCGAGGTGCTGACCCGCCTGGACGATAACCAGACCCTGCTGATCCAGTCCGGCAAGCCGGTGGGCGTGTTCGAGACCCACAAGGATGCGCCGCGGGTGCTGCTGGCCAACTCCAACCTGGTGCCGCACTGGGCCACCTGGGAGCACTTCAACGAGCTGGATGCCAAGGGCCTGGCCATGTACGGCCAGATGACCGCCGGCAGCTGGATCTATATCGGCAGCCAGGGCATCGTCCAGGGCACCTATGAAACCTTCGTCGAGGCCGGTCGTCAGCACTACGGCGGCGACCTCAAGGGCCGTTGGGTATTGACGGCGGGGTTGGGTGGTATGGGCGGCGCCCAGCCCCTGGCGGCGACCCTGGCCGGCGCCTGCTCGCTGAATATCGAGTGCCAGCAATCGCGTATCGATTTCCGCCTGAAGACCCGCTATGTCGACGAGCAGGCCACTGATCTGGACGACGCCCTGGCGCGCCTCGACAAGTACTGCAGCGCAGGCCAGGCGGTGTCCATCGCCCTCTGTGGCAACGCCGCCGAGATCCTCCCGGAACTGGTACGCCGTGGCGTGCGCCCGGATATGGTCACCGACCAGACCAGCGCCCACGACCCGCGTCACGGCTACCTGCCGGCCGGCTGGAGTTGGGACGAGTACGTCGCTCGCGGCAAGAGCGAGGAGGCGCTGGTGGTCAAGGCCGCTAAGCAGTCCATGGCCGTGCATGTGCGCGCCATGCTGGCCTTCCAGCAGATGGGCGTGCCGACCTTCGACTACGGCAACAATATCCGCCAGATGGCCCTGCAGGAGGGCGTCGACAACGCCTTCGACTTCCCCGGTTTCGTGCCGGCCTATATCCGCCCGCTGTTCTGCCAGGGTATCGGCCCGTTCCGCTGGGTGGCGCTGTCCGGCGACCCCGAGGACATCTACAAGACCGACGCCAAGGTCAAGGAACTGATCCCCGACGACGCCCACCTGCACAACTGGCTGGACATGGCCCGCGAGCGCATCAGCTTCCAGGGCCTGCCGGCACGCATCTGCTGGGTTGGCCTGAAGGACCGCGCGCGTCTGGCCCAGGCGTTCAACGACATGGTCGCCAGCGGCGAGCTGAAGGCACCGATCGTGATCGGCCGCGACCACCTCGACTCCGGTTCGGTGGCCAGCCCCAACCGTGAAACCGAAGCCATGATGGACGGCTCCGATGCCGTCTCCGACTGGCCGCTGCTCAACGCCCTGCTGAATACCGCCGGCGGCGCGACCTGGGTGTCGTTGCACCACGGTGGCGGCGTCGGTATGGGCTACTCGCAGCATTCCGGGGTGGTGATAGTCGCCGATGGCACCCCGGAAGCCCGCGCCCGTCTCGGCCGCGTGCTGCGCAACGATCCGGGCACCGGGGTGATGCGTCACGCCGATGCCGGTTATGAAATTGCCACCGATTGCGCCAAAGAGCAGGGCCTCGACCTGCCGATGATCGCTGCTACCCAAGGAGCCCAAGCATGAGCCTGTTTACCCTGACCCCCGGCCAACTGAGCCTGGCCCAACTGCGCGCCGCCTACCAGGCGCCGCTCACGCTGCGCCTGGATGACAGCGCCCACGCCGGCATCGAGGCCAGTGTGGCCTGCGTCAACGGCATCATCGCCGAGGGCCGCACCGCCTACGGCATCAACACCGGTTTCGGCCTGCTGGCCTCGACCCGCATCGCCACCGAAGACCTGGAAAAACTCCAGCGCTCCCTGGTGCTGTCCCACGCCGCCGGCATCGGCGAGCCGCTGGACGACGCCATGGTGCGGCTGATCATGCTGCTCAAGGTCAACAGCCTGGCGCGCGGCTTCTCCGGTATCCGTCTGCAGGTGATCGAGGCGCTGATCGCCCTGATCAATGCCGAGGTCTACCCGCATATTCCGCTCAAGGGCTCTGTGGGCGCCTCTGGCGATCTCGCGCCATTGGCGCATATGTCCCTGGTGTTGCTCGGCGAAAGCCAGGCGCGGCACAAGGGCCAGTGGCTGCCGGCCAGCGAGGCGCTGGCTATCGCCGGTCTTGAGCCGATGACCCTGGCCGCCAAGGAAGGCCTGGCGCTGCTTAACGGCACCCAGGTGTCCACCGCCTACGCGCTGCGCGGGTTGTTCGAGGCCGAGGACCTGTTCGCCGCCGCCACCGTCTGCGGCGGCCTGACCGTGGAGGCCGCCCTGGGCTCACGCGCGCCGTTCGATCCGCGCATCCACGCGGCCCGTGGCCAGCGTGGGCAGATCGATGCCGCGGCGATCTATCGCCACCTACTCGGTGCCAGCAGCGAAGTGGGGCGCTCCCACCAGGCTTGCGACAAGGTGCAGGACCCCTATTCGTTGCGCTGCCAGCCCCAGGTCATGGGCGCCTGCCTGACTCAGCTGCGCCAAGCCGCCGAAGTGTTGGCGGTGGAAGCCAACGCGGTGTCGGATAACCCGCTGGTGTTCGCCGCCGAAGGCGACGTGATTTCCGGTGGCAACTTCCACGCCGAACCGGTGGCCATGGCCGCCGACAATATCGCCCTGGCCCTCGCCGAAATCGGCGCGCTGAGCGAGCGGCGTACCTCGCTGATGATGGACAAGCATATGTCCCAGCTGCCGCCATTTCTGGTGGCCAATGGCGGGGTCAACTCCGGCTTTATGATCGCCCAGGTCACCGCCGCCGCCCTGGCCAGCGAGAACAAGGCTCTGGCCCATCCGCACAGCGTCGACAGCCTGCCGACTTCGGCCAACCAGGAAGACCACGTGTCCATGGCTCCGGCCGCCGGTAAGCGCCTGTGGGAAATGGCCGCCAACACCCGTGGCGTGCTGGCCATCGAATGGCTGGGGGCCTGCCAGGGCCTGGATTTCCGCGAAGGGCTGAAAAGCTCGCCGCTGCTGGAACAGGCCCGTCAGGCCCTGCGCGAGCAGGTGGCGTACTACGTGGAAGACCGCTTCTTCGCCCCGGATATCGCCGCGGCCAATCAGCTGCTGGCCAGCCGTGTGCTGAACCCACTGCTGCCGGCCGGGCTGCTGCCCTCGCTGGGCTGATCGTCCCCTGCAACACCCCTCTGGCCCGCGTTTTGACGCGGGTCATGGGGCCTTTTTGACGCAAAAAAACAATAACAAGAGGAGTCGCAATGAATTCAATCGTATTGGCGGTATTGGTCATGGTCACCTTGTCGATGCTGCGGGTGTCTGTGGTCTTCGCCCTGGTAGTGGCGGCCGTGGTGGGTGGGCTGACGGCGGGCATGCCGATTGGCGAGATTATCGAGGCCTTTAACCAGGGCCTGGGTGGTGGGGCCGGGGTCGCGCTGGCCTATGCCACCCTGGGCGCCTTCGCCGTGGCGCTGTCGCGCACCGGTATCGCCCAACGGCTGTCGGCGCGGGTGGTCGAGCACCTGGGGCGCAGCCAGCATCAAGGCGGCGAACTGGCCCTGGTCAAATGGGGCATGCTGGCCAGCCTGATCCTCGCCGGCTTTGCCGCCGAGACCATCATTCCGGTGCATATCGCCTTTATCCCGATTCTGGTGCCGCCGTTGCTGCATGTGATGAACCGCCTGCAGCTGGATCGTCGTCTGACCGCGTGCGCCATTACCTTCGCCATCACCGTGACCTATATGTCGCTGCCGATCGGCTTCGGCACCATCTTTCTCAACGACATCCTGATCGGCAATATCAACCAGTCCGGCAACGCCCAGGGGCTGATGGTCAGCCGCGACATGGCGCCTCAGGCGATGCTGATTCCGGCGTTGGGTATGGTGCTGGGGCTGGTTATCGCGGCCTTCAGTTACCGGCGCAAGCGGGTCTATGAGGAGCTGCCGGTGGCCGGCGAACACCTCACGGCCAGCAGCACGCCGCTCAGTGGGCGTCAGCTCGGCCTGATCGCCCTGGCCCTGCTGCTGGCCTTGGGCGTGCAGTTGTGGAGCGGTTCCATGGTGTTCGGCGGCCTGGTCGGCTTCGCCGTGATCTCGGTCAGCGGGGTGATCCGTTGGGCCGAGCAAGACGATGTGTTCACCCAGGGCATGCGTTTGATGGCCCTGGTCGGCTTTATCATGATCGCCGCCGCTGGTTTTGCCGCGGTGATGAAGGCCACCGGCGAACTGCCGGCTCTGGTGAGTGGCTCGGTGGAGCTGATTGGTGACAACCGTGGCCTGGCGGCGCTGATCATGTTGCTGGTGGGCTTGCTGATCACCATGGGCATCGGCTCGTCCTTCTCCACCGTGCCGATTATCGCCGCCATCTATGTGCCACTGGGCATCAGCTTCGGTTTCTCGCCACTGGCCATTATCGCCCTGGTGGGCACCGCCGCGGCCCTCGGTGATGCCGGCTCGCCGGCTTCGGACTCGACCCTCGGGCCAACCGCCGGGCTGAATGCCGATGGCCAGCACGACCATATCTGGGACACCGTGGTGCCGACCTTCCTGCACTTCAACCTGCCGCTGCTCGCCGCCGGCTGGATTGCCGCCATGCTGCTCTGATGGCAGCGCACGCCTGCCTATGGGTTGCGCACATGGCGCCGCCCATGGGGGCTCGCTATCATCGGCGCACCGGGTAATTCCAAGGAGCCGCTGTGAGCAGTACAACCCCGCGCTACAAGGCGATCGAAGCATTCCTCCTGGAGCGCATCCACAGCGGCGCCTATCCGGTCAATCATCAGATTCCGCCGGAAGAGCAGCTGGCGCGGGATTTCGCCGTGAGCCGGATGACCGCCAACAAGGCGATCAACAACCTGGTGCAGCAGGGCTACCTGAGCCGCCAGGCCGGTCTGGGCACCTTTGTCAGCGACCGCAAGGCCGAATCTTCCCTGCATGAAGTGCTGAATATCGCCACCGAGGTGCGTGGCCGTGGGCATGCCTACAGCAATGACATCATTCGTTGCGAAGCGCTGGCGGCGGACGACGAGGTGGCCCTGCGCCTGGGGCTGCGCCTGGGCGGCGAGGTGTTCCACAGCATTCTGGTGCACCGCGAGGATGGCGTGCCGATCCAGCTGGAAGATCGCTTCGTCAATCCGCGCTGGGTGCCGCATTACCTGCACAGCGACTTTTCCAAGCAGACGCCCAACGAGGTGCTGGTGGCCAGCTGCCCGATCAGTGATGTCGAGCATGTGGTCGAGGCGGTGCGGGTGGAGGCGCAGGTGGCCGCCTGGCTGGAGATCGACCCGGCCGCGCCATGCCTGAGCGTGATCCGCCGTACCTGGTCGGATGAGCACCTGATCAGCTACGCCCGGCTGATCCACCCAGGCGACCGCTACAAGCTGCGCTCGACCCTTAACCGCCGCCGCTAAGCGCGACTTAGTTGGCGATCAACTGATCGACCAGCTCGGGATTATCGATAAAGCGGTTGCGCGTGCCTTGCAGGCTGGCAATCTTGTCGTTGCGGGCCTTTTCTTCGGCATCCGGCGGGTCCATCTGGTGCCACTTCTTGTACATCTGCACCTGGCCGACGATGGGCAGGTCGTATTCGACATGCATATAGAAGATCGCCCGCGCGATGTTGCCCTTGGCCGCGTCGCGCGGCTCCACCAACTTAAAGCTGGTTTTCATATCGCAGTCGATATCGGCGAACTTGCTCGGCACACTGTCGTCCAGCTCGCCAAATTGCGCGTTGCGGCGCGCCAGTTCGACGCGGGTCATGGCCGGGTAGAGGTTGTGCAGATCGGATGCGATGTACCCGTATTCCGGGTTCATGATCCCGCACTGACGGTTGGTGACGCAGCGCAGGGCGCTTTTCAGCTGTTTGCTGCTGTAGATGGCACTGGCCTTAAGCTGGCCGCTTTCCTCACTGAAGGCTTTGCCGCAATACAGCGTGCTACCGCCCTGGCCGTAGAGTTGGCTCCAGAACAGTTGCACGGCGGCTTTGGGATCGGCAAGTTGACCTTGCCCTTTGGCCAGGGCGGGTAGGCTGATGCTGGCTGCCAGGCAGCCGATGGCAAGAAGCAATGAGCGCATATGTGGCCCCAATGACCGCCGTTGACGGGGTCTGTTGTTTTTGTAAGACAAGCTCGAGTCTAACAAGACCTGCGTCACAAAATAAAGCCGAGCTTTTGCTCGGTTCTACTGGAAAACACCCCGTGTAGGTTTTGGCTTACATGGCGTGCTGCAGATCGCCACTATGCCGGGTACCGGCCGATGGCTAATCTGCTGCCTGTGGACGTCGCGCAGGAAGCGCACTTTAGCAACAAGGATACGTGGGACAGCTGCCAGGATGGCAAGCAGATCAAGGATGTCAGCAAACAGTCTGCAAAGACCCCGCAATGCGGGGTTTTCTTTTTTATGGCTTGCCATCCATGGCAGCCACCCTTCGGGCCGTCGCGCTCGCCAAGCGACATACCTCGCTTACCGCTCGGCTTGACCTACGGCTGTCCGCTGATCAGACGACTTGGCGCTGTGCCTGCAGCTCGGCAAACCAGTTCAGCGTTTCATCCCACAGCGTCTGCGCAGCCGGGCGGAAGTAGCCCATATGGCCGATGGCGCCGATGCTGGTGGCGGAGTCGATGGTCCGTGCCTGATAGGGCGCGGCGCTGTAGGCGGCCATAAAGGCGTCGCGTGAGGCGGGCGGGGCCCACAGGTCGTCCAGGGCGTTGGCGGCAATGATCGGTGTGCTGACCTGGGCGAAGCGCTCGGCCAGATCCGGCATCTGCGGGTCTTCGAAGAAATAGCGCGGGTAGCTGCACCAGCGTTTCCACTGCTGGTACACGCCCAGCGGCAAATCCTCGCCCATGCCCAGTTTGCTCCAGGCCAGGTAGCCCTTGTAGCGGGTCAGCAGTGGGCCGATCAGTCGCCACATGGTCAGCACGCGTAGCTGCTCGGCTTTGGGCATCCAGCCGTGCCAGCCGGCTCCGGTGCCGAAGGTGTAGAAACCCTGAACCTGATCATGGTTCGGCAGCAGGCCGAAGGCATGCCCGCCAAAGGAATGGCCGACCATATACAGCGGCCGCTGCGGGTGACGGTGCTGATCGACCGCAGCGGCCAGGTCGAGGTGCGCCCAGTCCAGGTAATCCATGGCAAAGCCGCGCAGGCTGGCCGGCTTGGAGTGGCCGATGCCACGATAATCCAGGGTCAGGGTGCTGTAGCCGCGCTGCGCCGCATACTCGGCAAAGCGGCGGTAGAAACCCTGGGGCACGCCGGTGGCCCCGGCGATGACCAGTTGCGCCAGCGGCTGCGGGGCGTGGTACAGCGTGGCGGTGAGCGGATAACCGTCGAGGGCCGGCAGTTGCAGGGTTTCGCTAAGGATGGCTGGTGTGTTCATGGGCGGACTCCTCCGGGAAACTGTTCGCGGGTCAGGTTGAACAGGGCAGTGGCGGCGCGCTTGAGGGGCTCGCTGCTGCCGGCCACGCGGGCTTGCAGCAGCCCGCCTTCATACAACGCGACAAACAGCGCGGCGAGGTTATCCGCCTGTTCGCTGGGGTAGCCGTAGGCATGCAGTTGCGCGCTCAGGGCCTGGCGCACGGCGGTGAAACTGCGCTGCAGAGCGGCGCGAATTTCTAGATCTTCCGGACCGCTTTCCAGGGCGATGGTGGCCAGCGGGCAACCGCGCTCGAACTGGCTGGTCTCCAGCTGCTGCAGGGCGCCTTGCAACCAGTGGTGTAGCGCCTTGAGCGGGTCCGGCTGCTGAGCAAAAAGCTGGCTGAACAGGCCGTCGATATGCCGGCTGATATGCTCGATAGCCGCCACCGCCAGCTCGCTTTTACCGCCCGGGAAGTGGTGGTAAAGGCTGCCCTTGGGCGCGCCGGCAATTTCCAGTAGTTCATTCAGGCCAACGCCATGCAGTCCCTTGCGTTGCAGGGCATCGGCCATGGCGTGGATCAGTTTGTCGCGGGTCGTGGTCTTTTTCATGGATTAAATATATAGACCGGTCGGTCTATTTTGCCAAGGTTTTTCTGCGCCATAGCCGGGCGGTATGACGCTGTGTAAGTTGGCTTTGGGATTGGCGTTACCTGGGCATGCCGCCAGGGTGCGCCGGTGAGCATTCGCTGCAGCGCTTTTCCGCTACCATCTGTTTTTCTCCCGCATGCGATAAGGATTGCCCCATGTCCATCTCCACGCTGATTTTCCTGGCGGTTGTCGCCGCGCTGATCTTTTACGTGATTGGCATCTACAACCAGCTGGTGGCCCTGCGTAACCGCTTCCAGAACGCCTTTGCGCAGATCGAGGTGCAGCTCAAGCGTCGCTATGACCTGATCCCTAATCTGGTGGAAACTGCCAAGGGCTATATGGCCCATGAACGGGAAACCCTGGAGGCGGTGATTGCCGCGCGCAATAACGCGGTGACCGGGCTCAAGGCCGCTGCGGCGCAGCCGGGCAATGCGCAGAGCATGGCGCAGCTGGGCGGCGCGGAAGGGCTGCTGAACAGCGCCCTGGGGCGCCTGAACGTGACGCTGGAGGCCTACCCGGACCTCAAGGCCTCGGCGAATATGCAGCAGCTCAGTGAAGAGTTGAGCAGCACCGAGAACAAGGTGGCCTTCGCCCGTCAGGCCTTCAACGATGCGGTGATGGCCTACAACACCTACAAACAGGCGTTCCCGCCGGTATTGCTGGCCGCCAGCTTCGGCCACGCCCAGGACGCCAGCCTGCTGGAGTTCGCCGACAGCGTGGCGATTCAGGCAGCGCCGCAGGTGTCGTTCTAAGTTAAGGGCTCGGCACGATGAATTTCTTCGAGCAACAGGAGCGCGCCCGGCGTAACAGCGGGCGCCTGCTGATTCTGATGGTGCTGGCGGTGCTTAGCCTGATCACCCTGGCCAGCCTGGCGCTGGGGGCGATCTGGCAGTTATTCGGCAACGAGCAGAGTTCCCTGGGCCTGCTGGATGGCCCAGGCAGTCTGCTGCCCAGTTGGCCACTGGTGGGCAGCGTGGCACTGGCGGTAATCGGCGTGGTGCTGCTGGGCAGTCTGTACAAGCAGCTGCAGCTGAGCCGTGGCGGCCAGGCGATCGCCGAGCGGTTGGGCGGGCGCTTGATCAACCTGTCGCCACAGAACCTCGAAGAGCGCCGGCTGCTCAATGTGGTGGAGGAAATGGCCCTGGCCTCGGGCACCTCGGTGCCGCCGGTGTATGTGTTCGATGATGCCGGGATCAATGCCTTTGCCGCCGGCCTGACGCCGCAGGATGCAGTAATCGGGATTACCCGTGGGGCGATCTGTCAGCTCAGTCGCGATGAATTGCAGGGTGTGATTGCCCATGAGTTCAGCCATATCTTCCATGGCGATATGCGCCTCAATACGCGTCTGGTGTCAGTGCTGCACGGCATTCTGCTGCTGGGTCTGATTGGCGGTTTTCTGCTGCGCAGCAGCGGGCGCAGTGGCCGTTCCAGCCGTAACAACTCGGTGGCGATCGTGCTCGCCATTGGCGTCACGCTGTGGCTGCTGGGCTATGCCGGGACTTTTTTCGGCAACCTGATCAAGGCCGCCGTCAGCCGTCAGCGCGAGTTTCTTGCCGACGCTTCGGCGGTGCAGTACACCCGCAACCCGGAGAGCATCGCCGGGGCGTTGAAGAAGATTGGCGGCAATCTGTCTGGCTCGCAGCTGCAGGCCGGGCATGCCGCCGAGTTCAGCCATATGTATTTCGCCGCCGGCGTGCGTCAGGCGCTGGACGGCATGCTGGCCACCCATCCGCCCCTGGATCAGCGCATCCGCCGCATCACGCCCGGCTGGGATGGTCGTTACCCGCATGTGGCGCAGCTTAGCTCCGCATCGCCAGCGGCAGTGGCCAGTGAGTCGGCCGTCAATCTGCATGATCTGAGCGCCTTTGCTCCGGGCTTGAGCGCGGCCTCGGCGAGTGCGGCGATTGGCGCCATTGGCGATCCACAGGCAGCGCATCTGCTGGCCGCACGTAGCACCCTGGCGCAGCTGGATCTTGCCTTGAGCGAGGCGGCGCACAGCTGCAGTGGCGCCCAGGCGTTGCTCTACGGCCTGTTGCTCGACCCTGCCGAGGCGCAAGCGGCGCAGCAATTACAGCTGCTGCAGCCGCGCATTGCCGCCGAGGTTGCCGCCCAGCTCGAGCAGTTGCGCGAACCACTGCGCTTGCTGGCGCCGGGGATGCGTTTGCCGCTGCTGGACCTGGCCATGCCGGCCCTCAAACAATTGGCGACCGATCAGTTCGCCACGCTCAAAGCCAACCTGGCCCTGCTGATTCGCGCCGATGGCCGGGTCGCGCTGCTGGAATGGACGCTGCTGCGCATTGTCGAGCGCAATGTCGAAGGCGTACGCGCGCAGACCAGCCGCTACCAACTGCAGGAGCTGGCCGACGAAGCCCGCGTGGTGCTGTCGCTGCTGGCCCGCGCCGGCGGCATGGATGAGCCTGCCGCGCAGCTCGCGTTCAAACATGCCGGCAGCGAGCTGCCATTCCCGCTCGAACAGTTGCTGCCGGCCAGCGCCAGTGGCTTAGCGGCGCTGGAACCTGCATTGCGGCGCCTGAGCCTGCTCTGGCCGCTGCAAAAGCCGCAGCTGCTCAAAGCCATGGCGCGCTGCATCGAGCATGACGGCCAGATCAAACCCGCCGAGGCCGAGCTGATGCGCGCGGTGGCGGATATCCTCGACTGCCCGATGCCGCCCTTGCTCACTGCTCGCGGCTGACCGTCCGGCGGTGCGGCTTGACCCTGCGCCGCAGGCGGTAGACTGTAAAACCGCGTCGCACTGTCATGCCCTGGTCATCAAATCGGGCAATGCTGAAGCGGCCAATAACAACCACCTTTAGGGCGTTCGCCCCTTCATTGCACTGCCTCCTGACCCCGTCATGCCGTTTTTCAGCGGCAAGGAGAGAGCCATGAACCTGTTGCAACCCGTCACCGCCGGGCTGTTTGATCCGCATCTACAGCTTGAAGCTGAGCCTGATGCGCTTGAGGCAGAACTGCGCGGCGCCACCATCCACGCGGACATCATCCACACCATCGCCGCCATTGACCAACTGGCCGCGCACTGGCAGCGCCCACCTGAGCCACCGCGGCGCTACGCGCTTCCGGCGACAGGCGACACGTAGGTCGCCTGTCGTGCTATCGATCAGCCGTCGCAAAGGCCCGCAGCACATCCTCGTTAAACGCCCGCTGCGCATCACTGGGGTACTGGCCGCGATGGCTGGCCAGGTGAAACTGCACGGCAAAACCCAGCTCATCGGCCTGCAATGCGCGCAAGCGGCCGCAGGCCAGCCAGGGCGCGGCGATATGTTCGGGCAGGTAGCCGATATGCCGGCCGGAGAGGATAAACGCCAGCGCGCCGTCCAGCTGTTCGGTCTGCGCCGAGCTGGGCGCGCTTTGAAACGGCTCGCGCGCCTGCACAAAGCGGTAGGGATGCTGCACCCGGTCGGCCTGTTGCAGGTCTTCCAGGCTGATCTGCGGGCGCCTGAACAGCCCATGCCGCGCCGCGCAAAACAGCACCTGGCGCTCGCGAAACAGCGGCTGATAATCCAGCGCCGCCTGGTTGCCGGAAAAATAGCCGATGGCCAGGTGCAGCTGGCCCTGCAGCAGGCGGCGCTCCAGCTCGGCCGGCATATCAACGACCTGGCCAAGGGCGAAGTCTGCCTGGCGCTGACCTACAACGGCGCCGCCTGTATGGCCGCTGAAAGCTCCCTGGAGGCCAAACAGCCGTTCGAGCTGCAGTAGCGCATCCCGCGTGAAGGCAGCCTGTTGTGGTTCGACACCCTGGCGCTTCCCGCCGACGTGCCGCACCCCAAGGCCGCCCACACCTTTATCGGACTACATGCTGCGCCCCGAGGCCATCGCCGAGCTGACCAACACAGTGTTCTTCGCCAACGCCAATCGCGCGGCCAGCGCCCTGGTCGACCCGGCGATCAGCGGCGATACCGATATCTACCCCGATGAAACCGTGCGCGCGGCCGTTTGCCCAGCAGCTGCTGCCGCTGCGGCCAACAGCGTGAGCGCAGGCGCACCTGGAGCACCTTTCGCAGTCTGGTCAAAGGCCTAGCAGTTGAGGCACAGTGAGCTATCAAATCGCCATCCATGCAGCACCGGGCCATGTTTTTTCGACCGCGAACCAAACCGGGCAGTGATAACAGCGCCGCCGTTGACGACTTGCAGGATGTCGGCCGGCGTTCGTTGATCCGCATGATCTTTGCCACCACCGGGCTGACCCTCGGGGTGTTCTGCGTGCTGCAATTTATGGCTGGCAACTACCCGCTTGCCAGCTTCGAGCTGGTGGCAGCTGGAGTCTTGCTGTGGGGCGCCTGGCGCATCGTCAGGGTGCGCCACCTGCTGCCCTGGATCTACCTCTACCTGCTGCCGACCTTCAGTTTTCTGCTGTACATCATCGTCATCCCCAATGCCTCGAAAACCGCCTTCGTCTGGATCTACAGCATTCCCGTATTGTCCTACCTGTTGCTTGGGCGCAAGCGCGGCAGCCTGCTGTCGCTGCCCTTCGTCATCGGTGCCTGCCTGTTGTACTTGTACACCTACCCGATCCAGCGCGATGCCAAAAGCCTGATTGATCTGGGCAATGCAGTGTTCTGCGGGGTAATAATTCTAGTCTTCGTCCACCTCTATGAAGCCCGCCGCGCCGCGGCCTACCAGCAGTTGCGGCATATGGCGCGTACCGATGCGCTGACCGGCGTTGCCAGCCGTGGCAGCTTTCAGCAAAGCCTGGAGCAGAGCATTCGTGAGGCGCAACGCAGCCACGCCAAATTGGTGCTGGTGGTATTGGATGTCGACCATTTTAAGGCGGTGAATGACCAGTACGGCCACGATGCCGGCGACCAGGCCTTGCGGCATATCTGCAACAGCCTTAGCCAGCGGCTGCGCGCCACCGACACCCTGGGCCGCCTGGGCGGCGAAGAGTTCGGCCTGCTGTTGCGCAATACCGATGGCCAAGGCGCCGAACCGCTGGTGGAAAGCCTGCGCACGCAGCTGTGCAGCCAGCCGCTGCGTTACGGTGATGAAAACATTGCCCTATCCGCCACCTTCGGCCTGGCTGAATGGCCCGTCGATGGCGGCACCGCCGAGCAGCTTTACCGCTGCGCCGATCGGCGCCTGTATCGCGGCAAAGAGCTGGGCCGCAACCGCCTGGTCGGGCGGCACAGTGCCGAGGCCGAGCACCGCGCCGATTAAGCATTGCCTGCGTCACCGACAATCGTGCAGAAGGCCCTTGCTGCGCCGACTACACTCAACCTGGCTTACCGATCAACCGCTGGGTTGGCCTGCTTTCGGGCGACCTCCTTGGCGAAGCAACAGGTCATACAGGGACTTTCAATGACCGTACTGTCGGCTTTTCTCAAGCAAGTGATCAGGCTCTGGCATTCACCCGATCTGGTCCTCATCGGTCAACGCCGCGAGCGGCGCATGCGCATGCTGGCCAGCCTGGTATTGCTGCTGGTTGGCAGTTTCTGGGGCGTCTTTTTCACCCAGCGCGGCGAGTGGGGCATCGTCCTGATGGACCTGCTGATGATCCTCTGCGGCCTTGGCGTGTTTAGCCTGACCCTGCGCAACCGCGTGCGCCTGGCCAATCTACTGCTGTTCGGCGTGATCATCCTGGTGATTATCGGCACTACCTTATTGATGGACCCGCACACAGCCGCCGCGCCGCGCGCGACTCACCTGTACCTACTGCCGATTGCCGTCGCCGCGCTGATGGCTTTTCGTGATGAGCAACTCTGGCTGCGCTACGGCGTTGCAGTGCTCTGCCTGGTTTTGTTTACCGTGCTGGCTTCATCCCCCTGGAGCCCGACCAGCGCCTACCACCTGCCGGATGAAGTGCGAGTCACCGGCTCCTGGCTGCAGGCCATTGCCGCCATGCTGATGCTGTTTGCCCTGCTGCATATTCTGCAAAGCGATACCGCCGAGCGCTCGCTGCTCGACCGCGACCTGGATGTGGCGCTCCGTGAGCAGCAGTTTGTGCTGCACTACCAGCCCCAACTCAACCGCGCCGGCAAGGTAATCGGCGCCGAAGTGCTGATCCGTTGGCAACACCCGCAGCGTGGGCTTATGGCCCCCGGCGAGTTTATTGACCACGCAGAAAACACCGGCATGATCATCCCCATCGGCCAGTGGGTGCTGGAGCAAGCCATTCGCCAGCTGCGCTGCTGGAAGGACGACCCGCTCTATGCCGACATCGGCCTAGCGGTGAATATCAGCCAGAAGCAGTTTCGCCAGAGCAGCTTTGTGGCGGACATGCTGCGGTTGATCGACGAACACGCCATCGACGCCCGCCGCCTCGACCTGGAACTGACCGAAACCCTGATCGTGCAAGACATCGACGATCTGCTGCGCAAGATGAATGCCCTGGTCGAGCGCGGCGTGCGCTTCTCCCTGGACGACTTCGGCACCGGCTTCTCCTCCCTCAGCCACCTCAAACGCCTGCCCCTCAACACCCTGAAAATCGACCGATCTTTTGTCTGCGACCTGCTCACCGACAGCAGCAGCCAAACCATTGTGCGCACCGTTATCGCCCTGGCACAAAGCATGGGCATGAACGTGATTGCCGAAGGCGTGGAAACCCAGACGCAGCAGGAGTTTCTGCTGAACAACGGCTGTATGCAGTTTCAGGGCTATCTGTTTAGCAAGCCATTGCCACTGCAGGGGTTTACTGCGTTTGTGGAAAGGCAGAATGGCTGACGGCTAGAAACTCCAAAGCCGCGCAGTGCGCGGCTTTGGAGTTGGTGGGCCCACACGGACTCGAACCGTGGACCAAAGGATTATGAGAGAGTAAAAAGCACGTTTCTGGTCGTTTCCCAGCGTCTCCCGAAAAAAGCCGATTTAGCGCGTTATCCTAAATTCAAGGGGTTAGGTGTTTCCCCTTGGTTCTGGTCATGGCCGTGCATGACCTTCGAAACGGTGACCAAAGTGGTGACCAAGGATGCGGCGTATGGCGGGGACCACAAGCAAGACAGCGGCGAGAAAGCATCTCACGGATATCGCTCTTAAAGCCTTGAAGCCAGGGGAGACAGCTACTGATCCCCTGCCAGGTAGAAGCAGTGGCGCATTGCTTTTCAAGTGTCGAGCATCTGGCGCAGTCGAAGCCTATTACAGGCGTCGAGACAATGGGCTGGATCAGCTGATCAAGCTCGGGGTCTATAAAAAGACGCCGAAGAGCCCGGGGCTCTCTCTAGCTGAACTGCGCGAGCAAGCAGCTGGTTACTCAAGGATTGCCGCAGAGCACGGCGATATCAAAGCCTATCTGGCCAAGTGCGCCGCCGAGGAAGAGACCCGGCAGGCCGAGCGCCAGCGCCAGCTGCATGAGCAGCAGCGACTTGCTGCAATAGAGGCTTCAAAAGGCACTTTGTCTGAATTGTTCCGGGATTACATCGAAGACCGTCGCCGTGATGGTGTTTCAGCTGCGCAGATCAAGGAGTTTGAGCGTGTGCTGTCTAAGGATCTGGAAGGCGAGAAAGTTGTAGCCGTGAGCGAGGAAGGCCGAGAGGAACGGCTCAACATCATGAATATGAAGGCCAAGGATGTCAGGCCGGAGCATGTGAATCTTCTGCTGAAACCAATATGGGACAGGGGCGCTAGGCGTCAGGCGGGCAAGGTTCGTTCGTTTCTCGTGGCTGCTTTCAATTTCGGTCTGAAAGCTGAGCATCATATCGACCGAAGCAGTACTAAAAGCTACGGACTTCAGATGAATCCTGCGGATCCAGTGACTGTCCCGAACACGTCAAAACCTGGCGAGCGCGCTCTGACTGATAAGGAACTTAAGCAATTTTGGTACACCATCACCAAGGTCGATTCGGTCGGTGCGATTATGGCGCGCGTCTTTCACTTTGCTTTTGCTACTGCAGGGCAGCGTCCCCTCCAGTTTATCCGTGAGCCCTGGACCAGCTACAACCTTCAAAAGAAGTACTTGAAGATCATCGACAGCAAAGGACGTGGCAGTAAAAAACGTGCTCACTTCGTTCCCTTAAGCCGCAGGGCCTTGCAGATACTTGAACAGGTTCGTGCCCTGCAGTCTCCAGGGGCCTTATACCCCTGGAGTGTTGGTGGACAAAAGCCGATTCACGCGTCCAGTTTGTCTCATGCGGTGAGCGAGTGGTTTGCGACTGACCACGCCAAAATGAACGGCCAGCCCATCCCAAAATTTAGCCCACGTGATATTCGCCGCACATGCACGCAGTTCATGCAGCGTAACGGCATCAAGGATTTCGAGAGTGACGCGTTGCAGTCACACGGGCAAACGGGTGTTGTCGTTACGCACTATCGCAATAACCCTGAAGCTAAACTGCCTCAGATGCGCCCGACCATGGAGGCTTTTGATGCGGCGCTGAGTCGTCTGCTCGACGGTTCTGATGAGGATGAGCATCAGGCTGAGCAGCTGGATTTGTTCGAGATTGGATAAGTTTCTGTAAAGTCAAGTATTTTATTGATCAATCCAAGGCGCTGTGAAAATATACAGGCGTTGGGGTTGTGCGGAGCCCCATTGTTTGCCGCAGCGTCGTTGTCTACTTGATGCGCTGCGGAAATGGAAAAGTAGAGCTAATGCCTCGAAGGCACGATCCGTCTGAGTAGATCAACATGAGGAAAGCATCACCACAGCTGCACCTACATCTTCCTACTGGTACCTCGATTTTGGAGGTGGCCTATGTCTGAGATGGTTCTCCTAGATTTCAATGCCGTCAGTCGCAAGGTTGGCCTGAGCCGCAAGACCATCTACTGCCGTATCCGAGAGGGTGACTTCCCGAAACAGTTGAAGATCGGTCGAGCCAGCCGCTGGCTTAAGCACGAAGTCGACGACTGGATAGCCAGCGCCGCTGCAGCGAGATAGTAAAGAGGCCGGTCGATTGACCGGCGTTTTTTTACCTGAAATGACCATAGGACTTTTGATCCTATGATCGTTTCTGCAGTGCTGGTCTGATAGATATTGTGTCGACCGCTTGAGCCAGAATCAGTAACAAAGGCTGGGGACTACCAGTATCGTTCTGCATAGATCTAGCTTATGCCTATTCAGACGTTGCCTGATTTGAGCGCTGGGTATCAAGGAGTATCAAGTGTTTCGTAGACCCATTCACGATGAGGTTATGGGCCTGGCCTCGCGCCTTGCGCAGCAATGCCATCCGCAAGTGGCGCAGCAGCATGCAGAAGAGCTGGCTCGGTATGCGCGGCTGACGTCGGCCTGCACCGCCCTGGAGTCTTTTAGCGGGTGCCGCCCCAGAATGGATGACGATGTTTTTGATGTGCTTGCCAGGCGCCGCTCGCAGGTGGCGGACCTTATCGCCCAGGCGAATTTACATGCCTATGAGCAGGAAGCGCCTGAAGGGCTTTACTTGGCTATTCCGTTCTTTTCACGGTGCTCGGATAAGCAGCCGGTTTGGTTGCTGAATCGCACCGCTCAGTCTGTCACTTACTTGCGTAGGCAGTTGTATGCATACGCCAGCACGGACGAAGGTATTGATGAATACCAAACCGCTGGCAATGCCTTTGCCGATGGTATTGCCGCTTCTTCGGTGATCGAGCCAGGAGGCAGGCTTCAGATTGACGACTACTCCATGAGTTTTGATGGCGATTTCGTCAGTAATCGTCGAGTTATTCTGCTGATTGATGGCGCACGCAGTGAGTGGTTTACGAGTATCTCGAAGCTGGGTGGTTACCTTTGGGATGAAGCGCTGCATGGGTTGCATGCGTTGAAGAAGGTGAAGGACCTCTGAGTGTGTTGGAACTGCGGACTATAGGATTTTCAGTCCTATGATCGCCTCTGCAGTGCCACGGTTGAAAAAGCGCGGTCTCCAGTATCGAGACCGCGCTCACGCTTAATCGTCAGAACTGTTCAGCGGAAAGTCCATAGAGGGATGAGCTACTCGCTCGAATGCAGGCTTCCAGTCCTAAGTTTGTGGCAATAGGCGGCTGAAAAAGAAATCGGCGACTGCCAGCTTGGCCCCATAGAGACAGTCGTCTTCGGTGCGGCGAGTGCTTACGGAAAACGCCATTCCTGCCCAGACATAGGCGTAAGCCACAACACACCGGTGCAGAGCTAACTTCATTAGGGGTCATGTGCGCTTGGCTGCACAGCCATCCGCTAGGAGGGAGAGAGCCGAGGAAGTTCGATGTGAAAGCCTGTGAGGCCCTCTACCGAAGTGCACCAGATGCGGCCTTTGTGGGCCTCGATGATGGAGCGGGTGATGGCAAGGCCGAGGCCTGCATTGCTCGGGCCTCCCTCGCGCCGGGCGGGATCGACCCGGTAAAAGCGGTCGAAGAGCTTCTCCAAGTGCTCTGGAGCGATTGTGCCGCCTGGGTTTTCGATGCTTAGACTGGTTGTGTCCGCTGTCTGGCGGATCCGCAGCGAAATCGTCTTCCCCTCAGGCGTATAGCGCAGGGCATTGGACAGCAGGTTGGAGATCGCACGATCAAGCATCAGCCGATCACCACGCACTCGGCCTGTACCCGTTACAGAAAGTCGGATGTCACGCTCTTCGGCCAGCAGGCGGTAGTACTCGGTCAGCTTGGCGGCAACGTCCGCCAGCTCGATGTCGCTCTGTTCCGGGACGATCAGGCCGTTATCGGCCTTGGCCAGAAACAGCATGTCGTCGATCATTCGGGACATGCGCTTCAAGTCATCCAGATTGGCGTACAGGTTTTCCTCGTAGGCCTCATTATTTCGCTTCTGACTCAGCACGACCTCGGTGTGAGTCATCAGGTTACTGAGAGGGGTTCGTAGCTCGTGGGCAATGTCAGCCGAGAAATTGGAGAGCCGGACGAAGGAGTCTTCCAGCCGGTCCAGCATCGCGTTGAAGGACAGAACCAGTTGCTGAAGCTCCTGTGGCACCTGTCCCAGGGGGATGCGCTCCTGTAGCGATCGGGCGGAGATCGAGGTGGCGACCTGCGTGACTTGGCGCAGCGGGCTGAGGCCGCTTCGCGCGACTGCCCAGCCCAGCGCGGCACTGACCAGGGCGCTGAGCGTCAGGCCAATCCAGAACCAGCGTTGCAGCGTGTCGAGAAAGTGTGCGTGACTGGTGACGTCGAGAGCGAGTATCGCGGTGAGTGGTTGGGGTTGCCCGTGAACCGGGATCTCGGCGGTCACACCTTGGTATTTGTGCTCGCCGTCTTGCCAGTTCCACATTCTGGCATTTGCGGCTCGTCTGAACCTGTCGGGAATCTCGACTGCCGCGGGAGCGGAAAAAAGCACGGCACCATCGCTGGCGAGAATGGTTGCCGTCAGATCCTGATGGGCTCCCAGTAAGGCCCGCAGTTGCGGCAACTCGGCGGCAAGGCTTGCTCCATTGCCGGCATTGCTGAGGATGTACCGGGTTGATTCGAGTTTCTCGCCCAGCGTCTGCTGATCGAGCATCTTGAAGTGGTGTTGGCTGAGCATGTTGAAACCCAGTCCCGCTGCGGCCAGGACTGCAATCACCACGGACATGAACATCAGGCTCATGCGCGCGGTCAGCGAAAGATGGGTGATCCTCACTCCGGCGCATCCATCATGTAGCCCATGCCGCGAGCGGTATGGATCAGCTTGAGCTCGAAGTCGTCGTCAATCTTGGCGCGCAGCCGGCGTACGGCAACCTCGATGACATTGGTGTCGCTGTCGAAGTTCATGTCCCATACCTGAGAGGCAATCATCGACTTGGGCAAGATCTCGCCACGCCGCCGCAGCAGCAGCTCCAACAATGAGAACTCCTTCGCGGTCAGATCGATGCGCTTCCCGCCACGGATAGCGCGGCGCCTCATCAGGTCGACTTCCAGGTCGGCGATTTTCATGGTGGTCGGGGTGGGCGAGCCATTGCCTCTGCGCAGCAGCGTTCTGACCCGGGCCAGTAGCTCCGAGAAAGCAAAGGGCTTGATCAGGTAGTCGTCCGCGCCAAGCTCCAGGCCTTTGACGCGATCCTCCACACCGTCACGTGCGGTCAGGAATAACACCGGAACATCCTTGCCTGCTGCTCGCACCATGCGCAGTACTTGCCAGCCGTCCAGGCCCGGCATCATCACGTCCAGGATCAGCAGGTCATAAGCCTCGCTCAATGCGTGCTGGAGTGCATCTGTGCCGGTCATGACCCGGTCGACGGTGAACCCAGCCTCGGTAAGCCCTTGCTGCAGGTAGGCCCCAGTTTTGGGCTCGTCTTCGGCTACCAGTAGTTTCATGCGCGCGGATCCTGATGTGACATGACCCGAGTGTGCAGGCAAACAGGGTGACCAACCAGAAGCTTACGAAAATGTAATCCTGGCTTCAGGTCGCCGACAGGCTCACTTGTCTAGGGTGCAGGCATGGATACTGGCTTGCGTGCTCCGCCCCGAACTGGCGCTGCCCGCCACTGCCTTCTGAAGGAGACTGCTCCCATGGAAACCGCTGAGGTATTAGCGTGTGCGGTATTTCGTGGCCAAGGCACTATCCCCACTTTCAGGCCTTTCGTGATTGCTCCTTTGGCCTGGCGGCGCCGTGTCGGTGTCGCGCTTTATCTCAGTCAATGTGACCGTGCGCCGGACTCTATTGATGAGCGTCAACTCTGCCTGGCTTGAGCCACCTATGCTGATCCCAATACCGTCGAATCGAGGCTATTGTCATGGACCACTCTCATCACCCTGGTACCACTGAACCACCCTTCTGGAGGAGCCGGTTCGGTATCGTGCTGATCATGTTGGCTGTCATCGGCGTCTTCTACGTGGCGCGAGAGCATTACGGCTATCTTTCGCAGGCCTTGCCATACCTGATCCTGCTGTTGTGCCCGCTGATGCATCTGTTTGGCCACAATCACGGTGGCCACTCCCATTCCGGCAGCTCTGCCGCTTCCAAGGACGACAATAGGACATAGCCCGTATGCACAGCCCCTCCAGCCAGCACGATCAGGATCATGCCAATCACTCGCACGGGCACTCGGACAGTCATCACGATCCGGTATGTGGGATGGAGGTCAAGCCCGACAGCCCTTATCGGTTGAGTTTTGAGGGGCAGAACTATCGTTTCTGCAGTGACAAGTGCCTGGAGAAATTCCAGGCCAGTCCCCATCAATACATGAGCCACCAGGCGCATGCAGGGCATAACCAGCCTGCCGCTGCTCCGCAGCCAGCGGCTCCAGCGAGTCAGGGCGCCGAATACACCTGTCCGATGCACCCGCAGATCCGCCAGCCGACTCCAGGGAATTGTCCGATCTGCGGGATGACGTTGGAACCTGTCATCCCAGAGCTGGAAGAGGAAGAAAATCCGGAGCTGAAAGACTTCTCGCGGCGATTCTGGTGGACCCTGCCGTTGACCGTCATCGTCACGGTACTGGCGATGGCTGGCCACTCCTTGCAGTTGTTCCATGGTACGACCCAGAACTGGGTTGAGCTGGTTCTGGCGACGCCGGTGACGCTATGGGGCGGCTGGGTATTCTTTACCCGCGGCATCGACTCCATTCGTCACCGTAGCCCCAACATGTGGACCCTGATTGGTTTGGGAACGGCAGCTGCCTATCTCTACAGTGTGTTCGCTACCTTGGTACCGCAATGGTTTCCGGCAGCCTTCGTCCAGGATGGCCGCATCGGCGTCTATTTCGAGGCTGCTGCGGTGATTATCTCGCTCACGCTTTTGGGGCAGATGCTCGAACTCAAGGCTCGCTCGCAGACTTCTGCTGCTATCAAATCGCTGCTGGGGCTGGCCCCGAAGACAGCGCGGCGCATCCTGCCCGACGGCCAGGAGGAGGATATTCCTCTCACCCACGTCCATCAGGGCGACCACCTGCGTGTACGTCCGGGTGAGAAAGTCCCTGTGGATGGCACGGTGCTGGAGGGCGAGAGCGCGGTCGACGAGTCGATGCTCACCGGCGAGCCGCTACCCGTGACCAAGCGGGCAGGCGACTCCCTTATAGGCGCCACCCTGAATACCCATGGCAGCCTGGTGATGGAGGCGCAGAAGGTCGGCGCCGAAACCATGCTGTCGCAGATCGTGCAGATGGTGGCCAAAGCCCAGCGCTCCAAGGCGCCCATGCAGCGCATGGCCGATGCCGTGGCGGGATATTTCGTGATTGGGGTGATCCTGATCGCGATCCTGACCTTCTTCGGCTGGGGGCTATTCGGGCCGGAGTCAGGCTGGGTATTCGGCCTGATCAATGCCGTGGCGGTGTTGATCATCGCCTGCCCCTGCGCCCTGGGGCTGGCGACGCCGATGTCGGTCATGGTCGCGACGGGCAAGGCGGCCAGCAGCGGTGTGCTGTTCCGTGATGCCAGCGCTATCGAGAACCTCTGCAAGATCGACACGCTCATTGTCGACAAAACCGGAACGCTGACCGAAGGACGCCCGGTATTCCATAGTGCGGAAGGCACCGGTGCCTATGACCCCCGCGAGGTGCTGCGCCTGGCCGCTAGCCTCGACCAGGGCAGCGAGCACCCGCTGGCTCACGCCATCGTCGATCATGCCCGCAGCGTAGGGCTCGCCTTGGCGAAGCCGGAAACCTTCGAGTCTGGCTCTGGTATTGGTGTGAGAGGGCTGGTCGATGGTCATCAATTGCAGCTAGGCAACACGGCCTTGATGGCTGATGCTGGCGTCGACATTACCCCGTTGCACAATCGTGCCGAGCAGCTGCGCCTAGAGGGCATCAGCATTATCTATCTGGCAATTGATAGCAGCCTGGCAGGTCTTCTAGCCGTTTCCGATCCAATCAAGCCAACCTCCCAACAGGCGGTTTCCAGACTGCAAAGCGAGGATGTGAAAGTCATCATGGCCACCGGCGATGGCCTGACGACGGCAAAAGCCGTCGCCAGGCAGCTGGGGATCGAAGAAGTACATGGGGAGGTCAAACCGCAGGACAAGGAGAAGCTGGTCGCCGATCTGCAGGGCTATGGTCGACGTGTTGCCATGGCCGGTGACGGGATCAACGATGCGCCGGCCCTGGCCCGGTCAGACGTGGGTATTGCCATGGGGACGGGCACCGACGTGGCCATGAACAGCGCTCAGGTGACCCTCGTCAAGGGCGACCTGATGGGCATCCTGCGAGCACGCACCCTGTCGGTGGCCACGGTGAAGAACATGCGGCAGAACCTGGCGTTTGCGTTCCTCTACAACGCGATGGGAATCCCTTTGGCGGCTGGGCTGCTGTACCCGCTGACGGGGCACTTGCTGTCACCGTTGATTGCCGCCCTGGCGATGAGCGTTAGCTCTGCGTCGGTAGTCTTCAATGCGCTGCGCCTCCGGCAGACACGGATAGATTAGCCACACCTGTTATTGGCTGGAAACCTTATGGGGTTCGTTTCACTGACCTGTCCGGCGCTGATTTTCATGCTTCGTTCACAGGTGCTTGACCTTGCCAAGGTGGCAAGGTTGATGCTGAGGGTACGGCAACGGGTGCCGTTCCTGAGATGAGGTGATCTATGGTCGTTTTGAAGGTGACGGGAATGGGCTGTGGCAGCTGTGTGGGCAAGATCACGAGAGCTATCCAGTCCCTGGATCAGCATGCACGAGTCGAAATTGACCGAGCCAGTGGTATAGTTTCGGTCGACACCGGTGAAAGCGCGGCAGTCATTCGCGATCTGGTGCAGAAGCTCGGCTTTGGGGCTGCGATTGGCGCCTAGGGCGCTGTCGGTACCCATAATTGGCTTAATGGAGTGGGCCACTGCTTTGCAGTGGCCCTCATGCCTCGGCTTTAAATCGAACCAACAGCCCATCACTCACCCACTGTCGCAACCAGATTGCAGCCTGCATTGGTGCCTGTTCGGCATGGCGTGCGAGCAGCGACTCACAGAGTCCGGCAAAGGGCTCACCGCCTGCGAACAGCCTCAGCGCCATCGCTTCATCAGGTTCCAGACTGCGGTACCTAGATAGCAGATCATGACGCCAGATCAGGCAGCTGCAATCGATAGCCAGGCGGGTGATCTCCGGGAGCGGCTCCCCGTCCTTGGCTGCTTTCCACAGCGCCAGCGTGTTGTAGCGCAGCTCCAGCCAGTTGGCAGAGGGTACCAGCGTTGCCGTAAGGGCGACCCAGTCTTCGGCCGAGAAGCGGTTCATGCCTTCTGCCGAGAGCGCGTCGGCGTCCTCGGCATCGAATGCCAGGGTAAAGGCCCATTCCAGCGTGGCGAGCTCGCGCAGTGGCGATAGCTGCGGTTCCGCGACGTAGCCGGCGATGAACTCGGGAAGCTTCTCGCCCAGCCAGCGAAGGCTGTAGTGCTGCGGCGGCCAGGTGGCCAGATAGGCCAACGCAAGTTGCTCGAACGACTCCGCTCCCAGCCATTGCTGCAGCGCCGGGAAGTCCTCGCGCAATACCGCCAGCAGGCGCGCGCGGTAGGCGTTGTGGTAGATCCTCAGGCCGTCGGCTGCGCCTAGCGCGGTACTGCCTTGAAGCTGCGCCAACAGCTCGGCCGGAGGGCTATCGGATTCGCCTGCAAGGTAGGCTTGCAGGGCATCCTGCAGTGCGTTCAGCTGCATGATTCAGCCCTGTTCAGCGCGTCATCGGCAAGCGCGCGCGCCTGCTTCAGTTCGGCCAAAAGCTCGTCGAGGGACGGGAAGTGGTCGTCCCGCTCGATTAGGGTTGCGGTCGCGCCGAGCTGGCCCAGTGTCTTGCCGTAGAGTGCCCAGACCGTATCAGCGATGGGCGCGTCATGGGTGTCGATGAGGTACTGTCCGTAGTCGCTGTGTCCGGCCAGGTGAATCTGGCGGATCCGCTCATGCGGCAGCTCCATGATGAATTGCCAGGGATCGAATCCCTGATTGCGCGAGCTGACATAGACGTTGTTTACATCGAGCAGCAGCTCGCAGCCGGTCAGCTGGCACAGCTCTGCAAGGAACTGTGACTCGCTCATGCAGGAGGTTTTCCACTGCAGGTAGGCGGAGACGTTTTCCAGCACCAGGGGGCGCTCCAGGATGTCCTGCACCGTGCGCACCCTGGCGGCGACATGCTGCAGGCTTTCCTCGGTGAACGGCAGGGGCAGCAGGTCATGCAGCTGATGGGCATTGCCACGGCTCCAGCACAGGTGATCGGAAATCCAATGGGGCTGGATCCGATCCGCCAGCTTCCTGAGCTGCCGCAAGTAGTCGATGTCCAGGGTGTGAGAGCCGCCGATCGACAGGGAAACTCCATGCATCACCAGGGGGTAGTGCTCTTTGATCGCGTCGAGAAAGTAGAGGGCCTTGCCGCCCTCTACCATGTAGTTCTCGGAAATGATCTCGAACCAGTCGACCGCGGGTCGCTGCTCCAGGATCTGCTGGTAATACTCGCTGCGTAGGCCAAGACCAAACCCCAGCGTATTGCGCATGCTCATTCACGGCTCCAGTAAGGGGAGTGGCAGGCACTCCCCGGGGCGGTATCACTCGCTGGTCTTGCCACCGGCTTCATCACATTTGGCCTGGGTCATCAGCTTGAAGCCCTGGCCTTTGCACTCGCCTTGGCCTTTGCAGGAGTTCTTGGCGGTCATGCAGTCGTTCTGTCCCTTGCAGGCGTTGACGCCGAAGCACTGTACTTCTGCCGCCTTGGCATCTTGCGCCGCCTGTGCCGGCAGGGTGGTGAAGAGGCTGGCGGCAACCAGGGCCAGTGCGGCGCCGGTGGCGGCGTTGGATTTTGTCGACATGGTGGTTATCTCTCTTGGTGGTGTCGGATCAGGTCGGGTATGCCTTTCCACAAAGCTTGCAAGGCAGAGGAAGGACACTGGTTAGACACTACCGAGCAGGCGGGAGGCTCGACAAGAAAGAAATGCCTACCTGACAGAACTGTAATGTGCGGTTCAGGCTTCTGACAGGGCGCTCTGGCTAAGGTGACATCGAGCCTGATGCTCGGCCTCGGTTATCCAGAGGCTTACCCGAACCCACGAGGAATCCAAAATGAAATCGATCAAGGCGCTGTTCGTAGTAGCCGCTCTCAGTGTTTCCAGCCTTGCCATGGCCGAAGGCGGCGCCGAGCGTACATTTGCTCGCATGGAGCAGGCCCGGCAGACATCCATGGAAGCCAATCAGCTCGCTCAGCAACAAAAAGGCGAGGCCCCGGTCACCGGCGAGCAGAGCAAGCAGCTCAAGCACGCCAACTGCTGAGCCAAGCTGACAGAAATGTAATCACCCTGAGGGGGGAGATGTGGCAGTTTCATACTGCTCGCGGCAGCAGTGACTGGTGCGCTGTCCGCAGAGGGCAGCGCCCACTGAAACTGAAGTCGCCAATATCATCAACGCCGGTCCTGATAGTTCCGGCTTATTTGACTGGACACAACGGCATGCACAGCAAAACCACTAGGCGAACCTTCGTCAAAGGCCTGGCCGCCACCGGTATCCTGGGCGGGTTGGGGCTGTGGCGCACGCCGGTCTGGGCCGTAACCAGCCCTGGCCAACCTAATGTGCTGAGTGGCACCGATTTCGATCTGTTTATCGGTGAGACCCCGGTAAACATTACCGGCTCAGCGCGTACCGCCATGACCATCAACGGCTCGCTGCCCGGACCGATTTTGCGTTGGCGGGAAGGCGATACGGTTACCCTGCGGGTGCGCAATCGCCTCAGAGAGGATACCTCCATCCATTGGCACGGCATGATCCTGCCGGCCAACATGGATGGCGTGCCCGGCCTGAGCTTCCACGGCATCGCCCCCGACGGCATGTACGAGTACAGATTTAAGGTCAACCAGAACGGTACCTACTGGTACCACAGCCACTCTGGCCTGCAAGAGCAGGTCGGGGTCTACGGCGCCCTGGTGATCGACGCGAAAGAGCCCGAGCCGTTCAGCTACGACCGCGACTACGTCGTGCTGCTCAGCGACTGGACCGATGAGGATCCCTCCCGCGTCCTGGCCAAGCTGAAGAAGCAGTCGGACTACTACAACCAGCACAAACGCACCGCCGGCGACTTCATCGATGACGTGAGCGAGATGGGGTGGTCCGCCG
>NZ_JBAQLP010000141.1:0-12412 GCF_049301935.1 Pseudomonas sp. | reverse complement strand
CGGCAAGATCGACCTGTGGGCCACCACCGATCCGGTTGGCCGCTACCTGGCCAAGCAGGAGGGCGTCAGCGGCCTGACCACCGTATTGCGCTTCAAGGAGGCCGAGCTGTACCTGGCGCTGAACAAGGACACCCCGGATGAGGTGGTGCAGCGCTTGCAGAAGGCGCTGGACGAGTTGCGCAGCGAAGGCTTCGTCGAGGACATGACCAACAGCTATCTGTAGCCGCTAATCGGCATTAAAAAGCCCGGCCTTGAGCGATCAAGGTCGGGCTTTTTCTTGGCTGCAGTTTCGCGGGGATGAGCGAGGCGCCCCTGCCGCTCCTACAGAGGGGGATCAGTCGCCGCGGGTGACGCTTAGGCCCTTGAGCAGGTTGAGTGCCTGGCTCAGTTGGTAGTCGTCATCCTGCGGCCGGGCCGGGGCGTTGATTTTTTCCTTGCTCGGCTTGTCCGCGCCACCGTTGCCATTGCCCAGGTGACCTTGCAGGTCGGCTTCCTTGATGCCGCTTTCATCCTGCTCGCGGGTCAGCTTGGCGCGCGCCACCTCGATGTCCGGGACGATGCCCTGAGCCTGAATCGAGCGGCCATTGGGCGTGAAGTACAGCGCGGTGGTGAGCTTCAGGGCGCGGTCATTGTTCAGTGGCAGCACGGTTTGCACCGAGCCCTTGCCAAAACTGTCGGTACCCATCAGCACGCCGCGCTTATGATCCTGCAGGGCACCGGCGACGATCTCGGAGGCCGAGGCGCTGCCGCCGTTGATCAGCACCACCAGCGGCACACCTTCACTGGCGTCGGCCGGATCGGCGTTGAAACGCAGCTCGGAGTTGGCGATACGCCCTTCGGTGTAGACGATCAGGCCTTTCTTGAGGAAGTGGTCGGTGACTTCCACGGCCGCCTGCAGTACGCCGCCCGGGTTGTTGCGCAGATCGAGGACGATGCCGCGCAGCTTCTTGCCGTTGTCCTTGCGCAGCTTGGTCAGGGCCTTGCCGACTTCTTCGCCGCTGTTGACCTGGAACTGGGTAATGCGCAGGTAGCCATAGCCATCATCAAGCAGCTGGCTTTTCACGCTCTTGACCTTGATCACCGCGCGCGTCAGTTCGACATCGAAGGGCTTGCCGCCTTCGCGCACCAGGGTCAACTCGATATCGCTGCCGGCCTTGCCACGCATCTTCTCGACTGCTTCCATCAGCGACAGGCCCTTGGTTGGCTGGCCATCGATCTTCACGATCAGGTCGCCCGGCTGGATGCCCGCAGCGGACGCCGGGGTGTCATCGATCGGCGAGATCACCTTGAGAAAGCCGTCTTCGCTGCCGAGCTCAATGCCCAGGCCGCCGAATTCGCCGCTGGTGCTTTCCTGCAGGTCGCGGAAGGCTTCCGGCTCCAGGTAGGCCGAGTGCGGATCGAGGTTGCTGAGCATGCCCTTGATCGCGTTTTCCAGCAGGGTCTTGTCGCTGACCGGCTCGACATAGGCGGATTTGATGCGGTCCATCACCTCGGCAAAGGTGCGCAGGTCGTCCAGCGGCAGTGGCGCGCTGTCGTTGGCGGTGGCCGGTGCGGCGGCTGGCGCGGCAAACACGGCACTGCTGCCCAGCAGGGTAATGGCCAGCGCGAGGGTGGTGAGGCGCAACAGATGCGGCATGTCTTACTCCTGTCCTAAATCGGTAATCACAGCACGCGGGCTCGTCTAAAAACTACCTGCGTTGCCGATGCGTCGTTAAAAACAGGCTCAAATGCTCATTTACAGCTCGTAAACTCCGCTTTTCGCCTGTTTTTGCCTAGCCTCGGCTACCTCGCTAACGTTTTTAAACGGCCCGCTATCCTTGTGCGCGGCACCATTGAGCGGGGTCGATCGGACGGCCCTGCTGGCGAATTGCGAAATACAGTGCTGAGGTGTCCTGGCCGCCGCTGTTGCCAACGGTGGCAATGGCTTCGCCGGCCTTGACCACGTCGCCGGCGTCCTTGAGCAGGCTCTGGTTATGCCCATAGAGGCTCAGGTAGCCGTTGCCATGGTCGAGAATGACCAGAAGCCCAGCGCCGCGCAACCAGTCGGCAAACACCACGCGGCCGCCATGCACGGCGTGCACCTGGCTGCCGGCTGCGGCGCCGATCAGTACGCCATCCCATTTGGTGCGGGCGTCACCGCCGCGTGGCGTGCCATAGCGGGCCACCAGACGACCATCAACCGGCCAGGGCAGCTTGCCGCGAGCCTTGGCGAATGGGCCGCCGAAGCTGGCGCCGGCGCTGACCAGTGGGCCGCTGCTGGCGGGGTTGGCGGTATTGCTGGCTGGCTGTTCGCGTGCGGCGAGCAGAGCTTGTTGGCGCGCTGCTGCGGCCTCACGCGCCTGGCGGGCGAGGGTTGCCTCGATGGTTTTCAGTACCCGCGCCAGATTGGCTTGTTCCTGCTGACGGGCCTTGAGCTTCTGGTCGCGGGCGGAGAATTCCTTGTTCAGCTTGGCCAGGGCCAGCTGACGTTCCTTGCGCACGCTGGCGAGCTGTTCGCGGCGACCATCCAGCGCGCTTTTCTGTTCCAGCAATTGGTTTTGCTGATTGGCGATATCCTGCTCGACATTGGCCAGTTGGCGCAGGGTCTCGTTGAAGGTGGCCAGCTGCTCCATGCGCGCTTCGCTGAGGTAGTCGTAGTAGGTCAGGGTGCGCGAGAATTTTTCCGGATTCTGCTGGTTGAGCAGCAGCTTGACGTACTCCTGGCGGCCGCTCTGATAGGCAGCGCGGGCCTGGATGCCGATCAGGCGCTGTTGCTCAAGGCGTGCGCCCTCGAGTTTTTTTTTCTCGCTGTCGAGACGCTGGATTTCCTCTTCGCTTTTTTTCAGGTCCTGCTGCAGGCCCTTGACCTGTTTCTCCAGCTGGCCCATCTCGCTTTCGGTTTTCTGCAGGTCTTTCTGCACGCCGGATTTCTCCTGCTGCAGCTTCTTCAGCAGTTGTTTCAGCTCGGCGACATCGGCGCGAGCGGCGTCCAGTTGCTTCTGTGCAGCGCTCTTCTCGTCGGCGAAGGCAGGCGTCAGCAGGAGGGTCAGAAAAATAACGGCGAGGGCACGGAACATGGGGCTGGCAGCACCTGAATTAAGAACGCGCCTAGTATGCCTAAAAAATGGCCGGGAGCCATTTTTAACGTCGCACAGCGACGGCCCGCAGGGTGGCCGCCATGGATGGCGTGGCTATAAAAAATGGCCGGGAGCCATTTTAAACGTTGCGCACTGACGGCCCGCAGGCCAGGCGTTGCACCTGGCTTGCGGGCAGCGGCTTAGTTCAGCTCGACGATGCTGGTGCCGGTCATTTCCGCCGGTACTGGCAGGCCCATCAGGGTCAACAAGGTTGGCGCCACATCGGCCAGTACGCCGCCGGCACGAATGGTCGCTGGGCGCTTGCCGACATAGATAAACGGCACCGGCTCGCAGGTGTGTGCGGTGTGCGCCTGGCCGGTGCTTTCATCGGCCATCTGCTCGACGTTACCGTGGTCGGCGGTGATCAGTGCTTCGCCGCCGACCTTGTCCAGCGCCGCGACGATACGCCCGACACAGGCGTCCAGGCATTCCACGGCGGCCACGGCAGCGGAGAACACGCCGGTATGGCCGACCATGTCGCCGTTGGCGTAGTTGACGATGATCACGTCATAGCGCTGGTTTTCGATGGCCTCGACGATCTTGTCGGTGACTTGCGGCGCGCTCATCTGCGGTTGCAGGTCGTAGGTGGCGACGTTTGGCGAGGGGATCAGGATGCGTTCTTCGCCTGCAAACGGCTCTTCACGGCCGCCGGAGAAGAAGAAGGTGACGTGGGCATATTTCTCGGTTTCGGCGATACGCAGCTGGGTCTTGCCGTTGTTCGCCAGGTATTCGCCGAGCACGTTGGTCAGGGCTTCTGGCTTGTAGGCGCTGGGCGCCGGGATGCTCGCGGCGTACTGGGTGAGCATGACGAAACCGGCCAGTTGCGGCACGCGCGTGCGCTCGAACTCCTTGAAGCCCGGCTCGACAAAGGCGCGAGTCAGTTCGCGGGCGCGGTCGGCACGGAAGTTCATAAACACCACGGCGTCACCGTCTTCCATGCGCACGGGCTCGCCGATGCTGGTGGTTTTGACGAATTCATCGCTTTCACCACGCTCGTAAGCAGCATTCAGGCCTTCCACGGCAGTGGCGGCGTTGAACTGGCCGTGGCCGTTGACCAACAGCTCGTAGGCCTGCTCGACGCGCTCCCAGCGGTTGTCGCGATCCATGGCGAAATAGCGGCCGCTGAGGCTGGCGATGCGGCCTTTGCCAAGTTTGGCGAAGGTGGCGTCGAGCAGCTCGATGGACGGCTGGGCGCTCTTGGGCGGAGTGTCGCGCCCATCCAGGAAGGCATGCAGGTAGATACGCTCGGCGCCGCGCTGGGCGGCCAGCTCGGCCATGGCTACCAGATGGTCCTGATGGCTGTGTACGCCGCCATCGGAGAGCAGGCCGAGGATATGCACGGCTTTGCCAGCCTTGACGGCTTTATCCACCGCGCCGGTGATCTCGGCGTTATCGAAGAACTCGCCATCACGAATGGCCTTGGTCACCCGGGTGAAGTCTTGATACACCACGCGGCCGGCGCCGAGGTTCATATGACCGACCTCGGAATTACCCATCTGACCGTCCGGCAGGCCGACGTCCATGCCGCTGCCTGAGATCAGGCCATGGGGCTGGGTGGCGCGCAGATGACCAATGACCGGCGTGTTGGCGGCCATGATGGCGTTGGACTCGGGGCTGTCACTGTGGCCGAAGCCATCGAGGATGATCAGTACCAGGGGTTTGGGCGTGGCGCTCATAAAGCTGGTTCGCTCTGGGTCGATGGGCGGGAAACAAAGGAGGCATTTTACGGCCAAGTGCGGCAAACGTCACCGCCGGGCGGGGTTTGGCCGACCTGTGCGGCTGTGTATACTGGCCGACATTTTACCGCCCCGGAAACGCACAATGCTTGCCAACTTGATTGAATTTGCCACTACCCACTATGTCCTGAGCGGAATGTTTGCGACCCTGCTTGCGCTGCTGATCTTCACCGAGGCGCGTAAGGGCGGGCAGAGCCTGAGCAGCCGCGAGCTGACTGCGCTGGTTAACAGCGAGCAGGGCGTAGTGCTGGATATTCGCGGGCAGAAGGATTTTTCCGCCGGGCATATCGTCGGCGCACTGAATATCCCCTTCGAAAAGTTCGCCGCACGGATGGTTGAGCTGGACAAGCACAAGGCCAAGACCATCGTCGTGGTCGATGCCATGGGGCAGCACGCTGGTGGCGTTTGCCGCGATCTGAAAAAGGCGGGCTTCACTGCGGCCAAGCTGTCTGGCGGTGTCGCCAGCTGGCGCGGTGACAACCTGCCGCTGGTGAAGTGAGATGCAGCCTGTCCTCATCTATTCCAGCGACTGGTGCCCGTACTGCATCCGTGCCAAGCAACTGCTGGCTCATAAAGGCGTGGCCTTTGATGAGATCAAGGTTGATGGCAAGCCGGAGCTGCGTGCAGACATGACCCGCAAGGCGCGGCAGACCTCGGTGCCGCAGATCTGGATCGGCGACACCCACGTGGGGGGTTGCGATGACCTTTACGCCCTGGAGCGCGCCGGCAAGCTCGACGCGCTGCTCAAGGCTTAATTCCCTGTTTATCCGTACCTAACCACAAGAAGGCTTTGCCATGACAGAACAAGCTAGCAACGGCGCCGCTCAGGGCGAACAAAACCCGCAATTCTCCCTGCAGCGTATCTACGTACGTGACCTGTCCTTCGAAGCGCCGAAGAGCCCGGAAATCTTCCGTCAGGAGTGGGCCCCTAGCGTCGCCATGGATCTCAACACCCGTCAGAAAGCTCTGGATGGCGACTTCCACGAGGTGGTGCTGACCCTCTCTGTGACCGTGAAGACGGGCGAAGAAACCGCCTTTATCGCTGAAGTGCAGCAGGCCGGCATCTTCCTGATCAAGGGTCTGGATGCCGCTTCCATGAGCCACACCCTGGGCGCCTTCTGCCCGAACATCCTCTTCCCTTATGCCCGCGAAACCCTCGACAGCCTGGTGGTGCGTGGCTCGTTCCCGGCGCTGATGCTGGCTCCGGTAAACTTCGACGCCCTCTACGCTCAGGAACTGCAGCGTATGCAGCAGGCTCAGGCGGCGCAGGTCGAAGCGACCGCACACTGATCGCCAGCGGTTGATACCAGAAGCGCCCTACGGGGCGCTTTTTCGTTGCCTCGCGTAACGTGGCGGGTGGCTGCTCGCTCCCCATAGCCCGGAGTTCATCCGGGCACAGCTGCGTGACGTGGAACATTGCTCCAGACCATTTTTCGCGGTTACTGGGTCATGGCGAAGTCGTGCTGTCGCCAGGCTTCGTAGACCGCCACGGCAACGGTGTTGGACAGGTTCAGGCTGCGGCAGCCCTCGCGCATCGGCAGGCGCAGGCATTGCTCGGGCGGCAGGCTGTCGCGAATCTCCTGGGGCAGGCCGCGGCTTTCCGGGCCGAACAGAAAGGCATCGCCGGGCTGGTAACTGACCTGGTGGAATGCCTGCGAGCCCTTGGTGGTAAAGGCAAACACGCGTGGCTGGCCGATGTTCGCCAGGCAGCTGGCGAGGTCGGCGTGGCGCTGCAGGGTGGCGTATTCGTGATAATCCAGCCCGGCGCGGCGCAGGCGTTTGTCATCCAGTTCGAAACCCAGCGGCTCGATCAGATGGAGGTGGCAGCCGCTGTTGGCGCAGAGCCTGATAATGTTGCCGGTATTGGGTGGAATTTCCGGTTGAAAAAGGATGACGTGAAACATGCGCGGCTCCGAGCGTGAAGACCAGCAGCATTCTACAGACCCGCGCCCGCGCCCGCGTCCGTGGGTGCGGGTGATTGCTTCATTGGCGGTGTTTGGTTTTTTAATCGGTTTGATGATTGGTCGGCTGTTGCAGCCTGACCCGCTCTGGCTGGATCGCGTGGCGGTGGTTGAGCAGGGCCTTGAGCTGTGGTTTAACGTCGAGCCGGTGCCGCGCGTAGAGCATGCCGGCGGCGTATTTATCCTGCGGTTGCAGAGTTTTGGTCGCCAGCAGCACGGGCAATTGCAGCTGCGGGGGCGCTTGGCCAATTGGCGTTTGCAGCGTGAGAGAAGGGATTTGCTTCTGCGGGTGGTGGCAGCCCGTCCATTGCGCGGTGAGTGGCGCGCTGAGGAAGTGGACGGGCGCTGGCGGCTGACGGTCAGCCTGGTGGCGCAATAAAAGAGGGGAATCCCCGGCCTGCCTGTACCAAGGTCCCCAAAACTGGGATTGCTTGAGTCTATGCAGGCTGTGTGCCAGTTTTATTACGTTGGCTGCGGGCCGCGTAAATGCTGGGCTTGAGGGGCTCTATGGCGCTGCGGGCGCTACCCAAACGCTGGGATATGAACCGCCGCTGTGCACGGGATCGATGCCGGTGCATTGCTCTGGCGCGCGTTCAGTTGTTTGCGGCGCAAATAAAAACGGGCCCTGGCAGGCCCGTTTTGCATGCTGCGTCGCGTGAGCGGCTTAGTCGTCGCTGTCCTCGTCATCGGCGCTTTCGACGTTCATGCCCAGTTCCTTGATCTTGCGCGTCAGGGTGTTGCGGCCCCAGCCCAGCAGCACGGCGGCGTCGCGGCGGCGACCGGCGGTGTGCTTGAGGGCGGTTTCGATCATGATCCGCTCGAAGGCCGGCACGGCAGTGTCCAGCAGGCTGGATTGACCACGCCCCAGGGCCTGGTCGGCCCATTGGCGCAGCGCCTGTTCCCAGTTGCTCACCGGTGCGCTTTCCTGCGGCTGGCTGAGCAGCTCCGGCGGCAGGTCGTCGACATGCACTTCGCGGCCCGAAGCCATCACGGTGATCCAGCGGCAGGTGTTTTCCAGCTGGCGCACGTTGCCTGGCCAGGGCAGGTTGCGCAGGTAGTCTTCGGTTTCGCTTTTCAACAGTTTGGGCTCGACCGCCAGTTCCAGCGCGGCACGGGCGAGGAAATGCCGGGCCAGGGTCGGAATGTCTTCACGGCGATCCGACAGGCGCGGAATATGGATGCGGATCACGTTGAGGCGGTGGAACAGGTCTTCGCGGAATTTGCCGGCCTGCACCAGGGTTTCCAGGTTTTGGTGGGTGGCGGCGATGATGCGCACGTCCACTTTGACCGGCGTATGCCCGCCCACCCGGTAAAACTCGCCGTCGGCCAGTACGCGCAGTAGGCGGGTCTGGGTGTCGGCCGGCATATCGCCGATTTCATCGAGAAACAGCGTGCCACCATCGGCCTGCTCGAAACGCCCACGGCGCTGGTTGGCCGCGCCGGTAAAGGCGCCTTTTTCGTGGCCGAACAGCTCCGACTCCATCAGGTCCTTGGGAATCGCCGCCATATTCAGCGCGATAAACGGCGATGCTGCGCGCGGGCTGTGGCGGTGCAGGGCGTGGGCGACCAGCTCCTTGCCGGTGCCGGACTCGCCGTTGATCAACACGGTGATATTGGAATGCGAGAGGCGCCCGATGGCGCGGAACACCTCCTGCATGGCCGGCGCTTCGCCGATGATCTCCGGCGTGCGTGGCTGCTCGACCGGCGCGGCCAGGCTCTGCTGCTCCTGCGCGTGCATATTGGCGCGCTTGACCAGCGAGACGGCTTCGTCGACATCGAACGGCTTGGGCAGGTATTCGAACGCGCCGCCCTGGTAGGACGCCACCGCACTATCGAGATCTGAATGCGCGGTCATGATGATCACCGGCAGGCGCGGATGCAGTTCGCGAATGCGTGCCAGCAACTCCAGGCCGCTGGCACCCGGCATGCGGATATCGGAGATGATCACATCCGGCTGCTGGCGGCTTAGGCGGCTGAGTACACCGTCGGCGCTGTCGAAGCTCTGGGTGGTCATGCCCTCCTGTTGCAGGGCTTTTTCCAGCACCCAGCGGATGGAGCGGTCGTCATCGACAATCCAGACGGTTTCACTGCGACTCATGACGGCGTTACTCCTTGTTCCAGCGGCAGGAAGATCGAGAACACGGTATGGCCAGGATGGCTCTCGCACTCGATCAGACCTTGGTGCTGACTGATGATGTTCTGGGTAATGGCCAGACCCAGGCCGGTGCCGTCGGCGCGGCCGCTGACCATGGGGTAGAAGATGGTTTCCTGCAGCTCGGGCGGAATGCCAGGGCCGTTGTCGATAATTTCGATCTTGGTCACCAGACGATGGCGGCAATGGCCGATGGTGAACTGGCGCAGCGCACGGGTGCGCAGGGTGATGCGGCCCAGGCGCAAGTCGTTCTGCCCGGACAGCGCCTGCATGGCGTTGCGCACAATATTCAGCACGGCCTGGATCATCTGCTCACGGTCGATCAGCACATCCGGAATGCTTGGATCGTAGTCGCGCACCAAAATGATGCTGCCCTGGCTTTCCGCTTCCACCAGGCTGCCGACACGCTCCAGCACCTCATGCACGTTGGTCATCGCCAGGGACGGCAGCTTGTTTGAGCCGAGCATACGGTCGACCAGGTTGCGCAGGCGATCGGCCTCCTCGATGATCACGTTGGTGTAATCCTTGAGGCTTTCTTCGGGCAGCTCGCGGGCCAGCAGCTGCGCGGCGCCACGGATGCCGCCGAGCGGATTCTTGATCTCGTGGGCCAGGCCACGCACCAGCAGTTTGGTGGTTTCCTGCTTGGACAGCTGGGCTTCTTCCTTGGTGATGCGCAGCAGGCGGTCGCGCGGATGCACTTCCAGCAGCAGCAGGGTTTCGCCTTTGCTGAGCACCGGGGTCACCGCGTAGTCGACGGTCAGGGTCTGGCCGCTGACCGACGTCACCACCGCTTCACGCTTGTTGAACGGGTGGGCGTGCTGCACGGCCTGGCGCAGGGCGCTCAGCGCCTCGCTGGATTCGGTAAACAGCTCGCTGATGAATTGCCCATGGCTGCGCTGGCCGCTCACGGCCAGGAGCATTTCCGCTGCCGGGTTCATGTACTCAAGACGCAGGTCGTCGTTGAGCAGCAGCGTGGCAGTGGTCAGGTTGTCCAGCAGCAGGCGGTGCAGTGCGTCGTTGATGATCATAGTGGGATGTCAGCAGACCCTTGGGTTCCAGCAATGCAGCTGGAAAATGCAAGAAGCAAACCAAAGCCCCGAAAAGAAGCGTGTTTGGCCGTGGGATGCCGGGAATTAGCTGCTTTTCAGCGCAGCCGGGTCGCGCGTGGCGACCCAAAACAGGGAGAGTATAGAAATACCGGGCGCTAATCGCACTGCTTTGGTGCGCTGCGTGGCATTAGATAAAGGGCACGAAGGGAATGTCTTTCTTTTCTGGTGGCTTGTCCTTCAGTGGGCATTCCGGGCGCACACCGTAATCGGCCTTCTTGCAGGGGTTGACCATACGCTTCTGCGCCAGGGAGATGCGCAGCATATGAAACGGCTGAGTCGGCGTGCGCTCGATGATGCGTCCCTGCAGATCGATGATTTCCACTGCCAACTGGTGGGTGCCACGGTCGATATTTTCCAGGGGGAACACCGGGCTGCTGCCCGCTTCGCCGACCTGTACACCGTCCAGCAGCAGGCGATAGCTGTGCTGGGGAAAGAGTTTCGGTTCGCTGTTGACGCTGACAATCAGGTTGCCGGCGCTGTCACGGATGGTTGCGTCGGGCTGCGGCACCAGAATGCGCAGCAGGCTGTAGCGCTGGCTGGGCTCGGGCGGCGCTGCAACCGCTGGTGCGCTTGGCGTCTGGAGCGTCGGCAGCGAATTGCTGGGCGCCAGCTCGACACGCTCGGCATCGCCCGAGCGCGGTTTATCGGTGAAGACGCGATTGCCTTCGCCATCTATATAGGTATACACCTGCGCGAAGGTAGGCAGGGCGAGCAGCATCAGGCCGCAGAACAGCAGATTACGCATAGGTTAGGGTGCTGGCTTGGGTTTTGGTGGGGGAGGCGGTGGTGGACGCAGGGCTGGGCTGCTGGTATTGACCCGCTGCACGGTAAAGGTGCTGGTGGCGCTCTGCTGGATCGACTGCTCGCCGCTGAGTACTTCCACGGCCAGGCTGTGTTCGCCGCGATCGGCATTGCTCACTTGCAGGCGCGGCACGTTGCTCGGTTGGCCGTAAGGCTTGCCGTCGAGCAGCAGGCGTAGGCGATGGTTGCTGGCCAGGCGTGGCTGGATATCCACGCCAACGCTGAAGGTGCCGTTGTTCGCGCGCATGGCTTCAGCATCGGGCAGGCCCGTCAGCTGCAGGGTGCTGTAAGGCGCGACGATCTCGGCTGGGGCGGGTGCAGTGGTCTCAGGCAGGCTGGGTACTGACATCGACACGCTATTGGTTTTCGGCAGCTCGACATTCTGCGTCGCCTGGCCTTCCGGCGGCTGGTCGGTGAAGACCGTATTGCCATTGGCGTCGGTGTATTTGTAAATCTGCGCGCTGGCCGGCAAGGCCAGGCTCAATAGTAGGCAGATGAGTAGAGGGCGCATGCCTGACTCTCCCTAGTGGTGTGCCCTAAGCCTTGCACTGGTCAGGCGCTCTGGCAAGCGCGTTAATGGCTGGGCGTGTCCTGGCGCAGAAAACAGCGGGGTGAAAGGCGGTTTGGCCTGCCATCAAACGCAAAAAGGCCACCCGAAGGTGGCCTCTTGTCTTGCGTGCCGGATTAGACGCTGTAGTACAGGTCGTATTCCAGCGGGTGTACGAAGGTGCGAACTTTGATTTCTTCTTCGGATTTCAGCTCGATGTAGGCATCGATGAAGTCGTCGGAGAAAACGCCGCCCTTGGTCAGGAACGCGCGACCTTTATCCAGTTCTTCCAGCGCTTCTTTCAGGCTGCCGCAAACTTGCGGGATGTTGGCAGCTTCTTCCGGCGGCAGGTCGTACAGGTTCTTGTCGGCAGCGTCGCCGGGGTGGATCTTGTTCTGGATACCGTCCAGACCGGCCATCAGCAGTGCTGCGAAGGCCAGGTACGGGTTGGCTGCCGGATCCGGGAAGCGCGCTTCGATGCGGCGAGCTTTCGGGCTGGAAACGTACGGGATACGGATCGAGGCGGAACGGTTGCGCGCCGAGTAGGCCAGCATTACCGGAGCTTCGAAGCCCGGGACCAGGCGCTTGTAGGAGTTGGTCGACGGGTTGGTGAAGCCGTTCAGAGCCTTACCGTGCTTGATGATGCCGCCGATGAAGTACATGGCAGTGTCGGACAGACCGGCATAGCCTTCGCCAGCGAAGGTGTTCTTGCCGTCTTTGGCGATCGACAGGTGCACGTGCATACCCGAACCGTTGTCGCCGTACAGCGGCTTCGGCATAAAGGTCGCGGTTTTGCCGTAGGCATCGGCCACGTTGTGTACGCAGTACTTCAGGGTCTGAACTTCGTCAGCCTTGGCCACCAGGGTGTTGAACTTCACGCCGATTTCGTTCTGACCGGCAGTCGCCACTTCGTGGTGGTGAACTTCGATGACCAGGCCCATTTCTTCCATGGCATTACACATGGCAGTACGGATTTCGTGGTCGTGGTCG
>NZ_JBAQLP010000140.1:0-33720 GCF_049301935.1 Pseudomonas sp. | reverse complement strand
TTGCGAACCCATCTGCCAGGTTCGCAACGGCCTGCCAGCGAGAAGCAGTTTCAACCCAGTAAAAGCTGTGAAGGCATTCGCTCTTCATGGTTTTTACTGGTCTTCTGGCCGCACACGCCCAAAGCAGATAAGGTGCAGCGAAATAAAAACCTGCCGGGGGCGGATATGAAGACATTTCTGATGTTGGGTAAGGTGCTGACGGCATTGTTCTGGGGCGTTGTACTGGCCAATTTGCTGCAGCCTTTCGCACAACCTTTCGCGCTGCTGTTGAACGCTGCCGGGGCTTTTATTCTGCTGATTCATGCGCTTGAGCTGTGGTTTTTTGACAGGCGCATCGCCGCTTGCTCCAAGCCGGCGCAAGAACGTGTGCAAGTCATGCTGTTCGGCGTTTTTCAGTTGCTCGGGCTGCCAACTGGGCAAGCGGCTGCAGCCGGTGTAGGCGAGCCTGAGCAAGCGCTGCAGATGGAGGCCGAAAATGCCTAAGCTGCTCGCCCTCGCTGCGCTGTTCAGCCCACTGGCATTGGCCCAGGCGGTAATTGAAGTCGATTCCCACGCGGTTATGCGTCTGCCGAGCAATACCAGTGTATTGCTGCTGGACCGTCTGCAGATTGCCGATCACGGTACCTTGTTGATTCCCCCCGGTTTGACCGAAATTCGCGTGGCGCAGCTAACCCTGGGCCGCGACGCACGCCTGGCGATTGCCCCCAGTGATCAGGTGCTGCGTCTTGAAGTGGAAGTCGCCGAGATTGCCAGTGGCGCACAGATCAGCGCGCGCGGCGCCCGGGGCAGTGCTGAAAAACCGGCGCTGCCGGGGCGTAATCTGAGTCTGCGCATGCAAGCCGTGACCCTGGAAAACCTAGTACTGGATGCCCGCGGCGGTAGCGGCGCTCCCGGTTATGCCGGTCTTGCCGGTGCCGACGGCAAGCCAGGTGGTTGCACCTGGGGTGAAGCCAGCCGCGGTCATGATGGTTTGAATGGTGGTGACGGCCAGCCGGGTGCTGCCGGGGCGCAGGTACGCCTGGAAGTCCCGCAGGGCTTTCCGGTTGAACAGTTGCAGGTGCGCCTGGACGGCGGCAGCGGCGGTCAGCCTGGCGCGCCTGGTGCGGGTGGCCAAGGCGGCGTGAGCAAGGGCTGCTGGCTGTACAGCACCGATGGTGCGCGCGACGGTAAGCCTGGCCAGGCAGGGCGGGCCGGTGAGCCAGGGCCGGCAGGCGCGCTGGATGTTGTGCAGTTCTAAGCCGTTGCGCGGTGCTAACCGCTGTCCTCGGGCAGCGGTTGCTTGAGTGCGGTTAGAGCGAGGGGCGGATGCCGGCGATTGCCACCACCAGCAACCCCAGCAGCAGGTTGATGCCGACCAGCCGACGAATGCGCCCAAGCACGGCGCCGCCATTCGGCCAATCCTCTGCCGCCACGGCGCGGCGCAGCTCAGGCAGTTGCAGTGCCTGAATCCGTAGAAACAACGCCAGCATGGCGATATACAGCCCCATCATGATGTGCACGTAGCGTGGCGCCGTATCGAAGCCGCTAAAGCGCAGATGCAGCAGGCCCACGCCGGTTACCGGCAGCACAATCACCGCAGCCCATACCCAGTAGAAAAACCGCGGGAAGACCTCCAGCCAGAGTTTCAAGCGCGGCGGGGCTTCCAGGGCGGCAACGGCTGCTGGGCGCAGGATCATCCACGCGAAGAACATGCCGCCCACCCAGATCAGAGCGGCGAGCAGGTGCAGGCTGTAGACGAAGGCGTAGGGGGTCATGCGGGCACTCCTGTTGGTTAAGCGGTTCAGCGCTGGGTCGATTAGCGCGCTATGATAGCCGCCGATTACAAACACTGAAAATTTATCCAGCCTTTTCGCACCCAGACCTCATGCTCAGTACCGAACTCAAGTCCCAGATCCAGGGCGCTTATTCCCGTTTTCTCGAAGCCAAGTCGCTCAAGCCGCGTTATGGCCAGCGCCTGATGATTGCTGAAATCGCCAAGGTGCTGGGTGCGATCAACACGGACGACGAAGGCCGGCGCCTGGGCGACCCTGCGGTGGTGGCGGTTGAGGCCGGCACCGGCACGGGCAAGACGGTGGCCTACAGCCTGGCGGCTATTCCCACTGCCAAGGCGGCGGGTAAGCGCTTGGTGATCGCCACGGCCACCGTAGCCCTGCAAGAGCAGATCGTGCACAAGGACCTGCCGGACCTGATGCGCAACAGCGGCTTGAATTTCAGCTTCGCCCTGGCCAAAGGCCGCGGTCGTTATCTGTGTTTGTCCAAGCTGGATATCCTGCTGCAGGAAGGCCAGGCGCAGAGCGCCACCGCCCAGCTGTTTGAGGAAGAAGGCTTCAAGATCGATGTGGATGAGCAGAGTCAGAAGCTGTTCGCCGCAATGATCGAAAAACTCGCCGGCAATAAATGGGACGGTGACCGCGACAGCTGGCCGGAAGAGCTGGAAGACACACGCTGGTCGCAGCTGACCACCGATCACAGCCAGTGCACCAATCGCCATTGCCCGAACTTTCAGCAGTGCGCCTTCTATAAAGCGCGCGAGGGCATGGGCAAGGTCGATGTGATCGTCACCAACCATGACATGGTCCTGGCCGACCTCGCGCTGGGCGGCGGAGCGGTGCTGCCGGACCCGCGCGACACCCTCTACGTGTTCGATGAAGGTCATCACCTGCCGGACAAGGCCATCGGCCATTTCGCCCATTTCACCCGCTTGCGTTCAACTGCCGATTGGCTGACCCAGATCGACAAGAATCTGACCAAGCTGCTGGCGCAGAATCCACTACCGGGGGATCTCGGCCGGCTGATCGAGCAGGTGCCGGAACTGGCGCGGGAGATCAAAACCCAGCAGCAGTTTATGTTCGCCGCCTGTGAGCAGGTCGCCGATTTCAAACCGGGCGAGGATATGCAGGGCCGCGAGCGCCCGCGCCATCGCTTTGTCGGCGGGGTGGTGCCGGAGCACTTGACTGAGCTGGGCCTGGAGCTGAAAAAGGGCTTTTGCAAACTCAACGAGCTGTTCACCGGCGTGACTGAGCAGCTCAAGGAAGCCATGGATGGCGAGGGCGCTGTCGGCATTGCCAGTCACCAGGCCGAGGAATGGTACCCGCTGTTCGGTAGCCTGCTGGCGCGGGCCAAGGGCAACTGGGAACTGTGGCTGGCCTTTACCGCTGAAGACCCGCAGGAAAGCCCGCCGATGGCGCGCTGGCTGACCCTGGCCGACAGCGGTGCGCTGTTCGATATCGAGGTCAATGCCAGCCCGATCCTGGCGGCGGAAACCCTGCGGCGTAACCTGTGGAATGTGGCTTATGGCGCCCTGGTGACCTCGGCGACCCTGACGGCGCTGGGCACCTTTGATCGCTATCGCATGCGCGCCGGCTTGCCGAAAGTGGCGGTTACCACCGTAGTGCCGAGCCCGTTCCATCACGCCGACGCCGGTGTGCTGCGGGTGCCTAATCTGAACGCCGATCCGCGTGATGCGCTGGCGCATACGGCAGCGATCATTCGTGACTTGCCCGGCCTGGTGGAAGGCTCGCGCGGCACCCTGGTGCTGTTTTCCTCGCGTAAGCAGATGCAGGAGGTCTTCGATGGCCTGGAGCGCGACTGGCGCAAGCGGGTATTTATCCAGGGCAACCTGTCCAAACAGGAAACCCTCAACAAGCACAAGGCGCGGGTCGATTCCGGTGAGGAAAGCGTGCTGTTTGGTCTCGCCAGTTTTGCCGAGGGCGTCGATCTGCCCGGTGCCTATTGCGAGCATGTGGTGATCGCCAAGATACCCTTCGCCGTGCCGGACGATCCGGTGGAAGCGGCCCTGGCCGAGTGGATCGAGGCGCGCGGCGGCAACCCCTTTATGGAAATCGCCGTACCCGATGCATCCTTGCGTCTGGTGCAGGCCTGCGGCCGATTGCTGCGTACCGAAGCGGATCGCGGCATTATTACTCTGCTGGATCGGCGGGTGGTCACCCAGCGCTACGGCAAATCGATTCTCAATGCTTTGCCGCCGTTTCGGCGGGAAATCAGCTAGCAGTCCATCTGGTAAGCAACTCGTTGAGCCTTATCGGCTCCAAGTGGCGCATGGATAATGCCTTGGTAAGCCCAGGGCTTGGATTTTGCCTCCGGCAGTGTTGCCCGAGGCGGTTGAAACAATGGGGGAGTGTGGTTCGTGAAGGTTAAGCGCAGGCTGCAAACGGCTGTTCTGGTATCAGCGCTCGCGGGTTTTAGCGCTGCAGCCAAGGCGATAGAGCCGCAGGAGCTGTTCAACTTTGTCCGGCCAATGGATGCCGTGCAGGTGACGACGCAGGATGCCGATCTGCCCAAGCGCATTGGCGAGCCGACCCCGCAAGGCGAAGTGCTGCGCCGGGTAACCTTCCATCCCGCCGAGCAACCGAGCCTAAAGCTCACCCCGCAACGTGCTAGCTGGGACTGGTCGCAGCAAACCCAAATGAGCCTGCGCGTGCAGAATGCCATGGACTGGGCGCTGACCCTGGATGTGCTGATCGAGAGCACTGACGGCCAGCGCCTGAGCACGCGTATCGCCCTGCCGGCCGGCCCTGCGCAAACCCTGTTGATTCCCTTGCAGGCCACTTCGCCCCGCGCTCAGGGCATGCGTGCCGGCGTGCCGATGCCCTGGACGCACAAGGGCCGGCGGCTGTTGCTGGCGGATACGGTCAGCGGCGCGCTGGACCTGAGCAAGGTCAGCGCGGTTACCCTGTCCATGCCGCAGCCGAAAGCCGCGCAACATATCCTGATCAGCCAATTTGGCGTGAGTAACGAGCAACTCTCGGCGGCGGCCTATGCCGCTATCGTCGACAGTTACGGCCAGTACGCGCGTGCTGACTGGCCGGGCAAGGTCAAGTCTGACGCGCAATTACAGCAGGCCGTGGCTCAGGAGCAGAAGCAACTGCATACCTGGCTGGCTGAGCGCCCAGCGCAGGATAAATATGCCGGCTGGACCGGCGGGCAGCCGTTTGCGGCAAGCGGCTTCTTTCGTACCGAGAAGCGCGACGGTCGTTGGTTTCTGGTAACGCCGGAGGGCCATCCGTTCTACTCGCTGGGCGTCAATGCGGTCACCGCGCAGCAGAGCGCCACCTATGTTGAAGGGCGTGAGGCAATGTTTGCCGGTTTGCCGCAACCAGGTGAGGCACTGGCGGCCTATTTCGGTACGTCGGATAGCCGTAGCGACACCGGCGCCAACCAGGGCCGGGCGTTTGCCAGCGGGCGCTGGTTCGATTTCTACAAGGCCAACCTGCAGCGCAGCTATGGCCAGGTTGACCCGGCAGCCTGGCGCGCGCTGAGCCAGGACCGTCTGCAGGCCTGGGGCTTCAATACCCTGGGGAACTGGAGCGAGCCGGCCTTTGGTGGCGATAACCGCATGCCGTTCAGCATTGCCCTGTCGATTCATGGTGATTACGCCACCATCAGTACCGGCGTTGACTGGTGGGGGGCGATGCCTGATCCGTTCGACCCGCGCTTTGCCATGGCCACTGAGCGCGCCGTGGCGATTGCCTCGCGCGATCACCGTGATAATCCCTGGCTGCTCGGTTATTTCGCCGATAACGAGTTGGCCTGGGCTGGTCCTGCGGATGATCCCTATGGTCGTTACGCCTTGGCGTACGCCACGCTGCGCTTGACCACCGATGTGCCGGCCAAGCGTGCCTTCCTCAAGCAGCTGCGCGACAAGTACCGTAACCACAATGGCCTGTCCCGCGCCTGGGGTATCGAGCTGCCAGCCTGGGAACTGATGGAAGATCCAGGCTTCCAGGCGCCGCTGCCAACTGCCGAATTCCCGGCCATCGAGAAGGATATGCAGGCATTCTTGCGCCTGTATGCCGAGACCTATTTCAAGACCATTGCCGATTCGCTCGACTGGCACGCGCCCAATCACCTGCTGCTGGGTGGTCGTTTCGCCAGCAGCATCCCCGAGGCGGTAAATGCCTGCGCGAACTTCTGCGATGTACTGAGCTTCAACTTCTACACCCGCGAGCCGCAGCACGCTTATGACTTTGCCGTACTGCGTCAGCTGGACAAGCCGCTGATGGTCACCGAGTTCCACTTCGGTTCACGTGACCGTGGGCCGTTCTGGGGTGGGGTTGCCGAAGTTTATAAGGAAGAAGAGCGCGGCCCGGCCTATGCGCACTTCCTGGCCAAGGCCCTGGAAGAGCCGCAGATCGTTGGCCTGCACTGGTTCCAGTACCTCGATCAGCCGGTTACCGGACGTTTGCTGGACGGCGAGAACGGCCACCTGGGCCTGGTCGGCATCACCGACCGGCCTTGGGATGGCTTTGTCAAAGCCGTGCGCAAAGCCAACCTGAAGGTGCCGAAGACCCTGCTCAAACCGCTCACTACGTCAGCGCCGGCGACCCCGTAAAGGGCTATTCGCCGGGCTGATAGTAGGCTTGCCAGCCTTGCGCAGGGTTCTCCGCAGGGGTTAGAGCTGAAACAATCTGCCAAGCATTTGGCCGAGAATGAGAAGGGGGTAGGGTGGTGCAGATACAGGGTTATTTCGACCTCAAGTTCGAGGCGCTGAGAGACGCCTTTGCGGCGTTGTTTGAGGAGCCGCAGGAGCGCGGTATGGCGCTCTGCGTACAAATCGGCGGCGAAACCGTGGTCGATCTGTGGGCCGGGGTGGCTGACAAGGATGGCCAGCAGGCCTGGCACAGCGACACCATCCTCAACCTGTTTTCCTGTACCAAGACCTTTACCGCGGTCACCGCATTGCAACTGGTGGGCGAGGGCAAGCTCGAACTGGATGCGCCGGTCGCGCGCTACTGGCCGGAGTTCGCTGCCGCCGGCAAGGAGAAGATCACCCTGCGTCATTTGCTCAGCCATCAGGCCGGGCTGCCTGCTCTGCGCCAGATGCTGCCGGCCGAAGCCTTATATGACTGGCAGGCCATGACCACCGCGCTGGCCGCCGAGCAGCCCTGGTGGGCTCTGGGTGAAGGCCATGGCTATGCGCCGATTACCTATGGCTGGCTGGTCGGTGAAGTGTTGCGCCGAGTTGAAGGGCGCGGGCCAGGCGACTCCATCGTTGCGCGTACCGCTAAGCCCCTGGGGCTGGATTTCCATGTCGGCCTGGCGGACGAGGAGTTCGATCGGGTGGCGATCATCTCCCGTGGTAAGGGCAACTTCGGCGACGCGGCGGCCCAGCGCTTGCTCAAGACCATGATGAGTGAGCCTGCGGCCATGAGCACACGGGCCTTTACCAACCCGCCATCAATCATGACCAGTACCAATAAGCCCGAGTGGCGGCGTATGCAGCAGCCAGCGGCGAATGGCCATGGCAATGCCCGCAGCCTGGCCGGCTTCTACAGTGGTCTGCTGGATGGTCAGTTGCTGGAAAGTGAATTGCTGGCTGAGTTGACTCGCGAGCATGCGCTGGGCGAGGACAAGACCCTGCTGACCCGTACCCGCTTCGGCCTGGGCTGCATGCTCGATCAGCCCGAGGTCGCCAACGCCACGTATGGCATGGGACCACGGGCCTTTGGTCACCCTGGCGCTGGCGGTTCCATTGGTTTTGCCGACCCGGAACGGGATGTGGCCTTCGGGTTTGTCACCAACAACCTAGGACCGTTCGTCTTGATGGACCCCCGTGCGCAAAAACTTGCGCGTCTATTGGCTGATTGTTTGTAGCCAGCTCGGCTAAACTGCTGCGCAACATGGCATGGCCTGCTATCTAAGCGGGCCACTGACCGGCTTATTTTTGCTTATCACGTGTGGATCCCCGATGCTCGCCAATAAAACTCTCGTCATCGCTCTGTGTGTACTGATCAGCGGTTGCAGTCTTTTCGACAAATCCGCAAAGTCCGCGCCGAAAGCGGTGCCCATGCCGCCGCCAGCAGTGACCCAGGCCTGGTTGGATGTGTACGAGCCGAAGGTGCGTGAAGCGATCAAAGGCACCCATTTTGAGTTTGAACGTCGGGAAAACCTGCTGGTGGTCACCGCGCCGGTGCAGGGTTCATTCAACCCGGATCGTCCACATATGATGCTGCCGACTACCCTCGGCCCACTGAGTCGCATGGCCAAACTGCTGGAAAGTGATGAAAGCATCGGCGTACTGATCCTCGGTCATGCCGACAGCAGTGGCGAGGTGGATGCCAACCGTGAATTGAGCCAACAGCGCGCCCGCGCCTTTACCTCGATTTTTCGCTTGAGCGGCCTCAAGCAGAACCGCCTGATGGTCAAGGGTTTGGGCTCGGATATGCCACGCGCCGCCAACGACAGCCAGCAAGGCCGTGCGCTCAACCGCCGGGTGGAAATCCTCCTGACCTCCAAAGCCACCCTCAACGCGCTGATTTCCAAGTACAGCCAGCCAGCCGCTGCACCTGCCACGGCTGTGGCTGTCGCCCAAGTCGCACCGGTGGCGGAAAAAACCAGCAAGACCGCCGCTAAAACCACTGCGAAAACCAGCAGCAAAGCCACCGCTAAAACCGTCGCCAAGGCTGACAAACCGGCCACTGCTCAGTAGTTCGCTAGGTAAGCGCTACTTGCGGTAGATCAAGCCAAATACAGCGCTCGCAGTTAAGCTAGGCAAATACCTGTTCGAGAGGATTTGCCGATGACTCAAACCCTGGCTGATATGCGCCGTGACTATACCCGCGATGGCTTGAACGAGGCACACGCGCCGCTTGAGCCGTTTGCGTTATTTGAGCAGTGGTTTGCCGATGCGGTGAAGACCGAGCAACTGCCGGTCGAACCGAATGCCATGACCTTGGCGACCGTCGATGCTGAAGGACGCCCGCACTGCCGGGTGCTGTTGCTCAAGGGCCTGGATGCCCGCGGTTTTACCTTTTTCAGCAACTACGACAGCGCCAAAGGTCAGCACCTGGCCGCCAACCCCTTTGCCGCCATGACCTTCTTCTGGCCCAGTCTGGAGCGGCAGGTACGCATCGAGGGGCGCGTCGAGCGGGTTACTGCCGAGGAGTGTGATGCCTACTTCCAGGTGCGTCCGCTGGGCAGTCGTCTGGGCGCCTGGGCGTCGCCGCAGAGCCGGGTGATTGCCGATCGCACCGAGCTGGAAGGCCTACTGGCCGAAACCGAACAGCGTTTTCTCGATCGCGCGCCGCATTGCCCGCCGCACTGGGGGGGCTATCGCCTGCTGCCGGAGCGCATCGAATTCTGGCAGGGGCGTGCCAGTCGCCTGCATGACCGCCTTAATTTCCGTTTGCAGGATGCCACCTGGCTGCGCGAGCGCCTGGCGCCCTGAGGCGTTTCAGTCGCCGGCGTAGTGCGCGGCCTTGGGTAAAGATTTGCGGCATATTGGCGGGTGACAGCTGCGCTGTGCAGGCGTTTTAATAAGGGTCTGCCTAACTGGAGTAACAATCATGCGTAAACCCGTTCTGTTGGCTGCCTCGTTTGCCGCCCTGGTCCTACTGGGCGGCTGTGCCTCCAGCCTGACCGGCGACACCTACTCGCGCGATGAAGCGCGTGCCGTACAGACCGTACGCATGGGCACCATCGAAGCATTGCGCCCAGTGAAAATCGAAGGCACCAAGACCCCGATCGGCGCCGGTGCCGGGGCAGTAATAGGCGGCGTGGCCGGCAGCAGCGTCGGCGGTGGGCGTGGCAGTGCGGTAGCTGCGGTGATCGGTGCAGTGGCCGGCGGCCTGCTGGGCGCGATGACCGAGGAAGGCCTGACGCGTACCCAAGGCGTGGAAATCACCGTGCTGGAAGATGACGGCAGCATGCGTGCTTACGTCCAGGCCGTCGAAGAGAATCAGATTTTCCGCGTTGGTGAGCGCGTGCGCATCATGACCGTGAATGGCACTAGTCGCGTTACCCACTGAGCGCCGAAGAGGCCGGATCAGTCCTGGCTGATCCGGTTTTTTATTGCCTTTTTTCCAGATAAACCAGATGTTTATCGGTGTTTCGCAGGTTTTTCAGGCAAGCTCGCGGAAAACGGAGTCTTTAGTAATAATTCTATCCATGACGGTTTGCCGATAGTTATGGATAATCGCGCACGTTTTTGTGCCAGCGGGCTTTAGTCACGCTGCGGTGCAATACTTTTGCGCGGGCTACAGCTCAGGTTAAGCCTGTGGCTGACCGCCTCTAAGCAGGTAGGGTGTCAGCCGGGTACGTGCCGGGTTCGTATTAAGGGGTTTTCTATGACGCTTGCGCTGATCATCGCCTTGCCATTTCTTGGCATCTTTCTGCCTTTGCTGGCCGAGCGCCTGGGCCGTTCCGCCTGCGCAGCGGCGGCAGGGGTGGCGCCGCTGACGGCGCTGGTGCTGCTGTTCTCGCAGCAGTCGGCGGTGTTCGCCGGCGAGCTGCTCAAGGTCAAGCTGGAGTGGTTGCCGGCCCTAGGGCTGAACCTCAGCCTGCGCCTGGATGGTCTGGGCTTTCTGTTTGCCCTGCTGATTCTCGGGATTGGCCTGCTGGTGATTCTCTACGCCCGTTACTACCTGGCGAAGAAGGAGCCGATGGGGCGCTTCTTCGCCTTCCTCCTGCTGTTTATGGGCGCCATGCTCGGCGTGGTACTTTCGGAAAACCTGCTGCTGATGCTGATGTTCTGGGAGCTGACCAGTCTGTCGTCATTCCTGCTGATCGGCTTCTGGGGCGCCCGTACGGATGCGCGCAAAGGCGCGCGCATGGCCCTGGCCGTGACCGGCGGCGGTGGCCTGGCGCTGTTTGCCGGGATTCTGTTGATCGGCCATATCGCCGGCAGCTTCGAGTTGTCACGGGTGCTGGCTGCCGGTTATGCGATCCGCGCCCATGAGCTGTACCCGCTGGCGCTGATTCTGGTGCTGCTGGGGGTGTTCACCAAGTCGGCGCAGTTCCCATTCCATTTCTGGCTGCCCCACGCGATGGCCGCGCCGACGCCGGTGTCGGCCTATCTGCACTCGGCAACCATGGTCAAGGCCGGGGTGTTTCTGCTGGCGCGCCTGTACCCGGCGCTGGCGGGTTCGGAGTGGTGGTTCTACCTGGTCAGCATCACCGGCTTGGTGACCTTGCTGGTCGGCGCCGGGATGGCGTTGTTTCAGCATGACCTCAAGGGCCTGCTGGCCTATTCGACCATCAGCCACCTGGGCCTGATCACCTTGCTGTTTGGCCTGGATACCCGCCTGGCTGCAGTGGCGGCGGTGTTCCACATCATCAACCACGCCACCTTCAAGGCCTCGCTGTTTATGGCGGCGGGGATCATCGACCACGAAACCGGCAGCCGCGATATGCGGCGCATCAACGGGATGTGGAAGTACATGCCGCATACGGCCGTGCTGGCCATGGTGGCGGCCTCGGCAATGGCCGGGGTGCCGCTGCTCAATGGCTTCCTGAGCAAGGAAATGTTCTTTACCGAGACGCTTAATCAGCACCTGCTGGGCAGCTTTAACTGGGTGATCCCGGCGGCGGCAACCCTGGCCGGGGTGTTTTCGGTGGCCTATTCGCTGCGCTTTATCCACGACGTATTCTTCAACGGCGAGCCGGTCGACCTGCCGCATTACCCGCCGCATGAGCCGCCGCGTTATATGAAGGTGCCGGTGGAGATTCTGGTGTTCCTCTGCCTGCTGGTGGGGGTTGTGCCGGCTTATACCGTGGCGCCGCTGCTGGCCGCAGCCGCGGCGGCCACCCTGGGTGGCGAGGTGCCGAGTTACAGCCTGGCGATCTGGCATGGCTTCAACCTGCCACTGCTGATGAGCTTTATCGCCCTGTTCGGCGGGATTCTGGTGTACGTGTTCCGTCAGCCGCTGTTTCGCTGGTATGCGGGGCTACCGAGTGTGGACGCCAAGCTGCTGTTCGAAAATGGCGTGCTGATCCTGGTCAAGGTGTGTAGCGCCTTCACCCACTGGCTGGAGAACGCTTCGCTGCAGCGTTACCTGGCGCTGCTGCTGGCGGCCGCCTTGCTGGTGGTGACTCAGGGCCTGGGCTCGTTACCGCAGATCAGCGGGCCGCTGGCGATGACCGAGATTGACGGTATCACCGCCCTGGGCCTGGGCATCATGGCCCTGGCCGCGCTGGTAACGGTGGTGTTCCATCGTCAGCGCCTGGTTTCGCTGCTGATGCTCAGTGTGGTCGGGCTGATGGTGGCCCTGGCCTTCGCCCGTTATTCGGCGCCGGATCTGGCCCTGACCCAGCTGTCGGTGGAGGTGGTGACCATCATCCTGCTGATGCTCGCGCTGTTCTTCCTGCCGGCGCATACCCGCATCGAATCCAGCAGCCTGCGCGGCCTGCGCGATTTCACCCTGGCGGTCGGCACTGGGGTGATGGTGGCGATGCTGGTATTCGCCGTACTGACGCGGCCGTACGACAGTATTTCCGCGTTTTTCCTGGAGAACAGCGTGCCGGGCGGTGGCGGCACCAACGTGGTCAACGTGATTCTGGTGGACTTCCGCGGCTTCGATACCCTGGGCGAGGTCAGCGTGCTGGCGATTGCCGCCGTGGGTATCTTCGCGCTGCTCGACGGCTTGCGCCTGATTCAGCCGAAAGTCGATGCCCAAGGGCGCAGCTGGGCGCGGGATCGCCATCCGCTGATCCTCGCCACCCTGTCGCGGGTGCTGCTGCCGATGGCGCTGCTGGTCTCGGTGTTTATCTTCCTGCGTGGCCACAACCTGCCCGGTGGCGGCTTTATTGCCGGCTTGGTGACGGCGGTGGCGTTGATCCTGCAATACGTCGCCAGTGGCGTGCAGTGGACGCAATCGCGCCTGCCGCTGAATTACCAGGGCATGGCCGGCCTCGGTGTATTGGTCGCCGGCCTCACCGGCCTGGGCAGTTGGCTGTTTGATCGGCCGTTCCTGACTTCGGCCTTTGGTCATTTCGAGATTCCGCTGGTCGGTGAAATCGAGCTGGCCACCGCCATGCTGTTCGACCTGGGCGTGTACCTGACGGTTGTCGGCGCGACCCTGCTGATTCTCGCCAACCTGGGCAAGTTGACCCAGGAAAAAGCTGTACAAGAGGTGCTTTGAGATGGAAGCCATATTTGCCGCAACCCTGGGCATCCTCACCGCCAGCGGTGTGTACCTGCTGCTGCGTGCGCGGACCTTCCCGGTAGTGCTGGGGCTGACGCTGATTTCCTACGCGGTCAACCTGTTCCTGTTTGCCATGGGCCGTCTGCAGACTGGCGTGTTCACGGTGATCGGCAAGGGTAGTGGCTACGCGGACCCGCTGCCGCAGGCGCTGGTGTTGACCGCCATCGTGATAGGTTTTGCCATGACCGCCTTCGTCGTGGTGCTGGCGCTGCGCAGCGTGGGTGAAACCCAGACCGACCATGTTGACGGCCAGGAGCCTGCGCAATGAATCACGGCTTGATCCTGCCAATCCTGCTGCCGATGTTTGCCGGCAGCCTGTTGCTGCTGGGCGCGGGCCTTAGCCTGCGGGTCAAGCGCCGCCTGTCGCTGTTGGCGACCCTGTTGCTGCTGCCGTTGAGCGGCTACCTGCTCTGGCTGGCCGATCAGGGCGTGCTGCAGGTGTATGCCGCCGGTAACTGGGCGGCGCCGTTTGGCATCATCCTGCTGCTCGATCGCCTGAGCGCCTTGCTGCTGCTGGTCACGGCTGTGCTGAGTAGCTTTGCCTTGCTGTATGCCGTACGCGGAGACGATGAGCGCGGGCAGAGTTTTCATGCACTGTTCCAGTTCCAGCTGATGGGCATCAACGGCGCCTTTCTCACCGGCGACCTGTTCAACCTGTTCGTGTTCTTCGAAATCCTGCTGATCGCCTCCTATGCGCTGTTGGTGCATGGCGGCGGGGTAGAGCGGGTACGGGCGGGGCTGCATTACGTAGTGCTGAACCTGGTGGGTTCGGCATTGTTCCTGCTCGCGGTGGGCGTGCTGTATGGCATCACCGGCACCCTGAATATGGCCGATATGGCCATTCGGGTGGCCGCTGCCGGGCCGGATGACGCGGCACTGCTCGGCGCAGCGGGGCTGTTGCTGCTGGTGGTGTTCGGCCTCAAGGCGGCGTTTCTACCGCTGTATTTCTGGCTGCCCAAGGCCTATGCCGCGGCCACTGCGCCGGTGGCCGCGTTGTTTGCGATCATGACCAAGGTCGGCCTGTATTCGATCATTCGCGTGTACACGCTGATCTTCGGTGACGAGGCCGGCAGCCTGGCCAATATGGCGGGCGACTGGCTCTGGCCGATTGCCCTGCTGACCCTGGCGCTGGGCGTGATCGGTGCGCTGGCGGCGGTCAGCCTGCAGGGTCTGTTGGCCTATCTGGTGGTGGTGTCGGTCGGCACCTTGCTCGCCGGTATTGCCATCGGTACCGAGCAAGCCCTGGCGGCTGCCCTGTATTACCTGGTGCACAGCACCTGGGTGGCCGGCGGGCTGTTCCTGCTCGCCGACCTGATTGCCCGTCAGCGCGGCGACAAACAGGCGCTGCTGGTGCAGGGCCCGGCGCTGCAGAATCCGCATTTGCTCGGCGGGCTGTTCTTCTTCGGCGCGATTGCCGTGGCCGGCTTGCCGCCGCTCTCCGGGTTTCTCGGCAAGCTGCTGTTGCTGCGCTCACTGGAGCCTGGCCTGCAGGCTCTGCTGCTCTGGCCGATTGTGCTGGGTGGCGGTCTGCTGACCCTGATTGCCCTGAGCCGCGCCGGCAGCATGCTGTTCTGGCGCGTTGGCCTGAGCCAGTTGGACAGCGCCGAGCTGGATTACGGCCGGCTGCTGGCCTGTGCAGGTTTGCTGCTACTCAGCCTGCTACTGATGGTTGGCGCCGCGCCGCTGCTCAGTTACGTCGAGGCCACGGCCAGCCAGCTGCATGACTTGGCGCTGTACCGGCAAATCATCGAATTGGGAGCGGCACCATGAACGCACGTCGCGGGTTACCCCATCCGCTGCTCAGCCTGTGCCTGCTGTTGGTCTGGCTGCTGCTGGTAAATGACCTGAGCCTGGGCCACTGGCTGCTCGGTGCGCTGCTCGGTTGGGCCATTCCGCTGCTGACCCAGGTGTTCTGGATCAACCCGCCACGGGTGCACAAACCCTTCAAACTGTGCCTGTTTCTGCTGCGTATCCTCGGCGATATCATCATGGCCAACCTGCAGGTGGCCAAACTGATCCTCGGCCCGACCAGCAAGCTGCGCCCGGCCTTCGTGGAAATCCCCCTACTGCTGGAAGATGAGCTGGCCCTGACCATGCTCACCAGCATCATCTCGCTGACCCCAGGTACGGTGTCTGCCGATCTCAGCGATGATCGCAAGATGCTCTTGGTACACGGTCTGGATGTGCCGGACGCCGAGGCCATGGTGGCGGAAATCAAACAGCGCTACGAAGCACCCTTGCTGGAGGTATTCACATGCTCGCCTACGTGATTCCGCTGTGCCTGGCGATTATCGGCCTGGCCCTGGTACTGACCATGGCGCGCCTGATCATCGGTCCGGACCTGCCCGACCGCATCCTGGCCCTGGATACCCTGTATATCAATGCGATTGCCATCTTGGTGCTGTTCGGCATCTGGCTGGGCACCGACCTGTACTTTGAAGCGGCCCTGCTGATTGCGGTGATGGGCTTTATCGGCACGGTGGCCGTGGCCAAGTATCTGCTGCGCGGCGACATCATCGAGTAACAACGTTCTATGGAGGTTGCTGCATGGATACCTGGATCGAAGCGCTGGTGGCGCTGTTTCTGCTGATCGGCAGCCTGTTCGCCTTGATCGGCGCGATTGGTCTGTACCGTCTGCCGGACTTCTTTATGCGCCTGCACGGCCCGACCAAGGCCAGCACCCTGGGTGTGGGCGGCATGGTGATCGCTTCGCTGATCTACTTCAGCTCTCGCGGCGAGGGCGTCAGCCTGCATGAACTGCTGATCGCCCTGTTTCTGTTTATCACCGCACCGGTCAGCGCCCACATGCTCGCCAAAGCCGCGTTGCAGCAGAAACTGCGGATCAGTGAGCAGACCCGCGGCAACCCCTGGGAGCAATAAGTCTGCCTCGGATCTGCGTTCGCGCTGTGGCGGTCAGCGCTGCGCAAGTGCCTGCTTGGTGTGGCGTTTAAGGCAGCAGGACTTTATCAATGACATGGATGACGCCGTTGGACTGCATAACATCGGCAATGCTGATCGCCGTGTTGCTGCCTTTGCTGTCGGTTAGGCTGAGCATTTGGCCGTCATAGCCAACGGTGAGTTTTTCGCCCTGCACCGTGGTCAGCATGGTTGTACCAGCGGTTTTATTGGCCGCCATCATCAGGTCTTGGGCCGTGTATGTGCCGGCAACCACGTGGTAGGTCAGGATGTTGCTGAGGGTGGCTTTGTTCTCCGGTTTTACCAGGCTTTCAACGGTGCCGGCTGGCAGCGCGGCGAAGGCCGCATTGGTTGGCGCGAAAACCGTGAAAGGACCTTTGCTGTTGAGGGTGTCGACTAGGCTTGCGGCCTTAACCGCGGCAATCAAGGTGGTGTGATCCTTAGAGTTGACCGCGTTTTCAACAATGGTTTTGCTCGGGTACATAGCAGCACCGCCAACCATTACAGAATCAGCGGCGAAGGCTGGCAAGGCAGCGCCGATGGCCAATGAGAAACAAGCAGTAACCAGTGTGTGGCGAAGCAGTTTCATGGTGTAACTCCGTAATTTAAGTGGACCCCAATGAGTGGGGTACTAGAGCTACGGAGTGAGCTCAGACAAAGATGCATCAGAGGCTGAAAATATTTCCTTGCGCCACTACTGGGCCGCTCGGTTGTGCTGTAGGTGAACCGCCAGGCGGCTCAAGTGAGATGGCAAACACGGTGTTGGGGCTCACCCGCTGTTGTAGGTCGTCGGGAATGGCCAGGCTGATTGAGTGCTCTGCAGTCAATAGGCCAAGCGAGCGCGGGGCGTCGCCAGGGCTAATAAACCACAGCTCGGCAACCCTGCCATTTAGCGCAATGGCTGCGGTCGGAATGATGATGATGCGTTGGCGTTGAGCATCAATGGTGGCGGTGTACACGGCCGAGCCATCATCGAGCTGCAGGGCCGCCGTCAGCGGCACGTTATCGCTGGCAGGCTTGGGTTGTACGATTAACACAGCTGCCAAAATCAGGCTGGCGGCCAGCGCACCAGCAGTGAGCCCGCGCCAAACCACTAAGCTGCTCCAGAAACCACTGCTGCTGGCTGCTGGGCGCTGCTGTGGAGCGCGAGCTGGCGTCAGCTCTAGGGCATGAGCGATGCGCGGCCATATATAGCTCGGTGCCTCGAGCGAGTCGAATGCCTCAGCCAAGGGGCCGAGTCGCTCTTGCCACGCGTTCAGTTGTGCTGCGTAGTCTGGGTTGTTGGCAATCGCCTCGGCCACCTCGGCGCTTTCTTTTGCATCCAGCACGCCCAATACATACTCGGCAATGCGCAGGTCAAGCTCTTCTGGGTTAATGCGGTCGGTAGTGTTCATTGTTCTAAACAAGCCTTGAGGCGCAGTAGGCCTCGGCGAATCCAGCTTTTCATGGTTCCCAACGGCACACCATTACGGTTTGCCAGTTCGTCATAGGTGCAACCATCGAGGAAGGCGGTACGGATTAGGCCTTCAGTATTATCTTCCAGCCGCCCCAGGCATTGGTCGAGTCGACGCAGGTCACTGCTCACCTCAAGAGGGTCTGTGGGCTCATGGGCAACCAGCGAATCAGCCAGCTCAACAGGCATTTGGTTACGCTCAACCCCGCCTGTGCGCAAACGCTCGATACACTTATTGCGTGCAATCATGGCCAGCCACGTAATTGGGCTGGCGATTCTCGCGTCAAATAACTCGGCTTTGCGCCAGACTGCCACATAGATTTCTTGCAGTGCATCTTCGGCGTCACTGCGCTGGCTGAGCATGCGCGCGCAAATGCCAAAGAGTTTGGCCGAGGTCAGTCTATAAAGTGCTTCGAAAGCTTGCCGGTCTTGTTGCGCAACTTTCGCCAGCAAGCTGCTGAGGTGTTGCCGGCGCAGGACGTCTTCATTCATTAGGCTTGGCTCAGTCGTATGGCGGCGGCGCTAAGGCACGGTGCTCGTTGAGCATTGAGGGTCACTCAAGGTGGGTTAAGGCTAACCTATAATATGGCGATAGATATAAATAATCTGCTATCGCTCTATTTGCCCTCGAAGCGCTCGGCAGTATAGCCGCAACGCGGACAATGACTGATGAGCGTGTCATTGTCCGCAATCGGCGTTATTGAGCCTTGGTTACAGCGCCCGGTGCCGGGCCGGTACCGGCTTCGACGTCGCGATACATGGGCGCTAGTTTTGCCAGTAGCTGATTTTGCGCGGTAAAGGGTACCTGGTGCTTATCCATAGCAATTTGTAGTGACTCAACCAATGAGTTGAATTCGGCGCGGTTAACTTTAAAGTTGGCGTGGGAGCTTTTCATATCGCGGCCTTGATACTTGCAGCCACCGTCGAGCAGTTCGCAAAACTGTTCAACTAACATAAGTTTAATAAAGTCTTGTTTGGGGTTGTCGAAAAACGGTTGGGTCAGTGGTGCGGCAATTAAGTTGCGCATAAAGTCATCGACAATCAGTACGAGACCGGGCTTGCCGCCGAACTTTTCGAAGGTCGTTGGCTCAGCGTGAGCCGCTACGCTGGTGAGTGAGAGCAGCGCAGCTAATGCAAAGCTGCAAAGCTGCCGCTGGCGAGAGATAATCTGGGTAAACAGTGCGGACATGATGATGTTCCTAAGTAATTTGCTACGTAAATATTAGAAGCCGACTTGTACGGATAGGTAGGTGGCTTGTTGGTCGGCGAAGCCATTCAAGCCCAGTTTGCTGCCATCAACAATATTACCCAAGTTAACGTAGGCGGCGGTCAGTGATATGTTTTTAGTCGGCGCATAGGCGATAAAAATATCCCACCAGTCGTCTTCGGCTAAGGTGCCGTTGGGTAAATTGCTTTTGTTTAAGTTGTTGGGCTTCATGCGGTATTCAGCGCCAATGGCCAGTTTGCGTGAGAGGAGGTATGCGGCCGAGAATTCAAGTTGTGGTTTGTAGCTGTTGTTGTCTTCGCTGCCAAAGCCAAGGATGCCCAGTTGATTGGCTTTGGTCAGGCGTAACGTGCTGTTAACCAGTAAACTTTGGCCGATAAATAACTTAGTGGCGGACAGGTAATAGTCAACGCCGGCGTCATCTTTGGCGCCGAGGAACTTAACCAGTTTTTCTTCCTGGTTTTTTTTGTATTGCAGCCCGGCTGAGATTTGCGGCAGCCAGGTGTCTTGGTCAAGTATGGCTTCGCCGGCCAGGCGGACTTTGACCCCGGCGATGGTTTGCTTGATATCGCTGGTGCCCAATAAGCCGCCTAAAGCGCTGTTGAGCTCACTGACATTGAAGCGTTGCTCGGCGAGCGACAGCTCCACCCGGTCATATAACCCTATAGTCAGGCCACCGGTACTCAAGGCAAAGTCTTGGGCATCAGCGTGGGAGAAATGCAGGTTGGCACCTATCTCTTCGCCAGTGCCGTAGCCGCCAATGACTGCCCAGGGGGTTAAACCACCACCTGCAGCACCTTCTACTTGAGACACACCGCCAGTGAGCAGCAGTTTGCTGCTGTAACTGGTATCGGCCATCACCACGTTGCTAGCCAGCAGCAAAGTCAGACCGGCAGTGGCCAGGGGCAATGACAAGGTTCTAATTGTTGTTCTGTTAGCGTTTTGCATGAGTTCTCCAGGCTAAATGCGAGTACTGGTTGTCAGTAACTCGCTCGTCGGCCATACAGATACGCAGCAAACGCCAATACGGATGCACCAGGGGAAGAATTTATTTTGCGCTGTTAAGTCCGACGGTTTCTAAACGTCAGCAATGCCTAGCATGTCCTTGATCAGCGCTTCGGCCACGCGAATGCCATCGACCCCGGCGGAGAGAATGCCGCCGGCATAACCTGCGCCTTCCCCGGCCGGGTACAGGCCGCGCACGTTGAGGCTCTGCATATCCGCACCACGGGTGATGCGCAGCGGCGAGGAGGTACGGGTTTCGATGCCGGTGAGTACCGCATCATGCAGGTCGAAACCCTTGATCTGTTTGCCGAAGGCCGGCAGCGCTTCGCGGATCGCCTCGATGGCGAAGTCCGGCAGCGCCAGGGCCAGGTCGCCCAGCTTGATCCCCGGTTTGTATGAAGGCTCGACACTGCCCAACTCGGTCGATGCACGGCCGGCGATAAAGTCACCGACCAGCTGCCCCGGTGCTTCGTAGGTGCTGCCGCCGAGCAGATAGGCCTGGGATTCCAGGCGTTCCTGCAGTTCCACGCCGGCCAGCGGGCCGCCCGGGTAATCCTGCTCCGGGGTGATGCCGACGACGATGCCGGCGTTGGCATTGCGCTCGTTGCGCGAGTACTGGCTCATGCCATTGGTCACCACGCGGTTCGGCTCCGAGGTGGCCGCGACCACGGTGCCGCCTGGGCACATGCAGAAGCTGTAGACCGAGCGGCCGTTCTTGGCGTGGTGCACCAGTTTGTAATCCGCGGCACCCAGTTTCGGGTGGCCGGCGTATTTACCCAGGCGCGCGCGGTCGATCAGGCCCTGCGGGTGTTCGATACGAAAGCCCACCGAAAACGGCTTGGCTTCCATAAAAACTTCGCGCTTGTGCAGCATGCGGAAGGTGTCACGCGAGCTGTGGCCCAGGGCCAGGATCACCTGGCGGCTGAGAATCTGCTCGCCACTGTCGAGCAGCACGCCCTGGAGCTGGCCGTCTTCGATCAGTACATCACTGACGCGCTGCTGAAAGCGCACTTCGCCGCCCAGGGCCTTGATTTCTTCGCGCATGCTGGCGACCACACCGGTGAGGCGGAAGGTGCCGATATGTGGCTTGCTGACATAGAGAATCTCCTCCGGCGCGCCGGCCTTGACGAACTCATGCAGCACCTTGCGCCCGTAATGCTTGGGGTCCTTGATCTGGCTGTACAGCTTGCCGTCGGAGAAGGTGCCGGCGCCGCCTTCGCCGAACTGCACATTGGACTCGGGGTTGAGCACGTTCTTGCGCCACAGGCCCCAAGTGTCCTTGGTGCGCTGGCGCACTTCGGTGCCGCGTTCCAGCACGATGGGCTTGAGTCCGGCCTGGGCGAGAATCAGCGCGGCGAAAATTCCGCAGGGGCCGAAACCGACGACCAACGGACGCTCTGCGAGGTTCTCCGGCGCCATGCCGACGGGTTTGTAGGCGGTATCCGGGGTGACGCTGATATGCCGGTCATCGCTGAACTTGGCCAGTAGCGCCGCTTCATCGCGCAGCTCGCAGTCGATGGTGTAGATAAAGTGCATTTCAGTGGATTTTTTGCGCGCATCGTAGCTGCGCTTGAACAGGCTGAAATCGAGCAGCTCGCTGTCGGCAATCCCCAGACGCTGGACGATGGCCGGGCGCAGGGCCTCGTCGGGATGATCGAGGGGCAGCTTGAGTTCGGTGATACGAAGCATGAGAAACGATCCACTTTCAGGGCCGGAGGCAACCCGGCAGCTTTAAAAAGGCGGCGATTATACCCATGATCAATGGGTAAAGGCCGCAGCCGATAGGCGGTTGCGGCCTACGGTGCTAGCGCGTCTGTGGCTTTACCCAGGCCAGCATCACATCGAGCATGCGGTTGGCGAAGGCCCACTCGTTGTCGTACCAGGCCAAGACCTTGACCAGATCACCCTGCACGCGGGTGTGGCTGAGGTCGACCACGCAGGACACCGGGTAGCCATTGAAGTCGCTGGACACCAGCGCCAGCTCGTTGCACTCCATCACCCCCGGCGGCAACTGCAAGGCTCCAGCCTGCAGCGCGGCGTTGATCGCTTCGCGGCTGGTCGGGCGTTCGCTGGTAAAGGTCAGATCAACCAGCGACACGTTGGGCGTCGGTACGCGTATCGACAAGCCATCCAGACGGCCGGCCAGCTCCGGCATCACCAGGCCGATGGCCTTGGCTGCACCGGTGCTGGTGGGGATCATCGACAGCGCGGCGGCGCGGGCGCGATACAGGTCGCTGTGGGTCTTGTCCAGCAGGTTCTGGTCATTGGTATAGGAGTGGATGGTGTTGACCAGGCCCTGGCGAATGCCCACGGCCTCGTGCAGCACCTTGGCCAGCGGCGCCAGGCAATTGGTGGTGCAGGAGGCGTTGGACACGATCTGTTGATCGCCCAGCAGTTGGTGATTGACGCCGTAGACCACGGTCAGGTCGGCGCTGTCCAGCGGGTGCGAGAGCAGCACGCGCGGGCTGCCGGCGCTGATGTGCTGATCGACCTGGACGCGCTTTTTCAGCTTGCCGGTGCATTCGAGCACCAGATCCACCGCATGCTCACGCCAGGGCAGATTGCTCACTTCGCGTTCACGCAGCAGCTGGATCAGCTGGCCGTTTACCCGCAAGGTATCGCCGTCCAGGCGCATGTCCCCAGGAAAGCGGCCGAAGGTGGAGTCGAAACGGGTGAGGTGGGCGAGGGTGCTTTGCTCACCCAGGTCATTGATCGCGCTGAGGTGAATCTGCTGTTCCAGTTTGCGCTCGAACAACGCGCGCACCAGGCAGCGACCGATACGTCCATATCCATTGATAGCAATGCGCAGCATAACGATATCCCTTTGGCTGACTTCCCTTGCAGCTTAGGTCAATCGTCTGTCACGTGGCTGATCTATCTCAGCGATCTGCGCATTGGTCGGTGTATCCACGGCTCAGTCGTTGCGCGCGCCGCCCAGGTAAGCGCAGCCACGCAGGACTTCACCATTAAGCCGTAACTCGGCGCTCAGGTGCTGCACCGCGCCACTCATAGCGTCGACGCAGCGCTGGCGGGCGACCCACAATTCAAGGCGTTGGCCGTTGGCTTCGCTGCTAAGGTTGAGGCGGCCTTCGGGCAGTTGCTCTTCCAGGTACGGCAGCGCCTGTGGCTCCTGGCCGGGGCGGTTGAGGATCAGGCCCTGATTGCTGACTGCGATATTCCAATCCGGCGCATGGCCGCTGGCACGCAGGAGGGTGCGAGCGAAGTTGATATCGGTGCAGCCATGGCCTTCAGCCTGTACGCGGTACACCTGGCTCGGCACGAACTGGCCATCGACTCCCTTCTGCGCATTGGCCTGCAGCTGGCCGCGCATATCGACATAGAGCGTGGTGTGGCCGTCAGCGAATAGCGTGCTGGCATCGCTGCTCAGCTCGGCTGCGTTATCTTCCTTGAGGATAAATTGACGTTGTTCTTGGCAGGGGCGAAACAGCAACTGGCCCGCGTTTAGGCTCAGCTCGCCCTGTATGCGCGTCTGCTCGATCAGCGGCTCGGCGGGTTTCTCGGTAAACACCTGGCAGCTGGCGAGCAGTGGCAACAAGGCAAAGCAAAAAGGGCGGCTGAAACGCATCGTGGCACTCCTGAAAAGTGCGCACACGTTACCTAGGCACCTGCTTGATCACAAGGCCAGCAGCGCTGGGGAAGCCGCCTTGCGCACGCCGGCCTGAGCAGGCGTGCGCAAGGGGTTAGCCGTCAGTCTTGATGGTCGTGGTCGGGCCATTGGTCTTGACCGACTCAATACCGCCCTCACGGCTGGCGGCAGCCTTGTACATCTGGCTGGTGCCAATCACCTGATGGTTAGCCGCCTTGAGGTTGAAGTAGCAGCGCCCGTCACTGGCATCCTTGCGCTCGTAACGCTCATCGGCGGGCGCATTTTTCTGCACCGAGGCAATGCCACCTTCGGCAGCCGCGCGGGTTTCGTACTGCTCACTGCGCAAAATCACTTCGGCATTGCCTGCCTTCAACACGAAAAAGAACTGGCCTTTATCGTTCTTCGAGAGTTCATACCAACCAGCCATGGCGGCCTCCATCAAATAAAGGGAAGGGGTAGAACGGCGATCAGCGCAGCAGTCTGTGCGGTGAGCGACGGGCAAAAGCATAGCAATGGCGTGTGTATCGCTGAAGTTATTCTGCTTGCTCTGCACATAGAGTCCGCCCAAATGGCCAAGAATTTAGCCTGGCCCCATGCCTTGCCGCCGCAACCTCATGTGTCAAAACGTATGAACTGGCGCAGGCTGTTACCACCACGCTGCAAGCAGGCTGACGTAACCCGCTGACTCGGCGAGTGGCGTTCTCGCGCAGCACCTCGCGACCACTGCTGCCCTGGGCAGGTAGATGGACACTGTGGTTGCCCCGAGTGCTGCCGACCGAGGCTGCCGGGTTTATGGCGACAGCCTCCAGAATAAAAACACCCTGCGCAAGGCCAGCCTTCGCAGGGTGTCGGGGGGCAGCTGATTCGCCTAGCGGTGATGCCGTGAGGGCTTTTGTGGACGGCTGCTTAGTGCGTGCTGCCCTGGGCGGGTATGGCCAGCAGCTGTTTTTCCTGGTTCCAGTCGAAGGGTTCGTCGTTTTCTTCGGCGTAGAAGCGGCGCTCTTCGAGGGTCTGGTACATCTCGATCTCTTCGTCGGGCATAAAGTGCAGGCAGTCGCCGCCGAAGAACCACAGCAGGTCGCGCGGGACCAGGTGGGCGATTTGTGGGTAACGCTGGAAGATCTGGCTGATCAGGTCCTGGCCCAGATAAAGACTGGCTTCCGGGTCGCTGGGCAGGTCGCTGAGCAATTCGTCGTAGCGCTCCAGGTACATGGCGTGGCTGTCATCGAGAATCTGCTCGGCTTCGCCCAGGGCCACCAGAATGGTACGCAGGTGCTGCAGCAGGGCAAGGTGATGGTCGATGTGGGTGTTGGCCATGGGGCAATCCTGTAGGTAAAACGGGCGCGCTAGTATAAGGCTCGCGCCGCCCGCTGTCCCGTCGGTTTAGCGGACCTTGCCGACACCCAAGGTCAGCTCCTCCTTGGCGAAGTCATCGACATCGATCACCACCCGCCGCGCGGCTTCGGCCTGCTGCAGGCTGTGCGCCTCATCGGCGCTGAGCACGCCAGCCGCCTGCGCGGCATCGAGCAGGCTTTGCCCAGGCAGTTCCTGCAGCTGGCCGGCTTTGATGGCCTTGTGCAGTTTTTTCTGCAGGCCCTGTACGTTCTGCAGCAGGTTCATCGCGTATTGCAGGGCACCCACCGGGTCCTGTTCGGCTTGCGGGCGGTAGCAGCCTTCGAGCAGTTCCTCCAGCGCCGGGTCGCCGCTGTTGCGGCCGATAATGCCGGCCACTTCGGCGTCCAGTTCGTCGCTTGGGCCTTTGTATCGGCGGCCCAGCGGCAACACCAGCAGGCGCAGGGCGCAGCCGAGCAATTGGCTGGGGAAGTTGCTGAGCAGCTCTTCCAGCGCCTGTTCAGCTTTGCCCAGGCTTTCTTCCACGGCCCAGCGCAGCATGGGCTGCGAATGCTCGGGGTAACCCAGGTCGTGGTAACGCTTGAGTGCAGCGGAGGCCAGGTACAGGTGGCTGAGTACATCACCGAGGCGTGCGGACAGGCGTTCGCGGCGTTTCAGTTCGCCGCCGAGCAGCATCATGCTGGTGTCGGCGAGCAGGGCGAAGGCTGCCGCCAGGCGATTGAGGGCGCGGAAGTAGGGGCGGCTGATACGGTCGCCCGGCACCTGACTGAATACGCCAAAGCCGAGGCTGAGCAGCAGGCTGCTGGCGGCGTTGCTGACGGCAAAGCCGATATGTTGCAGCAGCAGTTCGTCGAATTCCTGCAGCGCCTGCTCCTGGTCTTCGCGACCGGCTAGGGCCATTTCCTTGAGCACATAGGGGTGGCAGCGAATCGCGCCCTGACCAAAGATCATCAGGTTGCGCGAGAGGATATTGGCTCCTTCCACGGTGATAAAGATCGGCGCACCTTGCCAGGAGCGCGCCAGGTAGTTGTTCGGGCCCATGACGATGCCCTTGCCGCCGTGCACGTCCATGGCGTGGCTGATGCATTCGCGGCCGCGCTCGGTCAGGTGGTACTTGAGGATGGCCGAGAGCACCGAGGGCTTCTCGCCCAGGTCCACCGCGTTGGCGGTGAGAATGCGTGCGCTATCCATCAGCCAGGCGTTGCCGCCGATGCGCGCCAGGGCTTCCTGAATGCCTTCGAAGGCGGAAAGCGGCACATTGAACTGCTCACGGATCTGGCTGTACTGGCCGGTGGTCAGGCTGGTGAACTTGGCCGCGCCGGTGCCGACGGCCGGCAGGGAGATGGAGCGGCCCACGGACAGGCAGTTCATCAGCATCATCCAGCCTTTGCCGAGCATCTCCTGGCCGCCGATCAGGTAGTCCAGTGGGATAAATACATCCTTGCCGGCGTTCGGGCCGTTCATAAAGGCCGCGCCAAGCGGCAGGTGACGACGGCCGATTTCGACGCCGGCGGTATCGGTGGGTACCAGGGCCAGGCTGATGCCGAGGTCTTCCTCATCTCCCAGCAGATGCTCGGGATCGTAGGCCTTGAAGGCCAGGCCGAGCAGGGTGGCGACCGGGCCGAGGGTGATATAGCGCTTTTCCCAGTTCAGGCGCAGGCCGATGACTTCCTCGCCTTGCCACTGGCCTCTGCAGATGATCCCGCTGTCCGGCATGGCGCCGGCGTCGGAGCCTGCCAGCGGCCCGGTGAGGGCGAAGCAGGGGATGTCGTCACCGCGCGCCAGGCGCGGCAGGTAATGCTCGCGCTGGGCGTCGGTGCCGTAGTGCAGCAGCAGTTCGGCCGGGCCCAGGGAGTTGGGTACCATTACGGTGGAGGCCAGATCGCCGGAGCGAGTGGCCAGCTTCATCGCCACCTGGGAGTGGGCATAGGCGGAAAAACCCTTGCCGCCATACTGCTTGGGGATGATCAGGGCGAAGAAGCCATGGCTCTTGATATGTGCCCAGGCTTCGGCGGGCAGGTCCATCTGTTGGCCGATCTGCCAGTCACTGACCATGGCGCAGAGCGCTTCGGTGGGGCCGTCGAGAAACGCCTGCTCTTCCTCAGTCAGTTGTGCCTTGGGGTAGGCGAGCAGAGTGTCCCAGTCCGGCCGGCCGCTGAACAGCTCGCCATCCCACCACACCGTGCCGGCTTCGATGGCGTCGCGTTCGGTAGCCGACATCGGCGGTAGCACGCGCTGGAACCAGGCAAACAGCGGTGCAGTGAACAGGCTGCGGCGTTGTTGCGGTAACAGCAGTGGCAAGGCCACAGCCAGCAGGAGCAACCAGAACAGGCCCATCAGCCAGACCGGTGCATGGCTGAATACCCCCATCAGAATCAGAAAACCGGCCACGATGCCCAGTGCGGGCAAGGGCGCGGTGCGGCGGTGAGCGAGAAAAGCCGTGCCGAGCAGCAAGGCGAGTAACCAGAGAGCGAGCATGCAGAATCCTCCATGATGACAATGCGTGTTTTACGCACCATCACGAGCGTAGTCGTCATTGCTGGCGACAAGAGCGGTGAGCTTGGCCGAATCGTCGTGACATTGGCCGGACCCGCGTCGCTAGACTGCTTTCTCAGTCATGGAAAAACGCTAATACGTGAATACCTCGAGCCCGGCTGCTTCCTCGATAGTGACCACCCCGCGCTGGTGGAGTTCGCAGAAAAGTTTCGTGGGGCCAGTCGCGATCCGCGTGAGCAGGCCTCAGGCTGGATCCTGTTCGACTGATCTATCGACCGGGCTGATAAGCACCATCGGCAATTGCCGGGTTTCTTCTGCGCCTGGCGCTGGTAGGCTGCTGCACAGCCGTGGGGGCGGCATTTTTGCGCAAAGATACTGGGGTGGAGCGGTTCCAGACGCTAGACTTGGGCCACTTCGCGCTATGTGGCGCAGCCCCTCTCGAATTTTTTTTTATCTAATCAGGTGCGCGCATTTTTATGAGTACCGCTCTGTCCATTCGCCAGTTGACCAAGACCTATGGCAACGGCTTCCAGGCGCTGCATGGCATCGATCTGGATGTGGCCGAAGGCGATTTCTTCGCCTTGCTCGGCCCCAACGGTGCCGGTAAATCCACCACCATCGGCATTCTTTCGACCTTGGTGACCAAGAGCAGCGGCACGGTCAATGTGTTCGGTCACGATCTGGACCAGCAGCCTTCGGCGCTCAAACGTTGCCTGGGTGTGGTGCCGCAGGAGTTCAACTTCAATCAGTTCGAGAAGGCCTTCGACATCGTCGTAACCCAGGCTGGTTACTACGGTATCCCGGCAAAAATCGCCAAGGAACGCGCCGAGCAGTACCTCAACCAGCTGGGGCTGTGGGGCAAGCACAATGTGCCGTCGCGCGAGCTGTCTGGCGGCATGAAGCGCCGCCTGATGATCGCCCGCGCGCTGGTGCATCAGCCGCGCTTGTTGATCCTCGACGAGCCCACCGCCGGGGTGGATATCGAACTGCGCCGCTCGATGTGGAGTTTTCTCAGCGAGCTGAACCAGCAGGGCATCACCATCATCCTGACCACCCACTACCTGGAAGAGGCCGAACAGCTGTGCCGCAATATCGGCATCATTGACCACGGGCGGATTGTCGAGAACACCAGCATGAAGGACCTGTTGAAGAAGCTGCATGTGGAGACCTTCCTGCTCGACCTTAAGGAGTCGCTGCTGGTTGCGCCGCAGCTGATCGGCTACCCGGCGCAGTTGCTCGACGGGCATACCCTGGAAGTGCAGGTGGACAAGGCTCAGGGCATTACCGAACTGTTCCGTCAGCTGGCTCTGCAGCATGTCGAGGTGCTCAGCTTGCGCAATAAAACCAACCGCCTAGAGGAGCTGTTCGTCTCCCTGGTCGAGAAGAATCTGGCGAAGGTGGCGCTATGAGCACGGCTTATCTGAACTCCGAATTCACCGCCAACATGGTGGCGCTGCGCACCATCGTCTACCGCGAGATCCGCCGCTTTACCCGCATCTGGCCGCAGACCCTGCTGCCGCCGGCGATCACCATGGTTCTGTACTTCGTGATCTTCGGCAACCTGATCGGCAGCCAGATCGGCGACATGGGCGGCTTCAGCTATATGGAGTACATCGTGCCGGGGCTGATCATGATGTCGGTGATCACCAACTCCTACGGCAACGTGGTGTCGAGCTTCTTTGGCAGCAAGTTCCAGCGCTCCATCGAGGAGCTGATGGTCTCGCCGGTGTCGCCGCATATCATCCTCACCGGCTATGTCATTGGCGGTGTGCTGCGCGGCCTGGCGGTGGGTTTTATCGTCACTCTGCTATCGCTGTTTTTCACCCACCTGCAGGTGCATCACCTCGGCGTAACCGTGCTGGTGGTGCTGTTGACCGCCACCATCTTCTCGCTAGGCGGCTTTATCAACGCGGTGTTTGCGCGCAACTTCGACGATATTTCGATTATCCCGACCTTTGTCCTGACGCCGCTGACCTACCTGGGCGGGGTGTTCTATTCGATCAGCCTGCTGCCGCAGTTCTGGCAGACGGTGTCGCTGGCCAACCCGGTGCTGCATATGGTTAACGCCTTCCGTTACGGCATTCTCGGCGTCTCGGATATCCGCATCGGCGTGGCCATCGGCTTTATGCTGGTCGCCACTGCCGTGCTGTATGGCGTGTGCATCCGTTTGCTGGTCAGCGGCCGCGGCATGCGCCAGTAGCAAGTGCCTAATATCGGGAAACATTTTTAACGGCTGGTCTGCGCGGCTCGGCCGTTAGACTCAGCCTCTACAAAGTATTAGGGGTTGTATATGTTTGCCCGCGCACCTGCTCTTCTCGGTACAGTTTTCTGGCTGTGTTCGTTTGCCAGTGTGCAAGCGCAGGCCAATCAAGGGCCGCTGGTTGAGGTGGTTAAACCCGAGCGCAGCCTGGTGCGCGACGAGTTGCTGACCTTCGGTTCGCTGCGCCCCGACGAATCGGTGATGATCCGCCCGGAAATCGCCGGGCGGCTAGCGCAGCTGCATTTTCGTGAAGGCCAGCGCGTCGAGGCCGGTGCATTGCTGGTCAGCCTGGATGATTCGATTACCCGCGCCGAATTGGCCCAGGCACAGGCCAACCTGAACCTGGCGGAAAAGAACTTTCAGCGCGCGCAGATGCTGTTCAAACGCGGCGCCAGTAACGCCCAGGCCCTGGATGAGGCCAGCGCCCAGCAGCAGGCCTCGCGCGCCAGCCTGGCGCTATCCCAGGCTCGCCTGGACAAGACCCGTATCCTTGCCCCCTATGACGGCGTATTGGGTTTGCGTGCGGTCAGCCCCGGTGATTACCTCAGCGAAGGCCAGGACATCGTCAACCTGGAAGTACTCGATCCACTCAAGGTGGATTTCCGCATTCCGCAAAAAGCCGTCAGCCAGATCCGCCTCAAGCAGGTCATTGAAATCAGCTTGGATGCCTATCCGGGTGAGCGCTTCACCGGCGAGATTTTCGCCATCAACCCGCGCCTGGACGAAGCCGGACGCAGCCAGGCGATTCGCGCCCACATCAGCAACAGCGATGGTCGCCTGAGCCCTGGGCAGTTCGTGCGGGTCTCGGTGATTCTCGCCGAACGGCCGAATGCCCTGGTAATTCCAGAAGAAGCCGTCATGCCGGTGGGCGAGCAACTGCTGGTCAATCTGGTGGTTGACGGTAAGGTTGAGGTGCGCGAAGTCAAACTGGGCAAGCGCCTGGCTGGCAAGGTTGAGGTGCTGGAAGGCCTGCAGGGTGATGAAACCCTGATCAGCGCCGGTTGGCAGAAGGTTCGGGCCGGCGCGCCTGTGCGCATTAAGGTGGTGGAGCAAGCGCCATGACCCTGTCGGATATCTGCATCCGCCGGCCGGTGTTTGCCACCGTGCTATCGCTGATTGTGCTGCTGCTCGGTTTGATGGCCTATGACCGTCTGGCGGTGCGCGAGTACCCGAATATCGACGTGCCGATTGTCACGGTTAACGTCAGCTATCCGGGGGCCAGCCCGGAGATCATGGAATCCCAGGTCGCCCAGCCGATCGAGGACGTGTTGTCGGGGATCGACGGGCTGGATTTTGTCAGCTCCATCAGCCGTTCGGAAAACACCCAGATCACCGCGCAGTTCCGTCTGGGCAGCAACTCCGATGAAGCCGCCAACGATGTGCGCGACCGTCTGGGCCGCGTGCGTGGCCTGCTGCCGGATGAAATCGCCGAGCCCATCGTGCAGAAGGTCGAAGCCGACGCCCAGCCGGTGATCTGGCTGGCTTTCTACAGCGAACGCTACAGCGCCATGGAGATCACCGACGTGCTGGAACGGGTGATCAAGGATCGCCTGCAGACCATTCCCGGCGTCTCCGAAGTGCAAATTCGTGGCGCGCGCACCTTTGCCATGCGCATCTGGCTGGATCCGGAGAAGCTCGCCGCGCACAACCTCACCGTGCAGGATGTGGAAGACGCCCTGCGCCGGCAGAACGTCGAGATCCCGGCGGGGCGTATCGAGTCGCAGCAGCGCGAATTCACCGTGCTCTCGGAAACTGACATGAACACCCCGGAGCAGTTTAATCAGCTGATTCTCGATGACTCGCGCGGTTACCTGCTGCGCCTGGCCGATGTTGGTTATGCCGAAATTGGCGCGGCGGACGAGCGCAGTATCGTCCGCTACAAGGGCCAGCCGGCCGTATCGATGGGCATGATCAAGCAGGCCACCGCCAACCCGTTGGACATCTCCGATGGGCTGGAGGCGGCCATGCCGGATGTGCGCGCGCTGCTGCCGGAAGGTATGCAGATGGCGGTGGCCAACGACAGCTCGCTGTTTATTCGCGAGTCGATCGATAACGTGTTTATCACCATCTGGGAAGCGGTGGGGCTGGTCATCCTGATCATCTTTATCTTCCTGCGCTCGCTACGCGCTACCATCATTCCGCTGGTGACCATCCCGGTGTCGCTGATCGGTGCATTTGCCCTGATGAGCCTGATGGGTTTCACCATCAACACCCTGACGCTGCTGGCGATGGTGCTGGCCATCGGCCTGGTGGTGGACGATGCCATCGTGATGCTGGAGAACATTCACCGGCATATCGAGGAAGGCATGCAGCCGCTGCAGGCGGCGCTCAAGGGCAGCCGCGAAATCGCCTTTGCGGTGATCGCCATGACCCTGACCCTGGCTGCGGTATTCGCCCCCATCGGCTTTATGCAGGGCACCACGGGCAAGCTGTTTACCGAGTTCGCCTGGACCCTGGCCGGCGCGGTGCTGGTGTCGGGCTTCGTCGCCCTGACCCTGACCCCGATGATGTGCGCGCTGCTGCTCAAACCGCATCAGGCCGGCGCGCGGCACAACCGGGTGTACAACCTGATCGAAGACTTCCTCAACGGTCTGACCTACAGCTACAAACATCTGCTGGCCAAGGCGCTGAGTACCTGGGGGCTGGTGGTTGGCGTGCTGTTGCTCACCGTGGTGGCCTGCGTGCTGCTGTTCTCCGGGTTGAAGTCCGAGCTGGCGCCCACCGAGGACACCGGCACCATTATCGGCGTGTTCAACGGCCCGGACGGCGCCACCATCAATTACACCGGACGTTATGCCCGCGAGATCGAAACGGCCTACGACAGCATCCCGGAAACCAATCGCTATATGGTCATCGCCGGCTTCCCGACTGTGGCTCAGGGCATTTCCTTTATGAAGCTGGAAGACTGGGCCGACCGTTCGCGCAGTCAGTTCGAGATTCGCAACGAACTGCTGCCCAAGCTGCAGGACATCGCCGGGGTGCGCGCCTTCCCGGTCAACCGGCCGCCGCTGGGGCAGAGTGCACGTAACCAGCCGGTGAACTTCGTGATTCGCTCGTCGATGGAGTACAGCGAGCTGCAGGGTTATGTCGATCAGCTGCTCAATCAGCTGCGCGACTACCCGGGCCTGGAAAGCCTGGACAGCGACCTCAAGCTCAATGCGCCGCAGCTCAAGGTGGCGGTCAACCGCGAGCAGGCGGTGGCCGTGGGCACCGATGTGGCGACCATCGGCCGCAGCCTGGAAAGTCTGTTCGGCAGCCGCCAGGTAACGCGCTTCAAGCAGAACGGCGAGCAGTACGACGTACTGGTGCAGTTGCAGGGCGTGGACCGCAGCAATCCGCAGGACCTCGACCGCGTCTATGTGCGCGGCCGCGATGAGAGCATGGTGCAGCTGTCCAACCTGATCGAGGTGCGCGAGACCGTGGCGCCGCGTGAGCTCAACCACTTCAACCAGCTGCGTGCGGTAACGGTAAGTGCCAACGTTGGCTCCGGCTACACCTTGGGCGAAGCCCTGGCGCATCTGGAGACTACCGCGCGTACGGTGTTCCCGGCGGAGACGCAGTACGACTACACCGGCACCTCGCGCGACTTCAAGGAGTCCAGCGCCGGTATTGCGCTGATCTTCGCCCTGGCTCTGGCGTTTATCTTTCTGGTGCTGGCGGCGCAGTTCGAGAGCTTTACCGATCCGCTGATCATCCTGTTCAGCGTGCCGCTGTCGATGGCTGGGGCCTTGCTGGCGCTGACGTTATTCGGCGGTACCCTGAATATCTACTCACAGATTGGCCTGGTGACGCTGATCGGCCTGATTACCAAGCACGGCATCCTGATCGTTGAGTTCGCCAACGTGCTGCTGCGTCAGGGGCATGAGCTGCGCGGTGCAGTGATCGAGGCGTCGGTACAGCGCCTGCGGCCGATTCTGATGACCACCGGGGCGATGGTGCTGGGCTCACTGCCACTGGCGATTGCCAGCGGTGCTGGCGCGGAAAGCCGTCAGCAGATCGGCATGGTGATCGTCGGTGGCCTGTTGGTCGGCACCTTCTTCACCCTGTTTGTGATCCCGACCCTATATATGCTGCTGCGCCACTGGCGGCCGCTCAAACAGCACAGTGAGGAAATGGCGGTGGCGTAGGATGGGTTGAGCGTAGCGATACCCATGCTGCTCTGATGGGCTACGCCACCCAGGCAATGTGGCTTTGCCAAACATCGCTTGGGCGGCTAACCCATCCTACACGGGGCGAGTTAGTCGACCTTGAGCACCAGCTTGCCGAAGTTCTCCCCGCTAAACAGCTTGAGCAGGGTTTCCGGGAAAGTGGTCAGGCCGCTGACGACATCTTCCTTGGATTTCAGCTTGCCGCTGGCCAGCCAGCCGCCCATCTCCTGCGCGGCTTCGGCGAAGCGTGGAGCGTAGGTCATCACCACCATGCCTTCCATGCGCGCGCTGTTAACCAGCAGATTGAGGTAGTTGG
>NZ_JBAQLP010000139.1:0-15130 GCF_049301935.1 Pseudomonas sp. | reverse complement strand
TGTGCAGCGCAGCTTTGCCGAGCTGGGCAGCGAGCTGGCGCAGCGCGGGCTGGGCGGCCAGGTCAGCGGCATTCTGCTGGATCTCGGCGTGTCCTCGCCGCAGCTGGACGACGCCGAGCGCGGCTTCAGCTTTATGAACGATGGCCCGCTGGACATGCGCATGAATCCGGATGCGGGCGTCAGCGCTGCCGACTTCATTGCCACTGCCGCCGAAGAAGAAATTGCCCGGGTATTCAAGGAGTACGGCGAAGAGCGCTTCGCCAAGCGCATGGCCCGTGCCGTGGTGTTGCGCCGCGCCGAGCAGCCGTTCGAACGCACTGCTGACCTGGCCCAGGTGCTGACCGTGGCCAATCCGGCCTGGGAAAAGGGCAAGAATCCGGCAACCCGCGCCTTCCAGGGCCTGCGTATCTATATCAACAATGAACTGGGTGATCTGGAGAGCGGCCTCGACGCAGCGCTGGAAAACCTCGAAGTGGGCGGTCGCCTGGTGGTGATCAGCTTCCACTCGCTGGAAGACCGCATCGTCAAACTCTTTATGCGCAAGCATGCCAAGGGTGAGCTGGACAAGCTGCCGCGCGACCTGCCGATCATCCCGAAAGCCTTCGAGCCGCGCTTGAAGCTGATCGGCAAGCCGGTATTCGCCTCCGAGGCCGAGCTTGCGGCCAATCCGCGTTCACGCAGTGCGGTAATGCGCATTGCCGAGAAGGTGCGATGAGCGCGCCGTTCGCCAAGCCATTGCCCGGCGGCAGCCTGCTGATGCTGCTGTTGTTTGTGGCTGTGCTGGTATCTGCGGTGGGGGTTTCCTACAGCGCGCACTGGAACCGTCAGCTACTCAATGAGCTGTATGCCGAACTGAGTGTGCGCGACAAGGCGCAGGCCGAGTGGGGTCGGCTGATTCTCGAGCAAAGCACCTGGACCGCACACAACCGCATCGAAACCCTGGCCACTGAGCGTTTGAGCATGCGTATCCCGGATGCCGCCGAAGTGCGCATGGTGGCGCCATGATGGGTCTTGAGGGCGCACTCTACCCTTGGCGCTTCCGCCTGGTGCTGCTGCTGCTGGCGCTGATGGTGGGCGCGATTGCCTGGCGCATCGTCGACCTGCAGGTGTTTGACCAAAGCTTCTTGCAGGCCCATGGCGACGCGCGCAGCGTGCGGCATATCCCGATCCCCGCGCATCGCGGGCTGATTACCGACCGCAATGGCGAGCCGCTGGCCGTCAGCACTCCAGTAACCACCCTGTGGGCCAATGGCAAGGAACTGCAGAGCGGCAAGGCCAAGTGGAATGAGCTGGCCGCTGCCCTGGGTCAGGACGCCAAGACCTTCTCTGCGCGCCTAGCGGCGGCGCATGAGCGCGAGTTTATGTACCTGGTGCGCGGGCTGACGCCTGAGCAGGGTCAGCGCATTCTCGACCTGAAAGTACCGGGCGTGTACGGCATTGAAGAATTCCGCCGCTTCTATCCAGCCGGCGAGGTGGCCGCCCATGTGGTGGGCTTTACCGACATCGACGACCGTGGCCGTGAGGGTATGGAGTTGGCCTTCGAGGATTGGCTGGCCGGCGTGCCGGGCAAGCGCCAGGTGCTCAAGGACCGGCGCGGGCGGCTGATCAAGGACGTCCAGGTGGCGCAGAATGCCAAGGCCGGTAAGGCCTTGGCATTGTCGATTGACCTGCGCCTGCAATACCTGGCACACCGCGAGCTGCGCAATGCCGTGACCGAGTTCGGCGCCAAGGCCGGCAGCCTGGTGCTGCTCGACGTGCAGACCGGCGAAGTGCTGGCCATGGTCAACCAGCCGACCTACAACCCGAACAATCGCCGCAACCTGCAGCCGGCGGCCATGCGCAACCGGGCGATGATCGATGTGTTCGAACCGGGTTCGACCGTCAAGCCATTCTCCATCGCCGCCGCCCTAGGCTCGGGCCGCTGGACCCCGGAAATGACCGTGGACACCGCGCCCGGCAGCCTGCGCATCGGCCGTTACACCATCCGTGACGTATCGCGCGGTGGCGTGCTCAACCTGACCCAGATTCTGATGAAGTCGAGTAACGTCGGCATCAGCAAGGTGGCCTTCGATATCGGTGCAGAGCCGATTTACGCGGTGATGCAGCAAGTCGGCCTGGGCCAGGACACCGGCCTCAGCTTCCCCGGCGAGCGCGTCGGTAATCTGCCCAACTACCGCGTCTGGAAACAGGCCGAGACTGCCACCCTGGCCTATGGCTATGGCCTCTCGGTAACCGCCGTGCAACTGGCGCACGCCTACTCAGTGCTGGCCAACGACGGCAAGAACGTAAATCTGTCGATGGTGCGTCTGGATCGTCAGCCAGTGTCCACTCAGGTGATCGATGAGCAGATCGCCAAGACCGTGCTTGGCATGCTCCAGTCGGTGGTTGAAGAACCAGGCGGCGGCGGTGCGCGGGCCAAGGTGCCGGGCTACCACGTCGGCGGCAAAAGCGGCACCGCACGTAAAGCCGCCACCGGCAGCAAGGGCTATGTCGACAAGGCCTATCGCTCGTTCTTCGCCGGTGTTGCGCCCATCGATAACCCACGTATTGCCGCGGTGATCATGATCGATGAGCCGGGCGAGGGCGGTTACTACGGCGGCCTGGTCGCCGCGCCGGTGTTTGGCAAGGTCATGGCCGGTGCGCTGCGGCTGATGAATGTCGCCCCGGATAACCTGCCGCCAGCCGAGCCTGTGGCGGTTGAAACCGCTGCTGCCGCACCCGTTAAAGGAGGGCGCATCTGATGCCCATGCCGCTTAATCAGTTGCTGCCGGAAGCCGCCAGCTCCACCCTGATTCGTGAATTGACCCTGGACAGCCGCAAGGTGCGTCCGGGTGACCTGTTTCTGGCTGTGCCAGGCACCCAGCAGGACGGCCGCGTGCATATCGCCGATGCGGTTGCCCGTGGCGCCGCCGCCGTGGCTTATGAGGCCGAAGGCGCCGCCGTGATGACCGCGCACAGCGCCGAGCTGGTCGCGCTCAAGGGCCTGGCCAATCAACTGTCGGCGATTGCCGGGCGTTTCTATGGCGAGCCAAGCCGTGGCTTGCACCTGGTCGGCATCACCGGCACCAACGGTAAAACCAGCGTCAGCCAGTTGCTGGCCCAGGCGCTGGATCTGCTCGGCGAGCGCTGCGGCATCGTCGGCACCCTGGGCAATGGCTTCTACGGCGCGCTGGAGCAGGGCCGTCACACCACGCCGGACCCGATCGGTGTGCAGGCGACCCTGGCGGATATGAAAAACGCCGGCGCCCGTGCGGTGGCCATGGAGGTCTCCTCCCACGGCCTGCATCAGGGGCGCGTGGCGGCGCTGGCGTTTGATGTGGCGGTGCTGACCAACCTGTCCCGCGATCACCTGGATTACCACGGTTCGATGCAGGCCTACGCCGAGGCGAAAGCCGCGCTGTTCGCCTGGTCGGGCCTGCGTTGCCGCGTGCTCAATCTGGACGATGCCTTCGGTCGTGAGCTGGCCGCTGCCGAGCACGAGTCGCGCCTGATCAGCTACAGCCTGATCGACGCCGACGCCTACCTCTACTGCCGCGACGCGCAGTTTGACGAGCAGGGCGTGCGCGCCACGCTGGTGACGCCGCGTGGTGAAGGCAGTTTGCGCAGCTCGTTGCTTGGTCGCTTTAACCTGAGCAACCTGTTGGCCGTGGTGGGCACGCTACTCGGCCTGGATTATCCGCTGGATGAAATTCTCAAGGTACTGCCACAGCTGCAGGGTCCGATTGGCCGTATGCAGCGCCTGGGCGGCGCCACTTCGGGACGAGCCAGGCAACCGCTGGTAGTGGTGGATTACGCGCACACCCCGGACGCCCTGGAAAAGGTTCTCGAAGCCTTGCGCCCGCATGTCAAGGGTCGTCTTCAGTGCCTGTTCGGCTGTGGCGGTGATCGTGACAGCGGCAAGCGTCCGCTGATGGCGGCAGTGGTCGAGCGTCTGGCCGATGCGGTGCTGGTCACCGATGACAATCCACGCACTGAAGAGCCCGCACAGATTTTCAGCGATATCCGCGCCGGCTTTATCAATCCGGAGTCGGTGCAGTTTGTTCACGGTCGTGGTCAGGCGATTGCCCAGTTGATTGCCGCTGCCAGCGTCGATGATGTGCTGGTGCTGGCCGGCAAAGGCCATGAGGATTATCAGGAAATCAACGGCGTGCGTCAGCCGTTCTCCGATCTGCTCGAAGCGGCTAACGCTTTGGCCGCATGGGAGGTGGCCCATGCTTAAGCCGCTGCGGTTGAGCGAAGTGGCTGCACCATTGGCTGCCCGGGTGATCGGTGCGGACGTGACATTCAGCGCCGTCAGCAGCGACAGCCGGGCGATTCAGCCGGGCCAGCTATTTGTTGCCCTGGCCGGTCCGCGCTTCGATGGTCATGACTACCTGGCTGAAGTTGCCAGCAAGGGCGCAGTGGCTGCCCTGGTTGAACGTGAAGTGCCGGACGCGCCGCTGGCGCAACTGCTGGTCGCCGATAGCCGCCTGGCTCTTGGTCAGCTGGGTGCGCTCAATCGTCAGGCGTTCAATGCGCCTGTGGTGGCCATTACCGGTTCCAGCGGCAAGACCACGGTCAAGGAAATGCTCGCCAGCATCCTGCGGGTCGGCCTGCAAGGCCCGGTGCTGGCGACTCGCGGTAACCTGAATAACGACCTCGGCGCGCCGCTGACGCTGTTGGAACTGGCCCCTGAGCATGTCGCTGCAGTGATCGAGCTGGGCGCCAACCATGTCGGCGAAATCGCCTACACCGTCGGCCTGACCCAGCCGCAGGTGGCCGTGCTGAATAACGCTGGCACCGCCCATGTCGGCGAGTTCGGCGGTCCGGAAAAGATTGTCGAAGCCAAGGGCGAGATTCTTGAAGGGCTGAGCGACAGCGGCGTGGCGGTGCTCAACCTCGACGACAGCGCCTTTGCCATCTGGCAAAAGCGCGCCAAGGGTCGCACAGTCAGCAGTTTCGCCCTGCGCAATCCGGCGGCTGATGTCTACGCCAGTGAGCTGGCGCGTGACGTCCGTGGCTGCTCAGCCTTTACCCTGCATTGCGTCAGTGGCCAGGCACGTATTCAGCTCAACCTGCTCGGCGAGCACAACGTCGCCAATGCCCTGGCGGCCGCCGCTGCTGCTCAGGCGCTGGGGATTACCCCTGCGGCGATCAAGGCCGGGCTGGAAAGCCTGCAACCGGTCAAAGGCCGCGCCGTGGCGCAGATTGCGCCTAACGGCCTGCGCGTGATCGACGACAGCTACAACGCCAACCCGACATCCGTCTGTGCAGCCATCGATATCCTCACCGGTTTCCCCGGCCGCCGCGTGCTGGTGCTGGGCGATATCGGCGAGCTGGGCGCCTGGGCCGAGCAGGGCCATCGCCAGGTCGGCAGTTACGCCCTCGGTAAAGTCGATGCGGTTTACGCCGTCGGCCCGCTGATGGCTTATGCCATTGAAGAATTCGGCGCAAAAGGCCGGCATTTTGCCGACCAAGCCAGCCTGATTGCTGCGCTGCTCGTAGAACAAAGCAGCGAGCAGGGCGACACCACCCTTCTAATTAAAGGTTCACGCAGTGCGGCGATGGAAAAAGTCGTCGCGGCGCTGTGTGGCACATCCGGGGAGATTCACTAATGCTGCTGCTGCTGGCGGAATACCTGCAACAGTTCCACAAGGGCTTCGCAGTGTTTCAGTACCTGACACTGCGTGGCATCCTCGGCGTGCTCACCGCCCTGGCGCTGTCGTTGTGGCTGGGTCCCTGGATGATCCGCACCCTGCAGATCCGCCAGATCGGCCAGTCGGTGCGCAACGACGGCCCGCAGTCGCACCTGTCGAAGAAGGGCACGCCGACCATGGGCGGCGCGCTGATTCTCTCGGCCATCGCCGTCAGTACCCTGCTCTGGGCCGACCTGTCCAACCGCTACGTCTGGGTCGTACTGGCCGTGACCTTGCTGTTCGGCGCAATTGGCTGGGTTGACGACTACCGCAAGGTGATCGAGAAGAACTCCAAGGGCCTGCCGAGCCGCTGGAAATACTTCTGGCAGTCGGTGTTCGGCCTCGGTGCCGCCTTCTTCCTCTATATGACCGCGCAGAGTCCGGTGGAAACCACCCTGATTCTGCCGATGCTCAAGGACTTCAGCCTGGAGCTGGGCCTGGGCTTCGTGGTGCTGACCTACTTCGTCATCGTCGGCTCGAGCAACGCGGTAAACCTCACCGACGGGCTGGATGGCCTGGCCATTCTGCCCACCGTGATGGTCGGCGGCGCACTGGGGATCTTCTGCTACCTGTCGGGCAACGTGAAGTTCGCCGAATACCTGTTTATTCCCTACGTGCCGGGGGCGGGCGAGCTGATCGTGTTCTGCGCCGCCCTGGTCGGTGCGGGCCTGGGTTTCCTCTGGTTCAACACCTACCCGGCGCAAGTGTTTATGGGCGACGTCGGCGCCCTGGCGCTGGGCGCGGCCCTGGGCACCATCGCGGTGATCGTGCGTCAGGAAGTGGTGCTGTTCATCATGGGCGGCATCTTCGTGGTGGAAACCCTGTCGGTGATCATCCAGGTCGCCAGCTTCAAGCTGACCGGCAAGCGCGTGTTCCGCATGGCGCCGATCCATCACCACTTTGAACTGAAAGGCTGGCCCGAGCCGCGCGTAATTGTGCGCTTCTGGATCATCACCGTGATTCTGGTGCTGATCGGCCTTGCCACTCTGAAACTGCGTTGAGGAAAGCATGACCCTGATCGCTTCTGACCACTTCCGCATCGTTGTCGGCCTCGGCAAGAGCGGCATGTCCCTGGTGCGCTTCCTCGCGCGCCAGGGCCTGCCGTTTGCCGTGGTCGACACCCGTGCCAACCCGCCGGAGCTCGCCACCTTGCGTGAGCAGTTCCCGCGGGTGGAAGTGCGTTGCGGCGAGCTGGATGTGGAGTTCCTCTGCCGCGCCAGCGAACTGCTGGTCAGCCCGGGCCTGGCCATCGCCACCCCGGCGCTGCAGGCGGCCGCTGCGCGCGGGGTCAAACTGTCGGGTGACATCGACCTGTTCGCCCGTTATGCCAAGGCGCCGATCGTGGCGATTACCGGTTCCAACGCGAAAAGCACCGTGACCACCCTGGTCGGCGAGATGGCGGCTGCGGCCGGCAAGAAGGTCGCCGTCGGCGGCAACCTCGGTACCCCGGCGCTGGACCTGCTGGATGATGCCGTCGAGCTGTATGTCATGGAACTGTCCAGCTTCCAGCTGGAAACCACCGACCAGCTCAACGCCGAAGTGGCGACCTGCCTGAACATCAGCGAAGACCATATGGATCGCTACGCCGATCTGCCGGCCTATCACCTGGCCAAACACCGCATCTTCCGTGGTGCGCGGCAGGTGGTGGTGAACCGCGACGACGCCCTGTCGCGCCCGTTGGTGGCCGATCAGCTGCCGTGCTGGTACTTCGGCCTGGGCAAGCCGGACTTCAAGCGTTTCGGCCTGCTCGAGGAAAATGGCGAGAAGTGCCTGGCTTATCAGTTTGCCTCCTTGCTGCCAGTACGTGAGCTGAAGATTCGCGGCGCGCACAACCAGTCCAACGCCCTGGCGGCCTTGGCCCTGGGTCATGCCGTCGGCCTGCCGTTCGAGCCGATGTTGGCCACCCTCAAGCAGTTCGCCGGCCTGCCGCATCGCTGCCAGTGGGTGGGCGAGCGCAATGCGGTGAGCTACTACGACGACTCCAAGGCCACCAACGTCGGCGCCGCGCTGGCCGCTATCGAAGGCCTGGGCGCGGATATCAGCGGCAAGCTGGTGTTGATCGCCGGTGGTGATGGCAAGGGCGCGGATTTCTCGGCGCTGAAGGCTCCAGTCGGCAAGTTCTGCCGCGCCGTGGTGCTGCTGGGTCGCGACGCCGAGTTGCTGGCTGACGCCTTGGGCGACGCCGCGCCGCTGATTCGGGTCAAGACCCTGATTGAAGCCGTGCAGCGCGCGGCCGAGCTGGCCGAGGCGGGCGATGCCGTGCTGCTGTCGCCGGCCTGCGCCAGCCTGGACATGTTCAAGAACTTCGAAGAGCGCGGGCGTCTGTTCGCCCAGGCCGTGGAGGCTTTGCAATGATCCTCGCCCGCCTGCTCGCCTTGCCATCGCCACTGCATACCCGTCGCGGTATCGATTTGGACTTCCCGCTGCTGGCCGGTTGTCTGGCGCTACTTGGCTTGGGCTTGGTGATGATCGCCTCGGCTTCCTCGGAAGTGGCAGCCGTGCAGTCGGGCAACCCGCTGTACCACATGATTCGCCACCTGATTTATCTGGCCATCGGCCTCAGCGCTGCACTGGCGACTTTGCTGGTGCCTATGGCGCTGTGGCAGCGCTACAGCGGCATGCTGCTACTGGCGGCGGTGGTGCTGCTGATTCTGGTACTGCTGCCGGGCATTGGCCGTGAGGTCAACGGCGCCAAGCGCTGGATCGGCCTGGGCGTGTTCAACCTGCAGCCATCCGAGCTGGCCAAGCTGTTTAGCGTGATGTTTATCGCCGCCTACCTGGTGCGTCGTCAGGAAGAGGTGCGTGAGAAACTCACCGGCTTTATTAAGCCGATGCTGGTGCTGGGGCCGATTGCCGCGCTGCTGCTGGCCGAGCCGGACTTCGGCGCTACCGTGGTGCTGGTGGGCGCCGCCATTGCCATGCTGTTCCTCGGCGGGGTTAACCTGTTGCGTTTTATTCCGCTGGCGGCCTGCGTACTCGGCCTGGGCGTACTGGTGATGACCAGTCAGGCCTATCGCCTGGAACGTCTGACCAACTTTGTCGATCCCTGGGCTGACCAATACGGCGCCGGATACCAGCTGAGCCAGGCGCTGATCGCCTTCGGCCGCGGTGAGTGGTTCGGGGTCGGCCTGGGCAACAGTGTGCAGAAGCAGTTCTACCTGCCGGAAGCGCATACCGACTTCGTGTTTGCCGTGCTGGCCGAAGAGCTGGGCATGGTCGGCGCCTTGATCACCGTCGCCCTGTTCGTCTTCGTCAGCGTGCGCGCCCTGTATATCGGCCTGTGGGCGGAGAAGGCCAAGCAGTTTTTCTCGGCCTATGTGGCCTACGGCCTGGCGTTCCTGTGGATCGGTCAGGTGCTGATCAATATCGGCGTAAACGTCGGCCTGCTGCCGACCAAGGGCCTGACCCTGCCGTTCCTCAGCTATGGCGGCAGCTCGCTGGTGATCTGCTGCGTCAGCCTGGCGCTGCTGCTGCGTATCGAGTGGGAGCGGCGCACCCAGCTGGGCAGCGAGGATGTCGACTTCAAGGAAGCGGATTTCTTCGAAGGCCAGTCTGCCGAGGAGGTTCAGCATGCGCGGTAATGTGCTGATCATGGCCGGCGGCACCGGTGGGCACGTATTCCCGGCGCTGGCCTGCGCCCGCGAGTTCAAGGCGCGTGGCTACAGCGTGCATTGGCTGGGTACGCCGCGCGGCATCGAGAATGAACTGGTGCCGGCGGCTGGGCTGCCGCTGCACCTGATCGACGTCACGGGCCTGCGTGGCAAGGGCAAGCTGTCGCTGCTGAAAGCGCCGTTCCAGCTGCTCAAGGCACTGCTGCAGGCACGCAAGGTGATGCGCGAGCTGCAGCCGGTGTGTGTGCTGGGCATGGGTGGCTATGTTACCGGGCCCGGCGGCCTGGCCGCGCGCCTGAGTGGCGCGCCGCTGATCATCCACGAGCAGAACGCCGTGGCCGGCACTGCCAACCGCAGCCTGGTGCCATTCGCCAGCCGCGTCTGTGAAGCCTTCCCGAATACCTTCGGCAACAGCGACAAGCGCCGCACCACCGGTAATCCGGTGCGTGAAGAGCTGTTCCTGGAAACCCCGCGTGATTCGCTGCGCAACCGCCAGCCGCGTTTGCTGGTGCTGGGCGGCAGCCTGGGCGCCGAACCGCTGAATAAACTGCTGCCCGAGGCCCTGGCGCTGGTGGCGGCTGAGCTGCGCCCTGAAGTGTTTCATCAGGCCGGCAAGCAACATGATGCAATTACCGCTGAACGCTATCGCGCAGTTGGCGTCGAAGCGCAGGTCGCGCCGTTTATCAAGGACATGGCGCGGGCCTATGCCTGGGCCGATCTGGTGGTGTGCCGTGCCGGCGCGCTGACCGTCAGCGAGCTGGCCGCCGCCGGCCTGCCTGCGTTCCTAGTGCCGCTGCCGCACGCGATCGACGATCACCAGACCCGCAATGCCGATTATCTGGCCAGTGCTGGCGCTGCCGTACTGCTGCCACAACGTTCCACTGACGCCGCCACGCTGGCCGCGCAGCTGACCGAGGTTTTGATGCACCCCGACCAACTCACTCATATGGCGCAGACGGCTCGCCGTCTGGCCAAGCCCGATGCAACCTGCACCGTTGTCGATATCTGCCTGGAGGTGGCCCGTGGCTAAGTCTCCCGCCGCTGCACGTTCGGAAATCCGCCGCATGCGCCGCATCCGGCGCATCCACTTTGTCGGCATCGGTGGTGCCGGCATGTGCGGTATCGCCGAAGTGCTGCTCAACCTGGGTTATGAAGTCTCCGGCTCTGACCTCAAGGCGTCGGCCGTGACCGAGCGCCTGGAAAGCTTCGGTGCGCAGATTTTTATCGGCCACCGCGCCGAAAATGCCGAACAGGCCGATGTACTGGTGGTGTCCAGCGCGGTCAACACCAGCAACCCGGAAGTGGCCACCGCCCTGGATCGTCGTATTCCAGTCGTGCCGCGCGCCGAGATGCTCGCCGAGCTGATGCGCTATCGCCACGGCATCGCCGTTGCCGGTACCCATGGCAAGACCACCACCACCAGCCTGCTGGCCTCGGTGTTCGCCGCTGGCGGTCTGGACCCAACCTTCGTCATCGGTGGCCGGCTGAATGCTGCCGGCACCAACGCGCAGCTGGGCAGCAGCCGTTACCTGATCGCCGAAGCCGATGAGAGTGACGCCAGCTTCCTGCACCTGCAGCCGATGGTCTCGGTGGTCACCAATATCGACATGGACCACATGAGCACCTATGGCGGTGACTTCAACAAGTTGAAGAAAACCTTCATCGAGTTTCTGCACAACCTGCCGTTCTACGGTCTGGCGGTGCTCTGTGTGGATGACCCGATCGTGCGCGAGATTCTCCCGCAGGTGGCGCGCCCGACCGTGACCTACGGCTTCGATGAAGGCGCCGACGTGCGTGCGATCAACGTGCGTCAGCAGGGCATGCAGACCTTCTTCACCGTGCTGCGCACAGGCCGCGAGCCGCTGGATGTCTCGGTGAACATGCCCGGCAACCACAACGTATTGAACGCCCTGGCCACCATCGCCATCGCCAGCGACGAAGGCATCAGCGATGAAGCCATCGTTCAGGGGCTGTCCGGTTTCCAGGGTGTCGGTCGACGCTTTCAGGTGTACGGCGAGCTGCCGGTGGATGGCGGCAGCGTGATGCTGGTCGACGACTACGGCCACCACCCGCGCGAAGTGGCGGCGGTGATCAAGGCCGTGCGCGGTGGTTGGCCGGAGCGCCGCCTGGTGATGGTTTACCAGCCGCACCGCTTTAGCCGCACCCGCGACCTGTATGACGATTTCGTCCAGGTGCTCGGTGATGCCCAGGTGTTGTTGCTGATGGAAGTCTACCCGGCCGGCGAAGCGCCGATTCCGGGGGCGGACAGCCGCAACCTGTGCCACAGCATCCGTCAGCGCGGTCAGCTCGACCCGATCTATATCGAGCGCGGCGTCGACCTCGCGCCCATCGTCAAGCCGCTGCTGCGCGTCGGCGACATTCTTCTCTGCCAAGGCGCCGGCGACATCGGCGGCCTGGCCCCGCAACTGTTGCAAAGTCCGCTGTTCGCCACGGCAGGCGGCCAGTGGGAAGAGGAAGCGAAATGAGTGCCGCAAATTTGCAATCACAATTCCCGGTCAGCGCCTTCGGTCGCGTGGCCGTGCTGTTCGGCGGCAAGAGCGCCGAGCGTGAAGTCTCGCTGAAGTCCGGCAATGCCGTGCTGCAAGCGCTGCTGGACGCCGGCGTGGATGCGTTCGGCATCGACGCCGGCGCTGACCTGTTGCAGCGTCTGACGGCCGAGAAAATCGACCGCGCCTTTATCGTGTTGCACGGTCGTGGCGGTGAAGACGGTTCGATGCAGGGCCTGCTCGAATGCGCCGGGATTCCCTACACCGGCAGCGGCATCCTGGCGTCGGCCCTGGCCATGGACAAGCTGCGCACCAAGCGCGTGTGGCTGAGCCTCGGCTTGCCGACGCCGGCGCATGCCGCCCTGGCCTGCGCAGCCGATTGCCACGCGGCCGCCGCCGAGCTGGGCTTCCCGCTGTTCGTCAAGCCGGCCCATGAGGGCTCGAGCATCGGCATGGCCAAGGTCAATGATGTCGAGGCGCTGATCGCTGCCTGGCAGGACGCCAGCCGTTATGACTCGCAGGTACTGGTCGAGCAGATGATCGCCGGCCCCGAGTTCACCATCGCCATGCTGCGTGGTCAGGTGCTGCCGCCGATTGCCCTGGGCACGCCGCACAGCTTCTACGACTACGACGCCAAGTACCTGGCCAATGACACCCAGTACCGCATCCCGTGTGGCCTCTCGGCGGAAAAGGAAGCCGAGCTGAAAGACCTCACCGCACGCGCCTGCGACGCAGTCGGCACCCAGGGCTGGGCCCGCGCCGACGTGATGCAGGACGCCGACGGCAAGTTCTGGCTGCTGGAAGTCAACACCGTGCCGGGCATGACCGACCACAGCCTGGTGCCGATGGCGGCCCGTGCTGCCGGTCTGGATTTTCAACAGCTGGTGTTGGCGATTCTGGCCGACAGCCTTGAGGCGCGGGGTTAACTCATGACGGCCACCTTGCGTCACCAGCCAGGCTCGAACCGCGCCCCCGTGCGCGGTAAGCCTGTGCCGCGTGGCGCCAGCCGTTTGGTGGCCAAGGAGCCGATCAGCCTGCGGGTAAGCCTGCCGAAGACCAACTTCGCTTGGCTCAAGCACCTGACCTGGCCGCTGTTGCTGCTCGCGCTGGGTTACGGCACCTATGAGTTGTCGTTGCGCGCGTTGCCCTACGCCGACCAGCCGATTGCGCGGATCAGCGTCGAGGGCGACTTGAGCTACGTCAACCAGCAGGCCGTGCAACAGCGCATTGCCCCCTACGCCAATGCGAGCTTCTTTAGCGTCGACCTGCTCAGCCTGCGCCGCGAGCTGGAGCAGATGCCGTGGATCGCCAGCGCCCAGGTGCGCCGCGTATGGCCCGACCAGTTGGTGGTGCGTCTGGAAGAACAATTGCCGATTGCCCGCTGGGGCGATGAGGCGCTGCTGAACAACCAGGGTGAAGCGTTCGCGCCGCAGGAGCTGGGTGACTACCCACACCTGCCGCAGCTGTATGGGCCCAAGCGTGCGCAGCAGCAGGTGATGCAGCAATACCAGGTGCTTAGTCAGATGCTGCGGCCTATGGGCTTTTCCGTGGCACGCCTGGAGTTGCGTGAGCGCGGCAGCTGGTTCCTCTCCACCGGGCAGGGCATCGAGTTGCTGCTGGGGCGTGACCATCTGGTGGAAAAAATGCGGCGCTTCACGGCCATTTATGACAAGGCCTTGAAAGAGCAACAAACGAATATTGCGCGGATCGATCTGCGTTATGCCAACGGCCTGGCCGTGGCATGGCGTGAGCCGGTCGCGCCCACGGCGGCACCAACCGCTGCCGTGCAGTGAATCAGGAGAAGGCAAGAGCCATGGCAAACGTGCAGAGCGGCAAGATGATCGTCGGCCTCGATATCGGTACCTCCAAGGTGGTGGCGCTGGTCGGTGAAGTGAATGCGGACGGCCAACTGGAAATCGTCGGCATCGGCACCCATCCGTCGCGCGGCCTGAAAAAGGGCGTGGTGGTGAATATCGAGTCCACCGTGCAGTCGATCCAGCGCGCCGTCGAAGAAGCCCAGCTGATGGCGGGTTGCCGCATTCACTCGGCCTTCGTTGGCGTGGCCGGCAACCATATCCGCAGCCTCAACAGCCACGGCATCGTCGCCATCCGTGATCGCGAAGTCAGCCCGGCGGATCTGGAGCGCGTGCTCGACGCTGCCCAGGCGGTGGCCATCCCTGCCGACCAGCGGGTGCTGCACACCCTGCCGCAGGACTACGTGATCGACAACCAGGAAGGCGTGCGTGAGCCGCTGGGCATGTCCGGCGTGCGTCTGGAAGCCAAGGTGCACGTCGTCACCTGTGCGGTAAATGCCGCGCAGAACATCGAGAAGTGCGTGCGCCGCTGCGGCCTGGAAGTCGATGACATCATCCTCGAGCAGCTGGCCTCGGCTTATGCGGTGCTCACCGACGACGAGAAAGAGCTGGGCGTGTGCATGGTGGATATCGGCGGCGGCACCACCGACATCTGCATCTTTACCGAAGGTGCGATTCGCCACACCGCAGTGATCCCGATTGCTGGCGACCAGGTCACCAATGACATCGCCATGGCCCTGCGTACGCCGACTCAGTACGCCGAAGAAATCAAAATTCGCTACGCCTGCGCCCTGGCCAAGCTGGCCGGTGCCGGCGAAACCATCAAGGTGCCGAGCGTCGGTGATCGTCCGCCGCGTGACCTGTCGCGCCAGTCCCTGGCCGAAGTGGTCGAGCCGCGTTACGACGAGCTGTTCACCCTGATCCAGGCCGAGCTGCGCCGCAGTGGCTACGAAGACCTGATTCCGGCCGGCATCGTCCTCACCGGCGGTACGGCAAAGATGGAAGGCGCGGTGGAACTGGCCGAAGAGATTTTCCATATGCCGGTTCGTCTGGGTCTGCCTCACGGCGTCAAGGGCCTGGCCGATGTGGTGCGTAACCCGATTTATTCCACAGGCGTGGGCCTGTTGCTGTATGGGCTGCAGAAGCAGGCCGACGGTATCTCCATGTCTGCGCTGGGCAGCTACAGCGATGAACCCAAACAACCTGTGCTGGAACGGCTGAAACGCTGGGTCCAGGGCAATTTCTGATTTTTGCGGTAGGCGTTACAACTAGAAAGTAAAGGAGAGGGAAAATGTTCGAACTCGTAGACAGCGCTCCAGCTAGTGCAGTTATCAAGGTCATCGGCGTGGGCGGCGGCGGCGGTAATGCTGTCAATCACATGGCGAAAAACAACATGGAAGGCGTCGAGTTCATCTGCGCCAACACGGATGCACAGGCACTGAAAAACATCGGCGCACGTACCGTGCTGCAACTGGGCACTGCGGTGACCAAGGGCCTCGGCGCGGGTGCCAATCCAGAAGTCG
>NZ_JBAQLP010000138.1:0-34504 GCF_049301935.1 Pseudomonas sp. | reverse complement strand
GCGAACGGCGAGGTAAGGGTGTCGGCGTTCTGCAACTCCAGCAGGTAGTTGCGGAAGATCTGCCCGAGCACCTGGCTGGCGATTTCCAGCTCATCGCGGGGCATTTGCGCGGCGATCAGGTCGGCGCTGTCCATGGCTTCGTCCGAGCCGTTCACCGCTGCCATCTTCAGCACGATATACGCCTGCACCGCATTCGCCGGTACGCCTTCGCCACGGAAGAACATCATGCCCAGGCGGTATTGCGCTTGCGCGTGGCCTTGCAGCGAAGCCTGCTCGAACCATTTCAGCGCCTGGCTGAGATCACGTTCGACGCGCTTGCCGTCGTAATAGAACTCGCCCAGCTCGAATTCCGCCTGCAGGTCACCATTGAGCGCAGCCTGCTCGCAGGCCTCAAGGGCGGCGGGCAGTTCTTCGGGGGCGGTGTTGAGTGAGCAGCTGCCAAGCGCGGGGATCAGCAAGGAGTTGCCGCTTGCCGAGGCAAGCAGTGGCAGCAGGAGCAACAGGCAGCCCAGGGACAGGGTGCGGCCGGTGCGTTTCATGAAAATCCGTTTACCTCGGGATGCAAAGCGAGCGATGTGCCCGGCCGCCGGAACGCGGCAGCCGTCACATTATGAAATAAGCAGCGGAGTTCTTACAAAGTCTTTACCGGGTTTTCTTCTGTGCGGCCAAGTTTTGCGCTGCCAGGCAGGCTCAGCAGCAACCAGGCCAGCAGTGGGTAGGCCGGTGTCAGCAGGGCATGGAACAGATCAATCCGGCGTAACGAGCCGATAAAACCTTCAGTGCCCACCGCCAAGCCGGCCAACAGAAACAGTCCGACCACCGCAATGGCCGCCGCCAGCGGCGCACGCGTGGGCCACTGCACGGCGCCGGCGTAGAGGATCAACAGCAGGGTCGCCAGGTTGAGCAGCAGGCGGTAATCCTCCAGTTGGTTCATCTGCCGGAACAGCTCGAAGAAGGCGCACAGGCCCAGCAGGATGCGCCCCCAGTTGGCGCGGCTCCATTGCCAGCCACGGCCCAGCGCCAGCGCGGCGGCGCCGAGCAGCGGCAGACCGAGAAAGCTGCTGGCCTGGCTTAGCCACAGGTGCGCGGCCTGCGCGCTGGGGTCGATGCCAAAGCGAAGCCCCCCGACGCCAGCCGCAGCAGCCGGCAGGAGAAACCCCAGTAGGGCGCAGAACAGCGCCGGCTGATCGGCCTCGCCATAGTGCTTGCGGGCTTTGCCGATGGCGATTGCGCAGGCCAGGCAGGCTAGCGCCAATACGCCATCAGACAGCGCAGTGCTGAATTGCATCAGGCGTTCTTCAACTCGGCAAAGGCGCGCTCGGCGGCGTCCAGGGTAATTTTCAGCTCGGCATCGCCATGGGCGATGGAGGTAAAGCCGGCCTCAAAGGCGCTGGGGGCCAGGTACACGCCGCCATCGAGCATCAGATGGAAGAAGCGCTTGAAGCGCTCGACATCGCTGGCCATCACGTCATCGAAGGTGACGATGTCGTCGGCACCGCTGAAATACAGGCCGAACATGCCGCCCGACTGGGTGGTGACGAACGGGATGCCAGCGGCATCGGCGCGGTCCTGCAGGCCTTGCAGCATGCGGCTGGTGTAGTCGGTCAGCTCGGCGTGAAAGCCCGGACGTTTGATCAGGCGCAAAGTAGTCAGGCCGGCGGCCATGGCCAGCGGGTTACCCGAGAGGGTGCCGGCCTGGTAGACCGGGCCGAGCGGGGCGATGCAGTGCATGATGTCGCGCTTGCCGCCGAAACAGCCGACCGGCATGCCGCCGCCGATGATCTTGCCGAAGGTGGTCAGGTCCGGGGTGACGCCGTAATACGCCTGAGCGCCGCCGAGGGCGACGCGAAACCCCGTCATCACTTCGTCGAAAATCAGCACCACGCCATGCTTGTCGCACTGCTCGCGCAGGCCTTGAAGGTAGCCCGGAGCCGGCGGCACGCAGTTCATATTGCCGGCCACCGGCTCGACGATGATGCAGGCGACGGTTGAGCCGACTTCGCTGAGCATCTGCTCAACCGCAGCCAGGTCGTTGAACGGCAGGGTCAGGGTGTGTTTGGCGAAGTCCGCCGGTACGCCCGCCGAGCTCGGCACGCCCTGGGTCAGCAGGCCGGAGCCAGCTTTCACCAACAAACTGTCGGAATGCCCGTGGTAGCAGCCTTCGAACTTGATGATGTTGTCGCGGCCGGTGTAGCCACGGGCCAGGCGGATGGCGCTCATGGTCGCCTCGGTGCCGGAGCTGACCATGCGCACCATTTCCATGGACGGCACCAGGCTGCACACGAGGTCCGCCATCTCGGTTTCCATGGCGGTCGGTGCGCCGTAGGACAGGCCGTGCTGCAACTGGTTGCGCACCGCGTCGAGCACTTGCGGGTGGCTGTGGCCGAGGATCATTGGGCCCCAGGAACCGACGTAATCGACATAGCGCTTGTCATCTTCATCGGTGACGTAGGCGCCTTCGGCGTGCTTGAAGAACAGCGGGGTGCCGCCGACGCTTTTGAACGCGCGCACCGGCGAGTTGACCCCGCCGGGGATGTGCTTTTGTGCGTTGGCGAAGAGGGTTTCGGAACGGGACATGGCAGAGTCTCTCAAAGCTGGCTATCGGGGCGAGCCGGGCTGCCCCTGACAAGGATTAATTATGGCTCCAGGCCGTTATTTCTGGGTAAACAGGGCGCTAAAGGCGCGGGCGCGGCGCTCGACTTCAGCAGCCGAGTCGGCGCCGAACAGGCCGTGCACCACCGCGACCATGCTGGCGCCGTGGGCAATCAGGTGGGGGGCGTTGTCCAGGGTCACGCCGCCGATGGCGACAATCGGCAGGTTGATCTTGGCTTTCGCCGCTGTCAGCAACGCGACGTCAGCCGCCGGTGCGCCGGGCTTGGTGGTGGAATTGAAGAAACGGCCAAAGGCGACGTAGCTGGCGCCTTCCTTGGCGGCGGCTTCGGCCAACTCCAGCTGGGCATGACAGGTGCCGCCGATGATCGCCTGGCGGCCGAGCAGGGCGCGGGCGACGGACAGCGAGCCATCGCCCTGGCCCAGGTGCAGGCCAACGCCGAGACGGGCGGCCAGTTCGGCGTCGTCGTTGATGATCAGCGCGGCACCATAGCGGTTGCACAGCTCGCGCAGGGCTTCGGCTTCCCGCAGGCGGCGGGCGTCATCGCTGGACTTGTCGCGGTATTGCAGCAGCGTCGCACCGCCCTTGAGTGCGGCCTCGACGTAGGACAGCAGCTTGCCCTTGAGCAATTCACTGTCGGTGATGGCATACAGGCCACGCAGTTTCATCGCAAGCGCTCCATCAAGAGAGGTCTAGTGGCAGGCGGCGCGGAATAAACTGGCCGTGGCCAGGCTGTTCGGCATCGCGCAGGGTGCGCCAGGTGTAGTCGAGGGCAAATTGCACGGCGCTGACCAGTTCCTGGCCCAAGGCCAGGCGACCGGCCAGGGTGCTGGCCAGGGTGCAGCCAGAGCCATGGTAGCTGCCGGGCAGGCGCTGGCAGACGAAGGTGTGGCGGCTGCCGTCGCGGCTGTACAGGCGGTTGTGCACTTCATGCTCGTCGCCATGACCGCCGGTGATCAACAGGTGCTGGATATAGGGCAGGAGTTTCTCGGCGCACTCATCGGCCGTACCGTCCGGCAGTTCGGCGAGGATGCGCGCTTCCGGCAGGTTCGGCGTGGCGATGGTGGCGACGGGCAGCAGGCGCTCGCGCATGGCATAGCCGACTTCGTCCTTGCCCAGGGCGCCGCCGCCGCCGGCACGCAGCACCGGGTCGCAGACCAGCGGAATACCCGGCAGGCGTTGCATGATCTCCAGCACGGTTTCGACCATCTCGACCGAGCCGAGCATGCCGAGCTTGACGGCTTCTACGGGCAGGTCGTTGATCACCGCAGTGGCCTGGGCCAATACCCATTCGCGGTCGAGCACGCGGAAGTCGGAAACGTTGACTGTGTCCTGCACGGTCAACGCAGTCACGGTGGGAGCGGCGTGACAGCCTTGGGCGAGCAGGGCTTCGATATCGGCTTGCAGGCCGGCACCACCGCAAGGGTCATGACCGGACAGGCACAGCACTACGGGGCGAGAGGTAGGCGTTTTCATGGTGCGCGAGCTTACCACCAAACCACGCCTTGCAGACCCCGCTGCGCCAGGAAAGCCCGCCAGGCGGACGATCTGTCGCAGCCCGTAGTCCGGATGTAATCCGGGGCTGTTGTTCGGCGTGCAGAAGGTTCCCGGATTGCATCCGGGCTACGGGTAAATGCCTATGCTAGAGTGCCTGCATCCAAATAAACCGCTTCCAGCGGCGCACCGTGGCGCTGCTGGCTTACCCTGGCTGAGCTGCATGCACTACATCCTTCTCTGTTGCTTGATGCTGATGCCTGGCTTGGCCGGGGCACTGGTTTTTGACGAACACACCCGCAGCCTGCCGCTCGGCAAGGCCATGTCGGTATTTGAGGATGTCCGCGGCGATGCCAGCATCGAAGACATCACCTCGCCGGCCTTGCAAGCCAGTTTCCGTCAGCACGACAAGGGTGTACTGAACGCCGGCTATTCGCGCTCGGTGTTCTGGTTGCGCCTGGATCTGGAATACCGCCCGCAGCAGGCCACGGGCGTGCAGCCCTGGTTGCTGGAACTGGCCTATCCGCCGCTTGATCATGTGCAGCTGTACCTGCCCGATGCGCAGGGGCTCTATCAGCTGAGCCAACACACGGGCGATGCTTTGCCGTTCTCCAGCCGTGAGATCAAACAGCACAACTATGTGTTCGAGCTGAAGTTGCCACCGGCGCAGCGGCAAAGCGTTTACCTGCGCCTGGAAAGCCAGGGTTCGATTCAGGCACCGCTGACCCTGTGGGCGCCGAATGCCTATCTGGAAGAGCAGCCGGCGCGCATCTACGTGCTGGGCATCATCTACGGCGTGCTGCTGGTGATGCTGATCTACAACCTGTTTATCTTCCTCAGCGTACGCGACACCAGCTACCTGTATTACATCCTCTATATCGCCTCGTTCGGCTTCTACCAGCTGTCGGTCAACGGTGCGGCCATTGAGTATTTCTGGCCGAACAGTCCCTGGTGGGCGAATGCCGCTACGCCGTTTTTGATTGGCGCGGCCGCGTTGTTTGGTTGTCAGTTTGCCCGCAGTTTTCTGCATACCGCCGAGCACAGCCCCTGGGTCGATCGCGCGCTGCTGCTGATGATGGCCTCAGGCGTGCTGGTGATGACCCTGGCGCTGACCGCCAGCTATGCCCTGTCGCTGCGCCTGGCCACTTACCTGGCGCTGGGCTTTACCGTGGTGATCTTCAGCGCCGGTATCCTCGCCTGGATGCGCGGCATGCGCGTGGCGCGCTATTTCATCATCGCCTGGAGCGCTTTTCTGGTCGGCGGAATGCTCAACACCCTGATGGTGTTGGGTTATCTGCCGAATATGTTCCTGACCATGTACGCCAGCCAGATTGGCTCGGCGCTGGAAGTCGGCTTGCTGTCCCTGGCCCTGGCCGACCGCATCAATGCGATGAAGGAAGAGCGTACGCGCATCCTCCAGGAGGCCGGGCTCAAGCTTGAAGCCTTCAACCAGGAACTGGCCAATAGCAACCGCCTCAAGGATGAATTCCTCGCCACCGTCACCCATGAGCTGCGCACACCGATGAACGGGGTGATTGGTTCGCTGGAGCTGATGCAGATGCTCGAGATCGACGGCGAGCTGGCGCATTACCAACGCACTGCCGCCAGCTCGGCCCGCGACATGATGCGCATGGTCAATGACATCTTGGCCCTCACCGAACTGCAGGCCGGGCGTCTGTATCCGCGGCGTGAGCCGTTCAGCCTGCGTGGCCTGTTCGACGGCCTGCGCGCGCAGTACGCGCCGCGCGCCGAAGAGAAGGGCCTGCGGTTTGTTCTGGAGCTGGATGACAGCCTGCCGGACACCCTTGAGGGGGATGCCAGCAAGCTGCTGCAAAGCCTTAATTGCCTGCTGGACAACGCCATCAAGTTCACCGCGCAGGGCGAGGTGCGCGTGCGGGTCAGCCGTGGCGGCACGGTCAGCGATATTCTGCCGCTGCGCGTCGAGGTGATCGACACGGGCGCGGGTTTTACCGTGCCGGCCGACGGTAAGCTGTATCAACGCTTCCAGCAGCTGGACGGTTCCATGACCCGCGAGTACGGCGGCCTGGGCATTGGCCTGGCGATCTGCCGGCAGTTGGTCGATCTGCTTGGCGGTGATCTCAGTCATGAGTCCCGTCCGGGCCAGGGCAGCAGCTTTCGCCTGGAACTGCCGCTGGCCCTGCCGGTGCAGATGACCACCCCGGCCGCCGTCGTGCTGCGCGCCACCGGCCCGGCGCTGCGCGCGCCTGAGCAGTGCAGGGTATTGATCGTCGAGGACAACGCGATCAATCAGCTGGTAACCCGCGGCATGCTGCTCAAACTGGGTTATCAGGTGCGCACCGCCGACAACGGCGCCGAAGCCCTGGAGGTGCTGCGCAACGAGCCCATCGACGCGGTGCTGCTGGATTGCCAGATGCCGGTGATGGACGGTTTCGCCACCTGCCGGGCGCTGCGCAATCTGCCTGGCTGCCAGCTGCTGCCGGTGCTGGCGATTACCGCCCACAGCCACAGCGGCGACCGCGAGCGCTGCCTGGCCGCCGGCATGAGCGACTACCTGGCCAAGCCGGTGAAGTTCGAGCAGCTGCGCAGTCTGTTACATGACTGGGTGCTCTGTCGTACCGGCTGAGTCGAGTGTAAAGACACGATTGGCCCGAGCCACCACCCTCGTAGCCCGAATAAGCGCTAGCGCAATCCGGGTTCTGCGGATGCTTGCCGCACCCGGCCAGCCCTCGTTCTTGGCCGAAATGCCTCTTTGCGCAAACGCTGAATCCTGATTCACTTAAGCAACAGTGAATCAGGATTCAGACCATGGCCTATCGCACCACCGCCCTGCGTATCGACCGCGATCAGGCGCTGCGTGAGCGCATCATCAGCGCTGCATTAGCGCGGGTGGCCGAGGGTGGCTTTGCTGCCTTGACCATGCAGGCGCTGGCCGAGGATGTCGGCATCGCCACGGGCAGCCTGTATCGCCACTTTCGCAACAAGGGCGAACTGGCGGCCGAGGTGTTTGCCTTGGCCAGCCAGCGTGAGGTCGATGCGTTGGCTGCCACCGTGCGCGGCTCCGGCAGCCCGGTACAGCGTCTGGCCGCCGGGCTGGAGCGCTTTGCCGCGCGGGCCTGGGACAGCCGCCGGCTGGCCTTTGCGCTGATCGCCGAACCGGTCGACCCGGAAGTCGACGAGCAGCGCCTGCTCTACCGTGAAGCCTACGCCGAGCTGTTTATCGAGCTGCTGCAGGAAGGCGTCGCACAGGGCGTGTTCCGCGTGCAGCAGATCAATCTGGTCGCCGCCTGTCTGGTCGGCGCCATCGCCGAAGCCCTGGTCGGCCCCTTGTCGCCGCCCGCCCGCGCGGCCCGCGAAGCCGGTTATCCCGCCCCCAGCCTGGCCGAAGTCAGCCAGGCGTTGGTCACTTTCTGTCTACGCGCCGTCGGCGCCCGATTGCCCGAAGAGGAGCCGCAGCCATGAACGCCAGCCAACACGCCGAAACCCATGAAGTGTTCAATCAGGTGCCGCCGCTCGATGGGGCCAACCTGTACCGCGTCGACCTGCCGCTGCAGGAGTGGAGCAAGCGTTTCGGCGCGGGCTGGGCCGAGCAGAAACTCGATACTTACGGCGCCCTGGCCGGCGGTGAGCTGATGGTCGCGGGCTTTCTCGCCAATGAAAATAAGCCGGTGTTTAAAAGCCACGACCGCTTCGGTCATCGGGTCGATCTGGTGGAGTTTCACCCGGCCTATCACCAGTTGATGAGTGCGGCCATCGCGCATGGCATTCCTACCGCGCCCTGGACCGACCCGCGTGCCGGTGCCCAGGTGGCGCGCGCTGCCATGAGCTACCTGCACAGCCAGGCCGAAGCCGGCAGCGGTTGCCCGCTGACCATGACCTTCGCCAGCGTGCCGGCGCTCAAACTACAGGGCGATGTGGCCGAGCAGTGGCTGCCGAAAATCCTCTCCACTCAGTACGACCCGCGCAACCTGCCGATCGAGCAGAAAACCGGCGCGACCATCGGCATGGCCATGACCGAGAAGCAGGGCGGCACCGATGTGCGCGCCAACACCACCCGCGCCTACCCGGTCGGTCTCGGTGGCCCCGGTCAGGCCTATGAGCTGGTCGGCCATAAATGGTTCTGCTCGGCGCCGATGTGCGATGCCTTCCTCACCCTGGCCTACACCGACAAGGGCCTGACTTGCTTTCTGCTGCCGCGCCACCGCCCGGACGGCACGCGCAACGAGTTGTATATCCAGCGTCTGAAAAACAAGCTGGGCAACTGGTCGAACGCCTCCAGCGAGGTGGAGTTCCGCGGCGCCCTGGCCTGGATGGTGGGCGAAGAAGGCCGCGGCGTGCCGACCATTATCGAGATGGTCGCGCTGACCCGCTTCGACTGCATGATCGGCTCCAGCGCGCTGATGCGTCAGGCGCTGAGCCAGGCCGCGCACCATTGTGCCCATCGCCAGGTTGGCGGTCGCGTGCTGAGTGAGCAGCCGCTGATGCAGAACGTGCTGGCCGATCTGGCCCTGGAAAGCGAAGCGGCCCTGGCGCTGACCCTGCGCATGGGCCAGGCGCTGGATAACGCCCACATTGATCAGGAAGACAAGTTCGCCCGCCTGGTAACCGCCGTGGGCAAATACTGGATCTGCAAACGCGCGCCGGCGATGATCAACGAGGCCGCCGAATGCATGGGTGGCGCCGGGTATGTCGAGGACAGCATCCTGCCACGGCTGTACCGCGAAGCGCCGGTCAACTCGACCTGGGAAGGCTCGGGCAACGTGCAATGCCTGGACGTGCTGCGCGCGCTGTCCAAGGAGCCCGGCGTGCTCGATGCGCTGTTCAGCGAACTGGGCGATGGCCACGGCGATGCACGGCTGAAATCACATATTGCCAAGCTGCAGGCGGATTTCCGCGACACCGCCGATATCCAGTACCGCGCCCGCCAGCTCACCGAAGACGTGGCTCTGGCGCTGCAGGCCAAGCTGCTACTGGAAGCCGGTAATGCGCCGGTGTCCGATGCCTTTATCGCCAGCCGCCTGGGCGGCCAGGGCGGCCGGGTTTACGGCACCTTGCCGCGTGGGCTGGACGTCGAGGCACTGGTGGCACGCAGTACGCCGCATCTGATCTAAGGCGTTTGCTTTGCCGATAAGCGCTGACTGACTTCCTTAGCGCTTTCATCTTGAGCCCGGTCTCTGCGCCGGGCTCTGTCATTTCTCTTGGCCTGCGGTTAAGGTGGCCGCCGATGGTTCCAGCTCGTATTGAACGACTGGATGAAAAGGGAACATAGGTGGCACTGCAACTGGTGCCGAAGCCATGGCTGCCCCCGCAACTGTAAACGGTGAGCAACGCCCATATGCCACTGGCCGCAAGGTCGGGAAGGCGGGCGAAGTATCAAGCCGTGAGCCAGGAGACCTGCCATCGAAGCCGGGCGCTTATGCCCATCCCCTCCATCCAGATCATCGCGCGGTGGGCGCGGTACAGGAATCTCTATGCACATCGAACCAGAAGTCGTCACTGGCACCAAACTCTTCCTCAGTTATGCAACCGCCGCAGGTGCCTTTGGCCTTACGGCCAAACTTGCCCTCGACAGCCTACGCAGCAACGGCGGCACCGCCGCCCTGGTGCTGCGCAGCCTGTTGACCACCGCCCTGGTGCTCTGCTTCTTCGAGGTCTTTCCGCGCCATGCGGTCGGGGTTTCCGAGGTACACCTGATCCTCGGTTCTACCTTGCTGCTGCTGTTTGGCGCGGGTGCCACGGCTGTTGGTCTGGCCCTCGGCTTGCTACTGCAGGGGCTGCTATTCGCCCAGTTTGACCTGCCGCAGTACGGCATGAACGTCACCACGCTGCTGCTGCCGCTGTGGGCGATCAGTCTGCTGGCCAAGCGCCTTATCGCGCCGGGCACCGCTTATGTGGACCTCTCCTACAAGCAGGCGCTGGCGTTGTCGACCGCCTATCAGGGCGGCATCGTCACCTGGGTCGGCTTCTGGGCGTTCTACGGTCAGGGCTTTTCCGCTGAGAACCTGGCGGCCGTCGGCAGCTTCGGTCTGGCCTATATGAGCGTGATCCTGATCGAACCGCTGGTCGATCTGGGGGTGCTGGCCGCCGCCAAGGCGCTGTCCGCTTATAGCCGTGGGCCGCTGTTCAACGCGCGTCTGCACCAGCCGGCCTGATTGATCACTGGCGACGCTGCCAGATCAGCTTGCCGGTATTGCTTTCAGTGACCAGGTACTGGTCACTGAAGCGGTAGTAGGCGGCGGGCTGATAGTCGCTGCGGCCCTGCATCTGCACTTCCAGCAGGCCGTTGTGGCTCTGCCAGCGGCCGCTGTATTGCAGCTCGCCAGGGCTGTCGTAGTTCCAGTCGGCGCCACCGGCCACACTGCGCGTCCATTGCGCAACGCTGCCGTCATCATTCAGTTGCAGGATCATCTGGGTGGTCATGGCGGCGAAATTGGCGCCGCCGCTGTTGATCAGCTTCTCGTGCACCCAGGTGCCGACCAACGCCGGGTCGCGTGTGCTGCTGCTCGTACTGCTGCTTGGCGTGGTCGCGGCAGCGCCAAGCTTCTGCCGGTGGAACAGCGCCTTGCGTTCCAGGGTTGCCCCAGTCGTTGGGTTGCGCGCGGCGATATGGGTGTTGAGCACGCCGTTGGCGTAGGTGGCATTCATATTGGCGATCAGCTGTCCGGATTGCGCTTCGCTGATCTGCGCGCTAAGCAGCTGGCCGTCAAAGTTGCCGCTGATCTGCAGGCGCAATCTGCCACCCTCGACATATTCCCCGCTGACCTGCTGGCCCTGGCTGCGCAGGTACATTTCGGCTGGCTGGCCGTCCAGTGTGGTCAGGTAGTGGCCGTCCAGGGTGTCGGCCAGCAGAACACCGGGTAACAGGCACAGCACAAATGTGAGCAGGGTGCGCGGCATGGATTTTCCTTAGGCGGTGGGCTGCCTGAAGATTAGCAACGGATGCTTGACCTGGGGGCCGCCCCGCAGTTGCAGACTGGCGCTGCAGTTTAACTAGGAGCGTTGCCATGACCCGTGAACAAGCCTTCTATCAGGAATACCAACTGGCCCGTGCCCAGCGCGGCATCGATCCTGCCGCCGAACTGCGCCATCTGGAACGGGCGCATATTCTCGGCCAGCGTTATTTTCGCGAACACCTGCGCAGTCACCTGTGGCTGCTCGGCTGGGCCTGGCGCCAGCGTGACTGGGCCGAGGGCTGGGCGCAACTGCTGCGCATCCCCGGTAGCCTGGGCTCGCTGCTGGGGCTGTTTCCCCTGGGTAATCCGGGCTCGCGGCGGGTCGGCGCGCTGACGCCGCAGGCGCTGCCTGAGGATCTCAAGGCGCTGCTCAAGTAGCCTGCGCCGGCAACGTCGCGCTATCCCAAGCGCGGCGGATCAGGGCAAGATAGAGCCATTGAGATCAGCTAGGAAGGTGCCCTGTGAACCCTTGTTCCGATGACTTTATTGTCGCCAACACCGCAGAAGATGCGGTGGACCGTCTGGCCGCCTTGCACCTGCAGGCGACCACCGCCCTCAGCCAGGCGCTCAAGCGTTACCTGAAAGAGCGCATCAAGCCGGACGCCGCCCAGCAGTGCCAGTTCCGCTACCCCGAATTGCGGTTGATCTACCTGTGTCAGGGCGAAGTGCCAACCACCGTGCGCGCCTATGCCAAGGTGCAGGTGCCGGGCACCTACAGCATCACCGTGACGCACCCTGCGGCGTTCCGCAAATACCTGCTGGAGCAGCTGCGCCCGCTGATGAGTGACTTCACCGTGCGCGTGGAAGTGGGCCTTAGCCAGCAGAATATTCCTTATCCCTACGTGGTCGAGCAGGGCGATGAGCTGGCCGGTTCCGGGGTGACCGCCGCCGAGCTGGCGCGGGTGTTCCCCAGCACCGACCTGTCGGCCGCCACCGACGGCACCGCCGATGGCCTGTATGACTGGGAAAACACCGACCCACTGCCGCTGGCGCTGTTCGACGCGGCAAGGGTGGACTTCTCCCTGCGTCGTTTGGTGCATTACACCGGCAGCGACTGGCGGCATGTGCAGCCGTGGATTCTGCTGACCAACTACCACCGCTACGTCGACCAGTTTATCCGTCATGGCCTGGACATGCTGGTGGGCGAGTCGCGCTTTACCCGCATGGTCATGCCCGGCAACGTGGTGATCAGTCGGGGCATGGCCGAAGGCGAGATGCAGGCGATTATCGAGAGCGTGGTTTGGCACCGCTACCAGATGCCGGCCTACCACCTGCAAGCCGCCGATGGCGACGGCATTACCCTGGTGAATATCGGCGTCGGCCCATCCAATGCCAAGAACATCACCGACCACCTGGCGGTGCTGCGCCCGCACTGCTGGCTGATGATCGGCCACTGCGGCGGGCTGCGTCAGTCGCAGACCATTGGCGACTATGTGCTGGCCCACGCCTATATGCGCCGCGACGGCATTCTCGACCGCGTGTTGCCGCCGCATATCCCGCTGCCGGCCCTGGCCGAAGTGCAGCAGGCGTTGCAGGAAGCGGCCAAGCAGGTCACCGGCGAGCAGGGCGACGAGCTGAAAAAACGCCTGCGCACCGGCACCGTGCTGACCTACGACGACCGCAACTGGGAGCTGCGCTGGGCCCAGGAGCGGCCGCTGATCAACCTGTCCCGCGCGGTGGCGGTGGATATGGAAAGCGGCACCATCGCCGCCCAGGGCTATCGCCTGCGGGTGCCCTACGGCACCCTGCTGTGTGTATCCGACAAGCCGCTGCACAGCGAGATCAAACTGCCCGGCGCGGCCGGTGCCTTCTACGAGCGCGCGGTGACCCAGCATTTACACATCGGCATCACCGCGCTCGATCTGCTGCGTAACCAGCTCAACTCGCTGCATTCGCGCAAGCTGCGCAGCTTCGATGAGCCGCCGTTCCGCTGATACTGCGTTCGGTATAGGCAGCCCGACACGGGAGGTGGTCGGGCGTGGGGGCGCGTTGGGCGTCAGTGTGTCCGGGCGACGGCAAAGCGGCTGAGCTCGACCAGGGCGTCGCGGTACTCGCTGGGCGGCAGGGCTTCCAGGCAGTCGATGGCGCGTTCGGCGTAGTCGCGAGCCTTTTGTGCGGTGTAGTCCAGCGCGCCGGCAGCTTCCACGGCGTTGCGGATGCTTTCCAGGTCCTCGATGCCGCCTTTCTGGATCGCCTGGCGTACCAGTGCGGCTTGCTCGGGCGTGCCTTCGCGCATGGTGTAGATCAGCGGTAGGGTTGGTTTGCCTTCGGCCAGATCGTCACCGACGTTCTTGCCCAGGGTGCTGGCGTCGCCTTTGTAGTCGAGCAGGTCGTCGACCAGTTGAAAGGCCACGCCCAGGTGGTCGCCAAAGGTGCGCAGGGCTTCGGTCTGTTCGGCGTTGGCGCCGGCCAGTGCGGCGGCGCTGTGGGTCGAGGCCTCGAAGAGCATCGCGGTCTTGCCGCGGATGACTTCCATATAGGTTTCTTCGCTGGTGCTGGCGTCGCGGATTTTCGACAGCTGCAGCACTTCGCCTTCGGCGATCACCCGGGTGGCCTTGGAGAGAATCTTCATCACCGGCATGGAGCCGAGCTCGACCATCATTTCGAACGAGCGTGAATAAAGGAAGTCGCCGACCAGCACGCTCGGTGCGTTGCCCCACTGGGCGTTGGCGGTGCTGCGGCCGCGGCGCATGTCGGACATGTCGACCACGTCGTCGTGCAAAAGGGTCGCGGTGTGCAGAAACTCGATGGTCGCGGCCAGCAGGCGCAGCTGGTCGCCTTGCAGGCCCAGGGCCTTGCCGCTGAGCAAGACCAGCAGCGGGCGCAGGCGTTTGCCGCCTGCGGAGATAATATAGTCGCCGATCTTCTCGACCAGCGGCACACGCGATACCACCTGCTTGCGGATGATGCCGTCGACGGCGGTAAAGTCATCCGCCACCACGCGGTAAAAGGCCTGGGGTTGCATCGCTGGTACCTGTGAATCATGGGATGCGCGGCAGGTTAGGGTCTGTGCCCGTTTCAGCGCAAGCCGCGTTGCTGCGTAAAATCCCGCAGGGCAGGGCCCGTTTTGCCGCGAATGCTGCGTTTCTCAACGCTCATTTGGAACGACCACAAAAACGCAGGGAGCGTTTTGGCGCGTCAGCCCCGAAGGGGTGAAGCGCATGGATGTGCTGAGCAAACCTCGCGTCTCGTGCCTTGCCTCGCGGTAAAGCGGGCTCCGGCGCGGTCGTGCTGCAACGGGAACAGACCCTGTTGGGCAGGGTAGGGGCTGTCAAGGCAAGCGCTCGGCGCACTTGCATGGTGCTGATGGCTTGCGTACAATCGCGCACCCTGAACTTCCCCCTGGGTATTTCCCTGCCTTACGCAATTGCAAGGGTGTCCTTAAAGGCCCCAAGCAGCCATGCCAGCCGACACTTATTCCTATAAAGCGCTGGGTGAGCAGGATTAACGGAGATTTACCATGTACGCAGTAATTGTTACTGGTGGCAAGCAATACAAAGTCACCGAAGGCGAATTCCTCAAGGTCGAAAAAATCGAGCTGGCCACTGGCGAAGCTGTGACTTTCGACCGTGTTCTGCTGATCGGCAATGGCGACGACGTGCAAATCGGCGCGCCGGTTGTTGAAGGTGCCAAGGTTGTCGCTGAAGTGATCGCTCAAGGTCGTCACGACAAGGTCACCATCATCAAGTTCCGTCGTCGTAAGCACCACATGAAGCGCCAGGGCCACCGTCAGTGGTACACCGAGATCAAAATCACCGGTATTCAGGCTTAATTCGTTAAGCGCTGAGCCCTTTATAGGAGTATTGAACTCATGGCACACAAAAAAGCTGGCGGTAGTACCCGCAACGGTCGCGACTCAGAAGCTAAACGCCTTGGCGTGAAGATGTATGGCGGCCAGAAAATCATTCCTGGCAACATCATCGTGCGTCAGCGCGGTACCCAGTTCCACGCCGGTTACGGCGTTGGCATGGGTAAAGATCACACCCTCTTCGCGAAAATCGAAGGCGTGATCAAGTTTGAAGTAAAAGGCGCGTTCAACCGCCGTTACGTGAGCGTCGTTGCGGCTTAATTGCGCGACTGCTGGGAAAGCCCCGTCCTTGCGACGGGGCTTTTTTATTGGTCTGCCATCCATGGCGGTCACCCCCGCGGGCCTTGATACGCGATGTTAGAAAACGCTCCAGGCGTTTTTGGGGTTTATGTATTCTTGGGGTTCTTGCCAAACTGTCCTGCGCCAAACTGTCCTGTATGTTGGCGTTCGATTTGAATGCAGGTCAATTTTGCAAGAACCTAGTGTTTCTCGGTTTAGATGACCCGCGTGATTGCGGGAGGCGTAAAAATGAAATTCGTCGATGAAGTATCGATTTTTGTGAAGGCCGGTGACGGCGGTAACGGCATGATGGCTTTTCGTCGTGAAAAGTTTATCGAGAAGGGCGGCCCCAACGGTGGTGATGGTGGTGATGGCGGCTCGGTGTATATCGAGGCAGTCGAGAACTTCAATACTCTGGTGGACTACCGCTATACACGTCGCTTCCAGGCGCAGAATGGTGAAAAGGGTGGCAGCACCGACTGTACCGGTGCCAAGGGTGAGGACCTGATCCTGCCGGTGCCGATTGGTACCACGGTGATCGATGCCGGTACCCAGGAGGTGATTGGTGATCTGGTCCGTGCCGGCCAGCGGCTGATGGTGGCGCAGGGCGGTTGGCACGGTTTGGGTAATACCCGCTTCAAGTCCAGCACCAACCGTGCGCCGCGGCAGACCACGCCGGGCAAGCCGGGCGAGTCGCGCGATCTCAAGCTGGAATTGAAGGTGTTGGCCGACGTCGGCCTGCTCGGCTTGCCGAATGCCGGCAAGAGCACCTTTATCCGTTCGGTATCGGCCGCCAAGCCGAAAGTCGCCGACTACCCCTTCACCACCCTGGTGCCAAACCTGGGCGTGGTCAGTGTCGATCGTTACAAGAGTTTCGTGATCGCCGATATTCCGGGGTTGATCGAGGGTGCTTCTCATGGTGCCGGCCTGGGGATTCGCTTCCTCAAGCACTTGTCGCGTACCCGTCTGCTGCTGCACCTGGTTGATATGGCGCCGTTGGATCTGACCGATCCGGCCGAGTCAGCCGCTACCATTATCGATGAGCTGACCAAGTTCAGTCCGTCGCTGGCCGAGCGCGAGCGCTGGCTGGTGCTGAACAAGGCGGATCAGATTCTCGATGAAGAGCAGGAAGCGCGGATCGCTGAAATCGTTGCGCGGATCGAATGGGCTGGGCCGGTGTATGTGATTTCTGCCCTGGCACGCCAGGGTACCGAGAAGCTCTGTTATGACATCATGGACTTTCTTGAGGCGCGCGCTGAGCGCATTCAGGAAAACCCAGAGTACGCCGCCGAGCTGGCCGAGCTGGATACCCGTATCGAAGACGAAGCGCGCGCTCAGCTGCAGGCGCTGGACGACAAGCGGGCGCTGCGTCGTTCCGGGGTCAAGGCGGTCGGTGATGTCGATGAAGACGACAGCTTCTGGGATGAAGAAGACGAAGAGGATGGCCCGGAAATCATTTACGTCCGGGATTAAGCAACTACAAAACGCCGCTTAATTGCGGCGTTTTTGTAATCACAGGTCGCGACTAAGGTTGGAAGATCATGCGTGACAAGGTAACCGGTGCGCAGCGCTGGGTAGTGAAGATTGGTAGTGCGTTGCTGACCGCCGATGGGCGTGGTCTGGATCGCGCGGCCATGGCGGTGTGGGTCAAGCAGATGGTCGCGCTGCGTGAGCAGGGCGTCGAGCTGGTGCTGGTGTCCTCCGGGGCGGTGGCGGCGGGCATGAGCAAGCTGGGTTGGAGCGCACGACCGAGCGCCATGCATGAGCTGCAGGCGGCTGCGGCGATTGGCCAGATGGTGCTGATTCAGGCGTGGGAGTCGAGCTTTGCCGAGCATGGCCGGCGCACCGCGCAGATTCTGCTGACCCATGACGATCTGTCCGATCGCAAGCGCTACCTGAATGCGCGCAGCACGCTGCGCACCCTGGTGGATCTAGATGTGGTGCCGGTGATCAATGAAAACGACACAGTGGTCACCGACGAAATCCGCTTCGGTGACAACGACACCCTGGCGGCGCTGGTAGCCAACCTGGTCGAGGCCGATCTGCTGGTGATCCTCACCGATCGCGACGGCATGTATAACGCCGACCCGCGGCATAACCCCGATGCCGAGCTGATTTTCGAGGCGCGCGCCGATGACCCGGCGCTGGATGCTGTCGCCGGCGGTGTGGGTGGCGCCCTGGGGCGTGGCGGCATGCAGACCAAGCTGCGCGCGGCGCGTCTGGCGGCACGTTCCGGCGCCCATACGGTGATTGTCGGTGGGGCGATCGAGCAGGTACTGGCGCGGCTCAAGGCCGGCGAGCGCCTGGGTACGCTGCTGGCGCCTGAGCGCGGCATGTTGGCGGCGCGCAAGCAGTGGCTGGCCGGGCATCTGCAGACGCGCGGCACGCTGGTGCTCGACGAGGGCGCGGTCAAGGCGCTGGGCACCGGCACCAAGAGCTTGCTGCCGGTTGGCGTCAAGGCGGTGCAGGGTAGCTTCCGGCGTGGCGAGATGGTCGTGTGCGTCGGTGCGGATGGGCGTGAAATAGCGCGCGGCCTGGCCAACTACAGTGCGCTTGAGGCGCAGAAAATCATCGGGCAACCATCCGATGCGATAGAAAAGCTGCTGGGTTACGTCGACGAGCCGGAGTTGGTGCACCGAGATAATTTGATCCTGGTCTGAGGAGGGGCGTATGCGAGTGCTAAAGGGATTGTTGGGCGCGCTGGTGGCGTTGCCGCTGCTTGCGGCGGCCGAGCAGATTGGCGAGGTGTCGACGGTGTTCAAGATTATGGGGCCGAACGACAAGATCGTCGTCGAGGCCTTTGATGACCCCAAGGTGGCAGGGGTGACCTGCTACCTGTCGCGGGCCAAGACCGGTGGCGTCAAGGGCGGCCTGGGGTTGGCCGAGGATCGCGCCGAGGCCTCGATTGCCTGTCGCCAGGTTGGCCCAATCAGCTTTCTGGAGCCGCTCAAGGACGGCGAAGAGGTCTTTCGTGAGCGCACCTCACTGGTGTTCAAGACCATGCAGGTGGTGCGGTTCTTCGATAAGCAGCGCAATACCCTGGTTTATCTGGTCTACAGCGACCGGGTCATCGAGGGCAGTCCGCAAAATGCGGTAACCGCCATTCCGATTCTGCCCTGGCCGCAAAAGCCCTGAACCCAGCAGCCCGGTAGAAGCCCTAATGCTGTTCACTTAGACGGAGCGACATTGCGGCTAACTATCTGGCGGGGCTTCGCCGCGGGTACGAGAGGTGGGATGGCGGATAACCCATCAGCCCCCCAACCTGTCCAAGCGCAAAAAAACTCTGTCCCAAGGCTGTGTTGCAGGTCGCTTTTTTCGGTTAGCGGCGGTTATGGGGACGCCATGCACTTCGAGCGCGCGTTGCGCCACACCGGGCTATCTGTTCGAGCTCCGGTGCGACTGCCAAACACCGCCCTGTCGAGCACATTCATCCGCCGCTTCGGTCGCTGTGGGCTGACCAGGGCGGCGTGTCTGGCGATATTCGCTAGGCGTGCAGCCACAGGACTGCTTGAACGCGCGGGCGAAATAGGACGGGTCCTTGAAACCGACTTCGTAGCCGATGCTGGTGATGGGCATCTGACTGTTGTCGAGCAACTCCTTGGCGAAGTCCATGCGCTTGCTCAAAACGTAATCCATAAAGCCGATGCCAACCACCTCCTTGAACAAGCGACTGAAACGGAAGGGCGTCATGCCGCAGCGCTGCGCCAGCGTCTTTTGGTCGACGCTCTCGCAAAAATGCTGGTCGATATGGCACAGCACCTTGCTCAATACCTGATGTTTCTGGTGCTCGGCGGTCAGCCGGATGCTCTCCGGGATGCTCGGGCAGCGCTCCACCAGCGGCTTCTCGGCATGGCCACGGGCATTGCGGCGCAACGCGCACAACTGCTGCAGGGCGTGCAGATAACGGCCTTGCTCGAATGTTGTGAGCGGCAGCACCACATATTCCCAAACCCGCGAGCGCATGGCCCACACGGCTAACTCTTCCGAGTGTTGCACGGTAAACATGGTGATGGGGATCGAGGGTACGGTGCGTTTGACTGCCAATAAAAGATTGAGGCCGAGTGCATCGGGCCGATCAAAGTGCATGCAAATCATGTCCGGCTGTTCATGCGCCCGTTCGGGCAGCGCCGTGCTTTTCGCCAGCCGACAATCACAGGTCGTGCGGAACTGGTTGATCAGCTCTTCAACCGAGCGGTCATGCGTAAGGTCAAGCCATAGTAAAAATGGCTTTGTGGCCAAGTTAGACTTCATACGCTTAGCCCTATTCCTCAGTTCTGCTCCCCCGTCTAGGAGTATTGTCACTGTGCCACTACTGCACAGATCGAATCAGAATAAGAGGCAAGTAAGTTAGTGATTTCCACTCTAGGTTATCGCGCGAACTTAGTGCCACAAGGGCTGCTTGTATGTGTCAGGCACCTGGGCGAGCTACCGCTGGTCGCTTGTCAAGCCGGTGGAGGACTTTCAGCCCGTCAGTCCTGTTGCTGAGGGTTCCGCTAGCTGCTCCGTGTTGATGGCTGTTGTGCTGCCTGCACGGTCCCTGCAAAAAAGTCCTAGCGATTCGCAAAAATCTCCTAACCCCTCCTTGCCCGCCTGACTAGGGTTCAAACAGGCGGCGCAGGCAGTGCTGCCGCTCTTCTGGAATAACAACTGTCGAGTGAGGTGGGCGAAATGACTTTTCAAGCAATTAAGACTTCGGTGATGAAGTTCGTTAAGGACGAGGATGGGTTGACCGTCGTGGAGTATGCCGTAGCTGGCGGGCTTGTTTCATTGCTAGTGGTAGGTGCTTTTATTGCTCTTGGGCAGGACGTGGCAGGTGTTATTAACGGTTTAACTACTGCGATTCCGGGTGGCAATCCTTGAACATTGATAATGACTTTCTGCTTTGAGCTTATGAGCATATACGGAGGTGTCTCAAATGAATTATTTACTGAGCGCCTCCGTGCTTATTTTGCTTGGGATTGCGGTGCTCACGGATGTCAGTTCTCACCGCATCTCCAACACGCTTATTCTGCTGGGTCTGGTTTGCTCGTTGGTGTTGCAAGTTGTCTTCTATCAGGTCGATGGAATATTTGCCTGGGCTGGTGGCTTGGCGGTTGGGCTGCTGTGTTTTCTGCCGCTGTATATGTTTGGCGGCATGGCGGCAGGCGACGTCAAGTTAGTGGCCATGGTGGGAAGTTTTCTCGGTCCTGTAAGCGTTTTCTGGGCGGCGGCTGTTAGTTTGATGGCGGGCGGTGTGCTGGGTTTTTTGATGCTGCTCTACAAAAAACAGGTGGGCCGCTTTATTCAAAGGTATTGGACGATGACAAGTTTGCGCACCTATATCCAGCCGGAAGTTGATGATGTCGCCCGGCAACCCTTCCCCTACGCCATCGCGATCCTGCTCGGTACCTTGGCCAGCATCTTCTGGCAACCCTTCGGCCAGTAGCTCGGGAGGCTAACCATGTACGCCATCAGCGACAGCGACGCCTACCCCAGCGAACGCGAAGCGGTGCAGCGGCTGGCCCCGCAGCCCCGCAACATTCGCGAAACCGGCCTGGCCGACAACTTTCTCGGTGATCTGCTGTGCAAGCACCTGCACGATGCCGGGGTGCTGGGCATGCCGCAGCTGGTGGAGCGCCTGGCGCTGACCGGTACGGTGCTGGAAGAGATACTGGCGTTCCTGCGCAAGGATGGCCGGGTCGAGGTACTCGGTCAGACGGGCGGCCAGGCCGCTGGCCAGGGGCTGCGTTATGGCCTGACCGAGCGCGGCCGCAGCGCCGCCCGCGATGCCCTGGCCCGCAGCGGCTATATCGGCGCGGCGCCCTATCCGGTGAGCAGCTACCGCTCGCTGCTCAAGGTGCAGACCATCCACCACGGGCGCATCACTGCGCGCGACATGCATGCGGCCTTCAGCCAAGTGGTGCTGTCGGAGGCCATGCTCGAGCAACTCGGTGTGGCCATGAATTCCGGGCGCGCGATCATGATCTACGGGCCGGCGGGTACGGGTAAAACCTATATCAGCAGCCGCCTGATCCGCCTGTTCGACGAGGCCATCTGGGTGCCTTACGCCATCGCCATCAACGAGTCGGTGATCGAGATCTACGACCCCCAGGTGCATCAACGCCTGGATGACAGCGTGCAGCAGAACAGCCTGATGCTTAACGAGGGCATCGACCGTCGCCTGCTGTGCTGCAAGCGCCCGGTGGTGATTACCGGCGGCGAGCTGAGCATGGAGCAACTGGATATCCGCTACGACCCCTACAGCCGTCAGTACCAGGCGCCGCTGCAGCTCAAGGCCAGCAACGGTCTGTTTATCATCGACGACATGGGCCGCCAGCGCATGGCCCCGGCCGAGTTGCTCAACCGCTGGATCGTGCCGATGGAGGAAAAGCGCGACTTCCTCAACCTCGGTGGTGGGCGCCACTGCGAGCTGCCGTTCGATCTGATTCTGGTGTTTTCCACCAACCTCAACCCGCTGGAGCTGGCCGACGAGGCCTTCCTGCGGCGCATCGGCTACAAGCTGCACTTCAACTACCTCAAGCCCCAGGAGTATGAGCGCATCTGGCACCAGGAATGCGAACGCCAGGGCCTCGCCTACGACCCGCAGCTACTGCACTACCTGTTGCAAGGGTTGTACGAGACCGAGGGCATGCCGCTGGTGCCCTGTCACCCGCGCGACCTGCTGGGCATGGCACTGGATCGCCAGCGCTACCTCAATGGCGCCGGGCCGCTGGCCCCGCGCGAGCTGGAGTGGGCCTGGCGCAATTACTTCGTCCAGCTCGATTTTCTTGGATAAGGAGATACAGACATGAGCGCGCGTACTCTCACCCTGGTGGCTTTTTCCCTGATCCTCGGTCTGGGCGCCGCCTGGATGGCCAACAACTGGCTCAGCGCCCGGCTCAATGCCAGCACCGACGACAACCTGCAGAACGTGGTGGTGGCTAACGTGGAGATTCCCTTCGGGCAGATGGTCGAGGCCCAGCACGTCACGGTGGTGCGCATGCCCAAGGGTACCGCGCCGGATGATGCCTTCGATGCCAGCGACAAGGTAGTCGGCAAAATCGCCACCTTCACCATGCTACGCGGCGACATCCTGCGCGGTGCGCGCCTGGCCGAACACCTTGGTGGCAGCACCCTGGCCTCGCTGATCGAGGCGAATAAACGTGCGGTGTCGGTGCGAGTCGACGATGTGGTGGGCGTTGGCGGCTTTCTGCTGCCGGGCAACCGGGTCGATGTGCTGGCGACCAAGAAAGCGGGCAACAACAACGAGGCCGAATCGAAGACCATCCTCGAAGACCTGCGGGTTCTCGCCGTCGACCAGACCGCCAGCACCGACAAGACTCAGCCGGTAGTGGTGCGTGCGGTGACCCTGGAGATGAGCAGCGAAGAGGCCGAGGTGCTGGTCAAGGCGCAAACCGAAGGCAAGCTGCAACTGGCGTTGCGCAACCCGCTGAACAACCAGAAAAAGCCAGAGGCGGTCAGCAAACCGGCGGCCGTGGCCGAGGCCCCGGCACCGGTCGCAGCCGTCGCTCCAGCTCCCGCCAAACCCGTGGTGCGTCGAAGCGGCGGCACAGGGGTTGGTGTGACGATTATTCGTGGTACTGAGGTCGAGGCGACAAAGGTGCAGTTGTAGGTCGTCGCCTTATTTACCGCCCCATGCCCTGTACGCGGGGCGGCGGGTGGCAACGCAACGGCAGTGGCTTATGCACTGCCTATTGCACGCAGGCAAGGCGACATAACTAACAAGGAGTAGGGCATGCAGATCATCCAAAGACTCAGGTCATTCGCGCTCTTCGGACTGAGTGCCTGGTTGCTGTTGAGCATCGCGACTCAGGTGGGGCACGCATCGCCGGCAGTTGCCGCAATGCCGGCGGCCAATACCAGTAATATCCAGGTGCCGATCTATAAGTCACGGGTGCTGACCACCCGCGCGCCGGTGAAGAAGGTCTCGGTGGGTAACCCGCAGATTGCTGACATTCTGATCACCAGCCCAACCCAGCTCTATCTGCTCGGGCGCGCCCTGGGCAGCACCAACGTGCTGCTGTGGGATGGCGGCAACCGGCTGATCGACAGCCTCGATCTTGAGGTCGTGCATGACCTCGGCGGACTCAAGGACAAGCTGCACCAGTTGATGCCCAACGAGCGCATCGAGGTGTTCAGCGCCCAGGGTGCATTAGTGTTGCGCGGTCAGGTGAGCAGCGCCGGCGCCATGGATACCGCGATCAAGTTGGCCAAGAACTATACCGCGCAGAGCGCCAGCGTGGTGCAAGGCGAGGGTGAGGCCGCGGAGTCGACACCAACCCAGTCGCTGGAGGTGATCAACCTGCTTACCGTCGGCGGCAGCCAGCAGGTGATGCTGGAGGTCAAGGTGGCGGAGATGCAGCGCGATTTGGTCAAGCGCCTGGGTGTGCGTTTCCTGGCTATCGGAACCGGAGGTAACTGGCAATTTGGCGGGTTCAATAACAGTGACTCACTGGTTGAAAATTTGCTCAGTCCCAGTACCGGCTTTCTAGCCCAGTTTGCCTCCGAGAGCTTTCTTTTCGATGCCGTTCTGGAAGCGTCCAAGGACAACGGTTCGGCCAAAATACTGGCGGAACCGACCCTGACTACCCTAAGCGGGCAGCAGGCCGAGTTCATCTCTGGCGGCGAATTTCCCATCCCGGTATCCGACGACGATGGCATCACCATCGAGTTCAAGGAATTCGGCGTGGGGGTGAAATTCCTCCCGGTGGTGCTCGACTCGGAGCGTATCAATCTCAATTTGAATGTTTCGGTCAGTGAACTGGTAGCGGCCAACAGCCTGATAGTGGAGGCTGACTCAACCAGCGGATCTTCCTCATTACTGGTGCCGGCGCTAACCAAACGCAGCGCCCTGTCTACCGTCGAGTTGGGCAATGGTCAGACCATCGCCATCGCCGGCTTGATCAGTGAGAACACCCGCGATTCTGTCAGCCGCTTCCCTGGGCTGGGCGATATTCCGGTGCTCGGTCATCTGTTCCGCAGCCAGGAGTTCGTCAATGGCGAGACCGAGCTGGTGATCCTGGTGACACCGCATCTGGCCAAGCCCATAGATGCCGCGAGCGTGCGCCTGCCCACCGAGAAGTTCGTTGAACCGAGCGATCTGGACTTCTACCTGCTTGGCAAGACCAAGGGGCGCCAACCGGGACGGCAGGTGCCGGTCAGCCTTGGGGTCAGTGAGGGCAGCTTTGGCCATGACATCGACTAGTCGCAGGTAGGCGCCAGCTTGTGAACCACAGGGATGTGGGAAATGCAGTCAGGCGTAGGGAACGGCTGCTGCCTGGCGATGGCCGGGCAGCCTAGTAGGGCAGAGCCTGCCGGGCAGGCCGCAGGATTTCCAACGATTGGAGGCAGCAACCATGAAGACCATGATTCCCCTGTACCTGCTGGCGTTCGCCTTGACCGGCTGCATGACCTATGACGAGGGGCGGGTTGGCCCACTGGGTTCCACCGTCTACGCCACCCACTATCAGCAAATTGCCGACAAGCCCAAGGCCGCCAAGCCCGGTAGTGAAGTGTCCGCTACTGGCGTCGATGGCCCGTTGACGGAAAAGGTCATGGATGGCTATCGGGGCGTGACCGGCGATGCAGCCCAGGTCGCTCAGCCGATCCAGATCAATATCGATAACTGAGGGCTGGATGATGAAACCCCGTATGCAACGGCCATTCAACCCGCTGCCAAAACATCAGCGGGGTGCGGTGATCGTATTGGTTGTGATCGCATTGGTGGCCATGTTGCTGATGGCCGCTCTGGCACTGGACGGCGGACATATGCTGGTGAACAAGACGCGCCTGCAGAATGCGGTGGATGCGGCAGCGTTGAGCGGGGCCAAGACCCTGCAGCAGGTCATGGGCTCGGGCAACTCCGCCACCCAGACGCAGACCGCCGCGCTGAATACCCTGCGCCTGAATGCCGATGCCGATGGTAATGCTGAACTGGCCAGCGCCGTTAACGCTGCGGGCGGCGTCGGCGCTTTCGCAGTAGTTGAGTTGGCCAGCAGCGTCGAAGGGCCGTTCGCTTTTCCAGGGCCGGTGGATGCCCGCTTTGTACGGGTAACGGTGGCGAATTACTCCTTGAGCCGGTTCTTCTGGGACTTTGCCCAGGTGTTCGGCAACAGCAACCTTGGCGACAAGGCGGTGGCGGCCATCGCCACCGCCGGGCCGAGTCCGACCGCACCCTGCCAGCTCGCGCCATTGATGGTCTGTGGTGACCCCGACCAGTACGATCCGGCCACCGGCATGTTCTGGGGCTACCAGTTCGGCGACCTGGAGGTGCTGAAGAGCGCCGCCGGCAACGAGCCGGCAATCGGCCCCGGCAATTTCCAGCTGATCCGCCTGGGCGATAACACCGGCGCTGACGATATTCGCGATGCCCTGTGCCAGGGCATCGAGCAGTGCCTGACCACCGGCGAGCCGGTGGAGACCGAGCCGGGCAACAGCGTGGGGCCGGTGGCCCAGGGCCTTAATACCCGCTTCGGCGTGTACAACGGGCCGGTCAGCGCCGAAGCCTGTCCGCCGGACCTGGTGACTACTTTCAGCACGCCGCGGATGACCTATAACGAGCCTAATGTGGTGCACCAGAGCCAACTGGTGCAGTCCAGTGGCGGCGACCTGTACACCGCCAGCACCGCGCTGCTCGACTACAACGACTGGGTGACGAGCGTCGCCACTTGCCCCGGCGGCGCCGACTGCCAGGCCAATGGGGTCGCCGAGCGGCGTGTGTTGAAGATAGTGGTGGGCGACTGCGACGGTGCCTCCGGCGGGCAGACCTCGGTGCCGGTGTTGGGCTATGGCTGTTTCTTCCTGGTGCAGACCGTCAGCCAGCAGGGTAACCAGGCGCAGATTTTCGGCCAGTTCGTCACCGACTGCGCAGGCGACAGCGTGCCGGGCCCGGTGGTGGATGACGTGGGACCGCAGATTATCCAGCTGTACAAGACCTATCTTGATCCGACAACGCCGAGCCCCGATTCCTAGGCGGGGTCGTCTGGTGATGGGTTTGAGTAGCCCGGATGAAATCCGGGGAAGACGCAAGCCTCGTGCGGTTACGGTCCCGGATTGCATCCGGGCTACGGGGTAGGCCCAGTTACTGGGAGGTGTTCCATGCACGGTCATTTATTCAGGCTCGGTCAGGCTCAACGTGGTGTGGCGATGGTCGAGTTCGCCATCGCCCTGCCGCTGTTGCTGCTGTTGCTGCTGGCCATCGGCGAGTTTGGCCGCATGCTCTACCAGTACAACAGCCTGTTGCAGGCCAGCCGTGACGCCGGTCGCTACGTCGCCGGGCAGGCCTGGAACGACACCCTTGGGGTCGACTTGAACGGCGATCTGCAGAGCAAGACCAAAAACGTTGCTGTTTACGGCCTGCCGGCCAATCCGGGCGGCTACCCACCGGTGGTACCGGGGCTGGCTAGTGATGACGTAACGGTCGACTTGGTGGGCGCCGAGCATGTGAGGGTTCGCATCAGCTATATGTTCCGCCCGGTGATCGGCGCCTCGTTGCCGACCTTTTTCGGCGATCCGATTCCTCTCAGCATCGCGCTGCAATCCACCGTGGTCATGAGGGTGCTGTGATGAGCAGAAAACGCATGCACGGGGTGTACGTGGTGGAGTTCGCCATTATCGGCCTGCTGTTGTTCACCCTGCTGTTCGGCGTGCTGGAAATGGGTCGGCTGTATTTCACCGTGGGTACCTTGAACGAAGTGGTGCGGCGCGGGGCACGTCTGGCGGCGGTATGCCAGATCAGCGATCCGGTGGTCTTGCGCCGGGCAATCTTCAATGCAGCAGATAACAGCGGTGCCAGCAGCTTGATCGGCAGCCTGGAAACCGCCGACCTGACCCTGACCTATCTGGACGAGAACGGTGCCGTGGTAACCAGCCCCAACGACCCCGCTAACTTGAGTTCGATCCATTTCGTGCAGCTCAGCATCGAGAATTTCCCCTTTACGCTACTTATTCCTGGGGTCGGCGGAGCAATTAGCCTGCCGGTATTTAGGGCGATCTTGCCACGTGAAAGCCTCGGCTCCGATGGCGAGGGTGGAGACACATTATGTTGAAGTCCAGTGAAGCCCCGACTGTATCCCGCGTGACCGCCAAGCACGGCTTGCAGCTATTGATCAGCAGCCGCGACGCGGCAGCTCTGAGTCATTTGCAGACCATCAGCCAGCGTCTTTCCAGCCTGCAGGTGAGCACACGGCTGGTGAGCAACGGCCACACCGACCCGCTGTATGGGCTGGAGCGGATGCCCGATTTTCTGTTGCTGCGGGTCAGCCATCTGTGGCGCGAGGAGCTGGCGGCCCTGTTGCAGCGTCCTGTTCATGAACGGCCGCCGTTGCTGATCTGCGGCCCGTTGGAGGAGCGCGATGGCATGCGTTTGGCGATGCAGGCCGGTGCCCGCGATTTTCTCCCGGAGCCGGTGGTGGCCGATGAGTTGCTAGCGGCCTTGGCGCGCATGATTCATGAGACCCAGGTCGGCCAGGCCGCAGGCGGCAAGCTGATTGCGGTGATCAATGCCAAGGGTGGTTCGGGCGCCACCCTGTTGGCCTGCAACCTGGCTCAGCAACTGAGTACCCGGGGTGGCAGCACCCTGTTGCTGGACCTGGACCTGCAGTTTGGTAGCGTCGCCCATTGCCTCGATGTGGTGCCGACACACAGTCATATGGAGGTGCTGCAACAGATCGAGGAAATGGACAGCGTTGCCTTGCGCGGCTTCTGCAGCCATTTCAGCCCGACCCTGCACGTGCTGGGCGGACGCTCCAGCGAGCTATGCCTGCCGCAGGATGTGCGCCTGGAGCAGTTGGAGGCGTTGTTGCGGCTGGCGCGCAGCACCTACGACTGGGTGGTGGTGGACCTGCCGCGGCAGATCGATCACCTCACCGGGATCACTCTGGAACAGGCCGATCGGATTTATATCCTGCTGCAACAGAGCCTCAGTCACCTGAAGGATGCCACCCGCCTGGTGCGCATCATGCGCGAGGAGCTGGGGGTGCAGGGCGAGCACCTGCAGATTGTGGTCAACCGCTATGACAAGGCCTCGCCGGTCAGTCTGCAGGATATTGCCGAGGCGCTGCGGTGCACGGACTTACAAAAGTTGCCCAACGACTATGCGGTGGTCAGCGAAAGCCAGAATACCGGGGTGCCACTGGAGCTGCATGCACCCAGAGCCCCGGTGAGTATTGGCATGCGTGAGTTGAGCCAGGCGTTGCTCGGTACCAAGTCAGTCGAGCAGAGCTTGCTGCAACGTACTTTTGGCCGATTGTTCAGGGGATAGAACATGCTCAGTGAATTTCGCAATCGTCTACGCCAGCAAGCCGCCAAGAGCATGCCGACAGGCGTGTTGGAGGATAGTGCTACGGATCAAGCGCGTGCCGACATGCCTATGGCCTGGGAGAGCAGTGCGCCAGATGCACTGTATGAAACCAAGTCACGCCTCAGCCCGATGGAGGCCGAGTGGCGGGAGAAGATTTACCAGCAGTTGCTCAAGGTCATGGACCTGTCGTTGCTTGACTCGCTCGAGCCGGACGAGGCGGGCCGGCAGATTCGTGAACTCAGCCAGCGTTTGCTGGACGAGTATTCGGCGCCGGTGAGTGCCAGCAGTCGCCAGTTGATCATCAAGCAAATCACTGACGAGGTGCTGGGGCTGGGGCCGCTGGAGCCGCTGCTGGCCGACCACAGCGTGTCGGATATCCTGGTCAACGGCCATGCCTCGGTGTATGTCGAGCGCCACGGTAAATTGCAGCGCACGGATGTGCGCTTTCGCGATGATCAACACCTGCTGAATATCATCGATCGGATTGTTTCCAATCTGGGCCGGCGTATCGACGAATCCTCGCCGCTGGTGGATGCGCGGCTGAAGGATGGGTCGCGGGTCAATGCAATCATCCCGCCGCTGGCCATTGACGGGCCGAGTATGTCGATTCGTCGTTTTGCCGTGGACCTGCTGAATACCGAGAGCCTGGTGCAGATGGGCACCCTCACCGCAGCCATTGCGTTGGTGCTCAAGGCGGTCGTGCGCGGCCGGCTAAACGTGCTGGTGTCCGGCGGCACCGGCACCGGCAAGACCACCATGCTTAACGTGTTGTCCAGTTTTATTCCGCACAACGAGCGGATCGTCACCATCGAGGATTCGGCCGAGTTGCAATTGCAGCAACCGCATGTGGTGCGCCTGGAAACTCGGCCGCCAAATATCGAAGGCCGTGGTGAGGTGAATCAGCGTGAGCTGGTACGCAACAGCCTGCGCATGCGCCCGGACCGCATCGTTATCGGCGAGGTGCGCGGTGCCGAGGCACTGGACATGTTGACGGCGATGAATACCGGCCACGATGGCTCGCTGACCACCATTCATGCCAATACCGCGCGCGACGCCTTGGGGCGGATCGAGAATATGGTGTCGATGACCGGTGCCACCTTTCCAATCAAGGCGCTGCGTCAGCAGATCGCCTCGGCCATCGACGTGGTGATCCAGTTGGAGCGCCAGGAGGATGGCAAGCGGCGTCTGGTCAGCGTGCAGGAGATCAACGGCATGGAGGGCGAGATCATCACCATGACCGAGATATTCGCCTTCGTGCGTCGTGGCATCGGCGAGCAGGGTGAGGTGCTCGGTGACTATCGCCCGACCGGCATGGTGCCGGCCTTCCGCGATGTGTTGGGCAAACGCGGTATCGAGTTGCCGCTGAATCTGTTCCGTCCAGAGTGGATGGAGGCTCAGTCATGAACCAGATTCCCAGCGAATTTATCCTGGCATTCCTCGGCATGGTGTTCGCCGCCGTATTCCTCCTCAGTCAGGGCCTGGTGGTACCGGTATTCGGCGAGGCGGGCCGGGTGCGCAAGCGCATCCGTGGGCGCTTGCAGGTGCTGGAACATGCCAGCAACCTGCCGAATATGCAGACGGTATTGCGCCAGAAGTACCTGCGCCGCCTGTCGCCGCTGGAGGCTTGGCTGGAGCAGATGCCGGCCATGGAGGCCATGGCGCAGATGATCGAGCAGGCCGGGCATCATTACCGGGCCTACCGGGTGCTGTTACTCGGCCTAATACTGGGCGTAGCGGCAGGCCTACTGCTGTGGCTGTTCACCCGACTGTGGTGGGTAACATTGCCAGGCGCATTGGCGGTGTGCTGGTTGCCGGTGCTGAAGATTGCCAGCGACCGCGGCAAGCGCTTCGCCCAGTTCGAGGAGGGCTTGCCGGACGCCCTGGACGCCATGTGCCGCGCCCTACGCGCCGGTCATCCATTTAACGAGACCCTGCAACTGGTGGCCGAGGAACATAAGGGGCCGGTGGCCCACGAATTTGGCCTGACCTTCGCTGATATCAACTACGGCAATGACGTACGCCGGGCCATGCTCGGCCTGCTCGAACGCATGCCGAGCATGACGGTGATGATGCTGGTGACCTCGGTGCTGATCCATCGCGATACTGGCGGCAACCTGACTGAGGTGCTGGAGCGCCTGAGCAGCCTGATTCGTGGGCGGTTCCGCTTTCAACGCAAGGTCAAGACCTTGTCGGCGGAGGGGCGCATGTCGGCCTGGGTGTTGGTGGCTGTGCCGTTCGTCCTGGCGGCGGCGATTGTCCTGTCGAGTCCGACCTATCTGCCCTTGCTGATCAAGGAGCCCTTGGGGCAGAAGCTGGTGATCTGGGCTTTTGTCGCCATGCTGATCGGAATTTTCTGGATTCGTAAAATCATCCGGATTCAGGTCTAGGCGCTGGTGTTGGCAGAGGAGGAGGTGGTTTTATGGATTATCTGTTGAGTCTGCTCAATCGCCTGGTGGGCAATGAGGAGCTGGCACGTCTGCTGTTTGTGGGTGCCATCGGCCTAAGCGCGGTGCTGATGATGATCACCCTGGCCATGCTGGCGCTGGGGCTGCGCGATCCTGTACGGCGGCGCCTGGCTTTGATCAAGCGTGGGCATGCTGGTTTGGCCGCCAGTCAGGAGGCACCGAGTAACCTGCAACTGATGCTGGAGCAGGTCGGTCAGCGCTTTTCGTCCGATGCACAGGGGCAGGACTCGGCTACCCGGACCCTGCTGACACACGCCGGTTATCGCTCGCCCGCCGCCGTACAAATCTACTGGGCGGTGCGCCTGCTGGCGCCGCTGGTGTTGGTTGGGCTTACCGTGCTGGCCTTGCCGCTGATTCCCAAGCTGTCCCTGCTCATAGGCATCGCCCTGGTGGTGGGGGCTGCCGCCGTGGGCTGGCTGGTGCCGGCCATTTATGTCGACAAGCGCAAGGCAGCGCGGATGACCCGGTTGCTGGTGGCTTTTCCCGATGCCCTGGACCTGATGGTGGTCTGTGTGGAGTCGGGGCTGGCCCTGCCCCAGGCCATTGAGCGGGTGGCCGACGAAATGGCGGTGAGTCAGCCAGAGCTGGCGCTGGAGCTGGCCTTGGTCAACTCGGAAATTCGTGCAGGTATTCCCAGCACCGAGGCGCTCAAGCACCTGGCCGAGCGTACGGGGCTGGAGGACATTCGCGGGTTGGTCAGCTTGCTGGCGCAGAGTATCCGCTTCGGTACCAGCGTGGCGGCCACTTTGCGTATCTACGCCGAAGAGTTCCGCGACCGGCGTACCCAGAAGGCCGAGGAGGCCGCAGCGAAAATCGGCACCAAGCTGGTGTTCCCACTAATCTTCTGTCTGTGGCCTAGCTTTTTCCTAGTGGCCATCGGTCCCGCCATCATTGGCGTGTTCAAAGTCTTTGGGAAACTATGAAATGAACAGGATCAGTCTGTTGTTGGTGATGGCGGCCACGGTGGCCACGCTGTCAGGGTGTCAGAGCATTGGGTCGGAGCCATTGAGCAACACGCGCTCAATCTATACCGGCGATAACTCGCTGCTCTATCAGGTTAAGAAGCAAGCCAGTTCGCCTGACCAGGCCATGCAGATCGCTGCCATGGCCTATCAGGCGGGCGATCTGGATCAGGCTCTGTACCAATACCTGCGAACCCTTGAGCTGGACCCGGAGCGGTACGCTGCATTGGTTTGGGTCGGTCGCATCCACCGTGAACGCGGTAACAGTCAGTTGGCGGAGATGGCCTTTGCCGACGTACTGAAAAATGACCCGGAGAATCTTTCGGCACTAACTGAAATGGGCTTGCTGCAGCTGGCTCTGCGCCGTCAGGAGCAGGCTACGGAAATCTTGACGTCGGCAGTGGCCATCGATCAGAAACGCTTGGGCGGGGGCGCGCTGCAGGTCGATAGTCAGTCACCGCTCAAACTCTACAACGGCATGGGCGTGCTGGCCGACCTGCGCAACGATTTCACCAGTGCCGCGCTCTACTACGGCTTGAGCCTGCGCATCGATCCTCATTCGGCGCTGACCCACAATAGCTTGGCGTATTCTCAGTATCTGGCCGGCGACTGGCCGAAGGCCGAGCGCCTGTATCGCCGCGGTATCGACTTGGCGCCAGACTATAAGCCTCTATGGCGCAACTATGGCCTGCTGCTTGCCAGGGGTGAGCGCTACGAGGAGGCGCTTTCTGCATTCGAACAGGTAGGCACCCGAGCCGAGGCCAGCAATGATGTGGGTTACGTATGCCTGATTGAGGGCAAACTGGATATCGCCGAGCAGTTCTTCCATAGCGCTATCGAACAGTCTCCCGCTCACTACGGCCTGGCATGGGATAACCTGCGTCGGGTCGAACAGATCCGCAAAATTCGCCTGCAGGGCGCAGGCACACCGCTCGTTGACGCTGTTGCTGGAGTCCCCAACGAACAATAGACGCTTCCCCTAGACAAGACAGGCTGATCAGAGAGATTGAACGCAGCCTGTTCGGCTTCGCTGCGCCCAGCGCTAACCTGCCGATTCAACATATAACGGATCCATAGCCAAAAAAGGCCGCTTGCCTGTAACAGGTAAGCGGCCTTTTTCTTATCAACATTGCGCTAGAAGGCGCGCCTTTCGTGGTGGCACAGAGGCTGTCCAGGAGCTGGCGAGCCAGTGTCCTGTCGGGCGCTGGTTAGTAACAGCCTCCGGCTGGCCAATCAGGCGAGGTGGCGGTGCGCATAAGCACTGCGCGCTTTACTCATCCTTCGGGCTGCGTTGAAGGGCATTAGCCGCAAGCAGCATTGCGCGCCTTCAACGCAGCAAGTCGTGGACCGATCTGTCAGTTGCCGTAAACCGGAAACTTCGCGCATACCGCTTTGACTTGCTCGCGCACGCGGGCTTCAACCGCTTCGTCACCCAGGTTGGCGAGGATTTCGCAGATCCAGCCAGCCAGTGCACGGCACTGGTCTTCCTTGAAGCCACGGGTGGTCACCGCAGGGGTGCCGATGCGCAGGCCGGAGGTGACGAAGGGTGAGCGCGGGTCGTTCGGCACGCTGTTCTTGTTCACGGTGATAAAGGCGCGACCCAGGGCGGCGTCGGCATCTTTACCGGTGATGTCCTGCTTGATCAGGCTGAGCAGGAACAGGTGGTTCTCGGTACCGCCGGACACTACGTCGTAGCCGTTTTCGATAAACACGCTGGCCATGGTCTGGGCGTTCTTGATCACTTGCTGCTGGTAGGCCTTGAACTCCGGCTGCAGGGCTTCCTTGAAGCACACGGCCTTGGCGGCGATCACATGCTCCAGCGGGCCACCTTGGCCGCCTGGGAATACCGCGGAGTTGAACTTCTTCTCCAGCGCTTCGTTGGCGCGGGCCAGGATCAGGCCGCCGCGCGGGCCGCGCAGGGTCTTGTGGGTGGTGGTAGTGACCACGTCGGCGAACGGCACCGGGTTCGGGTACACGCCAGCGGCAACCAGGCCGGCGACGTGAGCCATGTCGACGAACAGGTAGGCACCGACCTTGTCGGCGATGGCGCGGAAGCGTGGGAAGTCCAGCACCTGCGAGTAGGCGCTGAAACCGGCGATGATCATCTTCGGCTTGTGCTCGACCGCCAGGCGCTCGACTTCGTCGTAGTCGATCAGGCCGGCATCAGTGATGCCGTACTGCACCGCGTTGTACAGCTTGCCGGAGAAGCTGACGCTGGCGCCGTGGGTCAGGTGGCCGCCGTGGGCCAGGCTCATGCCCAGTACGGTGTCGCCGGCTTCCAGCAGGGCCATATACACGGCGCTGTTGGCCTGGCTGCCGGAGTGCGGCTGGACGTTGGCGTAGTCGGCGCCGAACAGCTGCTTGGCGCGGTCGATGGCCAGCTGCTCGACGATGTCGACGTATTCGCAACCGCCGTAGTAACGCTTGCCTGGATAGCCTTCGGCGTACTTGTTGGTCAGTACCGAACCCTGGGCTTCCATCACCGCTGGGCTGGTGTAGTTCTCCGAGGCGATCAGCTCGATGTGATGTTCCTGGCGCTGGGCTTCTTGCTCCATCGCGGCAAACAATTCGGCGTCATAACGGGCGATAGTCAAATCACGGCTGAACATAGCATTCCCCTGAGAAAATCAGCTGGGCGGTAGAAAGAGGGGGC
>NZ_JBAQLP010000137.1:0-29967 GCF_049301935.1 Pseudomonas sp. | reverse complement strand
TCAACCAGACCGGGCAAGCGATCGAGGTGATTGCCATCACCATGAGTGTGTACCTGGCGATCAGTATCAGCATTTCCATGCTGATGAACTGGTACAACAAGCGCATTGCGCTGATCGAGCGGTAAGGAGCAGCCATGCAAACTCATACCTTCAAACCTGATCTACCGCCACCCGCGCTCAGCGTCGGTGTGGTTGGTTGGCTGCGTGCCAACCTGTTCTCCAGCTGGTTCAACACCCTGTTGACGCTGTTCGCCGCGTACCTGGTGTGGCTGATGGTGCCGCCGCTGATTCAGTGGGCATTGATCGATGCGGACTGGACCGGCACCACCCGTGCCGACTGCACCAGTGGCGGCGCCTGCTGGGTGTTTGTGCAGCAGCGTTTTGGCCAGTTTATGTACGGTTTCTATCCGACTGAACTGCGTTGGCGGGTGGATAGCACCCTGTGGCTGGCAATCATCGGTGCTGCGCCGCTGTTCGTACCGCAGATGCCGCGCAAGGCGTTGTATGGCCTGGCCTTTTTGGTGGTTTACCCAGTCTTGGCGTATTGGCTGCTGCACGGTGGCTTCTTCGGTCTGTCGACCGTGTCGACCAGCCAGTGGGGCGGCCTGATGCTGACCCTGGTGATCGCCGCAGTCGGTATTGCCGGCGCCTTGCCGCTGGGCATCCTGCTGGCGTTGGGACGACGTTCGGACATGCCGGCGATCCGGGTGATCTGCGTGACCTTTATCGAGTTCTGGCGCGGGGTGCCGTTGATCACCGTGCTGTTTATGTCCTCGGTGATGCTGCCGCTGTTCCTGCCCGAAGGGTTGTCGTTCGACAAGTTGATGCGCGCGCTGATCGGGGTGATCCTGTTCCAGTCGGCCTATATCGCCGAAGTGGTGCGCGGTGGCCTGCAGGCGATTCCCAAGGGCCAGTACGAGGCCGCTGCGGCCATGGGTCTGGGCTACTGGCGGATGATGGGCCTGGTGATTCTGCCGCAAGCCCTGAAGCTGGTGATCCCCGGCATCGTTAACACCTTTATCGCGTTGTTCAAGGACACCAGCCTGGTGATCATCATCGGCCTGTTCGACCTGCTCAACAGCATCAAACAAGCCACCACCGATCCGGCTTGGCTGGGCATGGCCACTGAAGGCTATGTGTTCGCCGCGCTGATTTTCTGGATTTTCTGTTTTGGTATGTCCCGCTACTCCCAACATCTGGAGCGCAAGCTGGACACCGGCCACAAGCGTTAGGAGCTAACCAAATGAGTGAAGCAAACAAACAGCCTGCGCCTGCTGACGGCATGATCCAGATGCAGGGCGTGCACAAATGGTACGGTCAGTTCCATGTGCTCAAAGACATCAACCTGAATGTGCAGGCCGGTGAGCGTATCGTGTTGTGCGGGCCGTCCGGCTCGGGCAAATCGACCACTATCCGCTGCCTCAATCGTCTGGAAGAACACCAGCAAGGGCGCATCGTGGTCGATGGCACCGAGCTGACCCACGACCTCAAGCACATCGAAGCGGTGCGTCGTGAAGTCGGTATGGTGTTTCAGCACTTCAACCTGTTCCCGCACCTGACCGTGCTGCAGAACTGCACCCTGGCGCCGATGTGGGTGCGCAAGATGCCCAAGCGCAAGGCCGAAGAAATTGCCATGCACTTTCTTGAGCGTGTGCGTATTCCGGAGCAGGCCCACAAGTTCCCAGGACAGCTCTCCGGCGGTCAGCAGCAGCGCGTGGCGATTGCCCGTGCGCTGTGCATGAAGCCGAAGATCATGCTGTTCGACGAGCCGACCTCGGCCCTCGATCCGGAGATGGTCAAGGAAGTGCTGGATACCATGATCGGCCTGGCCGAAGACGGCATGACCATGCTCTGCGTCACCCACGAAATGGGCTTTGCCCGCACCGTGGCGAACCGGGTGATCTTTATGGACAAGGGCGAGATCGTGGAACAGAACGAACCCAACGCCTTCTTCACCAACCCGCAGAACGAGCGCACCAAGCTGTTCCTCAGTCAGATCATTCACTGAGTTTCAGCCGCAATAAAAAAGGCGATGTACCCATTATGTGTTGCAGGCCGATTTTGTAGGCTGGGTTGGCGGCGCAGGAGGGGTGGTTATGGGGCGCCACGCCATTGGGGCGCCAAGTAACCCAGCATTGCGGTTTTCCGCTAGACCGCCATGGTGGGTTAGGCCGCGCCCGCTCATGGCGGGTTTGCGGCATTCACCCCATCCATTGGCTTTCAATGCGCCGTAACACACCCACAAAAGCGGTCTGCAACACAGTGGGACAGAGCCTTTGTATTTGTGGTTGGGGCTTGGATGGTTTGGGCCTGATCATCTGTGAGCAACGGCGGCCTTCGGGCAAAGGCCAGAATATTAACCAGGACCGCTAGCCAGAGTGCCCTGGCTGGTCGGGTCATAAACGGCACGGGCAGCGTTATGACTCAGGGTAAATGCACGACGCAGTGCCACGAAAATCCGATGCTTAAAAACAAGCACCGGATTTTGCTGCCACCCCGCCAAAGCCCAAGGCAACGGGTTTAGTTGAAAGGCACTAGCCCAACCTGACGATTTTTTCCTCTATGGGCATGATCAGCTCATGGAAATAATCGCTAGTCCCAGGGCCTGGCGACCATCCTCCATCGTGCCAACGCGCACCACCTCCGCTTGCGCGTCCAAGCCGCGTAATTCGTTGTGATCCGAAGCAATATGGATACGTACCTTGTCGCCCATCTGCAACGCGCTTTCAGCTTCCAGCTGCATGCCGGTGCTGGACAGGTCGAGGCACAGCGCAGGAATTTCCTTACCGTCATGATGCACGGTGACGGGGGCCTCCAACCGCATGCGGATGTAATCGCGTTTCTCGCTGTAGGCACGATCATTCTGGCTCATGGGCTTTTCCTCTTGTTATAGGGGCTGTCCTGCAGCTCTTATAACCTTGGCCGATTTGAGGTGTAAAGTCATGTTACGACGACTGGCGCACGCTTGAATCAGGTTACGGATGGGAGTACCGTCAGCGCCTTGAAGCAAGCCGAGTTCGCGCGTACAGGCCGCTAGTCTTACGCATAAGCCAACCCACACCCGGCGCAGTTTGCCTGGATACCTCATGCACAAAACCAGTGCCACGCTGCTGATAATCGACGACGACGACGTAGTGCGTGCGAGCCTCGCAGCCTACCTGGAAGACAGTGGTTTTCATGTGCTGCAAGCCGCCAATGGCCTGCAGGGGCTGGAGGTCTTTCAGGCCGAGTCGCCGGATTTGCTGATCTGTGATCTGCGCATGCCGCAGGTCGATGGTCTTGAGTTGATCCGCCGGATTAATGCCCTGCAAGTGGAAACTCCGGTAATCGTGGTGTCCGGTGCAGGCGTGATGAGCGATGCGGTCGAAGCATTACGTTTGGGCGCTGCCGACTACCTGATCAAACCCCTGGCGGATCTTGCCGTGCTTGAGCATTCGGTGCGTCGTGCGCTGGATCGCGCTAACTTGCGCCTGGAAAACCAGCGCTATCGCGATGAGCTGGAAACCGCCAACCGCGAACTGCAGGCCAGCCTGCACCTGTTGCAGGAAGACCAGAACGCCGGCCGCCAGGTGCAGATGAATATGTTGCCGGTGACGCCCTGGCAGGCTGATGGCTTGACTTTCGCGCACCAGATCATCCCGTCCCTGTACCTCTCCGGTGACTTCGTCGATTATTTCCGTGTTGATGACAGCCGTATTGGCTTTTATCTGGCTGATGTGTCCGGTCATGGCGCTTCTTCGGCCTTTGTTACCGTATTGCTGAAGTTTATGACCACGCGCTTGCTCTATGAGTCGCGCCGTGGTGGCGAGCTGCCCGAATTCAAACCCTCTGAGGTGCTCGGCCATATCAACCGTGGCCTGATCAACTGCAAGCTGGGCAAGCATGTGACCATGCTCGGCGGGGTGATCGACCTGGAAAACAATCGCCTGACCTACAGCATTGGCGGTCATCTGCCTTTGCCGGTGCTCTACAGCGAGGGTCAGGCGCACTATCTGCAAGGCCGCGGTTTACCGGTCGGGTTGTTTGTCGAGGCGCAATACAATGATCTGCAGCTTGAGTTGCCTGCGACCTTCAGTCTGACGCTGCTCTCCGACGGTATCCTTGATCTGCTGCCGGGCGATACCTTGAAAGACAAGGAAGCCCTGTTACCCGAACTGGTCAGCTCCGCGGGCGGCACCCTGGATGGCTTGCGCAAGGCTTTTGGGCTGGCCAATCTGAGGGATATGCCGGATGATATTGCCTTGCTGGTGTTAAGCAGGAACCTTGCATGAACCCTGGGATAAGCCCCGGTAGAATCCAGTTTGCCGAGCAAGATGGCACGTTCATCTTGAAATTTGTCGGCGAAGTGCGCCTGACGCTGTGTTCGGCCCTGGATGCGACCATCGAGAAAATCTTCACCGCGCTGAATTTCTCAGCCATCGTGATTGATCTGACCGAGACCCGCAGTATCGACAGCACGACCCTTGGGCTGCTGGCCAAGCTGTCGATTCTGTCTCGGCAGAAGATCGGCCTGTTGCCGACGGTGGTGACCACCCACGCCGATATCACTCGCTTGCTGCAATCGATGGGTTTTGATCAGGTATTCAATATCGTCGACACGCCGGTGCCGTGTCCGGATTGTCTGGATGATCTGCCGTCGCAGGATCAATCGGAAGAGCTGGTGCGCGCCAAGGTGCTCGAGGCGCACCGTATTCTGATGGGGCTTAACGACTCTAATCGCGAAGCCTTTCATGACCTGGTCAATGCCCTCGAACACCACTGATACGACTCACTAAACAAACGGGGCGCTCATTGAGCGCCCCGTTTGCATTTAGGCCATTCAGGCTTGGGCGGTCAGCAGTTTTTCCAGCTTTTCCTGATCGCGGGCAAACAGGCGAATACCTTCAGCCAGCTTTTCGGTGCCCATGGCGTCTTCATTCATGGCCCAGCGGAATTGGCTTTCGCTCAGGCTTTGCTTGGCTTCGGCAGCCTTGCCCGGGCTGAGCAGGCGCGCCAGTGGCTGCTGATCATCGGCCAGTTGCTGCAGCAGTTCGGGGCTGATGGTCAGTCGATCACAGCCGGCCAGTTGTTCGATCTGGCCGATATTGCGGAAGCTCGCGCCCATTACCACGGTCTGGTAAGCGTTGGCCTTGTAGTAGTTGTAGATACGCGTCACCGACTGCACGCCAGGGTCCTCGGCGCCGACATAGTCGCGGCCCTCGGCCTTCTTGTACCAATCGTAGATGCGTCCGACGAAGGGCGAGATCAGGAACACCCCGGCGTCGGCGCAGGCCTGGGCCTGGGCGAAAGAGAACAGCAGGGTCAGGTTGCACTGGATGCCGGCCTTTTCCAGCTGTTCGGCAGCGCGGATGCCTTCCCAGGTCGAGGCGATCTTGATCAGCACCCGCTCACGGCCAATGCCGGCTTCTTCATACAGGCCAATCAGGCGCTCGGCGCGGCGCAGCGTAGCCTCGGTGTCGAAGGACAGACGCGCGTCTACCTCGGTGGAGATGCGCCCGGGAATGATCTTGAGGATTTCACCGCCCACTGCCACGCCAAACTGATCGCAGGCCAGGCCGAGGTCGCCCTTGCTGGCGGTGACTGCGCTTTTCAGCAGTTCGCTGTAGCCAGGCATGGCTGCGGCTTTCAGCAGCAGCGAAGGGTTGGTGGTGGCATCGACCGGTTTCAGGCGGGCGATAGCATCGAGGTCGCCGGTATCGGCGACCACAGTAGTGAACTGCTTGAGTTGATCCAGCTTGGAGGTCATGACAGCGCCTTGTCGTTGCAGATGCAGCGACCTTAACCGAGTCAGCGCCCTTGCAGCAATTGCGCCGCTTGATCGAACAGCGCCAGGGGCTCGCTGGTCTTGTGGATGTCCACCGAAAGCAGCTGGCGAAAGCGCCGCGCGCCATTGAAACCCTGGGCCAGGCCGAGTATATGGCGGGTTATATGGTGCATGCTGCCGCCTTCGGCCAGGTGCGCGGCGATGTAGCCGCGCATGCTCTGCATGGCCTCGAAGCGGCTCAGCACCGGACTGCTCGCACCGAACAGCTGCTGGTCGACCTGGGCTAGCAGATAGGGGTTGTGGTAGGCCTCGCGCCCCAGCATCACGCCGTCGAAGGTCTGCAGGTGCTGCTGGCACTCTTCCAAGGTCTTGATCCCCCCGTTAAGGATGATCTCAAGCTCCGGGAAGTCCTGCTTGAGCTGCGCGGCCACCTCGTAGCGCAGTGGCGGTACCTCGCGGTTCTCCTTGGGTGACAGGCCTTCGAGAATGGCGATGCGCGCATGCACGGTAAAGCTGCGACAACCAGCATCGCGCACCGTACCGACGAAATCGCACAGCTCGGCGTAACTGTCGCGACCGTTGATACCGATGCGGTGTTTTACCGTTACCGGGATATCCACCGCATCCTGCATGACACTGACGCAATTGGCCACCAGCTGCGGGTGACCCATCAGGCAGGCGCCGATCATATTGTTCTGCACCCGATCGCTCGGACAGCCCACGTTAAGGTTGACCTCGTTATAGCCAGCCTCTTGCGCCAGCTTGGCACAGGCCGCTAGGTCTTCCGGCACACTGCCGCCCAGTTGCAGGGCCAGTGGGTACTCGGCGGCGCTATGGCGCAGAAAGCGCGCGGCATCGCCATGCAGTATGGCGCCGGTGGTGACCATCTCGGTGTAGAGCAGGGCGTGGCGCGACAGCTGGCGCAGGAAATAGCGGCAGTGGCGATCAGTCCAATCCATCATCGGGGCGACGGAAAACCTTCGGCTTATAAGGCTTTGATTTAATATATTTTTTTGCAATTTTAGACCGTCATTTTGCTTGATTCCGCCGCTTGAGTGCACACCTCGTGCACACGAGGGGCGAGCTGGGGACACGAGCGGGGCATTATACAGGTGTGTCACCCCGCGCACTGATTGCACATGCCCCCAAGGTCGCCGAGGCGAGGCGTTGGAAGGGTGGTGCATTGGTGTTCAGTTGCTGCTGGATATTCTGCCAACCCTGGCCAAGGAAGCCCGTTTTACTCTCAAGGGTGGCACCGCAATCAAAATCTTCGAGCACGATTTGCCCAATGCTGATGCTTCGTCAGCTGCTCAAAGGCTAATTGCGATTATCGAACTGCTGTTCGATAATCGCCAAATTCCGCGACTTTATTCCGCCTCGGAGCATGCACAGGACAATAATCATGAGCGAAGAGCCCCGTCTGCCACTCTCGACCCTGGCACCGCCTATCGTCGCCTCGCCGGCCAAACGTATCGAGGCGCTGACCGGCGACCCGAACTTTATGACTTCCCTGGCCCGCGGTCTGGCGGTGATCCACGCGTTTCAGGAGCGCAAGCGTCACCTGACCATCGCCCAGATCAGCCACCGCACCGAGATTCCCCGCGCCGCCGTGCGTCGTTGCCTGCATACGCTGATCAAGCTGGGCTACGCCACCACCGACGGGCGCACCTATTCGCTGTTGCCCAAGGTGCTCACCCTGGGCCATGCCTACCTGTCGTCGACGCCGCTGGCGGTCACCGCCCAACCGATTCTCGACCGCCTCAGCGAGCAGCTGCATGAAGCCTGTTCCATGGCCACCCTGGAAGGCGACGAGATTCTCTATATCGCCCGTTCCGCCACGCCGCAGCGGCTGATCTCGGTGGACCTCAGCGTTGGCAGCCGGCTGCCGGCCTACTGCACCTCCATGGGTCGTATTCTGCTGGCCGGCCTGGATGACCTGGCCCTGGACGACTACCTGGAGCATGCCGACCTGCAGGTCAAGACCAGCCGCACCCTGCATACGGTCGAGGGCCTGCGCGCGAATATCGCCGAGATCCGCCAGCAGGGCTGGGTGATCATCGATCAGGAGCTGGAGATCGGCCTGCGTTCGGTGGCCGTACCGCTGAAGGATTCCGCCGGCCAGGTGCTGGCCGCGTTGAATGTCGGCACCCATGTCAGCCGCGTATCGCGTCAGGAGTTGGAATCGCGCTACCTGCCGGTGCTGCTGGAAGCCAGTCAGGAACTGAGCACGCGGCTGTTCCACTGAGCCGTTTAGCCACAAGCAGCGTGCGTTAATCGCACACTTGGCTAAAGGTTGAATTGAGTCGCCTGTCTGGCCCTGCATACTGCCAGACCGTTTGCCACAGGTGTTGCCTGACGCCTCTAGCGACCGTTTATCCAGCCGCTGCGGGCAACCGCTCTGGCGCGCATAGAATCAGTTATAGCCTGATAAAGAACTGCGCCGAAACTGTGCGCAGTGACATAACAACAAAGTGAGTGCCTAGTTGATGGACAGTAGCCTGCTCAGCGCTGCGAGTTGCGTGTTCGACCGTGCCGACCCCTATGCGGTGTCCAGCTATGTCAATGAACACGTTGGCAGTCACGCTATCCGCCTGCCGACCATCGGTCATCCCGAGGCGTCGCTCAATCACCGCAAGTTCGCCAGCCTGGATCTGTGCCGTATCAGCTATGGCGGCAGTGTGCGGGTGACCTCGCCGGCGCTGGAAACCATCTACCACCTGCAGGTGCTGCTGCGCGGTCATTGCCTGTGGCGTGGGCATGGTGAGGAGCACTATTTCAGCCCGGGCGAGTTGCTGCTGATCAACCCGGATGATCCGGTCGATCTGACCTATTCCGACGACTGCGAGAAATTTATCGTCAAGCTGCCGTCGATCCTGCTCGACAAGACCTGCCGCGACAGCCAGTGGCAGCGCCCGGCCGAAGGTGTGCGCTTCAAATCGCGGCATAGCCTGCAGCAACTGGAGGGTTTCACCGGTCTGCTGCAACTGGTGTGCAGCGAGGCCGAGAGTGCGCAGACGGTGCAACAGGTGCAGGAGCAGTACACCCGCATCATCGCCACCAAGCTGCTGACGCTGCTGGATAACAATGTCAGTCGAATGGTGCCGGAGCAGGGCGCTGCCAGTTTCGAGCGGATCCTGCAGTTTATCGAGGACAACCTGAAACAGGACATCAGCGTCGAGCAGCTGGCCCAGCTGGCCCACAGCAGCCCGCGTTCGCTCTATGCGTTGTTCGAGCGGCACACCGGCACCACGCCGAAAAGCTTTATCCGCCAGAAGAAGCTGGAGCAAATCTATTCCAGCTTGAGTGACCCGGCTTCACGGGTGCGCAATATCACCGAAGTGGCGCTGGATTACGGCTTTCTTCACCTCGGACGCTTCTCCGAGAGCTACAAGAGCGCCTTTGGTGAGTTGCCGTCCGATACCCTACGTCGCCGCGAGTCCTGAATACCCACCCTCTGCCGAGGTAGGGTGGACAACGCGAAGCTTGTCCACCGCTCTCCAACGCGCCGCTCGGGCATAGGTGGAAAACGCTTCACGGTTTTCCAGGCTGTGGCCATCCAATCTTGCAACGCCCTCTAGTACGCCCATCCTGGGCCTTTCTGACTCTGCGCGAACGTCTGCGGGCCGCGTATTTACTGACCTTTACGACGTTGCTCGAGCCACACCGGCTTTTTCAGAAAGCCGTCCCGGCTTTTGCAGAAAACGGATAAAGGTTCTGCGCTAACTGGATATTGTCGGACAGTCCCGAGGCATAGCCTTCATACCGTTGACACAATAACAACGGAGCCATGGCGATGAACCTGGGACTCGACTACCTGAACGGCCTGCTGCAAGAAGATAAAGAACAGGGCATTTTCCGCTGCAAGCGGGAGATGTTCACCGACCCACGCCTGTTCGACCTGGAGATGCAGCACATCTTCGAGGGCAACTGGCTGTACCTGGCGCATGAAAGCCAGATCCCCGAGAAGAACGACTACTACAGCACCCACATGGGGCGTCAGCCGGTCTTTATTGCGCGCAACAAGGACGGTGTGCTGAATGCCTTTATCAACGCCTGCAGCCACCGCGGTGCCATGCTCTGCCGCTTCAAGAGCGGCAACAAGGCCACCTATACCTGCCCGTTCCATGGCTGGACCTTCAACAACAACGGCAAACTGCTCAAGGTCAAAGACCCCAAGGAAGCCGGTTATCCAGACAGCTTCGACTGCGACGGCTCCCATGATCTGAAGAAAATCGCCCGCTTCGAGTCGTACCGTGGCTTTCTGTTCGGCAGCCTGAGCGATGACGTCGCACCGCTGGAAGAGTTTCTTGGCGAGTCGCGCAAGATCATCGACATGATCTGCGACCAGTCCAGCGAAGGCCTGGAAGTACTGCGCGGCTCCAGCACCTATGTGTATGAGGGCAACTGGAAGCTGCAGGCCGAGAACGGTGCCGACGGCTACCACGTCACCGCCGTGCACTGGAACTACGCCGCCACCCAGCAGCAGCGCAAACTGAAAGAAGCCGGCGACGACATTCGCGCCATGAGCGCCGGCGGTTGGGGCAAGAAGGGCGGTGGTTTCTACTCCTTCGAGAACGGCCACCTGCTGCTCTGGACCCGTTGGGACAACCCCGAGGACCGTCCCCTGTTCGCCGAGCGTGAGCGTCTGGCTGGGGAGTTTGGCGAAGCCCGCGCCGACTGGATGATCGGCAATTCACGCAACCTCTGTCTGTACCCCAACCTGTACCTGATGGACCAGTTCGGCTCGCAGCTGCGCATCGCCAGGCCGCTGTCGGTGGACAAGACCGAAGTGACCATCTACTGCATCGCACCCAAGGGCGAGTGTGCCGAGGCCCGGGCTCGCCGCATCCGCCAGTACGAAGACTTCTTCAACGTCTCCGGCATGGCCACTCCCGATGACTTGGAAGAGTTTCGCGCCTGTCAGCAGGGCTTCGCCGGTCGCGCCATGGAATGGAATGACATGTCGCGCGGGGCCAAGCACTGGGTCGATGGCGCCGACGAGTCGGCCAAGGAAATCGATCTGCACCCGCTGATGAGCGGTGTGCGCACCGAGGACGAGGGCCTGTTCGTGCTGCAGCACCACTACTGGCAGCAGCAGATGATCAAGGCGCTGCACAAGCAGCAGGACCAGCTGATCCACGTGGAGGGCGCGTAAATGAGCCTGACCTATGATGCCGTGCGCGACTTCCTCTACCGCGAGGCGCGCTACCTGGACGACAAGCAATGGGACGAGTGGCTGGAGCTGTATGCCCCGGACGCCGAATTCTGGATGCCGGCCTGGGACGATAAGGACGAACTGGTGGAAAACCCGCAGACCGAGATCTCGCTGATCTGGTACGGCAACCGCAGCGGCCTGGAAGACCGGGTGTTCCGCATCCGAACCGAGCGCTCCAGTGCGACCATTCCGGACACCCGCACCTCGCACAACATCAACAACATCGAGATCGTTGAGCAGGGCGATGGGCTGACCAAGGTGCGCTTTAACTGGCACACCCTGAGCTTTCGTTACAAGACCGTCGATCACTTCTACGGCAGCAGCTTCTACACCCTCGACTGCAATGGGCCCAACCCGCTGATCAAGGCCAAGAAGGTGGTGCTGAAGAACGACTACGTGCGCCAGATCATCGATGTTTATCACATCTGAATCCGCGGCAGGGTTGCCGGCGGGAGGCATGGCTTCCCGCGTCAATCCTCTGCTCGTCGTCATCGGCCAGAACTACTTCAGCGAGGTGTGCCATGAGCCACAAGATCGCCCTTAATTTCGAAGACGGGGTTACCCGCTTTATCGACGCCAAGCTCGGCGAAACCGTCGCCGACGCGGCCTATCGCCAGGGCATCAATATCCCGCTCGATTGCCGCGACGGGGCCTGCGGGGCCTGCAAATGCTTCGCCGAAGCCGGCCAGTACGACCTCGGTGAGGAATACATCGAGGACGCCCTGAGTGAGGCCGAAGCCGAGCAGGGCTATGTGCTGACCTGCCAGATGCGCGCCGAGAGCGACTGTGTGGTTCGTGTGCCAGCATCCAGCGAAGTGTGCAAGACCCAGCAGGCCAGCTTCGCGGCGGCGATCAGTGCGGTGCGCCAGTTGTCCGACAGCACCATCGCCCTGTCGATCAAGGGCGAGGCGCTCAACCAGCTGGCGTTCCTGCCGGGCCAGTACGTCAACCTTAAAGTGCCGGGCAGCGAGCAGACCCGCGCCTATTCCTTCAGCAGCCTGCAGAAGGACGGCGAAGTCAGTTTTCTGATCCGCAACGTGCCGGGTGGGCTGATGAGCAGCTTTCTCACCGGTTTGGCCAAGCCTGGCGACAGCATGACCCTGGCCGGCCCCCTGGGCAGCTTCTACCTGCGCGAGATCAAGCGACCCTTGCTGCTGCTGGCCGGCGGCACGGGCCTGGCGCCCTTTACCGCGATGCTGGAGAAGATCGCCGCCGAGGGCAGCCAGCATCCGCTGCACCTGGTCTACGGGGTGACCAACGACTTCGACCTGGTCGAGATGGACAAGCTCGAAGCGCTGGCCGCGCACATCCCCAACTTTACCTACAGCGCCTGCGTGGCCAACCCGGATAGCAGCTATCCGCACAAGGGCTACGTCACCCAGCACATCGAACCCCTGCACCTGAATGATGGTGAGGTGGACATCTACCTGTGTGGCCCGCCGCCAATGGTCGAGGCGGTCAGCAGCTATATCCGCGAGCAGGGCATCAGCCCGGCCAATTTCTACTACGAGAAGTTTGCCGCCAGCGCCTGAAGCCTCGCTCTTGTAGGAGCGGACTTGTCCGCGAAGGTGTTGCTGGCATCGCGGGCAATCCCGCTCCTACAGACAGCACGTATTGATTGAGGTCGGAACTATGAAGATGCGTTTCCAAAACAAAGTCGCCGTGGTCACCGGCGCCGCCCAGGGCATCGGCCGCCGGGTTGCCGAGCGGCTGCTGGAGGAGGGCGCCCAGGTGGTGGCGGTGGACCGCTCCGAGCTGGTGTTCGAGTTGGCCGAGCATAAAGCGGTGCTGTGCCTGACCGCCGACCTGGAGCAGGCCATCGATTGCCAACGCGTGATGCAGGCTGCGGTGGAGCGTTTCGGCCGCCTGGACATTCTGATCAACAACGTCGGTGGCACCATCTGGGCCAAGCCGTTCGAGCACTACGCCAGCGAGCAGATCGAAGCAGAAGTGCGTCGCTCGCTGTTCCCCACCCTGTGGTGCTGCCACGCCGCGCTGCCGCACATGCTGGAACAGGGCAGTGGCGCCATCGTCAACGTTTCCTCCATCGCCACCCGTGGGGTCAACCGCGTGCCTTACGGCGCGGCCAAGGGTGGGGTGAATGCCCTGACCGCCTGCCTGGCGTTCGAAACCGCCGAGCGCGGCATTCGCGTCAACGCCACTGCCCCCGGCGGCACCGAGGCACCGCCACGGCGCATCCCGCGTAACGCCGCTGAACAGAGCGCCGAGGAGAAGGGCTGGTATCAGCAGATTGTCGATCAGACCTTGGCCAGCAGCCTGATGAAGCGCTACGGCAGCATCGACGAGCAGGTCGGTGCCATCCTTTTTCTCGCCTCGGACGAGGCCTCCTATATCACCGGCGTAACCCTGCCGGTGGGCGGCGGCGATCTGGGCTAACGGCTTCGTAGGATGGGTTGAGCGCAGCGATACCCATCGATGGGTATCGCCTACGGCTCAACCCATCCTACCAAGGCTTCACCTGAGCTTTTCACAACAAAAACAACAGAGAGAACCGATGCCATGCGACAGATAGACGTACACCAGGTCATCGATAACGCGCGTTTTAGCCGCTTCCACTGGATGGTTATGACGCTCTGCGCGCTGCTGCTGATCTTCGACGGCTACGACCTGTTTATTTACGGCGTGGTGCTGCCGTCGATCATGCAGGAGTGGGGCCTGACCCCGCTGCAGGCCGGCGCGCTGGGCAGTTACGCACTGTTTGGCATGATGTTCGGTGCCCTGGCGTTCGGCACCCTGGCCGACAAGATCGGCCGCAAGAAGGGCATCGCCATCTGTTTTGCGCTGTTTTCCAGTGCCACCATCATCAACGGTTTCGCCAGTAGCCCGAGCGAGTTCGGCATCTGCCGTTTTATCGCCGGTCTTGGTTGTGGCGGCTTGATGCCCAATGCCGTGGCGTTGATGAACGAGTACGCACCCAAGCGCCTGCGCAGCACCCTGGTGGCCATCATGTTCAGCGGCTACTCGGTGGGCGGCATGCTCGCTGCTGGTGTGGGCATCTATATGCTGCCGCGCTTTGGCTGGGAGTCGATGTTCTTCGCCGCCGCCGTGCCGCTGCTGCTGTTGCCGCTGATCCTCTGGAAACTGCCGGAATCGGTGGGCTTTCTGGTGCGTCAGGGCCGTCATGAGCAGGCCCGTGCGGTGCTACAGAAAATCCAGCCGGGCCTGCAGATCGACGCGGCCGACCAGCTGCAGATGAGCGACACCAAGGGCCAGGGCGTGGCGGTATTCGAGCTGTTCCGCGACGGCCGCGCGCTGCGCACCCTGTGCCTGTGGCTGGCGTTCTTCTGCTGCCTGCTGATGGTCTACGCACTGAGTTCCTGGCTGCCCAAACTGATGGCCAACGCCGGCTACAGCCTGGGGTCGAGCCTGTCGTTCCTCCTGGCGCTGAACTTTGGCGGCATGGCTGGGGCGATTCTCGGCGGCTGGCTGGGTGATCGTTTCAATTTGAGCAAGGTGATGGTGGCCTTCTTCGTCGCCGCCGCCGTGTCGATCAGCTTGCTCGGCTTCAAGAGCCCGACGCCGCTGCTCTACGGCCTGATCTTTATCGCCGGTGCTACCACCATCGGTACGCAGATTCTGCTGTACGCCGGTGCCGCGCAGTTCTACGGCCTGTCGATCCGCTCCACGGGCCTCGGCTGGGCCTCGGGCATCGGCCGCAACGGTGCCATCGTCGGGCCGCTGCTGGGCGGCGCACTGATGGGCATCAACCTGCCGCTGCAACTGAATTTTCTCGCCTTCGCCGTACCCGGTGGCATCGCTGCCATCGCCATGAGCCTGTTCGCCATCAGCGCCAAGCGCCGGCAAAGCGCGCCCATGGTGCTGAATGCGGCCAAGGCCTGACGCCTTTTAGCACTCACCCCCGGCCCCTCTCCCACACATGGGGGAGGGGAGACTGACTGGAAGATTGAAATGAGCCAAGTCCTGATCGAAAGCGTGTCGGCAACCATCGTCGACCTGCCGACCATCCGCCCGCACAAGCTGGCGATGCACACCATGCAGAACCAGACCCTGGTACTGATTCGCCTGCGCTGCAGCGACGGCATCGAAGGCATCGGCGAGTCGACCACCATTGGTGGTCTGGCCTATGGCAACGAGAGCCCGGAGAGCATCAAGCAGAACATCGACAGCCACCTCGGCGCGCTGCTGATCGGTCAGGACGCGGCCAATATCAATGCCTGCATGCTGCGTCTGGACAAGGCGGCCAAGGGCAACAGCTTCGCCAAGTCCGGCCTGGAAAGTGCGCTGCTCGACGCCCAGGGCAAACGCCTGGGCCTTGCGGTCAGCGAGCTGCTCGGCGGGCGCGTGCGCGACAGCCTGGAAGTGGCCTGGACCCTGGCATCCGGCGATACCGCCAAGGATATTGCTGAGGCCGAACAGATGCTCGGCCTGCGCCGCCACCGCATCTTCAAACTGAAGATCGGCGCCAACCCGGTCGAACAGGACCTCAAGCACGTGATCGCCATTAAGCGGGCCTTGGGCGACAGCGCCAGTGTGCGCGTCGACGTCAACCAGGGCTGGGACGAATCCCAGGCCATCCGCGCTTGCCAGGTGCTCGGCGACAACGGCATCGACCTGATCGAGCAGCCGATTGCGCGGATCAACCGCGCCGGGCAGGTGCGCCTCAATCAGCGCAGCCCGGCACCGCTTATGGCCGACGAATCGATCGAGAGCGTCGAGGACGCCTTTAGCCTGGCCGCCGATGGGGCTGCGTCGGTGTTTGCCCTGAAGATCGCCAAAAACGGCGGCCCGCGCGCCGTGCTGCGCACCGCGGCAATTGCCGAGGCGGCCGGCATCGCCCTGTACGGCGGCACCATGCTCGAAGGCGCGATCGGCACTCTGGCTTCGGCCCATGCCTTCGTCACCCTGCGCCAGTTGACCTGGGGCACTGAGCTGTTCGGCCCGTTACTGCTGACCGAGGACATCGTCAGCGAGCCGCCGCTGTACCGCGACTTCGCCCTGCAAGTACCGCGCACCCCCGGCCTTGGCCTGACCCTGGACGAAGAGCGCCTGGCGTTCTTCGCCCGCAAGTGACCTGAGAGGAAACCGCCATGCTGTTCCACGTAAAGATGACCGTAAAACTGCCGGCCGACATGCCCGCGGCCCAGGCCGCCCAGCTCAAGGCCGACGAGAAGGACCTGGCCCAGGGCCTGATGCGTGAAGGCAAGTGGCGCCACCTGTGGCGCATCGCCGGGCACTACGCCAACTACAGCGTGTTCGACGTGGCAAGCGTCGAGGCCCTGCACGACACCCTGCTGCAGCTGCCGCTGTTCCCCTATATGGATATCGAAATCGACGGCGTCTGCCGCCATCCCTCATCGATTCATAGCGACGACCGCTAAGCCCCGATAACAATAAGCCGAGGAAATCATCATGACCGTGAAAGTTAGCCACACTGCCGAAGTCCAGAACCTGTTCAACGAGGCCGCCGGCCTCAATAACGACCAGGGCAGCCCGCGCGTTAAGCAGATCATGCTGCGCCTGATCAATGACGCGGCGAAGATCATCGAAGACCTGGAAATCAGCGACGACGAATTCTGGCACGCGGTGGACTACCTCAACCGCCTGGGCGGGCGCAACGAAGCCGGCTTGTTGGTACCTGGCCTGGGTCTGGAGCACTTCCTCGACCTGCTGCAGGACGCCAAGGATGCTCAGGCCGGCCTCACCGGCGGCACCCCACGCACCATCGAAGGCCCGCTGTACGTGGCCGGCGCACCGGTGTGCGAGGGCGAAGCGCGGATGGACGATGGCAGCGAGCTGGACCAGGCCACCGTGATGTTCCTCGAAGGTGTGGTGCGTGACACCGACGGCACGCCTGTGGCCGGTGCGGTGGTCGACCTGTGGCATGCCAATACCCAGGGCAACTACTCCTTCTTCGACAAGAGCCAGAGCGAGTACAACCTGCGCCGCCGTATCGTCACCGATGCCGAGGGTCGCTACCGCGCACGCAGCATCGTGCCGAGTGGCTACGGCTGCTCGCCAGATGGCCCGACCCAGGAGTGCCTGAACCTGCTCGGCCGCCACGGTCAGCGTCCGGCGCATATCCACTTCTTTATCTCCGCGCCGGGTCATCGCCACCTGACCACCCAGATCAACCTGGCCGGCGAGCAGTACCTGTGGGACGACTTTGCCTACGCCACCCGTGAGGGCCTGGTTGGCGATATCACCTTCGTCGAGGACGCCGCTGCCGCCAATGACCGCGGTGTGCAAGGCAGCCGCTTCGCCACGCTTGCGTTCGACTTCCAGCTGCAGCAGGCCCCGGTTCCCGCGGCTGAGCAGCGCAGCGCTCGGCCGCGGGCCCTGCAGCAGGCTTGATTTTACGCACTAGCGGCAGCGCCCGAGGGCTGCCGCTAGCTCGCCTGGCCTGCTTCACCCATAACAAGAGCGATCTGGACTACGTGTCACGGATGGCCTGATGCGCCTTGTAGCGAGGTTCTATGAAAACCTTGATCAACGATTTTTCCTTGTCTGCCGTGGTGGCGGGTTTCATTGCCACCGTTATTTCCTACGCCGGTCCCTTGGTAATCATCTTCCAGGCGGCCGAGAGTGCCGGCCTGTCGCATGCCGTGCTGTCGTCCTGGGTCTGGGCCATTTCCATTGGCAGCGCCGTACTCGGCATTGGCCTGAGTCTGCGCTACCGCGTGCCGATCATTATCGCCTGGTCGGCGCCAGGCTCGGCGTTGCTGGTGTCTCTGTTACCGCAGATCAGTCTGAACGAAGCGGTCGGGGCCTATATCGTCGCCAGCCTGATCATTTTCCTGGTCGGCATCAGCGGTGCCTTCGATCGCATCATCAGCAAGCTGCCGGCGGCGATTGCCGCCGGCATGCTGGCAGGCATCCTGTTCAGTTTCGGCACCGGGCTGTTCGTCTCGCTGCAAAGCAAACCCTGGCTGGTGCTGGCGATGTTCGCCAGCTATCTGCTGGTCAAACGCATGCTGCCGCGCTATGCGGTGATGGCGGTGCTAGTGGTCGGCTGCGGCATCGCCTTTGCCACTGGTGATCTGCGTCAGGATGCGCTGGTCATCGGCTTGGCCACGCCGGTATGGATCAGCCCCGAATTCAGCCTGTCGGCCAGTCTGAACATCGCCCTGCCGCTGGTGATGGTGGCCCTGACCGGGCAGTTCGTACCGGGCATGGCAGTGCTGCGCAATGCCGGCTACCAGACCCCGGCCAGCCCGATTATCAGCGCCAGCGCCCTGGGTTCGCTGTTACTGGCGCCGTTCGCCTGCCACGGCCTCAACCTGGCCGCCATTACTGCCGCCATCTGCACCGGCCGCGAAGCCCACGAAGACCCGTCCCGACGTTATGTCGCGGGAGTGGTCGGCGGCCTGGCCTACCTGCTACTGGGGCTGTTTGGCGCCACGCTGGTGTCGCTGTTTAGCGCTTTCCCCAAAGAGTTGATCGCCGCCCTGGCCGGGCTGGCGCTGTTCGGTGCGATTGCCGGCTCGCTGGCCAGTGCCATGGCCCAGCCAGATGACCGCGAAGCGGCACTGATCACTTTTCTGGTGACGGCCTCGGGCATGTCCTTTCTCGGTCTTTCGGCGGCCTTCTGGGGGTTGGTGTTCGGCATCGCCGCCCACCTGCTGCTGAGCGTGCGGCGTAACTGCATACCCGCAGCATCGCCGCTGCGCACCACGAATTTGGCCAAGGAAGATGCGATCGGTTAGCCGCCTCTGGCCCATGAGCATTGCCGCCACATCGATCTGAGTCGGTGCGGCGACAGTTACACCACCCACTCGCGTTGCCGGGTTTTTCCTCGGCAAGGGTGGCGCAACAGCCCACTTTCAATAACAACAAAGAGCTAGAACGATGACTCACACTTCCAACGCAAAACCGCTGCTGTTGTCCCTCGCAGTCGCCCTCAGCCTGCCAGCTCTGGTCCAGGCAGCCGAAGGCGGTTTTATCGAGGACAGCACGGCGACCCTGACTGCACGCAACTACTACTTCAGTCGCGACTACTCCGACATCGTCGGGCCCAACCAGCAATCCAAGGCCGAGGAGTGGGCCCAGGGCTTCATCCTCAACGTCAAATCCGGCTACACCCCTGGTCCGGTTGGTTTTGGCGTCGACGCCATCGGCCTGCTGGGGCTCAAGCTCGACAGCAGCCGCGACCGGGTCAATACCGGCCTGCTGCCGGTGACCGACGAGGGCAGGGCGGCGGACGATTACAGTCGCCTCGGTGCGGCCCTGAAGGTCAGGGTATCGAAGACCGAACTGAAAATCGGCGAACAACAATTGCTGCTGCCGGTGTTGTTCTTCGGCGATATCCGCCTGTTGCCGCCAACCTATCAGGGCGCCAGCATCGTTTCCAACGAGATCGCCGGGCTGACCCTGCAGGGCGGTCAATTGCGTTCAACTAGCCTGCGCAACGAGGCCGGCGACGAGGAGCTGGGCGCCATGGTCGCTTTCGTCCCCCGGCGCAATGCCGGTGGGCTGATAACCACCGACCGCTTTAATTACACCGGTGCCGACTATGCCTTCAACGCCAACCGCACCTCGGTCGGCGCTTGGTATGCCCAGCTGGAGGACCTGTACAACCAGCGCTACTTCAGCCTCAAGCACAGTGAGCCGGTCGGTGACTGGGTGCTCGGCGCGAGCCTCGGGTACTTCGACTCGGCCGAGGACGGTGAGCAGCTGCTCGGCAAGCTGGACAACCAGGCCGCCTTCTCCCTGCTGTCGGCTAAGTACGGCGCTCATACCTTCTACCTTGGTTACCAGGCAATGTTCGGTGATCACGGCCTACCACGAGTGTTCGCCAACGTCAGCCCGCTGGGCAACGAAGTGCCGACCTTCACCTTCGACTCGGCCGACGAGCGTTCCTGGCAGGTGCGTTACGACTACGACTTCGCCGCCATGGGTATGCCCGGCCTGGTCGCCGGGGTGCGCTACCTGACTGGCGACAATGTCGACACCGGTCGCGGCTTCGAAGGCAAGGAGTGGGAGCGCGATCTGGATATCGGTTACGTGGTGCAGAGCGGTTCGCTCAAGGGCCTGGGCGTGAAGGTTCGCAATGTAACCGCGCGCTCCAACTATCGCACCGACGTCGACGAGAACCGCCTGATCTTCAACTACACCTGGAACCTGCTCTGACCGCTAACGGGCACTGGGCGGCTGGCGGTTGCGCCGATAGCCCGGCAAGAAATGGCAATTGAAGATCGCTTTTCCTATAACGCTGCGCCATAGAGCGCAGCCGGAGATAACCATGAAAAACAATAAAAAGATGCCTTGCACTCCCCGTTTCAGCTTCACGGCCAGCGTTCTGGCGTTGGCCCTCGGTAGCACCATAAGCAGCCTGACCCTGGCGGCCGATGCGGTGAAAATCGGCTTGCTGCTGCCTTACACCGGAACCTTTGCCGCCCTGGGCGAGGCCACCAGCAACGGTATGAAGCTGGCCATCGAACAGCACGACAACATTCTTGGAGGCCGTCCGGTCGAATATGTGGTGGTCGACAGTGAAGCCAACCCCGGCAAGGCCGTGCCGAATATGCAGAAGCTGATTGCCGGTGCCAACGTCGATGTGGTGGTCGGCCCGGTGCATTCCGGGGTCGGCATGGGCGCGGTCAAGGTCGCTCGGGAAACCGGCGTGCCGCTGATCATCCCCAACGCGGGTTTCAATGCCGCGACCGGACCGTTGTGCGCGGCGAATATCTTCCGCACCTCCTTCACCTCCTGGCAGACCGCCTACCCGATGGGCCAGGTGGCTGCGGACAAGGGCTACAAGAACATCGTTACCCTGGCCTGGCGTTACGGTTTCGGCACCGAATCGGTGGAGGGCTTCAAGGAGGGTTTCGAGAAGGCCGGCGGCACCGTTAGCAAGGAAATCTACGTGCCGTTCCCGGACGTGGAATTCCAGTCGCAGCTAACCGAAATCGCCGCGCTCAAGCCTGATGCGGTGTTCGTGTTCTTTGCCGGCGGCGGTGCGGCCAAGTTCGTTCAGGACTACGCCGCGGCTGGCCTGCAGGGCAAGATCCCGTTGCTCGGCTCGGGCTTTCTCACCGAAGGCACCCTGGCCGCGCAAGGTTCCGCCGCCAGCGGCGTGCTGACCACCCTGCATTACGCCGATAGCCTTAATACCCCGCAGAACAGCAAGTTCCGCGCTGACTACCGGGAGAAGTTTGGCAAAGAGGCCGACATCTATGCGGTACAGGGTTACGACACGGGTCTGCTACTGGCTCAGTCGCTGGCCAAGGTGGGCGGCAATACCCAGGATCGTGCTGCCTGGAATGCAGCCATGGCCGAGGCCCGGATCGACAGTCCGCGGGGCGCGTGGAGCTTCTCCAAAGCGCATAACCCAGTGCAGAACATTTACCTGCGTGAGGTGCGTGACGGCGCCAATGTAGTGGTCAGCACGGCTGCCGCCGCGCTGGCTGACCCTGCACCGGGCTGCAAGCTGCAGTAGCGTGTTATCCCCGTGCCCTGGTCGCTTTTGGCTGGCCGGTGGGGCGGGTCAGCCCAGTCAATTTTGCTTGTAGAGGTTTGGGGCCCGCGTTGTTGTACTTGGTCATAGCCGGCTATGACCCGTCGCAGCGCCTTGTCCATACCGCCACTGGCCTAGTCAGACGCAGCTGATCAGCCTTGCCTTGCCTTGCCTTGTCATGACTAGGGGACGGGTCTGTTTCATTATTCCTGACCTAGGTATCTACGATGGAACTTTCCACCTTTCTTATCCAGACGCTGAACGGCCTGCAGTACGGTCTGCTGCTGTTTCTGATTGCCAGCGGCCTGACTCTGATTTTCGGCATCATGCACATCATCAACCTGGCTCACGGTGCGCTCTACATGGTTGGGGCATACCTGATGTACTGGTTGAGCGGGGTGGTTGATAACTTCTTCCTCGCCATTGTGCTAGCGCTACCTTTGGCGGCGCTGCTAGGGGTACTGATTGAGCGCTTTCTGATTCAGGCGCTGTACCAGCGTGAGCACCTCGATCAGGTGCTGATGACCTTCGGGCTGATCATGGTGATCGACTCACTGCGCAGCATTATTTGGGGCAATGACGTACACAGCGTTGCTATCCCGGCGCTGCTCAGTGGTTCGATCCAGCTGACGGAGACCCTCGACTATCCGGTGTACCGCCTGTTCATCTCCGCAGTCTGCGCGACGATCGCCCTGGCTATGTACCTGATTCTGCAACGCACCCGCCTGGGCATGATCATCCGCGGTGGTTCGAGCAACCGCGAGATGGTTCAGGGGTTGGGCATCAATATTCGGGTGATCTACACCCTGGTATTCGCCGCCGGGGCGGCATTGACAGCCTTCGCCGGGATGATCGCCGCACCGGTTTCGTCGGTGTATCCGGGCATGGGCAACCAGATCCTGATCATCGCCTTCGTGGTGGTGGTGATTGGCGGTCTGGGTTCGATTCGCGGGGCCTTTCTCGGTGCATTGCTGGTCGGACTGACTGCTACCTGGGGCGCGGTACTGGTGCCGCAATACGCCGGCATGGCCGTGTATGTGCTGATGGCCGTGGTGCTGCTGTTCAAACCGCGCGGACTTTTCGCCTAATAACCAGTTCGGGGATATCTATATGCACGCATTACCTCGCCCGATTCAGCTGTTGTTAGCGCTGTTGCTGCTGCTGATGGCTGCTTACCCATTGTTTGGCGCCAGCTTGACCGGCGACCAACACGATTTTTACCTCCAGCAACTGACCAGCATCATGATTCTGGCCATTGTCGCCCTCGGCCTCGACCTACTGGTCGGGGTCAGCGGCATGGTCAGCCTGGCATCGGCGGCCTTTTTCGGTATGGCCGGTTATGCCCTGGTGCTCTTCGCCCCTGAATACCAGGCGCTGAGTATCTGGATTGCCTTACCGCTGTGCCTGGGTATCACCGCCCTGGCCGCACTGCTGATGGGGGTGCTGATCATCCGTACCTCAGGGATCTTCTTCATTATGGTGACCATCGCCTTCTCGCAGATGCTCTATTACCTGTTCCACGATGCGTCCTTTGCCGGCGGCTCGGACGGGGCCTACCTGTTTATGAAACCCGAGGTGGCCATCGCCGGTGTGCAACTGCTCGACCTGGAGAATCGCACCACCCTGTTCTATGTGGTGCTCGCTTCTTTGGCGACTTTGTTCGTGCTGCTGCGCACCTTTCTGCGCGCGCCCTTTGGCCGGGTGTTGCTGGGTATCAAGGAGAACGAACAGCGTGTGCGTGCCATGGGCTTCAATCCGCTGTTCTACAAGCTGGCGGCCTTTGTTATCGCGGGCACCATTGCCGGTTACGCCGGCATGCTGTCGGCCACCCAGTACGGCTTCGTCAGCCCCGGCCAACTGAGCTGGCAAATGTCGGCGCATATCCTGGTGATGGTGATTCTCGGCGGTATGGGTACGTTGTTCGGGCCAATTCTCGGGGCCTTCGCCTTCGAGGGGTTGCATCACTGGTTCGCCAGCCTGACCCCGCACTGGGAGCTGCCGATGGGCGTGGTAGTGATCTGTATGGTGTTGTTGTTGCCACGCGGCATCGCCGGCCTGCTGTTACAGCTCGCGCAGCGCAAACGCCGCAAAAGCGCCGAGGACGAACTTGCCCTCGTGATAAAACAGGAGGCCGAATAATGCACGGCTTGATTCTGGAAACCCGTGGCTTGAGCAAACAGTTTGGTGGCCTGCGTGCCGTCAGCGATATCAACCTACAGGTCGCTCCCCGCGAGATCCACGCCCTCATCGGCCCCAACGGTGCGGGCAAGAGCACAATGGTCAACCTGCTCTCCGGCCATCTACGCCCCAGCAGCGGTCAGGTGATTTTCAATGGGCGGGATATCACCGGCCTGGCCCCCAATAAAGTCTCGCACCTGGGGGTGGGGCGCAGCTTTCAGCGTACCAATATTTTCCCCAGCTTCAGTTGCTTGGAGAACTGCATGCTTGCCGCGCAGTCGCGGATGAAAAACTCCTTCCGTTTCTTCCGGCGTAGCGACAGCTACCCGCTGGTGCGAGCGCGCGCGGAAAAGGCCCTGCAGGACTGCGGCTTGAGTAGCAAGGGCCACAGCATCGCCAGCTCGATGAGTTATGGCGAGCAGCGTCAGCTGGAAATAGGCATGGTGCTGGCCACCGAGCCGAGCTTTTTGCTGCTGGATGAGCCGATGGCCGGCATGGGTAAGGAGGAGTCGAGCAGAGTGGTCGAGTTGCTCGCCGAGTTGTCGCGCGACTACTCGCTGGTGCTGGTTGAGCACGACATGGACGCGGTGTTCAGCATTGCCAAGACCCTGACCGTTATGGTCAACGGGCAGATGCTTGCCAGCGGCCCGCTGGATCAGGTGCGTAACGACCCTGCGGTGCAAGAAGCTTATCTGGGCGATGGCGAGGAGCAATTCTGATGAGCACTACTGCAACAGCAACTCCGCTGGTCGAGGTGCGCGGTTTGCACACCTTCTACGGCAACAGCCATGTGCTGCATGGTGTCGACCTGCGCATCGCACCGGGGGAAACCCTGGCCCTACTCGGGCGTAATGGCGTGGGCAAGAGCACCACCATTCGCTCGCTGCTCGGCCTGACCCAGCCGCGCAGCGGTGAGGTTCGGATCAGGGGCGAGAACCTCACGGGCGCCGCCGCACACAAGGTAATCCGCCGCGGCATCGGTTATGTGCCAGAAGGCCGCGGCATGTTTCCCAACCTGACGGTGCGCGAGAGCCTGATCATGGCCGCCCGACCGGGCCTGGATGGGCGCCGCGACTGGGACCTGGAACGGGTGCTGGCGACTTTCCCACGTCTGGCCGAGCGATTCAGCCACCTCACTGGCAACCTCTCTGGTGGCGAGCAGCAGATGGTCGCCATCGGCCGTGCACTGCTGACCAATCCAGAGCTGATGATCCTCGACGAAGCCACAGAGGGGTTGGCACCGCTAATCCGCAAGGAAATCTGGGATGTCATCCGCCTGATCAAGGCCAGCGGTATAGCCACCCTGGTGGTAGACAAGAACGTCAACGTGCTGCTCGACCTCACCGACCGCAGCATGATCATGCTCAAGGGCCGGGTGGTCTATGACGGTCCCAGCCAGGCGCTGAAGTGCCAGCCGGAGATCCTGCAGAGCCATATCGGCCTGTAATTGCAACCATCCCCTGCGCGGACAGGGCACCCAGCTGCTCGGCTGCGTCGGACATGACAAGAGAGAACCTATGGATATCTATCGCCCCTCAGGCGTGACCAGCACCTGGCAAAAACAGTTGGCCAGCCTGCTGTTGGCCGGCAATCTGCTGGGGGCTGTGGCCCTGGCCGTGCTGGGCAGCGGCAGCTGGGAACCGGGCCTGGCGTTATTGCTGGCGGTCCTGGGACTGCTGGCCGGATTCTTCTACCTGACCCAGCCGCCGCAAATCATCGAGCGGGTACTACAGAACTGCGACTGGTCACCGTTTCCGGTACACCCGGAAGTACCCGTGCAGGAAGCTGCCAGCCTACTGCCAGCGGTGGTTTTCGACCCTGCGCTGCTGCAACATCAAGGCGAGTTGCTGCGCGCCATCGAGCAGAGCCAGGCCGACATGCATTTCGCTACCCAGTTGGCCCAACAATCTGGCGAGAAAGTCAGCAGCAGCGCCGCGAGCATTCAGGCCACTCGCCAATCGATCAGTGAGTTAGCCGATTACCTGCGCCGCACCGGCGAGGTGTTCAACGCACTGAGCGAGCAGTCGCGGCGCATTGGCGCGATTGTCGGCAGCATCCAGGATATTGCTCGGCAGACCAACCTGCTGGCGCTGAACGCAGCCATTGAAGCGGCGCGCGCGGGTGAGCACGGCCGTGGCTTCGCCGTAGTGGCCGATGAGGTGCGTAACCTGGCGGTGCGTGCCAACGACTCTAGCGAGCAGATCATGCAGATCGCCAAGGGCCTGAAAAGCGCTGCCGATGAAGCCAATGATGGGCTGGGGCAGGTCGATCAATCAGCCCACAGAGGTCTCAGCATGACGGCCGCAGCCCACGAGGCTATGGATGCGCTGCGTATCGGAGCCCACGAACGCATGAAGATCGTTGGGCAGGTTATGCAGGGGCTTCAGCGTCAGCGTGAACTGGCCGAAGGGCTGGGCTATTTGCTCCAACGAGTGGACTGAACTGAGTGCGGAGCACGTTCAGCGATCTAAGTAAGTGTTCGATAAACGAACCAATAGTCGATTATCGGATTGTTTGCGTGCAGCCCCGGCGTTAACGTCTGTTCACCGGCGTAGCAACGCCACGACACCATACGAGAACTCCCATGGCTGAAATCCTCACCCTGCGCGAAGCCATCCAGCGCTTCGTTCACGACGGCGACAGCATCGCCCTCGAAGGCTTCACCCACCTGATCCCCACTGCGGCGTCTCACGAGATCATCCGTCAGGGCCGTAAGGATCTGACTCTGATCCGCATGACCCCGGATCTGGTCTACGACCTGCTGATCGGTGCCGGTTGTGCCAAGAAGCTGATCTTTTCCTGGGGCGGTAACCCCGGTGTCGGTTCGCTGCATCGTCTGCGTGACGCGGTGGAGAAGGGCTGGCCGCAGCCGCTGCAGATCAGCGAGCACAGCCACGCCGCCATGGCCAACGCCTATGTGGCCGGTGCCTCGGGCCTGCCGTTTGCGGTGCTGCGCGGCTATCAGGGCTCGGATCTGCTCAAGGTCAACCCCGACATCAAATTCATCCAGTGCCCCTTCACCGGTGAGCAACTGGCCGCCGTGCCCAGCGTGCGCCCGGACGTCACCGTGATCCACGCGCAGAAGGCTGACCGCAAGGGCAACGTGCTGATTCAGGGCATCCTCGGCGTGCAGAAGGAGGCCGCCCTGGCCGCCAAGCGCTGCATCGTCACCGTGGAAGAAATCGTCGATGAGCTAAACGCACCGATGAACGCCTGCGTGCTGCCGGGCTGGGCGTTGACTGCCGTGTGCCTGGTGCCCGGCGGCGCGCATCCGTCCTACGCCCACGGTTACTACGAGCGCGATAACCGCTTCTACCAGGCCTGGGACCCGATCGCCCGCGACCGCGAAACCTTCACCGCCTGGATCGACACCTATATCCGTGGCACGGCCGATTTCGCCGCCTATCAGGCCAAGCTTCAGGAGGCCAAATAATGAGCGCCTACAGCACCCATGAAATGATGACCGTGGCCGCCGCGCGCCGCCTCGGCAACAGCGACGTGACCTTTGTCGGCATCGGCCTGCCGTCCAAGGCCGCCAACCTGGCGCGGCTGACCCATGCCCCGGATGTGACCCTGATCTACGAATCCGGCCCCATCGGTGCCAAGCCGACTGTGCTGCCGTTGTCCATCGGCGATGGCGAGCTGGCCGAAACCGCCGACACCGTGGTGCCCACCGGCGAGATCTTCCGCTACTGGCTGCAGGGCGGGCGCATCGACGTCGGCTTCCTAGGCGCGGCTCAGGTCGACAAGTTCGGCAATATCAACACCACGGTGATCGGCGACTACCACAACCCGAAAGTGCGCCTGCCGGGTGCCGGCGGCGCGCCAGAGATCGCAGGTAGCGCGAAGAAGGTGTTTATCATCCTCAAGCAGGGCCACCGCACCTTCGTCGACAAGCTGGCCTTTATCACCTCGGTCGGCCATGGCGAAGGCGGCGACCATCGCCAGCAGCTGGGCCTGCCGGGTGCCGGCCCGGTGGCGATCATCACCGACCTGTGCATTATGGAGCCGGAGCAGGGGACTCGTGAGTTCATCGTTACCTCGATCCATCCGGGCGTGAGCCGCGAGCAGATCGTTGCCGCGACGGGCTGGCAGATTCGTTTCGCCGAGCAGGTCGCTGAGACTGAAGCGCCTCAGGCGTTTGAGCTGGACGCCTTGCGCGCCCTGGAAGCGCGTACCGCTGCCGCCCATGGCCAGGCCGGGGGTGAGGAATGAGCCGCGAGGTGTTTATCTGCGATGCCATTCGCACCCCCATCGGCCGCTTCGGCGGCGGTCTGGCCGTGGTGCGCACCGACGACCTGGCGGCCATCCCGCTGAAAGCTTTGCTCGAACGCAACCCGCAGCTTGACCCTGCAGCCATCGACGAAGTCTTTATGGGCTGCGCCAACCAAGCCGGTGAAGACAACCGCAATGTTGCGCGCATGGCCCTGCTGCTGGCCGGCCTGCCGGACAGTGTTCCCGGGGTGACCCTCAATCGCCTGTGTGCCTCAGGGCTCGATGCGGTGGGCAGTGCCTTCCGCGCCATCGCCAGCGGCGAGATGGAGCTGGCGTTGGCCGGCGGCGTCGAGTCGATGTCGCGGGCGCCCTATGTGCTGGGCAAGGCCGACAGCGCCTACGGGCGCAATCAGAAGATCGAGGACACCACCATCGGCTGGCGCTTTATCAACCCGTTGATGCAGGCCCAGTATGGCGTGGACGGGATGCCGCAGACCGCCGATAACGTCGCTGATGATTACCAGGTCAGCCGTGCCGACCAGGACGCCTTCGCCCTGCGCAGCCAGCAACGTGCCGGGCGCGCCCAGGCCGAGGGCTTCTTCGCCGAGGAAATCGTCCCGGTGCTGATCAAGGGCAAGAGGGGTGAGACGCTGATCGCGGCGGACGAGCATCTGCGTCCGGACACCAGCTTGGAGACCCTGAGCAAACTCAAGCCGGTCAACGGTGCGGAGAAAACCGTCACCGCCGGCAACGCCTCGGGAGTCAACGATGGCGCCGTGGCGCTGATCCTGGCCTCCAGCGATGCCGTGCAGAAATATGGCCTGACCGCCCGCGCCAGGGTGCTGGGTATGGCCAGCGCCGGCGTGGCGCCGAGGGTGATGGGCATCGGCCCGGTGCCGGCGGTGCGCAAGCTGCTCGACCGTCTGAAAATCAGCATCCATGACTTCGACGTGATTGAACTCAACGAAGCCTTCGCCGCCCAGGGCCTGGCGGTGACCCGCGAACTGGGCCTGGCCGACGACAGCGACAAGGTCAATCCGAATGGCGGCGCCATCGCCCTCGGCCACCCGCTGGGTGCCAGCGGCGCACGCCTGGTACTGACCGCGCTGCATCAGTTGGAGAAGTCAGATGGGCGTCTCGGTTTGGCGACCATGTGTGTGGGTGTCGGCCAGGGCCTGGCGCTGGCCATCGAGCGGGTTTAACGTTTTGCGCCGCTACGCCTCATTCGGAAAGGCAAGTCGATGGGGCGTGGCGGCGCACCTATAGTGGCTGGGATACGCAGCGCTAAACGGCGTATCCGTTATCGAGGATTTGCAATGCCGATGCTCCGACTCACCGATGGTGATCTGCATTACCAGCTGGACGGCCCGGCCACTGCCCCGGTGCTGATCCTGTCCAATTCCCTGGGCACCGACCTGCAGATGTGGGACGCCCAGGTGCCGGCCTTCGCCGAGCATTTGCGGGTGTTGCGCTACGACACCCGTGGTCACGGCCAGTCTCTGGTCACGCCCGGCCCCTATAGCATCGAGCAGCTGGGGCGCGATGTACTGGCCCTGGCCGATGCTCTGGATATTCAGCGCTTCAGCTTTTGCGGTCTGTCCATGGGCGGGCTGATTGGCCAGTGGCTGGCGATCAACGCGCCGACGCGCATCCAGCGTCTGGTGCTGTGCAACACAGCCGCGAAGATCGGCAGCCCCGACGTGTGGAACCCGCGTATCGACAGCGTGCTGCACGATGGCCAGGCGGCCATGCTGGCGCTGCGCGATGCCTCGATTGCGCGCTGGTTCACCGCCGAGTTTGCCGCGGCCGAGCCGGCCAAGGTGGAACCGGTGGTCGGCATGCTTGCCGCCACCTCGCCCCAGGGCTACGCCGCCAACTGCGCGGCGGTGCGCGATGCCGACTTGCGCGAGCAGGTTGCCAGCATTGTGGCGCCGACGTTGATCGTCTGCGGCAGCGCCGACGCGGTGACTACGCCTGCGCATGGCCGTGATTTACAGCAATCCATCCGCGCTGCCGAGCTGGTCGAGTTTCACGCCGCTCACCTGTCCAATGTCGAGGCCAGTGAACTGTTTAGTCGGCGTGTGCTGAATTTTCTCAGGGCCTGAATCAGCTGGGGCATTTGCCCGGAGGAGGGCTAACAGGCTGTTGAAAAACTACCTG
>NZ_JBAQLP010000136.1:0-28613 GCF_049301935.1 Pseudomonas sp. | reverse complement strand
CCTGACCTTTATGACCCGTTACCTGACCGGTGACAATGTTGACCGCGGCGCCACTGCCTCCGAAGGGAAAGAGTGGGAGCGCAATACTGAGCTGATGTACGTGTTCCAGGAAGGCGCGCTGAAGAACCTCGGCGTGCGCTGGCGCAATGCGACTGTGCGCTCGAACTTTACCAACGACCTCGACGAAAACCGCCTGATCATCAGCTACACCCTGCCACTGTTGTAACAACAATTTAGCGATAACAAAAAAGGCCCGGACATTGTCCGGGCCATTTGCATGCTAACGCTGTAATTAGTCTTGGCTAACGGCGCCAATCTTGTGCACCGAGAGGTCGGCACCGTAGTACTCCTGCTCCTGGCTCAGGCGGATACCCACAGTAGCTTTCAGCACACCGTACACCAGCACACCGCCAAGCAAGGCCACCACCACGCCCAGCGCAGTGCCGATAAACTGGCTGGCCAGACTTACACCGCCCAGACCGCCCAGCGTCTGCTGGCCGAAGATGCCGCAGGCGATACCGCCCCACACGCCGCACAGGCCGTGCAGCGGCCAGACGCCAAGCACGTCGTCGATTTTCCATTTCACCTGGGTCGCGGTAAACGCCCAGACGAACAGCGCACCGGCAATGGCGCCAGTGACCAGAGCACCGACCGGATGCATCAGATCGGAACCGGCGCACACCGCCACCAGGCCGGCGAGCGGGCCGTTGTGCAGGAAGCCTGGGTCATTACGTCCAACCAGCAAGGCCGCCACCGTACCGCCGACCATCGCCATCAAGGTGTTGACCGCCACCAGACCGCTGACGCTGCCCAGGGTCTGCGCGCTCATCACGTTAAAGCCGAACCAGCCGATGATCAGAATCCACGAGCCCAGTGCCAGGAACGGAATATTCGACGGGGCAAAGGCCACCAGGCGGCCATCGCGGTAACGCCCATCACGACGGCCCAGCAGAATCACCGCGCCAAAGGCCAGCCAGCCGCCCACCGCATGCACCACCACCGAGCCGGCAAAGTCATGGAAGGTTGCGCCAAACTGCGCCTCCAGCCAAGTCTGCACGCCAAAATTGCCGTTCCAGATCATCCCTTCGAAAAAGGGATAGATAAAGGCCACGATCAGCACCGTGGCACACAGCTGCGGGCCGAACTTGGCGCGCTCGGCGATGCCACCGGAGATGATCGCCGGGATGGCCGCAGCAAAGGTCAGCAGAAAGAAGAACTTCACTAGGGCGTAACCGTTGCCTTCAGTCAGCACATTGGCTGGTTCGAGGAAGGTCACGCCATAGGCGATCCAGTAGCCGACAAAGAAATAGGCCAGGGCCGACACGGCAAAGTCGGAGATGATCTTCGACAAGGCATTGACCTGGTTCTTCTGCCGGACCGTCCCCACCTCAAGAAAGGCAAAGCCGGCATGCATGGCCAGCACCATCACGGCGCCGAGCAGGATAAACAGGGTATTGGAGCCGTGAATAAGGGTTTCCACAGCACTGTTGATGTTTTCCATCGGCAAAGAAAACTCCGTCGCGGGGAAAAAGCACCAAAGAGGATCACAAAGCAATAAACACGCACCATATGGCAGCATTTATCACCAACCACCTTGCCGAAGCAGGGCCTGCATAGCACCAAGCCAGTGCTCACAGAACCATGCTTTGAGGTACTTATTCCATAGTTATTAATGAGTTATTGATGCACCACGGCGTCCTGGCCATAACCCTCGCAGCCCCATAAAGGAGCGTATTTGCAAGAGCGCGCACCAGCACAATGCAATCACTGTACCAGCCGATAAGCCAGCAGCACCCGCCGTGCGCCGAAGAAAAAAGGAACCACTGCGCCTCAGGGGACTCGAACCCCCTACACTGCCCGTCACAAGGAGAGACACCATGGCCCGTAAGACCCCCGTATCGTCCAGCTCGGATCAGTTACTCGACGAATTCCAGGCGCTGGTGCGCGACACAGAAAGTCTGCTGCAGCACTCCGCCAGCCTCGCTGGTGAGCAGGCCGAAGCGCTGCGCGAGCAGATCCGTGGCAGCCTGGGCCGCGCACGCAGCACCCTGCACAACGCCGAAGACGCCCTGCAGGCACGCGGCAAGGCGGCCCTTGAAGCCACCGAAGGCTATGTGCAGACTCACCCATGGCAAACCCTCGGCATTGCTGCCGCTATCGGCCTGCTGCTGGGCATGCTGATTACCCGGCGTTAAAGAGAAACCTTAATGGATGCAACACCGCCCACCCCGCCAAGTCGCGGCAGCTCGCCACGGCGATTTGCCAGCGCCTTGCTGGGGTTATTGCAGGGCCATATCGCGCTGTTTGGCGAAGAGCTCAAAGAGCAACAAAGCCATACCCTAAACCTGCTGGTGCTCACCAGCCTGAGCCTGCTGTTCGGCCTGCTGCTGATTATCGGCCTGTCGGCTGCGCTGCTGATGGCCTTCTGGGAGACACATCGCCTGCTGGTTATCAGCGCCCTGTGCGCCTTCTATGCATTGGGCCTGCTGGGCAGCCTGATCGTGCTGTTGCAGCGTGTACGCAATGCCCCTGCGCCCTTCAGCGCCAGCCTTGAAGAGCTGGCCCGCGACCGTGAGCAACTGCTGCCATGAATATGCCCGAGCTACCCGCCAAGGCCTCGCGCCGCGAGCTGCGCAAAACCCTGCTGCGCATGCGCCTGGAAATGCACCGCCAGGAACTGCGCCACGAAACCCTGGTCATGCTGCAGCCGTTGCGCCAGGCGCAATACTGGCGCCATCACTGGCGCGAAGAGCTGGGCAACAGCAATGCACCACTTTGGGTCGCTGGCGGCGCACTGCTGCTGGCCACCCTCGGCATCCGCCGTGGCCACTGGCGACGCTGGCTGCGCATCGCCCTGATCGCCTTCCCGCTGCTGCGGCGCAATCCGCCGCGACGCCCGGACCAGCCTCAGGCTAGCCACACAGAAGACTGAGTGTGCGGCGCCCAGCTCAGCCGCCCGTGCTGAGCAAACTCTAGCCTGCCCCAAGTAGCGGCACTCAAGAGAAGCCCGCCGCGCACCGTCGTTAACACCCTTGAGTTCGGCGATACGCGAGCTGATCGAGTGACGCGTCATCAACAGCCAGGGCAAGCACGGTTAACCGCGACTGCGGTGCTGGCTATTCGCCGATTGAATCCGTATCGACCTTATACTCGGGCCGCCTCAGACGCACCGACCACTGTGGCGGTCAAAGCCCCGATGCAGCATTGGCTGTGGCTCGATATCGATACCCGCGAGGCTTAACTGCATCGTGTGTGCAGCATGCAGTGTCTTGCATCGTCGCCCCAGAACCCCGAAGCTAGCTGGCAACAGCCAGGTAACGGCGAGGACAACTCTTGGATTGGCAAACCCTGCTCAACCGTGAACGACTCGGCAAGCCGACGCACAGCGTCGCCGAACTGGGCCGCACCCCGTTTCACAAAGACCACGACCGCATCATCTTCTCCGGCGCCTTTCGCCGTCTGGGGCGCAAGACCCAGGTGCATCCGGTCTCGAGCAACGACCATATCCATACGCGCCTGACCCATTCGCTGGAAGTCAGCTGCGTCGGGCGCTCCCTGGGTATGCGGGTCGGCGAGATGATCCGCGCTGCATTACCGGATTGGTGCGAGCCAAGCGACCTGGGCATGGTCGTGCAGTCTGCCTGCCTGGCCCACGACATCGGCAACCCGCCCTTCGGCCATTCAGGTGAAGATGCCATCCGCCATTGGTTTCAGCAGGCCGCCGGACGCGGCTGGCTGGATTCGATGAGCGCGGCCGAGCGCGGCGACTTTCTCAGTTTCGAGGGCAATGCCCAAGGCTTTCGTGTGCTCACCCAGCTGGAATACCACCAGTTCGACGGTGGCACGCGGCTGACCTATGCAACCCTCGGCACCTACCTGAAATACCCCTGGACCGCGCGTCACGCCGAGGCGCTGGGCTACAAGAAACACAAGTTCGGCTGCTACCAGAGTGAGTTGCCGCTGCTTGAGCAGATCGCCAGCAAACTCGGTCTGCCGCAGCTGGAAGAACAGCGCTGGGCGCGTCACCCGCTGGTCTACCTGATGGAGGCTGCGGACGACATCTGCTACGGCCTGATCGACCTGGAAGATGGCCTGGAAATGGAGCTGCTCGATTACAGCGAGGTTGAGGCACTGTTGCTCAACTTGGTTGGCGACGATCTTCCGGAAACCTACCGTCAACTTGGACCCGCCGACTCCCGGCGGCGCAAGTTGGCGATCCTGCGTGGCAAAGCCATCGAACACCTGACCAACGCCGCCGCCGAAGCCTTTGTCGAGCAGCAGGACGCTCTGCTCGCTGGCACCTTGCAAGGCGATCTGGTCGAGCATATGCACGGCACCGCCAAGCGCTGCGTGCAGAGCGCCAAGGACATGGCCCGACAGAAGATCTTTCAGGACAAGCGCAAGACCCTGCATGAGATCGGTGCCTACACCACCCTGGAAATTCTGTTGAATGCCTTCTGCGGCGCGGCGCTGGAGCAGCATGGCGGGCGCACGCCGTCGTTCAAGAACCGGCGCATTCTCGACCTGCTCGGCAATAACGCCCCCGACCCAAGCTGGCCGCTGTATCGCTCATTTCTGCGCATGATCGATTTTATCGCCGGCATGACTGACAGCTACGCTACTGAAATGGCCCGCGAGATGACGGGCCGTTCAAGCCCGGTATAAGCCATGACTAGCCTACTGCGACAAACCTTCAGCTGGCATGCCGGCCCGCCCGCCTGGGGCCCGGCGATGGTCGCCGGCTTCGGCTGCGCGCTGCCGTTGCTGCTCGGGCTGTTCAGCGCTCATCCGGGCTTTCTCTGGGCCTCGGTTGGCGCATTTCAGGCCGCCCAGGCCAACCCGCTGCATCGCCTGGGCATGCTGCGCATGCTGATGCTCTGCGGTCTGGGGGCCTGCAGCGCCGGCTTGGGCTTCTGGTCGGCCGATCACCCCTACGCGAGCTTTTTCATCTTCGCCGCCTTTGGCTTTCTGCTGGCCTGGCTGCAACGCTTTGGCAGCGAAGCCGGCAAGCTGGGCATCGGCCTGGCCATCTGCCTGTGCCTGGGCCAAGGCCAGCAGGGCCTGGGTTCGCTGAATAATCCTTACGCCATCGCCATGCTGTTTATCCTCGGCGGGCTGTGGGTGATGCTGCTGGCTTTCGGTCTGCGCGGCATGCATGGCCTGCGCATGTGGCCGTATATGCCGCGCTTTATCAGCATCTTCAAGGTGCTCAAACGCCACGCCAAACGCCTGCCGCAACAGAAATGGCGCCTGCATGCGCTGGGCTGCACCCTGGCGTTCGCCCTCTCCGGGCTGATCGTCAACCTGGCCGAGCTGCACCGCGGCTACTGGCTGACGCTAACCGTGGTCACCACCCTGCAGCTGGAGTTTCAGGGCAGTCTGGTGCGCGCCGTGCAATCGATCCTGGCCAGCCTGGGCGCGGCTGGGCTGCTGATTCTGCTCGGGCATAGCCTGCAGAATCCGGCGCTGATGGTCGCCACATTACTACCGCTGATTGCCCTTAGCCGTGCCCTGCAGGCCAACCACTACGGCCTGTTTGTGCTGCAGACAACGGTGTGTTTCGTGTTGCTGGCCGAAAGCCTGGCGCATGACTGGCAACTGCCGCAGGTGCGTCTGCTCAACAGCCTGATAGGCGTGGTGCTGGCGTTGCTGGTGGCGCTGCTGGTGTATGGCCTGGAGCGCTGGCTGGAACATCGACACAGCCTGCAACAAACCAAGCACAGCACAGAGCCAATTTAGCGCTGCTGCCGCGCAAAAACCTGCAGCCGCGCAACGGCAAAGCGCGTAAGGCTCCACTATGCTTTGCGCTTAGTCAGAGCGTACAAGGGCATGCGCGGATGCAGCAGACAACCAAGTCCAAGGAACGGCGTTTTCCGCTCCATATCCATATCAGCGTGCTGTTCACCCTGTTGCTGCTGGGCTCGGGGGCACTGCTGGGCGTTTTCAACTACCAGCAGACCAGCAATATCATCCTCAGCAGCAGCGATCAGCTGTTCAGCCAGATGCGCAAGGAAGTACAAGCGGATCTGCGTAATACCTACCAACCGATTCGCTACATGATCAACCTGCTGGCGCGTAACGAGCAGATCAACGGCCGTGACCGCCATGAACGCATGGTCATGCTGCCTATTTTCGCCCAGGCCCTGCGCGACAACCCCAAACTGGCGTCGATTTATGTCGGCTATGGCGATGGCGGGTTCTTTATGGTGCGGCCACTGCGCAGCGAGAAACTGCGGCAGATGTTCTCCGCCCCGCAAAATGCGGCATATCACCTGTGGAGCATCGACCGCATCAGCGAACAACGCCTGGATTCCGAATACCTGTTCTTCGACGCGCAGTTGCAGCCAATCAGCCGCCGGCAGAACCTCAAGGAAACCTACGATCCGCGCAGCCGGCCTTGGTACAACAGCGCTCTGCAGAGCCAGGAGCACTTTACCACCGCGCCTTACGCCTTCTTCTCCAGCGGGGAAATCGGCACCACCATCGCCCGCAAAAGCAGCGCAGCCACGGTGGTGGCCGCTGACCTGACCCTCGATGACCTGTCCGCCACCCTCGCCGCACACCGCCTGACGCCCTCCACCGAGGTGGTGCTGTACAGCCCCGATGGCAGTGCGGTCGCCTACCCGGACAGCTCGCGCCTGATCATTCCGGGGGAAAAGCTGCAACTGGCGCAGGTCAAGGATCTTAGCCCGGTACTCGCCGACTTTCTCAGTCTCGGCCTCGACAAGGACCGTCAGGGCGCCGTACGTCTGAACAAGCAGCGCTGGCAAATCGCCTACAGTCAGTTCAGCGAGGGTGGCCCGCAAGGACTGCGCCTGGCCCTGCTGGCCCCGGAAAGCGAACTGCTGGCCGATGCCTACCGCATTCGCTGGCAGGGCGCGGTATTGACCCTGGGCATCTTGCTGCTGTGCATCCCGCTTGGCTGGCTGCTCTCCAATATCCTGGTCAAACCGCTGCGCCTGCTGGTGGGTGAAGCCGAAGCCATTCGCAGCTTCAATTTCGACTATCCGGCCAGCGGGCGCTCTTTCGTCAAGGAAGTTGATCAATTGGCCGTGTCGATGACGCGCATGAAAGACACCATCTCCAGCTTCCTCGATATTGCCGCCACACTTTCAGCCGAAACCCGCTTCGATGCCCTGCTGCGCCGGGTATTGCGCGAAACCGTCGACCTCAGCGAAGCCAGCGGCGGCCTGCTCTATCTGCGCGACAGCAGCAGCGGCCGCCTGGAACCGCACGGCCTGTTTATCAACCAGCTGCAACACAACCTGGAAGAGCACCGCATCCCCAGTTTCGACACAAACGATCCCGCTCTGCCCACCTGGCTCGCGCAGACGGCAACCGGCGGCCCCAGCGTCACCGTGGCGCTCGGTTTCGAGCATGCTCAGGGTTTCCAGAGCCTGCTGCACACCCTCGACAGCCCGCGCGCGCACCTGGTCTGCACCGGCCTGCACAACCGCCAAGGTCAAACCCTCGGGGTACTTTTGCTGCTGCACCGTGACAGCGGTGACGAAACCGACCTGGCCATGCTACGCCCCGAGCGCATTGCCTTTGTCGAGGCTGTCTCCGGCGTCGCAGCGCTGTGCATTGAGAGCCAGCGCCTGCTCGATCAACAAAAGAAACTGCTCGACGCCTTTATCCAATTAATCGCCGGCGCCATTGACGCCAAAAGCCCCTACACCGGCGGCCACTGCCAGCGCGTGCCGGAGCTAACCCTGATGCTCGCCCGCGCCGCCGCCGCCAGCGAGGAAACTGCCTTTAGCGACTACCAGCCCAGCGACGAAGAATGGGAAGCCCTGCATATCGCCGCCTGGCTGCATGACTGCGGCAAGGTCACCGTGCCTGAGTACGTGGTGGACAAGGCGACCAAGCTGGAAACCATCTGCGACCGCATCCATGAAGTACGCATGCGCTTCGAGGTGCTCAAGCGCGATGCCTGGATCAGTTACTGGGAACACCTCAGCCAGGGTGGTGACGCCGAGAGCCTAGGCCAGGTGCGTGATGAACTGCTCACCACCCTGGATGATGAGTTCGCCTTTATCGCCCGCTGCAACCTGGGCGGCGAAGCCATGGCCGAAGCCGATCTTGAGCGTCTGCGCAGCATCGCCGCGCGCACCTGGACACGCACCCTGGATGATCGTCTCGGAGTGTCCTGGGAAGAAAACCTGCGCCAATCGCGCACCCCGGCGCAGCCGTTACCGGTACAGGAAACGCTGCTCAGCGACAAAGCCGAACACCTGATCGAGCGCCCCGACAGCGAGCTGATCGCCGAGGACAACCCCTGGGGCTTCAAGCTGGACGTGCCGCACTACAAACACAATCGCGGCGAGCTGTATAACCTCGGCATCGGTCGCGGCACCCTGACCAACGAAGAGCGCTTTATCATCAATGGCCATATGGTGCAGACCATCCGCATGCTCAGCCACCTGCCTTTCCCGCCGCACCTGGCCAACGTCGCCGAGATTGCCGGCGGCCACCATGAAAAGATGGATGGCACCGGCTACCCGAAACGCCTGAAGCGCGAGGACATGAGCCTGCCGGCACGGATGATGGCGATTGCCGATATCTTCGAGGCGCTGACTGCGGTGGATCGGCCCTACAAGAAGGGCAAGCTGTTGTCCGAATCACTCAATATCATGGCGAGCATGTGCAAAGACTCGCATATCGACCCCCAGCTGTTCGGGCTGTTCGTGCGGGAAAAAATCTACCTCAGCTACGCCGAACGCTTTTTGCGCCGCGAGCAGATTGATCAGGTCAATAACGCTGCGCTGCTGGCCAAGGCTGGCCTGAGCGAATAGAGGGGGAGCGCGAGGGGAACAACAACAGGGCAGGCGTGGCGCCTACCCCGTTTACAGCATCAGGCCTGCTTGATCGAGTTGTCCGGGTACCAGACGTCGATCAGCGGGCTGGCGGTGAAATCCACCAGCTCGTCACGGCCTTTCAGCCAGGCTTCAACGGCAGCGCGCTGCTCTTCGTTGACCGAGCCACGCTTGGACAGGCACACCAGACCGAAGTCGTCGCCGCCGACATAACCCAGGCCGTTAGCGGTCATGGCGTCACGCAGGAACTGTTCAAGAAAGCTGTCGATGGCTGCATCAGCCAGGTCTTGCTTGAAGTTCAGGTTCAGCTCAAAACCCAGCTCCTGGAATTCATCCACGCAGAGTTTTTTGCGCAGACGGCGGGAACGGTTAGTAGCCATGGAACAATCCTCATAAGTGATAACGCGCGGCACTTTAGCAGTTTCACGGCCTGTGCGCCCGCTTGGAAGACGACAAGTCGATCGATACGCCACAGAAAAGCCCGGCCAATGGCATTTACTGCCACTCAGGCGCAACCGTCTTGGGGCATAATTGCCAACACTTTCTCAACCCGCGACCGGACCTCTTTACATGCCTCGCGTCATCCTCATCCCTCAGCTGGAGGGTAGCCGCCCATGAGCAAAATCCTGCATCGCTTGGCCCTTTTCGGCCTGCTACTGCCTGTCTGCCTGCCATTGGCTGCGGCCAACACGGGTTTATCGAACAAGGTTCAGCAGTCGCTGAAAGCCAACAAAATCAGCAGCCAGTCGCTGTCTGTGGTTACCGTGCCGCTCAACGGCCCAGGCAACAGCACCTTTTTCAATGCCGATATTTCCGTCAACCCGGCTTCCACCATGAAGCTGGTCACCACCTACGCAGCCCTGGAGCTGCTTGGCCCGACCCACCAGTGGAAAACCGAATTCTTCACCGATGGCCAACTGAAGAACGGCGTGCTCAACGGCAACCTGTACCTCAAGGGCGGCGGCGATCCCAAGCTGAATATGGAAAAGCTCTGGCTGATGATGCGTGACCTGCGCGCCAACGGCGTGCTGCAGGTGACGGGCGACCTGGTGCTCGACCGCAGCCACTTCGTGCAGCCGCAGCTGCCCAGCTTCAATGACGACGGCGGCGACGCCAACAAGCCGTTCCTGGTGGCCCCCGACTCGCTGCTGGTCAACCTCAAGGCGCTGCGTTTTATCGCGCGCACCGAAGGCGGCAAGGTGCATATCGTCGCCGAACCGCCGATTGCCAATATCCGCATCGACAACCGCGTCAAAGCCCTGCCCGCAGCAAAATGCCCAGGCTGGCCGGATGTGCGCTACAACCCGGTGACCGAGTTCGACGGTACCACGGTGATTGTCAGCGGCAAGCTGGCCGAGGGCTGCAGCTCGCAGACCTACCTGTCACTGCTTGATCACCCGAGCTACGCCGCTGGCGCCATCCGCGCCATCTGGCAGGAACTGGGCGGCAGCATCATGGGCAAGGATCGCCTCGCTGAGGTGCCGGAGAAGGCCCGCCTGCTGGCCCGCGCCTACTCGCCGGACCTGACCGAGATCATCCGCGACATCAACAAGTACAGTAACAACACCATGGCCCGGCAGCTGTTCCTCAGCCTCGGCGCGCAGTTTCGCAACTCCGCGGACCAAGACGACAGCAAGGCCGCACAGCGGGTGATTCGCAGCTGGCTGGCGCGTAAAGGCATCACCGCGCCGCACCTGGTGATGGAGAATGGTTCGGGGCTGTCTCGCGCCGAGCGGGTCAGCGCGCGGGAAATGGCGGCGCTGTTGCAAGCCGCCTGGAAGAGCCCGTATGCCGCCGAATTTATGGCCTCGCTGCCGCTGGTGGCGATGGACGGCACCATGCGTAAACGCCTGCACCGCACCCCGCTGGTGGGCGAGGCGCGGATCAAGACCGGTACCCTGAACAACGTGCGCGCCATCGCCGGCTTTAGCCGCGACAGCAACGGCAATAGCTGGGCCGTGGTGGCCATCCTCAACGACCCCCGCCCATGGGGCGCCTCGTCGATTCTCGATCAGGTGCTGCTGGATCTGTACAAACAACCCAAGCTCAACGCCCAACGCTAAGCCTGCAACGCCGCGCCATTCCCGGCGCGGCGGTTCTACTCCATCTCCCCACACAGCTGCGCCGCGCGTAACACCGCGGCGGTCAGGCTATGCCGCTCCCATTCCTGTAACCCAGCAAAACGCTCGACAAACTCCGGCGGCAGCAGGCTCGGCGCCTGTTGCAGCAGCGTGCGGCCCTGCTCGCTAAGCAGCAGCCACTGACGGCGGCGATCCTGATCGTCGCGCTGGCGTTGCAGCAGGCCCTTCTCCTCCAGCCGGTCGAGCATGCCCGACAGGGTCGCGGCGGTCAGGCTGACGCGGCTACTCAAGTCGCTGGCCGTCAGCCGCGTTTCCCCTGCCAGCACCTGCAAAATCATCAGCTGCATCGGCGTCAGCCCACCGAAGCGACCGAGGCGTTTGGCATGCACCTCACCGGCCTGCTGCAAGCGCCGCAAGGCCTGAAACAGTGGCAGTTCGAAGGCGGTAACAGATGACAAATCTATTTCAGTAGAAACCTTTTTATCGACCATAATCGCCTTTTAATTCGCTATAAAACTTTGACATGAAAGCATTATTTTGTTTTGGTGTAAAAGGTTCGGCAGCCCCGAACCACTCCCCAACGGCAATACCGGTAAGGAATTATGTGCGCAATCGCTGGAGAATTACGTTTTGATCAACGACCGGCCGACCTGGCTGCAGTCGAGCGAATCACCCATCACATGGCCGCTCGCGGCCCCGATGCCCACGGCTTTCATAGCCAGGGCCCGCTCGCCCTCGGCCATCGCCGCCTGAAGATCATGGATCTGGCCGAAGCTTCCGGCCAGCCGATGGTCGACAGCGATCTGGGCCTGACGATGGTGTTCAACGGCGCCATCTACAACTACCCGGAACTGCGCGAAGAGCTCAAAGCCCTCGGCTATCGCTTTTTCTCGGATGGCGACACGGAAGTGCTGCTCAAGGGCTACCACGCCTGGGGCACCGACCTGCTGCCCAAGCTCAATGGCATGTTCGCCTTCGCCATCTGGGAGCGCGACCGCCAGCAGCTGTTCATCGCCCGCGACCGCCTCGGGATCAAGCCGCTGTACCTGTCACACACGGGCGAACGCCTGCGTTTCGCCTCCAGCCTGCCGGCACTGCTGGCCGGCGGTGATATCGGCAAGACCCTCGACCCCGTCGCCCTCAACCATTACCTGAATTTCCATGCGGTGGTGCCCGCGCCGCGCACCCTGTTGGCCGGGGTGACGAAACTGCCACCCGCCAGCTGGATGCGCATCGACGCCCAAGGCAACTGTGAGCAGCAGACCTGGTGGAACCTGAACTTCGGCCCGCAGCGTGACGAAATCACGTTTGGCCTGGACGAATGGCGCGAGCGCGTATTGGATGGCATGCGCGAAGCCGTGTCGATCCGCCAACGCGCCGCCGTGGACGTCGGTGTATTGCTTTCCGGCGGAGTGGATTCGAGCATGCTGGTCGGCCTGCTGCGTGAAGCCGGGGTGGACAACCTGTCGACCTTCTCCATCGGTTTTCAGGATGCCGGCGGCGAGCGCGGCGACGAGTTCCAGTATTCCGACCTGATCGCCGAACACTTTGCCACCCGTCACCACCAGCTGCGTATCGGCGAGCACGAGATTCTCGAACAGCTGCCGGCGGCCTTTCGCGCCATGAGCGAGCCGATGGTCAGCCACGACTGCATCGCCTTCTACCTGCTGTCACGCGAGGTGGCCAAGCACTGCAAGGTGGTGCAAAGCGGCCAGGGCGCCGACGAGCTGTTTGCCGGCTATCACTGGTACCCGCAGGTGAACGCCGCCGAGGATGCCTTCGACGCCTACCGCGCAGCATTCTTCGACCGCGATTACGACGAGTACGCCGCCTGCGTGCAGCCCGCCTGGCTGACCGGCGACATGGCCGGCGACTTCGTCCGTGAGCATTTCGCCCAGCCCGGCGCCGTGGCGGCCGTGGACAAGGCGCTGCGCCTGGACAGCACGGTGATGCTGGTCGATGACCCAGTCAAACGGGTCGACAACATGACCATGGCCTGGGGCCTGGAGGCGCGCACGCCGTTCCTTGATTACCGCCTGGCCGAGCTCTCGGCGCGTATCCCAGGGCGTTTCAAGCTACCGGATGGCGGCAAGCATGTGCTCAAAGAGGCCGCACGCCAGGTGATTCCCAGTGCGGTGATCGACCGGCCCAAAGGGTACTTCCCAGTGCCGGGCCTCAAGCATCTGCAAGGTGCAACCCTGGGCTGGGTACGCGATCTGCTGCTCGACCCCAGCCAGGATCGCGGCCTGTTCAACCCGGCCATGCTCGACCGTCTGCTGAGTGACCCGCACGGCCAGTTGACGCCGTTGCGCGGGTCGAAGTTGTGGCAACTGGCGGCACTCAACCTCTGGCTGAACGAACACGGCCTATAGAACGCTGCGGTGGATGAGCACAGGCACATCCACCGCAGTGCCTTAACCCTGAAATACGCAATCTGCTCACGGCAAAGGAAACTCTCCAATGCGTGCCACTGCCTTTAACCAACGCCTGCTGCGCGGCCAAACGCCCTCCTACGAGCGCCTGCAAGCGCGCCTGGCCGAGGATCACCACGCCCCGCCCAGCCAGCCGCAAGCTCTGCACTGCGGTTGGGGCCGCCTGCTGATCGGCCACACCTACCCGGACGCCGGCGCCCTGGCCAGCGATCTGCTGACCGAACAACCCGGCGAACGCGATATCGCTCTATATGTCGCCGCCCCGCATCAGGTGCTGGCGCAAGCGCCGCAGCAGCTGTTTCTCGACCCCTCCGATACGCTGCGCCTGTGGTTCACCGACTACCGCCCGGCGCGCCGTGGCTTTCGCGGTTACCGCGTGCGCCGCGCGCAGAATGCCGAGGACTGGCAGGCGATCAATCAGCTCTATCAGCTGCGCGGCATGCTGCCGATCGAGCCGGGCAAACTCACCCCACGCCATCTCGGTGGACCGGTGTACTGGTTGGCCGAGGACGAAGACAGCGGCGCGGTGATTGGCAGCGTCATGGGCCTCAACCACCACAAGGCCTATCAGGACCCGGATCACGGCAGCAGCCTGTGGTGCCTGGCAGTCGACCCGCGCTGCAGTCGGCCGGGCGTCGGCGAGGTGCTGGTGCGCCACCTGATCGAACACTTTATGAGCCGCGGCCTGAGTTACCTGGACCTGTCCGTGTTGCACGACAACCAGCAGGCCAAGGGGCTGTACGCCAAGCTGGGCTTTCGCGAGCTGCAGACCTTCAGCATCAAACGCAAGAACGGCATTAACGAAGCGCTGTTTCTTGGCCCCGGCCCGCACACACCGATGAACCCCTACGCGCGAATCATCGTCGATGAAGCGCTGCGCCGCGGCATCGACGTGCAGGTCGACGATGCCGACGCCGGGCTGTTCACCTTGAGCCATGGCGGCCGACGTATCCGCTGCCGGGAATCGCTGACCGACCTGACCAGCGCCGTCAGCATGACCCTGTGCCAAGACAAACGCCTGACCCACCGCGCCCTGGCCCGCGCCGGCCTGCACCTGCCGGCCCAGCGCCTGGCCGGCAGCGCCGAGGACAACGCCGCATTTCTCGCCGAGCACGGCAGCCTGGTGGTCAAGCCGGTGGATGGCGAACAAGGCCAGGGCGTGGCGGTGGACCTGCGCACGCCGCTGGATGTGCAGGACGCCATCGAACGCGCCAGCAGCTTCGACAGCCGCGTACTGCTGGAAAGTTTTCACCCAGGCCATGACCTGCGCATTCTGGTGATCGGCTTTGCCGTGGTGGCCGCCGCCATCCGCCGCCCGGCCGAAGTGGTCGGCGATGGCCAGCACAGCATCGGCGAGCTAATCGATGCGCAGAGCCGCCGCCGGCAAGCCGCCACCGAAGGCGAAAGCCGCATTCCCAAGGACGCCGAAACCCTGCGCACGCTGCATGCCGCCGGGGTCGACTACGACAGCGTGCTGCCCGCAGGGCAGCGCCTGGCCGTGCGCAAGACCGCCAACCTGCACACCGGCGGCAGCCTGGAGGACGTCACCGGGATCCTCCACCCGGTGCTGGCTGATGCTGCCGTCAAAGCCGCTCGCGCCCTGGATATCCCGGTGGTCGGTCTCGACCTGCTGGTGCCTGCCGCCGATCAGCCCGACTACGTATTTATCGAAGCCAACGAGCGCGCCGGCCTGGCCAACCACCAGCCACAACCCACCGCCGAGCGTTTTATCGATCTGCTGTTTCCGCTTAGCCAGGTGGATTGAACCCAACACGCCCGTAAGAGCCTGCTTGCTGGCGATCTTAGCGCCCCTGATCGCCAGCAAGCGGGCTCCTACCTCGGCCCCAACTGGAGACTGCCATGCAAGTCATACCCGAACCCGACCTCGTCTACCTGCAGAAAGTGCTGCTGGAAATGCTCGCCATTCCCAGCCCCACCGGCTTTACCGACACCATCGTGCGCTATGTGGCCGAGCGCCTGGAGGAGATCGGCATCCCGTTCGAGATGACCCGGCGCGGCACCATTCGCGGCACCCTCAAGGGCAAGCAAAGCAGCCCGGACCGCGCGGTCTCGGCGCATTTGGACACCATTGGCGCGATTGTCCGCGAACTGCAGGACAACGGCCGCCTGGGCCTGGCCGCAGTCGGCTGCTGGTCGAGCCGTTTCGCCGAAGGCAGCCGGGTCAGCGTGTTTACCGACCAGGGCGTGATTCGCGGCAGCGTACTGCCGCTGATGGCCTCGGGGCACGCCTTCAACACCGCCGTGGATCAGCTGCCGATCAGCTGGGACCACGTCGAACTGCGCCTGGATGCCTACTGCAGCACCCGCGCCGACTGCGAGTCGCTGGGCATCTCGGTGGGCGATTTTGTCGCCTTCGACCCGCTGCCGGAGTTCACCGAGAGCGGCCATATCAGCGCCCGCCATCTGGATGACAAGGCCGGCGTTGCCGCCCTGCTCACCGCCCTCAAGGCCATTAAGGAAAGCGGCCTGGAGCCGGAGATCGACTGTCACCCGCTGTTTACCATCACCGAGGAAGTCGGCTCCGGCGCGGCCGCGGCCCTGCCCTGGGATGTCAGCGAATTTGTCGGCATCGATATCGCTCCCGTCGCGCCGGGCCAGCAATCCAGCGAGCACACCGTCAGCGTGGCGATGCAGGATTCCGGCGGCCCTTACGACTATCACCTGTCACGCCAGCTGTTGCGCCTGGCCAGCGAGAATGAAATCCCGGTACGCCGCGACCTGTTTCGCTACTACCACAGCGATGCGCAGTCGGCAGTCACCGCCGGCCACGACATCCGCACCGCCCTGCTGGCTTTCGGCTGCGACGCCACCCACGGCTATGAGCGCACCCATATCGACAGCCTCAAGGCGCTTAGCCGCCTGCTCGCCGCCTACCTGCTCAGCCCACCGGTATTTGCCAGTGACGCCCAGCCGGCGCAGGGCTCGCTAGAGCGCTTTAGCCACCAACTGGAGCATGATGCGCAGATGGAAAGTGACACCCGCGTGCCGACTGTCGATAGCCTTTTGCGCCCCCGCGATCAGGACGCTTGAAGGGCCGCGCGCATCCGGGCAAAGTGATGCCATACGACGGGGCTGGACTCAGCCCCACATAAGAATAAAGAGGTTGGTTGATGCCTCGTATCTGGCTGGCGTTGGTACTGCTCTGGTTGTGCGCACCGGCGTGGGCACTCTTGCCTGCGACCCTGGACAATACCGATCTGCGCCTGTCACTCGGCCCGTCCATGGCCTACCTGGAAGACCCGCAAGGCCAGCTGAGCATCGAACAGGTCAGCGCTCTGGCCGATGAACGCTTTACCCCAGTGCAGGGCGAACACGCCAACCTCGGCAAGAATGATTCGGTCTGGTGGTTCAAGGTGCAACTGGATAACCGCCTGCCAAGCAACCTGGCCGGTTACCTGGAGGTCAACTACCCACTGCTCGACCACCTGCAGGTGTTTCTGGCCAATGCCGATGGCCAGTGGCCGATGCAGGAAAGCGGTGATACGTACGCTTTCTCCCAGCGCCCGGTGCAGGTGCGCAACTTCTGGTTCCCGATCGAGCTGCCGCCCGGCAACAGCACCCTGTTGATCCGCGTGGCAACCACCAGCACGGTCTTCGTGCCGCTGTTCTTCAGCACCTACCAGGCCAGCGCCGCCGCCCAGGAAAACCTCATGGGCATCAACGGGGCCTTCTACGGCGTGCTGTTCGCGATGTTCTGCTACAACCTGTTCCTGTTTCTCTCGCTGCGCGAGGCGGCCTACTTCTGGTACCTGGTATACAGCTTCAATATCGGCCTGTTCGCCGCCAGCTTCGACGGCATGCTGTTCAAGCTGCTGCCCGAACATGTCGGCCTGCAGTCGGTAAGCATCTATATCCTGATGTATATCCACTGCCTCACCGCCACCCAGTTCAGCCGCCACTTCCTGCATACCGCGCAACATTTCCCGCGCCTCGACCTGGGCCTGCGCCTGTTTATGCTGCTGGTGGGCGGTTGCCTGGTGTCGGTGCCGCTGATCGGCCTGCAGGCCTGGAATATCCTCGCCAGCCTGACCGTGCTGGCGGTGTCCCTGGTGCTGCTGCTTAGCGGGGCCTATGTGTGGCGCAAGGGCCTGCGCTACGGCTCCTACTACATCCTCGCCTGGGGCATTCTGCTGGCCTCCTTTATTATCGCCACCTCCGGCTCCCTGGGCCTCGAACTGCTCGGGCTGTATGGCGATGCGGTGGTCAAGGTCGGCGTGACCATCGAGCTGATCACCCTGTCCATCGGCCTGGCGGACCGTATCAACATGCTCAAGGAAGAAGGCTTCCAGTCGCGCCGCGCCGCCGAGCAGGCGGAGATCGAGAGCCTGGCCAAGAGCCGCTTCCTGGCCAAGATGAGCCACGAGATCCGCACCCCGCTGAATGGCGTACTGGGCATGCTGCAACTGCTCAAGGAAACCGCGCTGGATCGCAGCCAGCGCTTCTACGTCGACACCATTTCCAGCTCCGGCAGTTCGCTGATGGCGGTGATCAACGACATCCTCGATTACGCGCGCATCGAATCCGGCAAGCTCAGCCTGGAGCATATCGAGTTCGATCTGGAAGAGCTGATTTCCGACACCCTCAGCCTGTTCACCGGGCAGGCCCTGGACAAGCGCCTGCGCCTCTATGTCAGCCTGGAAAATGGCGTACCACGGCGCACAACTGGCGACCCGACCCGGCTCAAGCAGGTGCTGATGAACCTGCTCAGCAATGCCCTAAAATTCACCGCCGAAGGCCACGTGGCGCTCAATGTCTGCCGGCGTAATGATTCCCAGGGCAAACCGCACCTGGTGTTCGCCATCAGTGACAGCGGTATCGGCATCAGTGACCAGGCCCTGACCCAGCTGTTCGAGTCCTTCGCCCAGGGCGATTCCAGCACCACCCGCCGCTATGGCGGCAGCGGCCTGGGCCTGGCGATCAGCAAGGAGTTGGTGGAAATGATGGGCGGGCGTATCGAGGTACAGAGCACCCCAGGCCAGGGCACGCGCTTTGCCTTCGATATTCCGCTAAGCGATGACGTTTTGCAGGTCGACCCGCTGCACGAACTGCTCAAAGGCCGCACCGCCCTGCTCACCTCCCTCGATGGCCTCGGCCTGGATGCCCTGAGCCGCTTACTTGGGCGCTGGGGCATGCGTACCGAACGCTGCCAGAACCCGGAAACCCTGCTCGGCTACCTGGCAGATTTTGCCGCCCCGCCGCTGCTGGTATTGATGGCGCCATGGCCGGGCAGCATCCAGCACTGGCTGGATTCGCTGCGCCCGCTGCTGCGACCAGGACAGCGCGTGCTGCTGCTCTGCGCGCCGGAACAATGCCAGCAACTGCCCAGCTCAGCCGGCCTACGCCTGCTCGGCCTGCCGCAACCGCTGGCAATCAATGCACTGCGCAGTGCCCTACTCGAACTGTACGAAGAACCGCGTATCGTGGAAATCAAACCGCTGCCAAAAAACCACAGCGACAGCGCTAATGCGCCTTGCATCCTGGTGGCTGAAGACAACCCGGTGAATCAGCTGGTGGTGCAGGGCTTTCTGAAAAAGCGCGGCTACAACGTGCGCCTGGTGACTAACGGCCTGGCTGCGCTGAATGAATACCAGCGCGACCCGAATGCCACGCAACTGATCCTGATGGACTGCGAAATGCCGGAGATGGATGGCTTCGAAGCCACCCGGCAGATCCGCCGCCTGGAGCGCCAGTACAACCTGCCGGCGGTGCCGATCATCGCCCTGACCGCGCATATCCTCGATGAGCACCGCCAGCACGGCGCCGACTCCGGGATGAATGACTTCCTCGGCAAACCGCTGGACAGCGCCACGCTGTACAGCACCCTGGACGCCTATCTGCAACCGGCCGAACCGTCCGTTCAATAACTGCGCAGCAAATATGGCCGGCCAGAGCCGCGCGCGTTAGCAGGCCGTTGAAAAATGTAGGCGAGGCAGGTAAGACAAGGCAAAAACGGCCGAGGAAGCGGAGTGTACGAGCTGTACATGAGCATTCCGAGGCCGTTTTTAACGCAGTATTGCCAACGTAGGTAATTTTTCAACGGCCTGCTAGCATCCGCGCTGCGCTCTGGAGGCCTTACCGTGCTAATCCCTTATCACCTGCTCGAAGCTGACACCCTGACCCGCCTGATCGAAGACTTCGTTACCCGCGATGGCACTGACAATGGCGACGAAACCCCGCTGGATACGCGTATCGAACGGGTACGCCACGCATTGAGCAAAGGCCAGGCCGTGATTGTCTTCGATGCGGATAGCCAGCAATGCCAGCTGGCGCTCAAACGCGATGTGCCGAAAGAGTGGCTGGATGCACTTGAGCAATAAACGCCGCAGGGTGAGCTCATCCTCGTAGATTGACGCTGAACGCAGCGAAGCCCAACAGGCGGCATGTTCGTTAGTCTTCGCTGCGCGTCGTAACCCAACCTACCCGCGCAGACCGCCCTCGCGCTCCCACGCACAGCGCACGCGCAACTCGCCTTCCTGCGGGCTGTGAACGCCGTTATCCGACTCCCAGCGAAAGGTGTGCGTACCGTTCAGCTCGGTTTCCAGATGCACCACCGCGCTGGCCCAGTACAGGCGTTTGAGCAACGCCTCGAACTGTTTGATCCACAGGCTCCACTCATACTCCACCGTGCGGTAGCTGGCGCCGAAGTGGATCACCTGAGTCTGGTACAGGCCATCGCCCGGCTGCTCGCAACAGGCAAACATCTCCCGCCCGAGAAAACTCCAGGCATCGCCCGCCGGCAGCTCATCGAGCACCTGCCGATTGATTTCACGACGCAGACGGCTTTGAGCCGGACTGTCCGACGGACAGTCACGGATGCAACCATAAACGATGGATTCGGACTCCACGCAGGCACTCCAGCAAATCAAGGCTGCCTTCTATCACAGCCGCCAAGGCCAAGGAAGGAACTGCTGCCAAATAAGCGTCAACGCATCGCCGCAGCGACATCTGAGCGGCGTCAGCTATGGGCGCGCTTCGGCCCACGGCGCATGATCCAGGCCAGCAGCGTCATTAGCAGCGCAAGCGCGGTCAGCACCATAAACGGCAACTGGTAATTGCCTGCCAGATCGCGTGCCAGGCCGGTCAACACTGGGGTCAGGCAAGCCAGGCTGTAGCCCATGCACAGCATCATCGCGGTCCAGCGACTGACCGCCAGCGGCGAGCCTGCCTCATACAGCGGCAATACCAGCGACAAGGCGAAGGAGCCGCCCAGACCAAAGCCAATGCTGAGTGCCCACAGTTCGGGGATAAAGGTTGGCTGAAAAGTAATCATCGCCAAGCTAATAGTCGACAACAGACCACAGCCAACCAGCAGCAGGTAGCGGTTCTGGAAACGCTGCGCCAACCAGGGCAGCAGAAATGCACTGGGCAGGCCCATCAGCATCGACACACTGAACAGGCTGTTGCTGTGCATCAGACTCAAGCCAGCTTCGTGATAACGCGCAACAGCCCAGGTGGCGAGGGCATAAAACAAGCCGGCCTGAATGGCAAAAAACGCGCTGATCAGCCAGGCACGCGGCTGCCGCCAGGGCAGGCCCATGCCGCCTTCCTCGCTGTCAGCTTCGACACGGTTGGGCAGAAACAGCCAGAGCAGCAGCCCGACTACCGCCGGCAGCGCCCAAATGGCCAGGCCATAGGTCCAGTCATTACCCAGCCACTGCGTGGCCGGAATGGTGAGCACCGCACCACCGGCACCACCAATCGCCATGCTCAGCGAATACCAGCCCACCACACTGCCCATATGCCCGGCAAAGTGCCGCTTGATAAAGCCCGACAGCAAAGGCCCGGCAACCGCAATGGCCGCACCCAGGAGCACCGCACTGCCAATCAGAATCGCACTGGCATGTCCCACTGCACGCAGCAGCAGCGCCACTGCGATCACCGCCAGACACAGGGCGATGGTGCGTTCCAGCCCCAGACGCACGGCCAAGCGCGGCGCAAAAGGCGCCAGCAAGCCCATGCACAACACCGGCAGCGCAGTGGTCAGGCTAATCAGGCTGCGGCTCAGGGCCAGCTCTTCAGCGATCCGCTCGATCAACGGCGCCAGGGAGGTGATGCCAGGCCGCAAATTGATCGCGGCCAGAATCAGGGCCAGCAACAGCAGGGCCCGGGGGAAAGGTTTCACAGTAGATCCGTCAGTTTCGCGGCCATGCCGACATGGCCGCAAACCTTAGAGCGCCAGCTCATGCCAGGCAAGCCCGAACAGCGATTAAGTTGACCGTTAAATCAACTAATTGACGCCAACAACGCCATATCACTTGGCGCGCGGCGCACGCATCTTATCGGCCATGCTGGTCATTTCGTTGTACAGCAACTGCGGGTTCTTCTGCTTCAAGGCCCAGGCCATACGGCCCTGCTCATGGGGCAGAATCATAAATTCGCCTTTGCCGATTTCCTGGTAGATGTAGTCGGCAATATCTGTAGCGCTGATCGGCGAGCTTTCCAGCAGCTTGCCCACCTGTGCCTTCATCGCCGGTGTCGGGCCGCGGAAGGAATCCAGCAGGTTGGTCTGGAAGAACGAGGGGCACACCACATGCACACTGACCTCATGCAGTTTCAGCTCGATCAACAGGCTTTCCGACAAGGCCACCACACCGGCCTTGGCCACGTTGTAATTGCTCATCGCCGGGCCCTGCATCAAGGCCGCCATGGAGGCGATATTGACGATCTTGCCTTTGCTCTTTTCCAGCATCGGCAGGAAGGCCTTACAGCCCTTGACCACGCCCATCAGGTTGATCGCGATCTGCCACTCCCAATCTTCCAGCGACAGCTCGCTGAAGAAGCCGCCAGAGGCAACCCCGGCGTTGTTGACGATCACATCGATGCCGCCGAGCTTTTCCTCACAGGCCTGGGCAAATGCCGTTAGCTGGCTGTAATCACGCACGTCGCAACGCTGGGTGAAACCGTCACCGCCAGCCTCACGTACCAGCTGCAAGGTTTCCAGCAGGCCCGGCTCATTGACATCCGACAGCGCCAACTGCCAGCCCTCACGCGCCCAACGCAGGGCAATCTCACGCCCCAAACCCGAACCCGCGCCGGTGATCATCATGCGATTTTGCATAGGAAAGCTGCCTTGTGCTGCTGTGATTGATGGCACCAGTGTAGCCGGGGAAATTATCTTGCCTGCACACCATCATCCATCTGAATAAGGCGGCCTAAGCTCTACTCACGGCCGCCGCCAGCGCTGCCAAAGCAACACGCCATAAATCAGCCCATTAAGCAGCAGAACGAACAAGCCCAAGCCAATCTGAATCTGCGGCGTCAGCCCAGCCGGATAGATGATAGGCAGCAGATAGTGCTCCACAAAACCACCGCTATACCCCGCCTGCCCTGCTGTCAGACGCAGGCTGTGCTCCAGCGGAGTCAGCGGACAGGGCCAACGCATCAGCTCCACCAACCCCCCCCACAAGGCCGCAGGCACATGCAACCAGACCAACCTGTGCCAACGCCACACCAGCAAACCGCCCAGCACAGCGAACAGAATAAACAGTAAATGCACAACCACCACTGCATCTGCCGCCAGCGCCAACCAAAACATAAATCGCCTCGCTGTCAGTCCTCGAATCTGAAGCTTGCGGCAATGCGCAAGCGCCATTGGCGACATGATATCCAGATCAAGTAAGAGGCGGACTGATACCCGCCGCCTTCCGTCTAGGTACGACTGCACATACTGACCGCACCAGTCAGGATGCTAAGCACCATGCCTGAGAAAAAGAAAAGCCAGCTCACAGAGCTGGCTTGGATGTACTGCTGGCAGGCTGTTGAAAACCACCTGCGTTGTTCAACGGTCTGCTAAGCGTGCTTAAAACTGCTCATTCTTCGCGGCTTTCTCCAGCAGCAACGCTGGCGGCAGGAAGCGCTCGCCGTACTGCTCGGCCAAATACTGGGCGCGGGCGACAAAGTCCTGCACCCCGTACTGGTTGATAAACTGCAGCGCACCGCCGCTCCAGGCAGCGAAACCGATACCGAAGATCGAACCGATATTGGCATCAGCCACCGACTGCAACACACCCTCCTCCACACAGCGCACCGTCTCGATGGCCTGGATAAACAGGATGCGATCACGCACGTCGAGCTGCGAAATTTGCGCATCGCGCTTCTCGAAACGCGCTTTCAGTTCAGGCCACAGGTGCTTCTTACCGCCGGCAGGATAGTCATAGAAACCCGCACCCGCAGCCTTGCCCGGCCGCTTGTACTCGTTGAGCATCATGTCGATCACCGCAAAGGCCGGATGCTCTGGGATGGACTTACCCTCGGCTGCCAGGTCCTTGATGGTCTGCTGGCGGATATGGTTCATCAGGCTCATCGACACTTCGTCGCTGATCGCCAGCGGGCCGACCGGCATCCCCGCCTTGCGCGCTTCGTTCTCGATCATCGCCGCGCTCACGCCTTCGCCGAGCATGGCCAGGCCTTCGTTGGTGAAGGTACCGAACACCCGCGAGGTGAAGAAGCCGCGGCTGTCGTTGACCACGATCGGGGTCTTCTTGATCTGCATGACGTAGTCGAAACCGCGCGCCAGGGTCTCATCACTGGTGTGCTCGCCCTTGATGATTTCCACCAGCGGCATCTTGTCCACCGGGCTGAAGAAATGCAGGCCGATAAACTTGTCCTGCTTCTGCACCGCGTTGGCCAGGCCGGTGATCGGCAGGGTCGAGGTGTTGGAGGCAATCACCGCATCGCTCAGCGCCGCACGCTCAGCAGCGGCGGTGACGTTGGCCTTGAGGTCGCGGTCCTCGAACACCGCCTCGATGATCAGGTCGCAGCCGGCAAAGTCGGCATCGCTAACGGTCGGTTTGATTCGCGCCAGAATGCCATCGCGCTTCTCGGCGCTCATCTGGCCACGGCCAACCTTCTTCTCCAGCAGCTTGGCCGAGTAATCCTTGCCCTTCTCGGCCGCCTCGATGGAGATGTCCTTGAGCACCACCTCGATACCAGCGACCGCCGACACATAGGCAATACCGGCGCCCATCATGCCGGCACCGAGCACGCCGACCTTCTTGGTCACATGGGGCGCGAAGCCTTGTGGCCGCGAGCCGCCAGCGTTGATTTCATTGAGCTGGAACCAGAAGGTGCCAATCATGTTCTTCGCCACTTGCCCGGTGGTCAGCTCGGTGAAGTAGCGCGCCTCGATGATCTGCGCGGTGTCGAAGTCGACCTGCGCACCCTCGACGGCGGCGCACATGATCTTCTCCGGCGCCGGGAAGCAGCCCTTGGTCTTGTCACGCAGCACGCTCGGCGCGATGGCCAGCATCTGCGCCACGTTCGGGCTGGATGGCGTGCCGCCTGGGATCTTGTAGCCGGCCACATCCCAAGGCTGCTTGGGCGCCGGGTTGGCCACGATCCAGGCGCGGGCCTTGGCCAGCAGGTCGTCCTTGTCGGAGGCCAGTTCGTGGATCAAGCCAGCCTTGAGCGCCGCATCGGGACGGACCTTCTTGCCTTCGGCCAGGTATGGCAGGGCCTTTTCCAGACCAAGCAGGCGCACCATACGCACCACCCCGCCACCGCCCGGCAGCAGGCCGAGGGTCACTTCCGGCAGGCCGAGCTGGATACTGGAGCTGTTCAGGGCGATACGGTGATGGCAGGCCAGGGCAATTTCCCAGCCGCCGCCCAGGGCCGCGCCATTGATCGCCGCAACCACCGGCTTGCCCAGGCATTCCAGGCGGCGCAGCTGGCCTTTGATATTGAGGATCATCTGGTAGAAGGCCGGCGCGTCGGCCTTGGTGACCTTGATCAGCTCATTCAGGTCGCCGCCGGCGAAGAAGGTCTTCTTCGCCGAGGTGATAATTACCCCGGCGATGGAGTCCTTCTCGGCTTCCAGGCGCTCGACGATCTTGCCCATAGCCTCGCGGTACACCGCGTTCATGGTATTGGCGCTCTGGCCAGGCATGTCCATGGTCAGAACGACGATATTGTCCTGGCCTTTTTCGTAACGGATGGCATCAGTCATGTTCTTGGTCTCATCCCAAAGTGGGGGACGTAGGATGGGTTGAGCCCCGTAATACCCATCAACGGGGCGATGGGTATCGCTTCGCTCCACCCATCCTACGGTTCAGATTCGTTCGATGATGGTGGCGATACCCATACCGCCGCCCACGCACAGGGTGGCCAGGCCGTAGCGCAGCTGGCGCTTCTCCAGCTCGTCAAGCAGGGTGCCAAGGATGGCGCAGCCGGTCGCACCCAGCGGGTGGCCCATGGCGATGGAACCGCCGTTGACGTTGACCTTGTCCTCGCTGACGCCCATGTCCTGCATAAACTTCATTACCACCGAGGCGAACGCCTCGTTGACCTCGAACAGGTCGATGTCATTGACATTCAGCCCAGCCTTGGCCAGCGCCTTGCGCGTGGCCGGTGCCGGGCCGGTGAGCATGATGGTCGGGTCGGTGCTGGTCACGGCGGTCGCGACGATACGCGCCCGCGGTTTCAAGCCCAGTTCCTTGCCCTTGGCGGCGCTGCCGATCAGCATCAGGGCCGAGCCGTCGACTATGCCGGAGCTGTTGCCCGGAGTGTGCACGTGATTGATCTGCTCGACATGGCTGTAGACGCGCAGCGCAGTGCTGTCGAAGCCCATCTGGCCCATCATCTCGAAGCTCGGCTTGAGCTTGCCCAGGCCTTCGAGAGTGGAGTCGCCACGGATAAATTCATCGTGATCGAGCAGTACGATGCCGTTCTGGTCGGTCACCGGAATCAGCGATTTGCTGAACGAGCCGTCTTTGCTAGCGCGAGCGGCTTTGTGCTGCGAGCGCAAGGCGAAACTGTCGACGTCCGTGCGGCTGAAGCCTTCGAGGGTGGCAATCAGATCGGCGCCAATGCCCTGGGGGGTGAAATGGGTATGCATATTGGTGGCCGGGTCCATCACCCAGGCACCGCCGTCGGAGCCCATGGGAATGCGCGACATCGACTCGACGCCGCCCACCACTACCAGATCCTCGAAGCCGGAACGCACCTTCATCGCGCCCATATTCACCGCTTCCAGGCCCGAGGCGCAGAAACGATTGAGCTGTACGCCCGACACGCTGACATCCCAATCGGCGACCATGGCCGCCGTCTTGGCGATGTCTGCGCCCTGATCACCCACCGGCGTTACGCAGCCGAGCACGATGTCATCAACCTGGCTGGTGTCGAGGTTATTGCGCGCTTGTAGCGCCTTGAGCAGCCCGGCGATCAGGTCGACAGGCTTGACGCTGTACAGCGCGCCGTCCTTCTTGCCTTTGCCGCGGGGCGTGCGCACTGCATCGAAAATAAATGCTTCGGTCATGGCGTCCTCAGACCTCCAATGGAGGGTGGCTGGCGGCGCAGGTGGGGCCCACGCCTGTTCTTGTTGAGTGGGCCTACCATACGCTGCGCGCAAGCAGGCTCAATGACCGAAGTGCTCAGGCCTATTGACCACTCAGCTCAGACAAACGGTCAATCACGGGGCGAAGGCCTACAAGCGCGTCTAGCTCAAGGCGCTAGCGTCGGTGACAGGCAAATGTCATAACTACTGGCAACTACCCCATGGATTTTAGTAATCAAGACGTCTATGGCTTGCTGCCACACGACCCTACAGTTGAGTGAGTCGCCAATAAATAATCTGCTGGTCGGCTGACATAGGCGTCGTCGCCGGGGTTGCCGGGACGGCTTAAATGATCACATGAGGCGTGACGTCACATCCGCGTAGTGAGCAGGACAGGGACTATCCGCCGCAAAAAACAACAAGGCCAACCGCCATGTTCAATCCCGCCAAAATACGCCAGGCAGGCATCATTGTTTTTGCCACCACCTTGATCCTTATCCTTCCCAACCTGACCCGCTTGGTCGGCTAAATCCCTGATTTACTGCCCTGCCTGCCACTGCGGAGCCGGCAGCGGCAGCGCAATTTCTACAAACGCGTGCAGTGCAGTGCCTGTGCTAGGGTGATTTCAGTCAACCCAAGGAGCACGCCATGCGCACGCTATTTGCCACCCTCGGCCTGCTGGTCAGTCTGCCTCTGCTGGCCGGCGAAGCCGAACTCAGTGCCGCCGTTGCCGCCCTGCAATCCCCGGAGAGCATACTGATCGATGTCCGCAGCGCCGATGAATTCGCCGCCGGTGCCTTGCCCGGCGCCGAGCAGATTGACTATGAGCAGATCGCCAGCCGCATCAGCGCCCTCGCCCCTGACAAGGACACGCCGATCATCCTTTACTGCCGCAGCGGCCGCCGCTCCGGCATCGCCGAAGAAAGCCTGCGCGCCATGGGCTACAGCAACCTAATCAACGCTGGCGGCTATGACGAACTGAAACTCGCCCTGGAGTCGCAGGATTGAACACGCGCACCCTCGGCATCGCTCTGCTCGCCCTCTTACCCTTCACCCAGCTGCACGCCGCCGAGCTGACACTGGAGCTGGGCAACGGCAGCCAGCGCCTGAGCAGCGTCCAACTGCTCGCCCACCCGCAGGCGCAAAGCGTCGAGATCAGCGATGACGTCAGCTACAAACGCAGCATGCACTACCGCGCCGTGCCACTGGCGGTACTGCTGGACGGTGTGCAGCCGGGTGATCACCTGCAGCTGGTGGCAAGCGACGGCTTTGCCGCCGAACTCTCCGCCGCCCTCGCGCTCAGCCAAACCGGCAGCCAGGCCTGGATGGCCATCGAAGACCCAGCGCAACCCTGGCCCGCCCTGGGCAACGGCAAACCCAGTGCTGGACCGTTCTACCTGGTCTGGCAAAACCCGACCGCCAGCCAGATCGGCCCCGAGCAATGGCCCTTCCAGCTCGCCACCATCCGCAAACTGGCCCCGGTAGCGCAGCGCTTCCCGCAACTACTCCCCGCCGCCGACGCTAGCCCGGCGGTGCAGGCTGGCTTTGCTCAGTACCAGAAGAACTGCATGGCTTGTCACCGCCTGAATGGCGCAGGCGACTCGAAATTCGGCCCGGACCTGAATATTCCGCATAACCCGACGGAGTATTTCAGTAGCGACTTTCTAACCCGCTATATCCGCGACCCACAAAGTTTGCGGCGCTGGCCGCAGGGCAAGATGCCGGGGTTTGCGGTTGAAGTGTTGAGTAACAAGGAGTTGCGGGAGTTAATTGAGTATCTAAGCCATATGAAGGGAAGGAAGATAGAATCTTGAGAGCGGAAGCGGCTGAGCGAACCATGCACTATATAATCGAGACATAGCCTTGTTTTTCGCGACACAAAGTAAAACCCCCGACTGCTTTCGCAATCGGGGGTTTTGGTATAGGTGCTTGACGATGACCTACTCTCACATGGGGAAACCCCACACTACCATCGGCGATGCATCGTTTCACT
>NZ_JBAQLP010000135.1:0-10590 GCF_049301935.1 Pseudomonas sp. | reverse complement strand
GCAGCCGCTTCGAGGCGGTCAAACGCAATGTCAGCGAACACCGCCTGAGCACCGTGTGCCAGGAATCCCACTGCCCGAACATGGGCGAATGCTGGTCCAACGGTACCGCCACCATCATGCTGATGGGCTCGGTGTGCACCCGCGCCTGCCGCTTCTGCGCGGTGGACACCGGCAACCCCAACGGCTGGCTGGACCTGGAAGAGCCGCAGAACACCGCCAAGTCGGTGGAGCTGATGGCGCTGCGCTATATCGTGCTGACCTCGGTGGACCGCGACGACCTGGACGACGGCGGCGCCAGCCACTACGCCGCCTGCGTACGGGCGATCAAGGACAACACCCCGCACGTAGTGGTAGAAGCCCTGACTCCGGACTTCGACGGCGACCTGCAGGCCATCGAACGCGTGGTGGATTCCGGTCTTGAGGTGTTTGCGCAGAACGTCGAGACGGTCAAGCGCCTGACCCATGAAGTACGCGACCCCCGCGCCGGTTACGAGAAGACCCTGCGAGCGCTGGAACACGCCAAGCGCCATCGCCCGGACGTGCTGACCAAGACCAGCCTGATGCTCGGCCTGGGCGAGACTGACGAAGAAATCCTGCAGACCATGGATGACCTGCGCGCCATTGGCGTCGACATCCTCACCCTCGGCCAATACCTGCAACCGACCCGCAACCACCTGACGGTCAAGCGCTGGGTCAGCCCGGAAGAGTTCAATCACTTGCGCGACATCGGTCTGCAGAAGGGCTTTATGGAAGTCGCCGCCGGCCCGCTGGTACGCTCCAGCTACCGCGCCGACAAGGTGTTCGAGAAGAATAACCTAGGCCTGGCCGCTCCGGTGCCCGTGCCGGGCCAGCAGCTCGACAGCAGCCTGATTCCGGCGCTTAATCTGAGCTAATAACTCCTGGGTTACGCCCTGGGTTACGCCTTTGGCTAACCCAGGCTACGGTCTGATCGAGAGATAAAACGCCTGATCCTGGGTTATGCCTGGGGTTGGGCGTTTTGCTTTGCGCCGAATCTCAGCCTAGCAGTCGATTACGCCCGCCAGGCTCTGCTGCTGCGCGTAATCGAGGTGCTTGACCAGTTGCTCACGCAGCCGCGCACTGACTTCAGAAATATCTACCGACCCTGCGACCTGATCGGCCAGTTGGGTCATGGCCATGCCGGCATAACCGCAAGGGTTGATACGCTGGAAGGGCTGCAAGTCCATATCCACATTCAGCGCCAGGCCATGAAAGCTGCGGCCGTTGCGGATACGCAGGCCCAGCGAGGCAATCTTCGCGCCATCCACATACACACCCGGGGCATCCGGTTTGGCGTTGGCGCTGACGCCATAACTGGCGAGCAGGTCAATCAGGCTGCGCTCGATGCGGCTGACCAGCTCACGCACACCGATACCACTGCGACGCACATCCAGCAGCAGATAAGCCACCAGCTGGCCCGGACCGTGGTAAGTCACCTGGCCGCCGCGATCGACCTGCACCACCGGAATATCGCCCGGAAACAGCACATGCTCGGCCTTGCCGGCCTGGCCCTGGGTAAATACGGGGGAGTGTTCGAGCAGCCAGATTTCGTCCGGCGTATCCGCGCCACGGGTGTCGGTAAAGCGCTGCATGGCATGCCAGGTGGGCTGATAGTCGACCTGGCCCAGCTCACGAAAGCCGAGCGGCAGGCTCATCAGAGCACCATATGGACGATGCCGGTCGCGCGCAGGGCGCTGTTGATATCGCGCAACTGGTCTTCACCGGTTGCCTCGATATGCAGCTGCACCGTGGTGTACTTACCATTACTGCTCTGGCGCTCGGCCAGGGTACTGAGATCGACCTTGGCATGCTTGCTGAGGATTTCGATCACCATGTCTTTGTAATGGGCACCACTGTCGCCTACCACCTTGATCGGGTAGTCGGCGCATGGGAATTCGATTTTGTGCGTTTTTACATCAGGTTGAGTCATGGCAGTAACGGCCTCGTAAGCCGTGGCAACAACAACGCCCCTGCGGGTCGGCAGGGGCGCGCTGGTCACGCTATCAGTTGAACAATCCGAAGAAGAACAGGCGGATGCTATCCCACAGGCGGCGCAGGAAACTACCTTCCTCGACAGCCTCAAGGGCGATCAGATCGGCGCTGTGCACCACCTCCTCACCCAGCTTCACTTCAACCTTGCCGATCACCTCACCCTGGGCAATCGGGGCGGTGAGCTGCGGGTTGAGGATCATCCCGGCTTGCAGTTTTTCCAGCTGCCCCTTGGGCAGGGTCAGGCTCAGATCAGCGCCAAGGCCGGCTTTGACCTGGCGCACGGCGCCTTTCCACACCTGGGCCTGAGCCAGTTCCTGACCTTGCTTGTAGAAGGTGCGGGTCTCGAAGAAGCGGAAACCATAGGTCAGCAGCTTCTGGGTTTCCGCAGCGCGGGCCGACTCGCTGACCGTGCCGAATACCGAGGTGATCATCCGCGCGCCATCCCGTACGGCCGAAGCCACCAGGCAGTAGCCGGCTTCTTCGGTGTGACCGGTTTTCAGGCCGTCGACGGTCTTGTCACGCCACAGCAGCAGGTTGCGGTTGCCCTGCTTGATGTTGTTCCAGAGGAACTCCTTCTGCGCATAGATCGCATAGTGCTGCTGGTCTTCGTTGATGATGGCACGAGCCAGAATGGCCATGTCATGAGCGCTGGAGTAATGCTCCGGATGCGGCAGACCAGTGGCGTTCATAAAGTGGCTGTTGCTCATGCCCAGGCGTGCAGCGGTCTCGTTCATCATGTCGGCGAAGGCGTCTTCGCTGCCGGCGATGTACTCGGCCAGGGCGATGCTGGCGTCGTTACCGGACTGGATGATCACGCCGTGCAGCAGGTCATCCACAGTGGCCTGGCTGTTCAGCGGCAGGAACATGGTCGAGCCACCGGATGCGGCACCACCGGTACGCCAGGCATGTTCGCTGATGGGTACCAGATCCTGCTCGCCGATCTTGCCCTTGCGAATTTCCAGGGTAGCGATATAGGCGGTCATCAGTTTGGTCAGGCTGGCCGGCGGCAGACGCTGATCACCGTTGTTTTCCACCAGCACCTTGCCGCTGGCGGCATCCAGCAGCACATAGGATTTGGCAGCCAACTGCGGCGCAGAAGGAATGGCTGGCTGATTGGCCCAGGCGGTCGACGCACTGAGTAGGCAAAGTGATAGGAAAACGCGTTGCGCAAAGCTGGTGATATTCATCCGTCTCTCTAGATTGCTGATGGTGAACAGGCCCAGAGGGCATAAGTTGCTGATGCCTCTGGCCAACTGTGGCTGGCCGGAGGTGTTTGTTTAGTCCCGCAGAAGCAGCAGAAGTGCCCGGTCAGTCGGCCTTGACCAGGGTCGGTTCACCGAGATTGGCCAGGCGCACGCTGCTCTGCAGCTGCTCAGCCTCGCTTTGGCTGCTCACCGGACCCAGACGCACGCGGTGCAATATCTGCTGGTTGCGCACCACTGAGCTGACGAACGCCGGCGCAGCCACTGTCTCGCTCAGCTTCGCCCGGAGTAGCTCCGCAGCGTCCGGATTGGCGAAGGCGGCCACTTGGAGATACAGGCCAGAGGCTGCGACTGAAGCGTTTTTTTTTGCGTCAATCTGCACGGGGAGCACCGCGGCGGCATGTTGCTGCGGGGGCGGTGAATACTGTTCAAGCGGCTGCGCGATAGGCTGCGCAACCGGCTGCGCCTGCGCCACTTGCTGCGGCGCTGCCAGCACCATAGGCACCGGCCGGCCCTGCTGGGCCCACCACTCATGCGGATCGATGCCTTCGACCTTGACCCGCGCGGTGCCGCTTTCGGCATAACCGAGCTTCTTCGCCGCGGCGAAAGACAGGTCGATAATCCGATCGGAAGAGAACGGCCCACGGTCATTGACCCGCAGAATCGCACTCTTGCCGTTTTCCAGATTGGTTACGCGCACGTAGCTGGGCAGCGGCAAGGTCTTGTGTGCGGCGGTCATGCCATACAGGTCGTAGGTTTCACCGTTGGCGGTGGCCTGACCATGGAACTTGGTGCCATACCAGGAGGCCGGGCCGACCGCCTGATAGCGACGGGCATCGGGAATCGGGTAGTACTGCTTGCCGAACACGGTGTAGGGGCTGGCCTTGACCCGACCGTAATGCGGCATCGGCACGGCATCGGGAATCCGCGACACATCGACATCCCACCAGGGCGCGCCATCCTTGTGCGGACGGTTGAAATCACCCGGCCCGGAAATCGCCCCACCCGGCTGCACCGGTGCAACCGGCTGCGGCGCACGGGTGGACGAACAGCTGGCCAGCAGTAACGCCAGGCTGCCATAGGCAGCCAATTTAAACGGCAAACGCAGCATCAATTCTTACCCCGTGCATCAACCAGCAACTCGGCCAGCTGATTGACCGCCATGGCATACATCACACTGCGATTGTAGCGGGTGATCACAAAGAAGTTAGGCTGGCCCAGCCAGTACTCGGCGCCGTCGGCACCTTCCAGACGGAAGGCGGTTACCGGCAAATCGTCAGCCAACGGGTCGGCGCTGGTCCAGCCCAGCGCCCGCAGCTCAGCGACATTCTTTACCGGGTCCAGGCCCACTGTCAGGCCTTGCTCGGCCTGCTCACCCGTGACGGTGGCGGCGCTGACCACCGGCTGCCCCGGTTGCCAGTGGTGACGCTTGAAGTAGCTGGCGACGCTGCCGATGGCATCGGTCGGGTTGTTCCAGATATTGATATGGCCGTCACCGTCGAAATCCACGGCGTAGGCGCGAAAGCTGCTCGGCATAAACTGCGGCAGGCCCATGGCCCCGGCGTAGGAGCCGGTCATGCTCAGCGGCTCGACCTGCTCTTCACGGGCCAGCAGGAGGAACTCGCGCAGCTCCTTGCGAAAGAATGGCGCGCGCGGCGGGTAGTCAAAGGCCAGGGTCGACAGGGCATCCATCACCCGCCAGCTGCCGGTATTGCCGCCGTAGAAGGTTTCCACGCCGATGATTGCCACAATCACCTGGGCCGGCACACCGTATTCGGCTTCGGCACGGGCCAGGGTCGCCTCGTGCTGCTGCCAGAACTCGACACCCTTGCTGATGCGTTTGTCGGTGATAAAGATCGGCCGGTAATCCTTCCACGGCTTGGCCTTTTCTGCCGGGCGCGAGATGGCATCGAGGATCGCCTGCTTACGTTCAACCTGGGCGAACAGCTCGACCAGTTGTTCACCGGCAAAGCCGTAATCACGGGTCATTTCGCCGACGAACTCGGCCACCTGCGGCGACTGCTGATAATCCCCGGCCAGCACGGGCTGAGCCACGGCGCACACCCCGGTCAACGCCAGCCAAGGTGCAGTACGTACCATCCAACCACGCGCGTTTTGCATTAAATTCATAATCCCAATCAAACCTATGCCATCCACTTACGATGAGTGTGGATCGACATCAAAATTCCAAATCCTGCCAGCAGGGTGATCAGCGAGGTACCGCCATAGCTGATAAACGGCAGCGGCACGCCCACCACCGGCAGCAGGCCGCTGACCATGCCGATATTGACGAAGACATAGACGAAGAAGGTCATGGTCAGCGCGCCGGCGAGAAGCTTACCGAACAGCGTCTGCGCTTGCACGGTAATCACCAGGCCGCGGGCGATCAACAGCATGTACACCAGCAGTAACAAACACACGCCAACCAGGCCGAACTCTTCGGCCAGTACCGCGATGATAAAGTCGGTGTGGCTCTCAGGGAGAAAATCCAGGTGCGACTGGGTGCCTTGCAGCCAGCCCTTGCCGAGCACCCCGCCCGAACCAATCGCCGCCTTGGACTGAATAATGTTCCAGCCACTGCCCAGCGGATCGCTTTCCGGGTTAAGGAAGGTCAGCACGCGCTGTTTCTGGTACTCACGCATAACAAACAGCCACATGCCGATGGCAATCGGCACCACCGCCGCCACCGCGCCGATCACCCAGCGCCACTGCAGGCCGGCGATAAACAGCACGAAGCCGCCAGAGGCGATGATCAGCAGCGAGGTGCCGAGGTCCGGCTGCAGCAGAATCAGCACAAAGGGCACGATGATCATCGCCAGGCTGATGCAGATATGTTTGAGCCGTGGTGGCAGGCTGCGGCTGGACAGGTACCAGGCAATGGTCGCCGGCATGATGATCTTCATAAATTCCGAGGGCTGGAAGCGAATCACCCCAGGGATATTGATCCAGCGCGTGGCGCCCATGGCGTTATGCCCCATGACGTCCACCACCACCAGCAAAGCGACGCCGCCGACATAGGCCAACGGCACCCAGCGCGCCATAAAGCGCGGCTCGAACTGGGCGATGATCAACATGCCAACCAGACCGATACCGAAGGAGGTGGCCTGCTTCATCAGCAGGTCGACGTTCTTGCCACTGGCCGAATACAGGATAAACAGGCTGCCAGTGGCCAGAATCAGCAGAATCAGCAGCAGAATGCCGTCGATATGCAGACGCTGCAGCAAGGTGGCGCGACGGCGCATCAGGTCTTCGGAGGACAGGTTGCGGTCGAAATTACTGTTCATGGCGCAGCGACCTCGACCGCCACAGGCGGAGCATATTCGGCTTTCAACTGACCGTTTTCATCCAGCAGCCAGGCATCGATCACCTGTTTGACCACTGGTGCGGCAACCCCGGAGCCGGACTCGCCGTTCTCCACCATCACCGATACGGCGATCTGCGGGTTATCCGCCGGAGCGAAGGCAACGAACAGGGCGTGGTCACGGTGGCGCTCGGCGACCTTGCTGCGGTCGTATTTTTCACCCTGTTTGATCGCCACCACCTGGGCGGTGCCGCTCTTGCCGGCGATTCGGTAAAGCGCGGCGTCACCCACCTTGCGCGCAGTACCGCGCGGGCCGTGCATCACCTGCTCCATACCATGGCGGCCGTTATCCCAGAACGCGGGATCACGCAAGACGATATCCGGTAACGGGTTGGGATCGACGGGCGCACGGCCCTGGATGGTCTTGGCCAGGTGCGGGCGAATCCACTTGCCGCGTGTGGCCATCAGCGCGGTGGCCTGGGCCAGTTGCAGCGGCGTGGTCTGCATATAGCCCTGACCGATGCCGAGAATCAGCGTCTCGCCCGGATACCAGGCCTGACGGTAACGCGCGCGCTTCCAGTCCCGCGACGGCATCAGTCCGGCGGTTTCCTCGAACATGTCCAGCGACACGCGCTGACCCAGCCCGAAACGGGTCATGTAGTCATGCATGCGGTCGATGCCCATCTTGTGCGCCAGCGAATAGAAATAGGTGTCGTTGGAGCGGGCGATGGCCAGGTCCATATCCACCCAGCCATCGCCGGTACGGTTCCAGTTGCGGTATTTGTGGCTGTGGTTGGGCAGCTGATAGAAGCCGGGATCGAATACCCGGGTCTGCGGCGTGACGACGCCAGCATCCAGCCCCGCCACCGCGACCATCGGTTTGATCGTCGAGCCCGGCGGATACAGGCCGCGCAATACGCGGTTATACAGCGGTCGGTCGATGGAGTCGCGCAGGTCGGCATAGGCCTTGAAGCCGATACCGGTGACAAAGGGGTTAGGGTCGAAACTCGGCTGACTGACCATCGCCAGCACTTCACCGGTCTGCGGCTGGATCGCCACAATTGCGCCACGCCGGCCGGCCAGGGCCTTTTCGGCAGCCTCCTGCAAGCGGATATCGAGGCTCAACACGATGTCCTTGCCGGGCAGCGGATCGGTGCGTTTGAGCACGCGCAGCACGCGGCCACGGGCGTTGGTTTCGACTTCCTCGTAACCCACCTCACCGTGCAGCTCGTCTTCATAGAAACGCTCGATACCGGTCTTGCCGATATGGTGCGTGCCGCTGTAGGCCACCGGATCGAGCTCTTTCAGCTCTTTCTCGTTGATCCGCCCGACATAACCCACCGAATGGGCAAAATGCTCGCCCAGCGGGTAATGCCGCACCAATTGCGCGGCGACTTCCACCCCCGGCAGACGGAACTGATTGATCGCCACACGGGCGATCTGCTCCTCGCTCAACTCGAACAGCACCGGCACCGGCTCGAACGGCCGCCGCCCCTGACGTACGCGGCGCTCGAACAGCGCACGCTCATCCGCGCCCAGCTCCAGCACCTCGACGATCACGTCGAGCACCTGCGGCCAGTCGCCGGCGCGCTCGCGGGTCAGGGTCAGGCTGAAGCTGGGGCGGTTATCGGCGATGATCACCCCGTTGCGGTCAAAGATCAGCCCACGGTTCGGCGGGATCGGCTGCACGTGGATGCGGTTGTTTTCCGCCAGGGTGGTGTGATGCTCGAACTGCACCACCTGCAGGTAATACATGCGCGCCACCAGCACCGCGGTCAGCAACAACACCACCACAGCACCGACCACCGCGCGTTTGCGGATCAGGCGGCCGTCTTTCTCGTGGTCTTTGAGGCGGATAGGTTGCGGCATCGGTGGCTGCTGGTTACTGGCTGATTATTTGTGGTAAGGGTGGCCGGACAATACAGTCCAGGCACGGTACATCTGTTCGCCGATCAGAATCCGCACCAAGGGGTGCGGCAGGGTCAGCGGCGACAACGACCAGCGCTGTTCACTGCGCGCTTGCACTTCAGGCGCCAGCCCTTCCGGGCCGCCGACCATCAGGTTGACGGTACGTGCATCCAGGCGCCACTTGTCCAGTTCGACCGCCAGCTGCTCGGTGCTCCAGGGTCGCCCTTCGACTTCCAGGGTGACGATGCGTTCCCCAGGCTGAACCTTGGCCAGCATGGCCTCGCCTTCCTGACGGATCATCCGCGCCACATCGGCATTCTTGCCGCGGGTGGTCAGCGGAATTTCCAGCAGTTCCAGGGACAGCTCGCTGGGCATGCGCTTGGCGTATTCCTGCCAGCCTTCTTCCACCCAACGCGGCATCCGCGAGCCGACGGCGATCAGTTTGATCCGCACCGCTGCGCGTCCTTATTCCTGTTCTGGGCCGGCTTCGACGCTGAACTGCGCACGGCTTTGCTCGGCACCCTGCCACAGCCGCTCAAGGTCATAGAACTGGCGAGCCGTCGGCAGCATCACGTGGACCACGATATCGCCCAGGTCGAGCAGCGCCCACTCGCCGGTGTCCATGCCTTCGGTGCCGATCGGGCGCACGCCCTGTTCCTTGACTTTCTCCAGTACGTTGTCGACCAGCGACTTGACGTGACGGCTGGAGGTGCCGCTGGCGATCAGCATGAAATCGGTGATGCTGGTCTTGCCGCGTACATCGATGGTGGTGATGTCCTGCGCCTTGATCTCTTCCAGGGCTGCGATGGCCAGTTTGACCAACTCTTCGCTCTGCATTTTTGCCTTAGTCATAAGTAACTCATTTGCCTCGTGTTCAATTCGCGTCACGGTACAGTCCGTGGGCATGGATATAGGCCAGTACCGCGTCAGGCACTAGATAACGTGCCGACTTTCCGCTCGCCAGTAGCGAACGGATCTGGGTAGCCGACACCGCCAGGGGTGTCTGCCAGATAAAAGCAATTTGCCCGCTCGGCCCACTCAGGGCCGAAGGGTCACTCACACTGCGCGCCGCCAACAGATTACGCAGCGCCTCGGGCGCTTCACTGTCGGCATCCGGGCGCTGCAACACCAGAATATGGCAGTGCTGCAGCAACTCATCCCAACGCTGCCAACTGGGTAAACCGCAGAAGGCATCCCAGCCCAGCAGCAGAAACAGCTGATCGTCCGCCGCCAACTCGCCGCGCAACGACTCCAGGGTGTCGATGCTGTAGGACGGCTTGTCGCGCCGCAGCTCGCGATCATCCACCTGCAACACCCCGGCATCGGCTACCGCCAGGCGAACCATGGCCAGGCGATCCTGCGCACTGACCTCCGGCGCGCTGCGATGGGGCGGCCGCGCGCTGGGGATCAGGCGCAATTCATCCAACTGCAGCGCATCGGCCACTTCCACGGCGCTGCGCAGATGGCCGATATGCACCGGATTAAAGGTGCCGCCGAGCAGACCGATGCGTCGGGCCTCGACACGTTGGGCGCCGCTGCGCTTGGCCATCAGGTACGCCCCATCAGGTACGAATGTGCCCGTCGCCAAACACCACGTACTTCTCGCTGGTCAGCCCATCCAGCCCAACCGGGCCGCGCGCGTGCAGCTTGTCAGTAGAAATACCGATCTCTGCGCCCAGGCCGTATTCAAAGCCATCGGCGAAACGAGTCGAGGCGTTGACCATCACCGAGGCGGAATCCACTTCGGTGAGGAAGCGCCGCGCATCACTGAAGTTCTCAGTGATGATCGCGTCGGTGTGCTGCGAGCCGTAATGGTTGATGTGCTCGATGGCCGCATCCAGCGAATCGACGATGCGAATCGCCAGGATCGGTGCGTTGTATTCGGCAAACCAGTCGTCTTCGCTCGCTTGCAGCACGTCACTGCCCAGCAGCGCGCGGGTCGCAGCATCGCCACGCAGTTCAACACCCTTGGCGCGGTAGATCGCAGCCAGCGGCGGCAGCACCTTGTCGGCCACGGCGGCGTGCACCAGCAGGGTTTCCAGGGCGTTGCACGGTGAGTAGCGTTGGGTCTTGGCGTTATCGGCAACGCGAATGGCTTTATCCAGATCGGCGGCGATGTCGATATACACATGGCAGACGCCGTCCAGGTGTTTGATCACCGGCACCTTG
>NZ_JBAQLP010000134.1:0-29140 GCF_049301935.1 Pseudomonas sp. | reverse complement strand
GGCTTGCCCGCGATGCTTTTGCGTTGCCGGCTTTCGCGGGCAAGCCCGCTCCTACAAAGGCCTACAGCACCGAGCAACAGGTAATGAGTAGATAGCCTTTGGATTACGCGGCGACCGATGGCGATGTTGTTGCTTAAACCGCGACCATCGCCGCTAACCCAGCCTACCCTGCTGAGCTATCTGCGCGGCGGCAGCAGACGGCTTAGGCGGGCATCCAGGCGGCGTTTCAGCTCGGCCTCGATCTGCGGCACGAAATCATCAATTACATCCTGCAGGATCAGTTGCGCAGCGGCGCGCAGCTCGCTGTCCAGGCGATTCAGCTCGCTGTCGCGACTGACGCTCTGGCTAACGGTTTCACGCAGGGTCTGCGCCACTGGCGGCTTGGCTGCAGGTGCCGACACGGCGGCCACGGGTGGTGGGGTGACGATATCCGAGAGCAGGGGGATGCTGTCCGGGTCGAGCGAGTCGATCAGCAGCGGTGGTTCGAGGTTTTCATCGCCCAGCAGTTGGCGGATCGACTCCAGGTCGTTCAGCAGTTGGGCGGGTTTTTGTGGCGGTTTTGGGGTGTCCATGGTGGCAACTAGCAGGCGGTTGAAAAGCGTAGGCGAGGCAGGCAAGACAAGGCAAAAGTGGCCGAGGAAGCGGAGTTTACGTGTTGTAAATGAGTATTCCGAGGCCGCTTTAAACGCAGTATTGCCAACGCAGGTAGTTTTTCAACGGCCTGCTAGAGTTCGACTCGTTTGGGATCATACCCGCGCTGCCGGTAACTGCGGAAATTCTCCCGGCAGGCGGTCAGCAGGTCGGGTTCCTGGTTGACGATTTCAATCACCCGGCTAAAGCGCTCGATCTGTGGTGAAAGGGTGCTGCCTAGGTTGATCAGCACGCCCTGAGCGCTGCTGGGTTCTTCGTCCAGGCCAATCACCACCGGTGCTTGCGCGTCATCTTGATAGAGGCTGTGCGGCACAAAGCTTTCCGCCTTGAAGCGCCACAGCAGTTCGTCCACCGCGCTGCATTGCTGGGCATCGCTGCCGCGCAGAAACACCGGCAGACCGGCGCGCCAGGCCTTCATCGCCAGCTGACAGGCCGCGCGCAGGCGCTCGCCCGGCACGGCGGTGGAGAGTACATAGAATTCTATTCGGGGCATGGCGGCACGCTTTGGCGTTAGTTGCAGGAGCGGCTTGCTGACAGGCGCGCAGCTTACCAGTCAATCGCGGTCAACACCGCTCCTGCAATGCGCCTGGAACTCAGGCGTTGCTGCGATCCAGCAAGTACTGCGTCAGCATCGGCACTGGACGACCGGTTGCGCCTTTGTCCTTGCCGCCGCTGACCCAGGCCGTGCCGGCGATATCCAGGTGCGCCCAGTTGAAATTCTTGGCAAAGCGCGAGAGAAAGCAGCCGGCCGTGATGGTGCCGGCCTTCGGCCCGCCGATATTGGCGATGTCGGCAAATGGGCTGTCCAGCTGTTCCTGGTACTCGTCATACAGCGGCAGCTGCCAGGCGCGGTCGTCGGCGCTGAGGCCGGCACCAAGAATCTGCTGCACCAGTTCTTCGTTGTTGCCCATCAGGCCGGAAACATTGCTGCCCAGGGCGACAATGCAGGCGCCGGTGAGGGTGGCGATGTCGATCACCGCTTGTGGCTTGAAGCGCTCGGCATAGGTCAGGGTGTCACACAGCACCAGGCGGCCTTCGGCGTCGGTGTTGAGGATTTCCACAGTCTGCCCGCTCATGCTGGTGACGATATCGCCTGGGCGCGTGGCGCCGCCGCTGGGCATGTTCTCGGCGCAGGCCAGCAGGCACACCAGGTTGATCGGCAGTTGCAGCTCAAGCACAGCCTTGAGGGTGCCGAATACGCTGGCGGCGCCGCACATGTCGTACTTCATCTCATCCATGCCGGCAGCCGGCTTGATACTGATGCCGCCGGTGTCGAAGGTGATGCCTTTGCCGACCAGTGCGAAGGGTTTCTCGGATTTCTTGCCGCCCTGGTAATGCATGACGATCATCCGTGGCGGCTGATCGCTGCCCTGGGCCACGGCGAGGAAGGCGCCGGCACCGAGCTCCTTGAGCTTCTTCTCATCGAGAATGTCGACTTTGAGGTTCTTGTAGGCCTTGCCCAGATTTTTGGCTTCTTCGGCGAGATAGCTCGGGTGGCAGAGATTAGGCGGCAGGTTGCCGAGGTCCTTGGTAAAGGCCATGCCGGCGGCAATCGCCTGGGCGTGGCTGCTGGCGCGCTCGGCGTCGGCCAGGTTGGCTTTGTCCGTGAGCAGGCTGAGCTTCTTCAGCGCGCCGGCTTCGGCCTTCTGGCTCTTGAAGCGATCGAAGCAGTAGCCGGCATCGGCCAGGCTTTCCACCATCAGGCGGGTTTTGCCGTAGCTGTCGCGGCCCTTGACCTGCAGCTCGTCGAGGGCGAGTACCGCGTCGCTGCCGCCGAGGTTTTTCAGGCTGCTGTAAACGCTGCTGATCAATTTGCGCAGTTGGCGGTCAGACAGTTCGCTGTCCTTGCCGGTGCCGACCAGCAGCACGCGTTCGGCTTTGAGGTTCGGCAGGTTATGCACCAGCAGGGTCTGGCCGACCTTGCCGGCCAGGTCGCCGCGCTTGAGCAGGGCGCTGATCGCGCCAGCGCTGGCAGTGTCGATGGCCTTGGCGGTTTCGCCGAGTTTTTTACCCTCACCAACAGGGATAACCAGGGTGGCGGTTTTTAGTGTTTCCGGGCGGGCGCTTTTAACAATAAATTCCATTACGTGGTGTCCCCAAGACAAGGCGTCGGTATTGCAGGATAATGCCGGCTATTTTTCGATGGTTCGCCAGTTGGGCGAGCCGGCAAGCAGTGCGGCTAGTTTGATCTTAGCCGCCTGAGCCTGACAACCCTGGAGTGTCTGGTTTGATCGTCTTCCGTTACCTGTCCCGTGAAGTGTTGCTGACCCTGAGTGCCGTGAGCGCGGTGCTGCTGGTCATCATTATGAGTGGCCGCTTTATCCGTTACCTGGCCCAGGCCGCGCAGGGTTTGCTCGACCCTGGGGTGCTGCTGCTGATCATGGCGTATCGGATTCCCGGCTTTCTGCAGCTGATTCTGCCGCTGGGGCTGTTTCTCGGCTTTCTCCTGGCCTACGGGCGGATGTACCTGGACAGCGAGATGACGGTGCTCTCGGCCACCGGCATGAGTCAGCAGCGCTTGTTTGTCTACAGCCTGGCGCCGGCGACATTGGTGGCATTGCTGGCCGGCTGGTTGAGCCTGGGCCTGGCCCCGCAAGGCGTCGAGCAGGTGGCGCGGATTCTTAACCAGCAGAGCGCCATGACCGAGCTGGATACCCTGGTGCCAGGGCGTTTCCAATCGATGAAAAATGGCTCGCGGGTGACCTACACCGAGGAATTGTCTGAGGATCGCGGCTCGCTGGCCGGGGTGTTTATCTCCGAGAAGCAGCTGTCCCGCGAGGGCGACAAGGAGCGCGGTATCTCCGTGCTGGTGGCCGAGTCCGGTCGCCAGGAGATCCAGGCTGACGGCAGCCGCTACCTGATTCTGGAAAACGGCTACCGCTACGACGGTAATCCGGGCCAGGCCGATTACCGCGCCATCAAATACGCCACCTATGGCGTGCTGCTGCCCAAGCCGGAAGTAGCGGTGGAGGTGACCGACCGCGAGGCAATGCCGACGCGTGAGCTGATGGGTAATGACCAGCCGCGTATGCAGTCCGAGCTGCAGTGGCGCTTGTCGATCCCGGTACTGGTTTTCGTGGTCACCTTGCTGGCGGTGCCGCTGTCGCGGGTCAATCCACGTCAGGGTCGCTTCCTCAAGCTGTTGCCGGCCATTCTGCTGTACATGGCGTACCTGGCGCTGCTGATTGGTGCGCGTGGCGCCTTGGATAAAGAGAAAATCCCCGCAGCCTTGGGCTTGTGGTGGGTGCATGGGCTGTTCGCCTTGATCGGGCTGCTGTTGCTGTATTGGGAACCGCTGCGCTTGCGCTGGACGGCCCGTCGTGTGGCACTGGAGGTGGCCCGTGGTTAAGTTGGATCGCTATATCGGCGCCCAGGTATTTGTCGCCATCCTGGCCGTACTGGGCATCATTGTCGGCCTGGCACTGCTGTTTGCCTTTATCGATGAGCTAGGCGATGTCGAGGACAGCTACAGCCTGCTCGATGCCCTCGGTTATGTACTGCTGACGGCGCCGCGGCGCATCTATGAAATGCTGCCGATGGCGGCGCTGATCGGCTGCCTGATCGGTTTGGGGTCGCTGGCCAGTCACAGCGAACTGACCATCATGCGTGCGGCCGGGGTATCGATTGGGCGGATTGTCTGGGCGGTGATGAAGCCGATGCTGGTGCTGATGCTGGTCGGCGTACTGATCGGCGAGTACCTCGCGCCTTATAGTGAGAATCAGGCCCAGGCCAGCCGGGCCATGGCCCAGGGCGGCGGTGAAGCGCAGAGCGCCAAGCGCGGTCTGTGGCACCGCCAGGGCCAGGAATATGTGCACATCAACGCCGTGCAGCCCAATGGCGTGCTGCTTGGGGTGACTCGCTATCGCTTCGATGAACACAAGCGCATGCAGTCATCCAGCTTCGCCCGGCGCGCCCAGTACCAGGGTGATCACTGGCAGCTGGAAGATGTCGCGACCACGCATTTTCGTGAGCGCAGCAGCGAGGTTATTCAGCAGGCCAGCGAGCGCTGGGATGTCGAGCTGACCCCGCAGTTGCTCGGTACCGTGGTGCTGGCACCGGACGCGCTGTCGATGAGCGGGTTGTGGCGCTACATCCACTACCTGGCCGAGCAGGGCCTGAATAACAGTCAGTACTGGCTGTCGTTCTGGACCAAGGTGCTACAGCCCTTGGTTACGGCCGCGCTGGTGCTGCTGGCGATCTCCTTTATCTTCGGTCCGCTGCGCTCGGTGACCCTCGGGCAGCGGGTATTTACCGGGGTGCTGGTGGGTTTTGTGTTCAAAATCAGCCAGGACCTGCTCGGCCCATCGAGCCTGGTATTCGGCTTCTCGCCGCTGCTGGCCGTGTTGATCCCTGCCGGTATCTGCGCCTTGGCCGGCGTCTGGCTGCTACGCCGCGCGGGTTGATTCAGGCGCAAAAAAGCCGGCGTGCACACTGGGCGCACGCCGGCTTTCTTGTATCTGGGGTTTTACTTTTTATGGATGTTCTTCGGCAGCTGAATCACCTGACTGTCCGAATAGATGTCATGCCAGCTGCGCTTTTGCTTGTCCCAGAGCACCCAGAGAAAGCCCAGGCCGAATAATAGCCAGGAGCCTATGGCCACCAGAAAACGCAGCAGCGCCTGCCATAGGCTGATCGCCGTACCGTCGGCGTTCTGGATGCGCAGGCCCCATACCTGCATACCCAGGGTCTGGCCGTTGTGGGTCCAGAACTTGGCGAAGAAGCCAAACAGGCTGAGAAACAGCACAGTCGAGAGCAGCGGGTCGCCATCCAAGGCGCCGGCGTCGGACATCTGCTTGAGTTGCGCCTCGCCGTAGATGCCCATCAGGATCAACTTGTAGATAAAGGTCACGACTATCAGCAGGGCAATACACAGCAGAAAGTCATAGAAGATGGCGGCGAGGCGGCGGATCAGTCCGGCGCTGGGGAATTCACCCTGCGGGCGCAGCAGGTGTTTCGGCATGGTCGGCTCTTTACTCAATCGGCTGGCGGAATGGCGGCAACAATACGGCATTCGTGGGAGTGGTCGGCCATAAAAAACGACCGGGAGACATGTTTAACGTCGCGTAGCGACGGCCCAAAGGGCCGCCGCCATGGATGGCAGGGCATAAAAAATGATCGGGAGTCATTTTTAACGTCGCGTAGCGACGGCCCGAAGGGGTGCAACCATGGATGGCAGGGCATAAAAAATGATCGGGAGTCATTTTTAACGTCGCGCAGCGACGGCCCGAAGGGTGGCCGCCATGGATGGCAGGGCATAAAAAATGATCGGGAGTCATTTTTAACGTCGCGTAGCGACGGCCCGAAGGGTGGTCGCCATGGATGGCAGGACATAAAAAACCCCTGATGTTGCCATCAGGGGTTCTTCAGTGCGGCAGGATTACTCCTGAACTTGTACTTCATCAGCCTGCATGCCTTTCTGGCCTTGCACGGCGATAAAACTGACTTTCTGGCCTTCTTTCAAGCTCTTGAAGCCGTTGCCTTGGATCGCGCGGAAGTGCACGAACAAATCCGGACCGCTTTCTGGCGTGATAAAACCAAAACCTTTCTCGTCGTTAAACCACTTGACGGTACCGCTCTGACGATTCGACATGTTGCGTTTCCTTGAACCTAGAGTTGATGACAGCCGCTACTCGGCATGAGGGGCTGAGTACTGGTTGCAAGGCGGTGTACGACGTCGAGCGGGATGTAGCGGATCTAGATGATCTACTGCATCAGGTCACGATTTTCGGCGACCCATGCAAACACAGTGGGGCAAACTCTAGCCAACTCCCAGGCAAATGCCAAGCCCCTGCAGGGCATGCGGTTGCTGGGCTGTAGGCGTTTTACTCGGCCCTTTGAATATGGGCTTTACTGGAGTCTGGTGCATTAGTCAGCGCGGTGTCGGGGTGCTGTTCTGGGGTGTTGCAGCTTTATTGCGGACAATAAAAAAGGCCTTGAATCTCAAGGCCTTTCTTCGAATCTATGGTGCCCCGGGGGAGACTCGAACTCCCACTTCTTTCGAAAACGGATTTTGAATCCGCCGCGTCTACCGGTTCCGCCACCGGGGCACAATGGCGGCGCAGTATAGGGATGGTGTTGGGGTTGGTCAATCCACTTGCGTGGCCAGCATGCACGATTTCCGGTAAGCTTTGCCGCCCTGCTAAACGACCCCCTTCCGACCATGCGTGTTGCCGATTTCAATTTCGAGCTGCCAGACGCTCTGATTGCCCGCCATCCCCTTGCCGAACGCCGTGCCAGCCGTTTGCTGGTGCTTGATGGGCCGACGGGTGAGCTGGCGCATAAACAGTTCAGTGATCTGCTGGATTACCTGCGTCCTGGCGATCTGATGGTGTTTAACAACACCCGGGTGATTCCGGCGCGGCTGTTCGGCCAGAAGGCTTCCGGTGGCAAGCTGGAGATCCTAGTTGAGCGCGTGCTGGACAGCCATCGTGTGCTGGCCCATGTGCGTGCGAGCAAATCGCCGAAGCCGGGCTCGGTGATCTTGATCGACGGCGGTGGCGAGGCCGAGATGCTGGCCCGCCACGATGCGCTGTTCGAGCTGCGCTTTAGCGAAGACGTGCTGCCGCTGCTGGAGCGGGTGGGGCATATGCCGTTGCCGCCTTACATCGACCGTCCGGACGAACAGGCCGACCGCGAGCGCTATCAGACGGTGTATGCCGACCGCGCTGGCGCCGTTGCGGCGCCGACCGCCGGGCTGCATTTTGATCAGCAGCTGCTCGCGGCAATTGCCGAGAAGGGCGTTGAGCAGGCGTTCGTCACCCTGCACGTGGGTGCGGGCACCTTTCAGCCGGTCCGGGTTGAGCGCATTGAAGACCATCATATGCACAGCGAGTGGCTGGAGGTCGGCCAGGCTGTGGTCGACGCGGTGGCGGCTTGTCGTGCGCGTGGCGGTCGGGTGATTGCCGTTGGCACCACCAGCGTGCGCTCGCTGGAAAGCGCCGCCCGTGACGGCGTGCTCAAGGCCTTCAGCGGTGACACCGACATCTTTATCTACCCAGGACGGCCGCTGCATGTGGTCGATGCGCTGGTGACCAACTTCCATTTGCCGGAATCGACCCTGCTGATGCTGGTGTCGGCGTTTGCCGGTTACCCGGAAACCATGGCGGCCTATCAGGCGGCGATTGCCGGTGAGTATCGTTTTTTCAGTTACGGTGATGCCATGTTTATCACCCGCAACCCCGCGCCGCGCGGGCCTGAGGAGCAGCTATGACGCGCACCTGCCGCATGTCTTTCGAATTGTTGGCGACCGAGGGCAAGGCGCGGCGTGGTCGGCTGACTTTTCCCCGTGGCGTGGTGGAAACCCCGGCGTTTATGCCGGTGGGCACCTATGGCACGGTCAAGGGCATGTTGCCGCAGGATATCGAGGCGATTGGTGCGCAGATCATCCTCGGCAACACCTTCCACCTGTGGTTGCGTCCCGGCACCGAGGTGATCAAGAAGCACGGCGACCTGCACGACTTTATGCAGTGGCAGGGGCCGATCCTTACCGATTCTGGCGGCTTTCAGGTGTTCAGCTTGGGTGCCATGCGCAAAATCAAGGAGGAGGGCGTGTACTTCGCCTCACCGGTTGATGGCGCCAAAGTGTTTATGGGGCCGGAAGAGTCAATGCAGGTGCAGCGCGACCTGGGTTCCGACATCGTGATGATCTTCGACGAATGCACGCCGTACCCGGCCGAGTTCGATGTGGCCAAGCGTTCCATGGAGCTGTCGCTGCGCTGGGCCAAACGCTCGAAAGAGGCGCATGGTGAAAGCACGGCGGCGCTGTTCGGCATCGTTCAGGGCGGCATGCATGAGGAATTGCGCAAGGTCTCCCTGGATGGCTTGGAGCAGATCGGTTTTGACGGTTATGCCATTGGTGGTCTGTCCGTTGGCGAGCCGAAAGACGAGATGATCAAGGTGCTGGATTACCTGCCTGCGCAGCTGCCGGCCGACAAGCCGCGTTACCTGATGGGCGTGGGCAAGCCGGAGGATCTGGTTGAAGGCGTGCGCCGTGGTGTGGACATGTTCGACTGCGTGATGCCGACCCGCAACGCGCGCAACGGCCACCTGTTCGTCGACACTGGCGTGCTGAAAATCCGCAATGCCTTTCATAAACAGGACAATTCGCCGCTGGACCCAACCTGCGACTGTTACACCTGCAAACATTTCTCCCGCGCCTATCTGCACCATCTGGATAAATGTGGCGAAATGCTCGGTAGCATGCTCAATACAATCCACAACTTACGGCATTATCAGGTGCTTATGGCTGGTTTGCGCGAGGCTATTCAACAGGGTACATTGGCCGCCTTTGTCGATGCCTTCTATGCCAAACGCGGGCTGCCAACGCCGCCTCTGGATTGATTCCCAACCTTTTAAAGACCCTTGCAACAGGAGTGTTACATGAGCTTTTTTATCCCCGCTGCTTTCGCTGAAGGCGCCGCACCGGCTGCCGGTCCTGCTGGTAGTGGCTTTGAATGGGTATTTCTGGTCGGCTTTCTGGTCATCTTCTATCTGATGATCTGGCGCCCACAGGCCAAGCGTGCCAAAGAGCACAAGGGTCTGATCAGCGGCCTGCAGAAAGGTGATGAAGTGGTAACCAGCGGCGGTATCGCTGGCAAGGTGTCGAAGGTTTCCGATGACTTCGTGGTAATCGAAGTGTCCGACACGGTCGAACTGAAGATTCAGAAAGTGGCGATTGCCGCCTCGCTGCCTAAAGGCACGCTGAAAGCGATCTAAGCCACACACCTTTACCATTCGACGGGGCGCTTAATGCGCCCCGCGTCATAACGGGCGGCGTCATGCTCAACAAGTTTCCCCTCTGGAAGTACCTGCTGATTCTGGCTGTGCTGGCAATCGGCTTCCTCTATTCCGCGCCCAATCTGTACCCGGATGATCCGGCGATCCAGATCAGTGGCAACAGCTCCGCCATGCGCGTCGAGCAGGCCGATCTGGACCGCGCCAGCCGCGCCCTGGAAGCAGCCGGTATTAGCGTAAAAGCCGTGAGCCTGGCCAATCAGGGCCGTGCCGGTTTGCTGCGCTTGAACAGCGCTGAAGACCAGCTGCCAGCCAAAGAGCTGGTGCGCAAGGCTTTGAGCGATGAGTTCGTAGTGGCCCTGAACCTGGCGCAAACCACGCCGGACTGGCTGCGCAACCTGGGCGGCAGCCCGATGAAGCTGGGCCTGGACTTGTCCGGTGGTGTGCACTTCCTGATGGAAGTGGACATGGACAAAGCCCTGGATGCGCGCCGCAAGGTTTACGAAGGCGAGGTCAAGAGCCTGCTGCGTAAAGAGCGCGTGCGTTATCGCAGCCTGCCTGAGCTGGATGGCGCCATCCAGCTGGGCTTTGCCGATGAAGCGACGCTGGAGAAGGCTCAGCAGCTGATTCGTAAGGATTTCACCGATTTTGACCTGACCACCGTGCAGCGTGGCGAGCAGCAGGTGCTGCGTCTGGCGCTGACTCAGGCCAAGCTGGTCGAGATTCGCGAATACTCGATCAAGCAGAACCTGACCACCGTGCGTAACCGGGTCAACGAGCTGGGCGTGGCCGAGCCGCTGGTCCAGCGTCAGGGCGCCAACCGCATCGTGGTTGAGCTGCCAGGTGTGCAGGACACCGCCGAAGCCAAGCGTATTCTCGGCAAAACCGCCAACCTGGAGTTCCGTCTGGCCGCCGAACCAGATGCGGCCAAGGCGGCGACCGAAAGCTTCGAATTCCGCGAGGAAGGTCGTCCGCCGGCGCAGCTGGAGCGTGATCTGATCATCACCGGTGATCAGGTGACCGATGCCCAGGCCAGTTTCGATGAGAACGGCAGCCCGCAGGTGAATATCCGTCTGGATGGCCGCGGCGGCGACCTGATGAACCGCGCGACCCGCAACAATGTCGGGCGCAGCATGGCGGTGATCTTTATCGAGCAGAAGCCGGTAACCCGCTACGTGCGCCAGGTGGTGGATGGCGTCGAGAAGGAAGTCGAGCTGCAGACCTTCGTCGAAGAGAAGAAGATCATCAGCCTGGCGACCATTCAGTCGCCGCTGGGCAGCCAGTTCCGCATCACCGGCCTGGATGGTCAGGGCGAGTCGTCCGAGCTCGCGTTGTTGCTGCGTGCCGGTGGGCTGGCGGCGCCGATGTACTTTGCCGAAGAGCGCACCATTGGCCCGAGCCTGGGTGCGGATAACATTGCCAAGGGCATCAGTGCGTCGCTGTGGGCGATGCTGTTTGTCTCGCTGTTTATCATCGCGATTTACCGTTTCTTCGGTGTGCTGGCGACCATTGCCCTGGGCCTGAACATGGTGCTGTTGCTGGCACTGATGTCGTTGCTCAGCGCCACCCTGACCCTGCCGGGTATCGCCGGTATCGTGCTGACCATGGGTATGGCGGTGGACGCCAACGTGTTGATCTTCTCGCGTATTCGTGAAGAGATTGCCAATGGCATGTCGATCCAGCGCGCGATCCATGAGGGTTTTGATCGGGCTTACTCGGCGATTGTCGACGCCAACCTGACCACCCTGCTGGTGGGCGGCATTCTGTTCGCCATGGGTACCGGGCCGGTCAAGGGCTTCGCCGTGACCCTGTCGCTGGGTATTCTCACCTCGATGTTTACCGCCATTCTGGTGACGCGTTGCATGGTCAACCTGACGTGCGGCGGGCGTGACTTCAAGAAGTTGTGGATTTAAGGGGCTGTGATGAATCGTACGATCAACTTCATGGGGGTGCGCAATATTGCGTTCGCCTTCACCCTGCTGCTGACGCTGTTGGCACTGGTTAGCCTGTTTACCAAGGGCTTGAACCTGGGGCTGGATTTTACCGGCGGCACGCAAATCGAACTGAGCTACGAGCAGCCGGCAGACCTCGGTAATATCCGTGCGCAGCTGGCCGGTGCCGGTTATGCCGATGCCGTGGTGCAGAGCTTTGGCGCCACCACCGATGTGGTGGTGCGCATGCAGGGCAGCGATCCTGATTTGGGTAACAAGGTGGCCGCCGCGCTGCGCCAGACCGGCGAGCAGCTTGAGGTGAAAAAGGTCGAGTTCGTCGGCCCGCAGGTGGGGGAAGAGCTGCGCGACCAGGGTGGACTTGGTCTGCTGCTGGCGCTGGGTGGGGTGATGCTGTACCTGGCCTTCCGTTTCCAATGGAAGTTCGGCGTGGGTGCGATTGTCTCGCTGATCCACGACGTGATTGTCACCCTGGGCATTCTGTCGTTCTTCCAGATCACCTTCGATCTGACGGTGATGGCGGCGTTGCTGGCGATCATCGGCTACTCGCTGAACGACACCATTGTGGTGTTCGACCGGGTGCGCGAGAACTTCCGCGTGCTGCGCAAGGCGACGTTGATTGAAAACATCAACATCTCTACCACGCAGACCCTGCTGCGCACCATGGCGACCTCGATCTCCACCTTGCTGGCGATTGCCGCACTGCTGATATTCGCCGGCGACAACCTGTTCGCCTTCTCGGTGGCGCTGTTTGTCGGGGTGAGCGCGGGTACTTACTCGTCGGTCTATATCGCCAACGTGGTGCTGGTGTGGCTGGATCTGACGGTCGATGACCTGATTCCACCGGTGGTGGAAGAAGAGGTCGATGAGCGCCCCTGAATCTGTGCGCTTTATCGCAAATGATTGAGTGAGCCGGGCAGGTGTTGAACTTGCCCGGTTTTTTTATGCTCCAAGGCAGGGAGTAAGGCGCGTTGAGCGCCAAGCAGCGGTTTCAAGGAGGCCTGTATGAACAAGTCAATGTTGGTAGGCGCGGTATTGGGTGCCGTGGGTGTGACGGCGGGTGGCGCGGTGGCTACTTACAACATCGTCAGCGCGCCGGAATATGCCGAAGTGCTGGCGGTTAAGCCGATCAAGGAAACCATCAAGACGCCGCGCGAGGTCTGTAAGGATGTGGCGGTCACCCGTCAGGCGCCGGTCAAGGATCAGCACCAGATAGCCGGTACCGCGATTGGTGCGGTGGTGGGCGGCTTGCTGGGTAATCAGGTCGGTGGCGGCAACGGCAAGAAGCTGGCGACAGTCGCCGGAGCAGTGGGTGGCGGTTATGCCGGCAATAAGGCGCAAGAGCATCTGCAGAGTCGTGATACCTACACCACCACCGAAACCCGTTGCAGCACGGTGACCGATACCAGCGAAAAGCTGGTGGGCTATGACGTGAAGTACGAGTTGGATGGCAAGGTGAGCCAGGTGCGCATGGCCAGTGATCCGGGCCGGCAGATTCCGGTCAAGGATGGTCAGTTGGTGTTGGTGGATCAATCCAGCAACTGATCGCCAGGGTTCACTAGGTACAAAAAAGCGCCCCGCGGGGCGCTTTTTTATTGTGGCTTGATCAGCGCTTCAAGGAGGCCGACAAGTGCGGCTGAATGGCCGTCAGTACGGCCTTGAAGCACTTGGTGTTGCCGGCAACGATCTGGCCTTTTTCCAGGAATTCGTGGCCGCCGCTGAAGTCGCTGATCAGGCCGCCCGCTTCCTGAATCAGCAGTGCGCCAGCAGCCATGTCCCATTCGGACAAGCCGAACTCCCAGAACGCATCGAAGCGACCGGCGGCCACGTAGGCCAGATCCAGGCTCGCGGCGCCTGCACGGCGAACGCCAGCGGTCTGGCCGACCAGGCTGCGGAACATGCCGATGTAGTTTTCCAGGTTGTCCATCTGGCTGTCGCGGAACGGGAAGCCGGTGCCGAGCAGGGCGCCTTCCAGGCTCTTGCGATTACCAACGCGCAGACGGCGGCCGTTGAGGGCGGCGCCACGGCCGCGGCTGGCGGTGAATTCTTCCTGGCGAACCGGGTCGATGATCACGGCGTGCTCAAGGCGGCCACGGTATTTGCAGGCGATGCTGACGGCGTAGTGCGGAATACCCCGGATAAAGTTGGTGGTGCCGTCCAGTGGATCGATGATCCATAGGTAATCGGCGCCATCGCCGCTGCCCTCACTCAGGCCGCTTTCCTCGCCGAGGATGCCGTGGTTCGGGAAGGCTTTGCGCAGGGCCTGAATGATCAGCTGCTCGGCAGAGCGATCTACTTCAGTTACATAGTCCTTGGCTTCTTTCTCGTCGACCGAGATGACGTCCAAGCGTTCGGTCGAGCGGAAGATCATTTCGCCGGCGCTACGGGCTGCGCGCAGCGCGATATTCAGCATGGGCTGCATGGATGTTCACCTGGGTCGTTAAAGAAAGCCGGCCATTCTAGCAGAAAAGCTCGGCGGTTGAAGTGCAACCTGCGCCTTGCGTGGCGTAAGGCGGGTGGCTTCTGTAAGATTTACTTCTCTATAGGCTTGTCTGTGAGCGTTTGCGTTGCTGGAAAATATTCGTGTTGTGTTGGTCGGTACCAGTCATCCGGGCAATATCGGTGGCGCGGCGCGGGCCATGAAAAACATGGGGTTGATGCAGCTGGTGCTGGTCGATCCGCAGGACTTTCCCAGTGGAGAGGCGGTGGCGCGCGCTTCGGGCGCCAGCGATATTCTCGATGCGGCGCAGGTGGTCGGCACACTGGAGGAAGCGTTAGTCGGTTGCAGTCTGGTGTTGGGCACCAGTGCGCGGGATCGGCGTATTCCCTGGCCGCTGCTGGATCCGCGCGAATGTGGCGTGGCGGCGTGCGAGCAGGCGCAGCAGGGTGGCGAAGTGGCGCTGGTGTTCGGTCGTGAGTATGCCGGCCTGACCAATGAAGAATTGCAGCGCTGCCATTTTCATGTGCACATTCCGTCTGACCCGGCGTTCAGTTCGCTGAATCTGGCGGCGGCGGTGCAGGTGCTGGCTTACGAGGTGCGTATGGCCTGGTTGGCGGCAGAAAACCAGCCGACCAAGACGCTCAAGCTGGAGGCCACGGCCATCCAGAGCTCGCAGCCGGTTACGGCGGATGAGCTGGAGTCGTTTTATCGCCACCTGGAACAGGCATTGGTTGAAATCAGGTTTCTCGATCCGGCCAAGCCGCGGCATTTGATGAGTCGTCTGCGCCGCTTGTACGGACGCAGTGCGATAAGCAAGCTGGAAATGAATATCTTGCGCGGTATCTTGACGGAAACCATCAAGGCGGCGCGTGGCGAGCACCCTGGGCAGGAGAAGGCAGATGTTTGAGCGCATGCGAGAGGATATCCAGAGCGTATTTCATCGCGACCCGGCGGCGCGTAATGCCTTTGAGGTCATTACGTGCTATCCGGGCTTGCATGCGGTCTGGCTGCATCGCATCGCGCACGCGCTATGGGGTAGCGGCTGGAAGTGGCTGGCGCGAGTGGTGTCGAACTTCGGGCGCTGGATGACCGGCATCGAAATTCACCCGGGCGCGAAGATCGGTCGGCGCTTCTTTATCGATCACGGCATGGGCATCGTGATTGGTGAAACGGCCGAAATTGGCAATGACGTCACCCTTTACCAGGGTGTGACCCTGGGCGGCACCAGCTGGAACAAGGGTAAGCGCCACCCGACGCTGGAAGATGGTGTGGTGGTCGGAGCGGGTGCCAAGGTGCTGGGGCCGTTCACGGTCGGCGCCGGCGCCAAGATCGGCTCCAATGCCGTGGTCACCAAGGAGGTGCCAGCGGGTGCTACGGCGGTCGGTATCCCGGGGCGGATCATCGTCAAAACCGATGATGAGCAGGAAGCCAAGCGCCAGGCAATTGCCGAGAAGCTCGGTTTCGATGCCTATGGCGTGAGTCAGGACATGCCGGACCCGGTGGCGCGTGCCATTGGTCAGCTGCTCGATCACCTGCATGCGGTGGATGGGCGCCTGGAAGGCATGTGCGGCGCGCTCAAGTCCTTGGGTAGCGACTACTGCGCCAAGGATTTGCCGCAACTGCGTGACGAGGACTTCGCCGGCGTGGTCAAAGACGCAGACAAGCCTGCGGCTTGATGGTGCGCGCGCGTGCATTTTGCTATGCTGCGCGCCCTCATTGCGGCTAATCCCGACTAAGGCACTAGGTCTTATAGTTGACTTAAATACTCGGGAATTGCATACTCGCGGCATATTGCGACCACGCGGTAATCCCCATGCGACTAACCACCAAAGGCCGTTACGCCGTCACCGCCATGCTTGATCTGGCGTTGCACGCTCAGCGCGGGCCGGTGTCTCTGGCTGATATCTCCGAGCGGCAGGGTATTTCCCTTTCCTATCTGGAGCAGCTGTTTGCCAAGTTGCGCCGCGGTAATCTGGTGTCCAGCGTGCGCGGGCCAGGCGGTGGTTATCAGCTGTCGCGCGACATGCAGGGTATTCAGGTGGCTGAGGTGATTGACGCGGTCAACGAGTCGGTCGACGCCACGCGCTGCCAGGGGCAGGGCGATTGCCATGCGGGTGATACCTGTCTGACCCACCATTTGTGGTGCGACCTCAGCCAGCAGATACACGAATTTTTAAGTGGCATCAGTCTCGCTGACTTGGTGACCCGCCGTGAAGTACAGGAAGTGGCTCAGCGCCAGGATCAGCGCCGCTGCAATGGCAGGACGCCGTACCTGGATAAGATCGAAACGTCCGCCGTCGATTGAGCGCAACGCGCTGGCTAGCTGGCCTGATACCTGATTAGGAGAGAATTGATGAAGTTGCCGATTTACCTCGATTATTCCGCCACCACCCCGGTTGATCCGCGTGTTGCGCAAAAAATGAGCGAATGCCTGCTGGTTGACGGCAACTTCGGCAACCCGGCGTCGCGCTCCCATGTGTTTGGCTGGAAGGCTGAAGAGGCCGTGGAAAACGCTCGCCGTCAGGTGGCTGAGCTGGTTAATGCCGACCCGCGTGAGATTGTCTGGACCTCCGGTGCTACCGAGTCCAACAACCTGGCGATCAAGGGCATCGCCGATTTCTACAAGACTAAAGGCAAGCACCTGATCACCTCGAAAATCGAGCACAAAGCGGTGCTGGATACTATGCGCCAGCTTGAGCGCGAAGGCTTCGAAGTGACCTACATCGAGCCTGGCGAAGACGGCCTGATTACCCCGGCCATGATCGAGGCGGCGCTGCGTGAGGACAGCATTCTGGTGTCGGTCATGCACGTGAATAACGAGATCGGCACGATCAACGATATTGCCGCAATCGGTGAATTAACCCGCTCGCGTGGCGTGTTCCTGCATGTTGATGCGGCGCAGTCCACCGGCAAGGTGGCCATCGATCTGGACGCGCTCAAGGTCGATCTGATGTCCTTCTCCGCGCACAAGACCTATGGCCCGAAAGGTGTCGGCGCGCTGTTTGTACGGCGCAAACCGCGTGTGCGTCTGGAAGCCCAGACCCATGGCGGCGGTCACGAGCGCGGCATGCGCTCCGGCACCCTGGCGACTCACCAGTGCGTCGGCATGGGTGAGGCCTTCCGCTTTGCCAAGGAAGAAATGCTCCAGGAAAACCAGCGTATCCAGGCTTTGCGTGATCGTTTCTTCAAGCAGGTCGATGGTCTGGAAGAGCTGTACATCAATGGCAGCATGAGCGCCCGTGTGCCGCACAACCTCAACCTCAGCTTCAACTACGTTGAGGGTGAGTCGCTGATTATGGCGCTCAAGGATCTGGCGGTTTCGTCTGGCTCGGCCTGTACTTCGGCTTCCCTGGAGCCGTCCTACGTATTGCGTGCCCTGGGCCGCAATGATGAACTGGCACACAGCTCGATTCGTTTTACTTTCGGCCGCTTCACTACCGATGAAGAAGTCGATTACGCCGCGCAGAAAGTCTGCGAAGCGGTCACCAAGCTGCGCGAATTGTCGCCGCTGTGGGATATGTACAAAGACGGTGTCGACATCTCCAAGATCGAGTGGGCGGCGCACTAAATAGTCGCCGAGCAAGAGCGGCTCTCTGATGAGGAAGGAATACCAGCATGGCTTACAGTGAAAAGGTTATCGACCATTACGAAAACCCGCGCAACGTCGGCAAGATGGATGCGGAAGATCCGGACGTCGGTACCGGCATGGTCGGCGCGCCGGCCTGCGGCGACGTGATGCGTTTGCAGATCAAGGTCAACGAGCAGGGTGTGATTGAAGACGCCAAGTTCAAGACCTATGGCTGCGGTTCGGCGATCGCTTCCAGCTCCCTTGCCACAGAGTGGATGAAGGGTAAGACCCTGGACGAAGCGGAAACCATCAAGAACACCCAGCTGGCCGAGGAATTGGCTCTGCCACCGGTGAAAATTCACTGCTCGGTACTCGCCGAAGATGCCATCAAGGCCGCTGTGCGCGATTACAAGCAGAAGAAAGGCTTGCTCTAAGGAGGTTTGTCGATGGCTATCAGCATGACCGAAGCTGCCGCTCAGCACGTGCGTCGCTCTCTTGAAGGGCGTGGCAAGGGCGAAGGTATTCGCCTGGGTGTGCGCACCACGGGCTGTTCCGGCTTGGCCTATGTGCTGGAGTTTGTCGATGAGGCCGCCAGCGAAGATCAAGTGTTCGAGAACCATGGCGTCAAGGTGATCATCGATCCCAAGAGTCTGGTCTACCTCGATGGCACCGAGCTGGACTTCGTTAAAGAGGGGTTGAACGAAGGCTTCAAGTTCAACAACCCGAATGTGCGCGGCGAATGTGGCTGCGGCGAAAGCTTCAATATCTGAGGCGCGTGTGGGCAGTCCTTGTCACTTTGCTTTATTTGACCTGCAGCCAAGCTTCCGCCTGGATCTTGACCAGCTAGCCGTGCGTTATCGCGAGCTGGCGCGCAATGTCCATCCGGATCGCTTTGCCGATGCTTCCGAGCGTGATCAGCGTCTGGCTCTCGAGCAGTCCGCCAGCCTTAACGAGGCTTACAGCACGCTCAAGAGTGCACCGCGGCGCGCCCGCTATTTGTTGGCGCTACGCGGCCCCGAGTTGCCGCTGGAAGTGACGGTGCAGGATGCGGATTTCCTGCTGCAGCAGATGCAGCTGCGCGAAGAGCTGGAAGATCTGCACGACAGTGCGGACCTGGCGGGTGTGGCGCAGTTCAAGCGGCGTTTGAAGGTGGCTCAGGATGAGCTCAGCGAAAGTTTTGCGGTTTGTTGGGATGATGCTTCGCGACGTGAAGAGGCCGAGCGCCTGATGCGTCGCATGCAGTTTCTCGACAAGCTTTCCCACGAGGTTCGCCAGCTGGAAGAGCGCCTCGACGATTAACGCGCGCAGGCCCCAGAGGCGTGCCCGAGTCTAGATAAGCACTGATTAACCATGGCCTTACTGCAGATCGCTGAGCCCGGACAAAGCCCACAGCCACACCAGCGTCGCCTGGCCGTGGGGATTGATCTGGGTACCACCAACTCGCTGGTTGCCGCCGTGCGTAGCGGCCTTTCCGTGCCCCTGGCCGATGCGGCTGGGCAGGTTATCCTGCCCTCCGCCGTGCGCTATCACGCGGATCGGGTCGAGGTGGGCGAAGTCGCCAAGGCGGCCGCATCGGCCGACCCGCTGAATACCGTGCTGTCGGTCAAGCGTCTGATGGGGCGCGGCCTGGCGGACGTCAAACAGCTTGGCGAGCAGCTGCCGTACCGCTTTGTTGGCGGCGAATCACATATGCCGTTTATCGAGACCGTGCAGGGGTCGAAGAGCCCGGTTGAAGTCTCGGCCGATATTCTCAAGGTGTTGCGTCAACGCGCTGAAGCGAGCCTCGGTGGGGAGCTGGTGGGTGCGGTTATCACGGTGCCGGCCTATTTCGATGACTCGCAGCGCCAGGCCACTAAAGACGCTGCGCGTCTGGCTGGTCTGAATGTGCTGCGCCTGCTTAACGAGCCGACTGCGGCTGCCGTGGCCTATGGTCTGGATCAGCATGCCGAGGGCGTGGTCGCCATCTATGACCTGGGCGGCGGCACCTTCGATATTTCCGTGCTGCGCCTGACCGGTGGCGTGTTTGAAGTGCTGGCCACTGGCGGCGACAGCGCGCTGGGTGGCGATGACTTCGACCATGCCATCGCCGGCTGGATAGTTGAGCAGGCAGGGATTTCCTCTGATCTTGATCCAACGCAGCAGCGTCTATTGCTGGAAGCGGCCTGCGCTGCCAAGGAGGCGCTGACCGACAGCGCGATGGCAAGCCTCAGCTATGCCGGCTGGACCGGGCAATTGAGTCGTGAGCAGTTCGACGCGCTGATTGAGCCGATGCTGGCGCGCAGCCTCAAGGCCTGTCGTCGCGCGGTGCGTGATGCCGGAATTGAGCTGGAAGAAATCGAAGCCGTGGTCATGGTGGGTGGCTCTACTCGTGTGCCGCGTGTGCGTCAGGCGGTCGCCGAGTTGTTTGCCCGTGAGCCGTTGACCGATATCGATCCGGATCAGGTGGTGGCCATCGGTGCGGCGATTCAGGCCGATGCCCTGGCGGGCAACAAGCGCGGTGATGGCGAAGAACTGCTGTTGCTGGATGTGATTCCTCTATCGCTCGGCCTGGAAACCATGGGTGGGCTGATGGAAAAGGTGATTCCGCGCAACACCACTATTCCCGTGGCTCGCGCGCAGGACTTCACCACCTATAAAGATGGTCAGACGGCCATGATGGTGCATGTGCTGCAGGGCGAGCGCGAACTGATCAGCGATTGCCGCTCCCTGGCGCGCTTTGAGTTGCGCGGTATTCCGCCGATGGTTGCCGGCGCGGCGAAGATTCGCGTGACCTTTCAAGTGGATGCCGATGGCCTGCTGAGTGTGGCGGCCCGCGAGCTGGCCTCGGGCGTCGAGGCGAGTATCCAGGTCAAGCCGTCCTATGGTCTGACCGATGGCGAAATCGCCCGCATGCTGCAGGACTCCTTCAAAAATGCCGGTGACGACAAGGTTGCCCGTGTGCTGCGCGAGCAGCAGGTCGATGCTCAGCGTTTGCTGGAAGCGGTCGAAGCGGCATTGCTGGCCGATGGCGAGCGGTTGCTGGATGCTGATGAGCGCCTGGCCATCGACGCGCAGATAGAGCAGTTGCGTGGCTTGATGGCCGGCAGTGATGGTCTGGCGATTGAGCAGCAAACCAAGCGTTTGACCCAGGTGACGGATGCTTTTGCCGCGCGTCGTCTGGATGCCACGGTCAAGGCCGCCCTGGCCGGCCGTAGTCTTGATGAGATTGAGGAATAAGCATGCCGCAGATCATTTTTCTGCCTCACGCGGTGCTGTGTCCGGAGGGGCTGGTGGTCGAGGTCACGCCAGGTACTTCGCTGCTTGAGGTGGCGCACGAGCACCATATCGAGATCGAAAGTGCCTGCGGCGGTGTGTGCGCCTGCACCACCTGTCACTGCATTATTCGTGAGGGCTTCGACTCGCTGGCTGAGGCCGATGAGCTGGAAGAAGACATGCTCGATAAAGCCTGGGGGCTGGAAGCGCAATCGCGGTTGTCCTGCCAGGCTATTGTGGGTGATGAAGACCTGACCGTGGAAATCCCCAAGTACTCGCTCAACCACGCCGCCGAAGCGCCGCACTGATCCCTGGAGCTGTTATGAGTCTGAAGTGGGTTGATGTTCTGGAAATCGCCATTCAGCTGGCTGAGTGCAAACCTGAGGTGGACCCGCGTTACGTAAACTTCGTCGATCTGCATCGCTGGGTTTTGGAGTTGCCGGATTTTTCCGATGACCCGCAGCGCGGCGGTGAAAAGGTGCTGGAAGCCATTCAGGCAGCCTGGATCGAAGAGGCTGATTAATCGGCCTTTTGGCCTGGCCTACGCATTTAATCGGAACCCGCGTATAATTCGCGGGTTTAATTTTTCGCTTTAATCACTGTTTCTGGAGTTTCACATGGCTGTTCAACGCACTTTCTCCATCATCAAGCCCGATGCCGTTGCCAAGAATGTAGTTGGCGAGATCACCAGCCGCTTCGAAAAAGCCGGCCTGCGCGTCGTTGCTTCGAAAATGGTTCAACTGTCCGAGCGCGAAGCTGCTGGCTTCTACGCTGAGCACAGCGAGCGCGGCTTCTTCAAGGACCTGGTGGCTTTCATGACCTCCGGTCCGGTTATCGTTCAGGTTCTGGAAGGCGAAAACGCTGTTCTGGCTAACCGCGAGCTGATGGGCGCTACCAACCCTAAAGAAGCGGCTGCCGGCACCATCCGTGCTGATTTCGCGGTTTCCATCGACGAAAACGCTGTTCACGGTTCCGATTCCGAAGCTTCTGCTGCCCGTGAAATCGCTTACTTCTTCGCTGCAACCGAAGTTTGCGCACGTATTCGCTAAGCGAATCGGGTGAGGGTGAAGCCATGACTGAAGCGACCGGTAAAATCAATCTGCTGGGTCTGACCCAGGCAGAAATGGAGCAATTCTTCGACAGCATCGGGGAAAAGCGTTTCCGTGCCGGCCAGATGATGAAATGGATTCACCACTTTGGTGTCGATGATTTCGATGCCATGAGTAATGTCAGCAAGGCCTTGCGCGAAAAGCTCAAGGCCTGTGCTGAAATCCGCGGCCCGGAAGTGGTCAGCGAAGATATTTCCACTGATGGCACCCGCAAGTGGGTAGTGCGCGTGGCGTCAGGCAGTTGCGTAGAAACCGTGTATATCCCCCAGGGCTCGCGTGGCACCTTGTGTGTGTCGTCGCAGGCCGGCTGCGCGCTGGATTGCAGTTTCTGCTCGACCGGTAAACAAGGTTTCAATAGCGATCTGAGCGCTGCCGAAGTGATCGGTCAGGTGTGGATCGCCAACAAGTCGTTCGGTAGCGTACCGGCGAAGATCGACCGCGCCATCACCAACGTGGTGATGATGGGCATGGGTGAGCCGTTGCTGAACTTCGACAACGTGGTTGCCGCCATGAAAATCATGATGGACGACCTCGGCTACGGTATCTCCAAGCGCAAGGTGACGCTGTCCACCTCAGGCGTAGTGCCGATGATCGACAAGCTCGGCGAAGTGATTGATGTGTCGCTCGCGCTGTCGCTGCATGCGCCGAACGATGCGCTGCGCAACCAGCTGGTGCCGATCAATAAGAAGTACCCGCTGGAAATGCTACTGGCGGCCTGTAAGCGTTATGTCTCGCGCCTGGGCGAGAAACGCGTGCTGACTATCGAATACACCCTGCTCAAGGATGTAAACGATAAGACTGAGCACGCTGAGGAAATGATCGCACTTCTCAAAGATGTGCCTTGCAAGATCAATCTGATTCCGTTTAATCCCTTCCCCCACTCCGGGTACGAGCGGCCCAGCAACAATGCTATTCGCCGTTTCCAGGACCTGCTGCACAAAGCCGGACACAATGTCACCGTACGTACCACGCGGGGTGAGGACATTGACGCGGCGTGTGGCCAGTTGGTTGGCCAGGTTATGGACCGTACCCGCCGTAGTGAGCGCTATATTGCTGTGCGTGAATTGAGTAGCGAGGCCGAAACGCCGAGTTCCGCCGCCAATCGAACCTGAGGGGAGGATACCCATGACCTTGCGTCCCGCGTTATTGCTGTTGGCCGCCAGTCTGTTAGCCGGTTGCGTGACTACCGGTAATGTTGATCCGATGAAAACCGCCAAGGGCCGCGAAGAAGCCCGCGATGCTTATGTCCAACTGGGCATCGGCTATCTGCAGAAGGGTGAAACTGAGCGAGCCAAAGTGCCGCTGAAAAAGGCTCTGGAACTCGACTCTTCCAATGCGGACGCGCATGCTGCTCTGGCTTTAGCATTTCAGATTGAGATGGAGCCGAAGCTGGCGGATGAGCACTTCCGCAAGGCCATTTCGCAGCGCCATGGCGATCCCCGCCTGCTGAATAACTACGGCAGTTTCCTGTATGAGCAGAAGCGCTATCAGGAAGCTCTCGAACGTTACACCCAGGCAGCTCAGGACAACCTTTACCCTGAGCGTTCGCGAGTTTTTGAAAACCTCGGTCTGACCTCGTTGCAGCTCAAACAACGCGAACAGGCCAAGGCCTATTTCGAGCGTTCGCTGCGCCTGAACAGCCGCCAGCCCCGCGCATTGCTGGAAATGGCGCAGTTGTCCTATGAGGACAATCTCTATGTGCCGGCACGCGGCTATTACGAGAGTTACCTAGGGTTAGCCCCACACAGTGCGCGAAGCCTGTTGTTGGGCGTGCGTTTGGCGAAGATTTTCGAGGAGCGCGACAATGCCGCGAGTCTCGGTTTGCAGTTGAAGCGACTCTATCCGGGTACCCCGGAATATCAGCAATACCTGGCGGAGCAATGATGAAAGCGGCGCATCCAGAAGTGCTAGCAGTTCCCCGTATCAATCCGGGTGAGACTTTGCGCAAGGCTCGTGAGAGCCGCGGTTGGACCATTGCCGAGGTTGCCGCGCAGTTGAACTTGACCCCGCAGCGCTTGAGTCAGGTTGAGCAAGGTGCCTTCGACAAGCTGCCTGGGCACACCTTTGCCCGCGGTTATGTGCGGGCTTACGCCAAGTTGCTGGAAGTCGATCAGAACCGTCTGGTGCTGGAATTCGATCAGTTTACTGGCAGCGACGCCGCCGGTAGCAATGTGCACAGCCTGGGGCGCATCGAGGAGCCGGTGAGCTACTCGCAACGCATCCTGCGCATGGTCAGTTTTGGTGTGTTGCTGGCGCTGGCTGGTTTGAGCTTCTTCTGGTGGCAGGAGCAGGCCGAGCGCCGCGCCGAAGACCTGGCGTCAACCAGCCTTGAACATGTTGAAGTAGAGGGCGCCGACGGCACCACGCAGATTCATCCGCTGGATGAGCCGGAAGACCAGGCGGTGGAAGCTGCCCAGCTGGATACAGAAGCCGCGTTGCCGCTGCTGTCTGAGGAGGCTGCTGCATTGCCAGACGCTGCCGGCAGCGAGGCTGCAGCCGTAGCCCCGCAAGCTGAACAGCCGCAAACATTCGCCGAAACGGCAAGCGTTCCGGCAGTGCCCGCTGCTGCGGCCGATGCCGCACCTGTTGTCGCCGAGGCTGTGCCCGCAACTCCAGTTGAAGTCGCTCCAGTGCAAGCCGCTGCAGGCGAGGCAGTGGTCAGCCTGACCTTTATTGCCGATTGCTGGACGCAACTGACCGATGCCAATGGCAAGGTATTGTTCAGTGCCCTCAAGCGCAAAGGCGATAGCCTGCAGTTGGCCGGTAAGGCCCCGCTAGAGCTGCGCCTGGGTTATGCCCGTGGTGTGCAGGTCAGCCTGAATGGCAGTCCGGTCGATGTGGCGCCCTTTATCTCCGGTGAGACCGCGCGTCTGAAGTTGGGTGGGCAGTAACATGCATTGCGAGTCACCGATTAAACGCCGTATTTCACGCAAAATCTGGGTCGGTTCCGTACCTGTGGGTGGCGATGCGCCCATCGCCGTGCAGAGCATGACCAATAGCGACACCAATGATGTAGCCGCCACCGTGGCGCAGATCCGTCGCCTGGAAGATGCCGGTGCCGATATCGTGCGGGTTTCCGTGCCGGATATGCACGCTGCTGAGGCTTTCGGCAAGATCAAGCAGCAGGTGCGCGTGCCGCTGGTGGCCGATATCCACTTCGATTATCAGATTGCCCTGCGCGTTGCCGAGCTGGGCGTCGACTGTTTGCGTATCAATCCGGGCAATATCGGTCGCGAAGACCGTGTGCGCGCGGTGGTTGAGGCGGCGCGTGACAAGGGCATTCCGATTCGTATTGGGGTCAACGCCGGTTCGCTGGAAAAAGACCTGCAGAAGAAATACGGCGAGCCCACGCCTGCTGCGCTGGTTGAGTCGGCATTGCGCCATGTCGAGCATCTGGATCGTCTGAATTTCCCCGACTTCAAGGTCAGCGTAAAGGCTTCCGACGTGTTTATGGCCGTCGAGGCCTACCGCCTGCTGGCCAAGCAGATCGAGCAGCCGCTGCACTTGGGCATCACCGAAGCCGGCGGTTTGCGCTCCGGTACAGTCAAGTCGGCCGTAGGCCTGGGCATGCTGCTGGCCGAAGGCATCGGCGACACCATCCGTATTTCCCTGGCTGCCGATCCGGTGGAAGAGATCAAGGTTGGCTACGACATCCTCAAATCGCTGCGCCTGCGCTCTCGCGGCATCAACTTTATCGCCTGCCCGAGCTGCTCGCGGCAGAACTTCGATGTGGTCAAGACCATGAACGAGCTGGAACAGCGCGTCGAAGACCTGTTGGTGCCGCTGGATGTGGCGGTGATCGGTTGCGTGGTCAACGGCCCTGGCGAAGCCAAGGAAGCCCATATCGGTCTGACCGGTGGCTCGCCCAATCTGATCTATATCGATGGCAAGCCGGCGCTCAAGCTGGGCAATGACAACCTGGTCGATGAGCTGGAAAAGCTGATCCGCCAGAAAGCGGCCGACAAGGTCGCAGCTGACGCCGCGTTGATTGTGCGCAGCTAACACCGTTAAGGAAATGAATTGAGCAAGTCCCTGCAAGCCATCCGTGGCATGAACGATATCCTGCCTGAGCAGACCCCGCTTTGGCGCTACTTCGAAGGTGCTGTTGGCGGTCTGCTGGATGGCTACGGCTATCGGCAGATCCGTATGCCGATCGTTGAATTCACCGAGCTGTTCAAGCGCTCGATTGGTGAAGTCACCGATATCGTCGAAAAAGAGATGTACACCTTCGACGACCGTAATGGCGACTCCCTGACCCTGCGTCCGGAAGGCACCGCCGCCTGTGTGCGCGCTGTGCTTGAGCATGGTCTGGCGGGCGGTGGGCAGACCCAGAAACTCTGGTACATCGGCCCGATGTTCCGTCACGAGCGTCCGCAGAAAGGCCGTTATCGCCAGTTTCACCAGATTGGTGTGGAAGTCTTCAATATCGACGGCCCGGATATCGATGCCGAGCTGATCGTGCTGACCTGGCGCCTGTGGGGCCTGCTGGGTATCCGTGATGCGGTGAAACTTGAACTCAACAGCCTGGGCACCAGCGCCGCGCGCGCGGTGTATCGCGATGCGCTGGTCGAGTTCTTGACTGCCCATGCCGATCAGCTGGATGAGGACAGCCGCCGCCGTATGGGCAGCAACCCGTTGCGCGTGCTGGACAGTAAAGTGCCGGAAACTCAGGCCCTGCTGGTGAACGCGCCGAAGCTGGCAGATTACCTGGATGACGAGTCGCGCGTGCATTTCGAGGGGCTTAAGGCCCGTCTGGATGCGGCCGGCGTGCCGTACGTGATCAACCCCAAGCTGGTGCGTGGCCTGGATTACTACAGCAAGACGGTGTTCGAGTGGGTAACCGATCAGCTCGGTTCCCAAGGCACGGTGTGCGCCGGTGGTCGCTATGACGGCCTGGTCGAGCAGATGGGCGGCAAACCGACGCCGGGCGTGGGTTTTGCCATGGGCATCGAACGTTTGGTGCTGTTGCTCGAAACTCTAGGTAAAGTACCGGCTGAAATCGCCCGTACGGTCGACATCTACCTGTGCGCCTTCGGCGAGCCCGCTGAACTGGCGGCGCTGACCTTGAGCGAGCAACTGCGTGATCAGCTGCCCAACCTGCGTCTGCAGGTCAATGCCGGGGCGGGCAGCTTCAAGAGTCAGTTCAAGAAGGCCGACAAGAGTGGCGCGTTGTACGCCTTGATCTTGGGTGAAGACGAATTGGCCCAGCAAGTGGTAGGTTGCAAGCCGCTGCGCGGTCAGGGCGAACAACAAAGTATTGCGTGGTCGGCATTGGCCGATCATCTGGCGACCTGCGCCGATCAGGCCTGAGCGCCTGTTGAGTGATTTAGCGAATAGGAGTGTTGGGGTGGTTTCGCGTACCGATGAAGAAGAGCTGGCGGTAATCAAGGACTGGTGGCAGCGCAATGGCATGCCTTTGCTGACCGGTGTTGCGCTGGCGTTGGTGGTGGTGTTCGGCTGGCAGGGCTGGCAGAAGTATCAGGCTAATCAGTCCCAGAGTGCTTCGCTGGTGTATCAGCAATTGCTCGAAGCTGCTCTAGATCCGAGCGGCAAGCCTGACGCCGCTAAGGTCGCAGAGCTGGCTGGTACCCTGAAAAAAGATTTCGCCGGCACCCATTACGCCCAATACGGCAGTCTGTTTGTGGCCAAGGTTGCTGTCGAAGCGGGCAAGCTGGATGACGCTGCCAGCGAGCTGCAGGCGATCATCGACAAGCCGGCGGATGACAGCCTGGCTGAGCTGGCTCGTCAGCGCCTGGCGCGTGTGCTGGCTGCGCAAGACAAGGCCGAAGACGCCCTGAAACTGTTGGATACCAAGGTTGCGCCGGCCTTTGCCGCCAGCCGTGAAGAACTCAAAGGTGATCTGCTGGTGCAACTCGGCCGTGCCGACGATGCGCACGCCGCCTACGAAAAAGCCAAGGCTGCGCTCTCTGAAGATGCCGCTGTCGGTGGTCTGCAAATGAAGCTGGATGATCTGGCAAAAGGGGATGCGTGACGTGATGCGCTGGAAGAATGCCGCACTGCTGGCCCTGGCCGTTCTGGCCGTAGGTTGCAGCAGCAATAGCAAGAAGGAACTGCCACCGGCCGATCTACCCAAGTTTGAGGAAGAAGTCAGCCTGCAGAAAGAGTGGAGTCGTTCGATTGGCGACGGCCAGGGCGAGTCCTTCAACATGCTGGTACCGGCGATCGATGGCGAGCAGATCTATGCCGCCGATGTCGAAGGCTTGGTTGTCGCCATGGACCGCATGACCGGCAAAGTCATCTGGAAAGCCGACCTGGAGCTCCCGGTGTCCGGTGCAGTCGCTGCCGGCTATGGCCTGGTGGTGGTTGGTACGCTGAAAGGCGAGATCATCGCCCTCGACACCGCCAACGGTGAAGAGAAGTGGCGCGCCCGCGTGACCAGTGAAGTGCTGGCTGCGCCGGCGCTGAACGGCGACGTGGTGCTGGTACAGACCCAGGATGACCGCCTGATCGCTCTGGACATGAACAGCGGCGAGCAGCGCTGGATCTTTGAAAACACCCCGGCCGTACTGACCCTGCGCGGCACTGGCAGCCCGGTGCTGACCAATCGTCTGGCGATTGCCGGGCTGTCCACCGGTAAGGTGATTGCGCTGGACGCTCAGCGCGGTATTCCGGTTTGGGAACAGCGTGTAGCCGTTCCGCAAGGGCGCTCCGAGCTTGATCGTGTGGTCGATATCGACGGTGGCTTGCTGCTCTCGGCGGGCACTCTGTACGCCGTCAGCTACCAGGGCCGCGTTGCGGCGCTGGATCTGGAAAGCGGTCGTATCCTCTGGCAGCGTGAAGCGTCCAGTTCGGTCGGTGTGGCCCAGGGTTATGGCAGTGTTTACGTAAGCCTGGCCAGCGGTACCGTGGAAGGGATCGACGAGCGTTCGGCTTCGGCGCTCTGGAGTAATGACGCCCTGGCGCGTCGCCAGTTGTCGGCGCCGGAAGTGTTCTCTAGCTACATCGCATTTGGTGACCTGGAAGGCTACCTGCACCTGGTCAGCCAGGTGGACGGTCGTTTTGTCGGCCGTACGCGGATCGACAGCGGCGGCCTGCGTGCCCGTCCGCTGGTTGTGGGTGATTGGCTGTATGCCTACGGCAACGGCGGCAATCTGGTGGCGCTGACCATCAAGTGATCGCTCGCTAACGCTTTGGCTATGCTGCACAGCACCTAGGGTTGTGTAGCACTGGCCAGTGCAATGAATTCCGGCCGCTGCCCCTGCAGCGGCTTTTGTATTTTCTGAAATAACGAAGTGGAGAGCCTAATGGTTCCCGTAATTGCCCTGGTGGGCCGCCCGAACGTCGGCAAGTCCACCCTGTTTAACCGCTTGACCAAGTCCCGTGACGCGATTGTCGGCGACCTGTCTGGTCTGACCCGTGATCGCCAGTACGGCGAGGCCAAGTGGCAGGGGCGAACCTATATCGTCATCGACACCGG
>NZ_JBAQLP010000133.1:0-11195 GCF_049301935.1 Pseudomonas sp. | reverse complement strand
ACTGGTGACCAGTGCCCCGGGTGTTGAGCCGGTGACCTCAGTATCGGGTCTTGATTTCACCAAACTGCTGGTGGCGACGGATGCCGATGGTGACAGTGTTGAGCTGACGGGCGCGGGCCGGTTTGTCGTGACGGTGGTTGACGATATTCCGACTATCCTGGCTACCTCCAATCTGGTGTATGTCAATGCCGCCAACAGCACCACTGGCGGTACCGGCATCTTTGAATACCGGATTGGGGCTGACTCACGGGCGAGCTATTCGATCAGCAACTCAGATTTTTCGTCGATCCTGTTGGCGGGAACAGTTGGTGTCGGCAGCATTAGCAACTCTTCGGTTACGTGGGCTGCTGAGAGTGATAGTCAAGCTGTCTTCAATGTGTTCTTCAAATATGATGCGGATCCGATATCGGACACTAATGCGTTGAGTAATGCCAGTGGAACGCTGACCTTCGACAAGGTGGCCGGTACTTATACGCTCAAGTTGAGTGCGCCTCTTGAGGGTTACAGTTTCCTAAAGACCAGCGAGACCCAGTCCAAGCAAAGCTTCAATATTGTCGGCAGTGCCGACTCTCAACCGGAAATTGTGGTTTCCAAGCTGGCGGATAACTTCTATGTGCGCTTTACCGCCTCTGAAGAGGTAGGCGGTAACGATAAGGTCGATCTGAGCACTACCAATGGTGATGGCATGCTGACGGAGAATGAGACCTTCACTGCCAGTCAAACGTGGGTGAGTATCTCCGGTGACCAGAATGGTGTAGCCGGCGATACTTTGCAGGCGGGTGAAGTTCTGAATATGGACTTCTATACCACCAGTCCCGGAGGCGACCCCAGTCCGGGGGCGGGCGACGCCAAGGCCAGTGTGATGTATCTCAAGCTGGGGCAGCTCGGTTCGACTGAGGATATGGTCGTTCTGCTCAAACTGATCAATCCGCTGACCAATGCGACCACGACACGTGTCGTGGTGGTAGGGGCCGATGACATTTATCGCTCCGGTGAAATCAACCCCTACGGCATCACTTTCACTGATGGCAGTGACGGCGTAGTGATCATTGAGGCCAACGACTATAAGGCCGCAGGTGAGAATTACCTGATCTACGGTGCGCAGTTGTTGGTTTCGACCGAAGGGGTAAATGGTTCCGGTATCAATCTGAACCGGGCTACCGGGGTGCTGGGTGGTTCGTCGCTGGTTAATCTGATTGCCTTCGCGGCCGACTCTGGCAATACAACTACTCAAACCGCTGATAGTGATGTGATCAAGGTAGTGGATATCGGCCTGCTTAGTCCGCAGACCAGTACGCTCGACGCCAACCTGGAGTTCGGCTTTAGTCTAATCGACGCCGATGGTGATGCCACCGGTAGTCAGCAGCTGGTCGTGGACATTGTCAGCAGCGGTAGCCTGATTGGTGATGCGTCCGATCAGGTGCTTCAAGCCACAGCTGGCAATGACCTTATAGATGGCAACGGTGGTGTCGATACCGCCAGCTACCTGCATGCAGCCGGTGGTGTCACCGTGAGCCTGGCACTCGCCGCCGCTCAGGTCACTGGGGGCTCTGGAAGTGACACTCTGAGCGATATAGAGAATCTGATGGGTTCCAACTATGCCGATAGCCTCACTGGGAATAGTCAGGACAACATCCTCTGGGGGGGGGCTGGTGATGACATCCTCATTGGCGGCCTGGGTAATGACAGGCTGATTGGTGGCCTCGACAACGACACCTATCTATGGAAGGACGGAACGACCGGGACAGATACGATCCAGGGCTTTGTCCATAACTTCAATGGCAATGTTAATGGTGATCGTCTGGACCTCTCCGATCTGCTCAGTGGTGAGAATCAGGTTGGAGGTATCGGCAACCTGCTGAACTTCATCGACATCACTACGGCTGATCTGGGAGGCGGCTGGGCGCTGGATACAGTGATCAAGGTCAGCACCACCGCGGCAGCTGATCCGGCGACCTCGACTGAGCAGACCATCGTGCTGCAGGACGTGAACCTCTACACCAGTTACTCCACTGGCAGCGAGAGCAGCGTGATCCTTGGCATGCTTGGTGATGGCACCCTCAAGGTCGATGTGGCCTAGCACTTAGGCCATACCCGAGCCCACTGCGGAGGTGGTGGGTTCGCTTGGCCGCATGACACAACTTATATGATCAGCCCATTACCTTTACCCGTAGCGGGCCTTCTCATGTATGCCTCTAGGATTGAACTTAAGTAGGGTTTAGTGCTTGGCCTGCAAATTTTGTAAATACCCCACCACATCCGGCGCACCCGCCAGGCGCAGGCCTTCGCCGAGTGCGGTGGCTTCTCTGGAGTGCTTGGGCAGCAGGAGAAACTCTGGGAAGCCAGGCCCGCGTTGCAGTGACAGGCGGGCGTAGGGCAGGCCGTTATCCAGCAGCAAGGCCATAAAGGCAGGGTCGCTCCAGGCTGCATTTGGCAGGGCCAGTACGTGATAGTGCTGCTGTAGCTGGCTGAGTCCTTGCTCGTTAAGGTGGTAGTGATTGAGCTCGGCGGGCAGGGTTATTTCCAGTTCACGCCGGCGGGCATAGGCAATGGCACAGGCAAAGGCTTCATTGTGATGTTCGCCAGCCCAGAATATCCGTTCGCCGTGCCAGCTGGCTTTACGCAGGCTGATGCATTCCCCAGCGAGGAAGCGCGGTAGCGCCAGGCTAATGGTTTTGACGAAGTCTTTGTAGCTGATGATGCGTACGTGGCGACAGGTTTCGCTTGCGGAGAAATCTTCAAAGCTTGAGTAGCGCGCCTGCTCTGCTGTACAGCCTGATAGGCCGTCGATCATGCGTAAATCAACTGAGGCCAGTTGCTGCTCTTGCAGCTCGATGATGCGAATCAACATCGCATGGGCCTGCGCTTTGTCTTCCTGGACTGGGCCTGAGAGTGCGCTGCGTGGCAGGTCTATCAGGCGGTATAGCTGAGGGCCGTCTTGCCAGCAGATGCTTTCACGCAGTTGCGGCAGAGGGCTGAAGGGCAGGCGAAGCTGGCTGGCGCGCTCGAGTATCTGGCGTTGCCCACGACCGATAAGGCCTAGCCGTTGCGCCAGGGCGCCGAGGCGTGAGCTGAGGGTGGACGGCTGCTCAGACAGACTCATGGCCAGGTACAAACTCCAAAATTACCATTGCCAGTTTGGCAGAGCCCAAGCGGCCCTGCACAGGCCTTATCGGCCATAGCGACAGGTTTTTTATGACCTACCATCCCTGACAGCCACTCTTCGGGTCGTTGCTGCGCGACGTTAAAAATGGCTCCCAGCCATTTTTTCCCGGGCAGGCGCGCGGCGTATGGCAAGATTGCTGCTATCAGTTGCAAAGGTGCCTCCATGCCCAGTTTGGTATTTGATATTGCGTTATCGGCCGAGCGCTTGCGTGTGGTCTATCAAGGGCGTGCCAACCGGATATTAGTGCAAAGTCGCGATGGACGGCGTGTCAGTGTGCCGGCCCACCATTTTCGGCCATTTCTGACCCATGACGGTGTCTATGGTTCCTTTGAGCTCGAGTTCAGCGCTGCCGGTGAGTTACTCAGCCTGCGCCGCTTGGGTTGATAGCACCGTGCGCCTCGCCTATCAGGCGTGCAGACGGCTATAATCGCGGCCTTTGTAACTTTATCGAGCTAAGCCTGCCCATGTATACCCTGGCCCGCGAGCTGCTGTTCAAACTTTCCCCCGAAGCTTCCCATGAATTGTCCATCGACTTGATCGGTGCCGGCGGTCGTCTGGGGCTTAACAGTTTACTGACCAAGAGCCCGGCCGCGCTGCCGGTCAAGGTCATGGGGCTGGAGTTTTCCAACCCGGTTGGCTTGGCTGCCGGCTTGGACAAGAACGGCGATGCTATTGATGGTTTTGCTCAGCTGGGCTTCGGCTTTGTGGAAATCGGTACCGTGACGCCGCGCCCGCAGCCGGGTAACCCCAAGCCGCGGCTGTTCCGTCTGCCTGAGGCCGAGGCGATCATCAACCGCATGGGCTTTAACAACCACGGCGTTGATCACCTGCTGGCTCGCGTGCAGGCGGCCAAATACAAGGGCGTGCTGGGTATCAATATCGGCAAGAACTTCGATACCCCGGTTGAGAACGCAGTGGACGACTATCTGCTGTGTCTGGACAAGGTCTATCAACACGCCAGCTATGTCACCGTTAACGTCAGTTCGCCCAACACTCCGGGGCTACGCAGCCTGCAGTTTGGTGACTCGCTCAAGCAACTGCTCGAAGCCCTGCGCAAGCGTCAGGAAGATCTGGCCGCACAGTATGGCAAGCGTGTGCCGCTGGCGATCAAGATCGCGCCGGACATGACTGATGCAGAAACCATCGAAGTGGCCAATGCGCTGGTTGAAGCGGGCATGGATGCGGTGATCGCCACCAACACCTCCCTGGGCCGTGAAGGGGTGCATGGTCTGGAGTGTGCCGATGAGGCCGGCGGGCTGTCCGGGGCGCCGGTGCGTGAGAAGAGCACGCATATCGTTCAGGTGCTGGCCGGTGAGTTGCAAGGCCGTTTGCCGATCATTGCAGTAGGCGGCATTACCGAGGGCAAGCATGCGGCTGAGAAGATCGCCGCAGGTGCCAGCCTGGTGCAGATTTATTCTGGTTTTATCTACAAGGGTCCGGCATTGATTCGTGAAGCGGTCGATGCAATTGCAGCGCTGCCGCAAAAGCCTCACGCCTAAAACCAGGAGGCAGTTAAAAAATGGCCTGGAGCCATTTTTAACGTCGCGCGGCGACGGCTCAAAGGGTGGTCGCGATGGATGGCAGGCCATAAAAAGGGCTCCCTAAAGGAGCCCCTGGGCTTGCGCCCGCCGCTCGGATGGAGCGCGCATGGTGAGTCGGTAGGTTCCTGAATCAGCCGACAGCGTGAAGTTCGTTGAGTCGATGGATGCCCGCGGTGCCGGTCATGCCGTCCCAGTTGTCACCGCGGCCTTCGCGCCAGCCGTTTAACCAGGCTTGGCGGACAGAGGGGAGGGTGAATGGACAGAGTTCGCGGGATTTGCCACTGATGCCGTATTGATAACCGCGCAAAAAAGCTCTTTCTAATGGATCACGCTTAAGTCTTCTCATAGGGTGAAGCCCTCAATGTTGACTGTTATGTCCCTTAGACCTTCTAGCAAGGTCAGGCAGAAACGTTCTGCCTACGGAGTCCGCTGCCGGCGTCGCGAGCCTCCTTGCCAGCACCGTTGCAGTGCTGGCCTAGGTAGATTTCTAACCAATGCGCGGGTGCCTGTGAATGACCGTTTCGTCATAAGACCGTAACCTTTTTGAGGGTCAGGCCATAAGGCGTTGCGGCAAGGGATCGGAGTTTGCTCTGTAGCGCCTATGCTGTGGGCGTATGCGCATGCTGTGCTGGTGTTTTGCTATCGCGAATAAATTGCGATTGAAACTGTTGTTTATCCCGACGAAGGGTCGCGCGACGATGCTTTGTCACTTATTTTGGCCGTGCTGATTTGTCTGCGCGCCGTTGATTGCCTTAGGTACTGGAAACTCCCATGTCGGATCGTTACGAACTCTTCCTCACTTGCCCCAAGGGCCTTGAAGGCCTGCTGCTCGAAGAAGCCAGCGCTCTCGGCCTTGAAGATGCGCGTGAGCACACCTCGGCCATTCGTGGCATGGCCGACATGGAAACCGCCTACCGCCTGTGCCTGTGGTCGCGCCTGGCCAACCGCGTGCTGTTGGTGCTCAAGCGCTACAGTGTGCAGGACGCGCAGAGCCTCTACGAAGGCGTGCTGGAGGTTGACTGGTTCGAGCATCTGGAGTCCACCGGCAGCCTGGCCGTGGAGTTCAGCGGTAATGGCTCGGGCATCGACAACACCCATTTCGGCGCGTTGAAGGTCAAGGATGCCATCGTCGACAAGCTGCGCCTGAAAGACGGTACGCGGCCTTCGGTGGACAAGCTCAACCCGGATCTGCGTGTGCACCTGCGCCTGGACCGTGGCGAGGCGATTCTCTCCCTCGACCTATCCGGCCATAGCCTGCATCAGCGCGGCTATCGCCTGCAGCAGGGCGCGGCACCGCTGAAGGAAAACCTCGCCGCTGCGGTATTGATCCGTGCCGGCTGGCCGCGGATTGCCGCCGAGGGTGGCGCGCTGGCCGACCCGATGTGCGGCGTCGGCACTTTCCTGGTCGAGGCGGCGATGATTGCCGCCGACATCGCGCCGAATATGACCCGTGAGCAATGGGGCTTCAGCAAATGGCTGGGCCACGTGCCGGCCCTGTGGAAGAAAGTGCATGCCGAGGCCGAGCAGCGCGCCGCAGCAGGTATGGCCAAACCGCCGCTGTGGATTCGCGGTTATGAAGCCGACCCACGGCTGATTCAGCCGGCACGCAATAACATCGAACGCGCGGGCATGAGCGATTGGATCAAGGTCTATCAGGGCGAAGTGGCGACCTTCGAGCCGCGTCCGGACCAGAACCAGAAAGGTCTGGTGATCTGTAACCCGCCTTACGGCGAGCGCCTGGGTGATGAAGCCAGTTTGTTGTACCTCTACCAGAACCTCGGCGAGCGTCTGCGTCAGGCTTGCATGGGCTGGGAGGCGGCGGTATTTACCGGCGCGCCGGATCTGGGCAAACGCATGGGCATCCGTAGCCACAAGCAGTACGCCTTCTGGAACGGCGCGCTGCCATGCAAGCTGCTGCTGATCAAGGTGCAGCCCGAGCAGTTCGTTACCGGCGAGCGCCGCACGCCTGAGCAGCGTGAACGCGAGCGCGAGCAGGCCGAGGCCGATAAGGCACCGCTGGAGCCGCTGGAGCGTCAGTACAACAAGAACGGCAACCCAATCAAACCGGCTCCTGCACCTGCTCCGGTAGTCGAGTTGGCGCGTCTGAGCGAAGGCGGGCAGATGTTTGCCAACCGTCTGCAGAAGAACCTCAAGCAGTTGGGCAAGTGGGCGCGCAAGGAAGGCGTTGAGTGCTACCGCCTGTACGACGCGGATATGCCGGAATACTCCATGGCGGTGGATGTGTATGGCGATTGGGTGCATGTGCAGGAATACGCCGCACCCAAGTCCATTGACCCGGAGAAAGCCAAGGCGCGCATGTTTGACGCCATCGCCGCGATTCCGCAGGCGCTCGGCGTCGACAAGAACAAGGTGGTGATCAAGCGCCGTGAGCGCCAGAGCGGTACCAAGCAGTACCAGCGGCAGGCCACCCAAGGGCAGTTTATGGAAGTCAGCGAGGGCGGCGTGAAGCTGCTGGTCAACCTCACCGATTACCTCGATACCGGCCTGTTCCTCGACCATCGCCCGCTGCGTCTGCGTATCCAGAAAGAGGCGGCCGGCAAGCGCTTTCTCAACCTGTTCTGCTACACCGCCACGGCCACCGTGCATGCGGCCAAGGGCGGTGCGCGCAGCACCACCAGTGTCGACCTGTCGAAAACCTACCTGGACTGGGCGCGGCGCAACCTGTCACTCAACGGCTACTCGGACAAGAACCGTCTGGAACAGGGCGATGTGATGGCCTGGCTGGCCGAAGATCGTGGCGAGTACGAGCTGATCTTTATCGACCCGCCAACCTTCTCCAACTCCAAACGCATGGAAGGCATCTTCGACATCCAGCGTGACCATGTGCAACTGCTTGACCTGGCCATGGCCCGTCTGACCAAGGACGGCGTGCTGTATTTCTCCAACAACTTCCGCAAGTTTGAGCTTGATGAGAGTCTGGCGGCGCGTTATCAGGTTGAAGACATCAGCGCATCGACCCTCGATCCGGACTTTGCCCGCAACCCGAAAATCCACCGTGCCTGGCGGATCAGTCTGCGCGGCTGATGCTTGCGCGCCTGTGAGCAGGCGCGCGTTCTCAGCCTTTGTTGCGGATCAGCGCGCGCAAGGCGAAACGATTCGGATGGCAGGCCTGCGCCACATCCGCAGGCACCGGCAGCGGCTCGTGGTTAAGCCAGGCGGCGATCAGCTCGCCTGACAGCGGCGCGGTGATCAACCCGCGTGAGCCATGGCCGCTGTTGATATACAGGCCAGCCAGCCAGGGGCAGGGCGTTTGCGGTACCTGGCGGGCATCCTTGCTCAGCACCGCATAGGCCTCGGCAAAAGCAGCGGTGTCGGCTAGTGGGCCGACTATTGGCAGGTAGTCCGGGCTGGTACAGCGAAACGCGGCGCGGCCTTGCAGGTGCTCAGGGTCGAGTGCTGCGGCATTCAGCTGCTTGGCCAGCTCAGGCGAGATTTCTTCCAATAGTCGCAGGTTGCTCGCGTGATCGGCGCTGTTCGGCGTCAAGTCGTCACTGTTGAAGTCGAAGCTCGCGCCCAGGGTATGTTCATCCAGGCGCGCCGGGGCGACATAACCTTCGGCGCATACCACGGTGCTTAATGCACGGCTGGCTGCTGTGGCCGGTAGGCGACTGATCTGTCCGCGGATACGTTTAAGCGGCAAGTGCGCGGCCTGACTAAACCCTTTGATCTCGGCGGCACTGGCCAGTACCACCACGCTGGCGCTGGCCAGCAGTCGTGCGCCATTCCAGGCTTGCCAGCCATCACCGTCACGGCGTAGCTGCAGCGCCTCCTGATGCAGTTGCAGGCTGACATTGGGATGTTGACTGAGTAGGGCGCACAGCGCTGGCGGGTGCACCCAGCCGGCTTCGGGGTAGAGCAGGCCGCCCGACTGCAGGGCAATACCGGCTTTTTTTTCCGCTGCAGCCTGATCCAACGTCCGCAGCAGGTCGCAGGGGAACGCCGCCGCAAGCTGCGCCTGGCGCTGCGTTTCCTTGGCGTCGAAGGCCAGTTGTAACACGCCGCAATTGTCCCAGTCCGTGCCCTTATGCAGCTGTTCCAATAGCCGGCGGGTATGGCCGTAACCGCTGGCGATCAGCCGCGACAAGCTGGTGTGGTGGGCCGAAAGCTTGAGGTAGAGCACGCCCTGTGGATTACCCGAGGCTTCCTGGGCGATGGCATGATGGCGCTCCAGTAAGGTGACCTGCCAGCCACGTTGGGCCAGGCTGGCGGCGGTGGCGCAGCCGGCCAGGCCGGCACCGATCACCAGCGCGGTGCGGGCACCAGCAGGTTGAGGCGGTCGAGTAAACCAGGGCTTTTCTGCCGCTGTCTGCTCGCCAATAAAGCTGCCCTTGAGCACTTCCCATTTTTTCCCCAGGCCCGGCACGCGCTTCATCTTGAAGCCGGCATCGTTCAGCCGGCGGCGCACATAGCCGGTGCTGGTAAAGGTGCCCAGAGTGGTGCTGGCGTGGGACAGCCGGGCCAGCTCGGAGAACAGCTCGGGCGTCCACATATCCGGGTTTTTCGCCGGAGCGAAGCCATCGAGAAACCAGGTGTCGACCTTGGCATCCAGCTGGCCGAGCAGCTCCAGCGCATCGCCGATCAGCAGGGTGAGGACTATCCGTCCACCGGCAAATACCAGGCGCTGAAAGCCCGGGTGCAGTGCCACGTACTGCGCCAGCAGCTGTTCGGCATAGGGTGCAAGCTCCGGCCATAGCGCCAGTGCTCGTTGCAAATCGCCTTTGCTCAGCGGGTACTTTTCCACGCTAACAAAGTGCAGACGGGCATCCGCTAAGGCGTGTTGCTCGAACAGCTGCCAGGCGCAGAGGAAATTCAGCCCGGTGCCGAAGCCGGTCTCGCCGATGACCAGCTGCTGATCGGCCGTCAGCGTGGCGAAGCGTTCCGGCAGTTGGTTGTTGGCGAGAAACACGTAACGGGTTTCGGCCAGCGCGTTCTCGTTGGAGAAGTACACATCGGCGAACTGGCTGGACAGCGGTTGGCCCTGCTCATCCCACTCAAGGCGGGCTTGTTGGTGTGGCGCGTCAGGGGCGGGCGGCATGCTCGGCTCGGTCACGGGTAGTCGATCGCGACGATGTACCAGGTCTTCTCGCCCGTCGGGGTTTGCACCCGCACTTCGGCGTCCAGGCTTTTGCCGATCAGGGCGCGGGCCAGGGGCGAGTCGATGCTGATCAGATTGTTTTTCAGGTCCAGCTCATCCGGGCCGATGATACGGTAGCGCGATTCAGCGCCGTCCTCATCTTCCAGGGTGACCCAGGCGCCGAAGTAGACTTTGTCCGGATCGCTGGGGCGGGCGCTGACCACCTTGAGGTTTTCCAGGCGCTTGGTCAGAAAACGTACGCGGCTGTCGATCTCGCGCAGCATCTTCTTGCCGTAGGTGTATTCGGCATTCTCCGAGCGGTCGCCCTGGGCGGCGGCTTCACTGACCGCCTGGGTGACCTGGGGGCGGCGTACATGCCACAGCTCATGCAGCTCGGCGCGCATGCGGGCCTCGCCCTCGGGGGTGATCAAGGGGGTGCCGGCGGAGCGGGGTGGGCGGTAGCGACTCATAGTTCAGCTTGTTGGAGGTGGTGCGCGAGTCTATCAGCCCTCGCGCAGCACCGTCAGCGGACTGATATTCAAGGCGCGGCGGGTGCCGAGAACCCCAGCCGTGCCCACCAGCAGCGCACCGATCAAAGGCAGCAACAACAGCCAGGGATGCGGCTGCCAGGTGAGGTCGAAGGCAAAACGGTAGAGCAGGAAGCTGATCAGCTCACAGCCCAAGGCCGCCAGCAGCCCGCTGGAAGCGCCAAGTAGGCCGAACTCGGCGCGGCGCGCCTTGATCAACAGCTTGCGCTCAGCCCCCAGGGCGCGCAGCAGGGCGCCCTGGCGGATGCGCTCATCCAAGGTGGCTTGCAGCCCGGCGAACAGCACGGCAAGGCCAGCGGCCAGGACGAACAGCAGGACGAACTCAATGGCCAGGGTGACCTGGGCAAGGATGCTGCGCAGCTGCGCCAGCAGCGCTTCGACCTGCAACAAGGTTACGGCGGGAAAGGCGCGCGACAGGTCGACCAGTTGTTTTTCGTACTGCGGCGGCAGGTAGAAGCTGGTCAGGTAGGTGACCGGCAGGTCCTGCAGGGTGCCGGGCTGGAAGATCATGTAGAAGTTGGGCTGGAAGTTGTTCCAATCGACTTCACGCAGGCTGCTGACCACCGCGTCGCGGTTGAGGCCGCCGACACTGAAGCTCAGGCGGTCGCCGAGTTTCAGTTGCAGGCTTTCGGCCAGCTCGGACTCCACCGATACGCCCGGTAACTCGCTGGTGTTGGCGTCCGTCCACCAGCTACCGGCGATCAGGGTGTTATCTGCCGGCAAATCGGCGGCCCAGGTCAGGCTCAGGTCACGGCGAATCGCGCGCTCACCCTGGGATTCCTTGCTGACGATCTGCCGTACCGGCGCGCCATTGATCATCACCAAACGCCCGGGTACCACCGGGA
>NZ_JBAQLP010000132.1:0-63146 GCF_049301935.1 Pseudomonas sp. | reverse complement strand
AAGGTCAAGGCTGCATCTATTGTCGATCACCGTGCAGCCAATGGTCCCTTTGCTTCGGTAGATGATCTGCTTGAAGTTAAAGGCATTGGCGCGGCGATCCTTGAAAAGAATCGTGACAGGTTGAGCAGTAACTAAATAAGAGCTTTGGCTAATAAAAAGACCGCTCATTGAGCGGTCTTTTTATTGTGGCTAGAGCGATGTGCTCTGCAGGTATATGAAACTGCAGGCAATAAAAAACCCAGTCGATTGACTGGGTTTTTTGGTATCTGGCTCCGCGACCTGGACTCGAACCAGGGACCCAATGATTAACAGTCATTTGCTCTACCGACTGAGCTATCGCGGAACAACGGCGCGTATCCTACTGATTCAAAAAGGGAAGTCAAGCTTATGCTGACTTCCCGTCAGCAGATTTAGAGCACCTGGGCTATAGCCTGGGTAACGGCCGGCAGGTTGCGCTGGTTCAGTGCCGCGACGCAGATGCGCCCGGTGCCGACCGCATAGATACCGAACTCGGTTTTCAGGCGCTCGACCTGCTCGGCGGTAAGACCCGAGTAGGAGAACATGCCGCGCTGCTGGGCCACAAAGCCGAAATCGCGTTTGCAGTTGAGTGCAGCCAACTGCTCGACCATGGCCATGCGCATGCCACGAATACGCTCGCGCATTTCGCCCAACTCCGCTTCCCACAGGGCGCGTAGCTCGGGGCTGTTAAGCACCGAGGCGACAACCGTGGCGCCGTGGGTCGGCGGGTTGGAGTAGTTGGTGCGGATTACCCGCTTGGCTTGCGACAGCACGCGGCCGGCTTCTTCCTGGCTGGCGGTGACGATGGACAGCGCGCCGACGCGCTCGCCATACAGCGAGAAGGACTTGGAGAAGGAGCTGGAGACGAAGAACGGCAGGCCGGACTCGGCAAACAGGCGCACGGCGAAGGCGTCCTGCTCGATACCGTAGCCAAAGCCCTGGTAGGCGATGTCGAGGAACGGCACATGTTCGCGCTCGCGCAGTACGTCCAGCACGGCTTTCCAGTCGTCCAGCGACAGGTCGACGCCGGTCGGGTTGTGGCAGCAGGCGTGCAGCACGACCACCGAGCGGGCCGGCAGGTTTTTCAGGTCTTCGAGCATGCCGGTGCGGTTGATGCCGTGGCTGGCTGCGTCGTAGTAGCGGTAGTTGTGTACCGGGAAACCGGCGGACTCAAACAGCGCGCGGTGGTTTTCCCAGCTCGGGTCGCTGATGGCGACCACGGCATTCGGCAGCAGGCGCTTGAGGAAATCCGCGCCGGTTTTCAGTGCGCCGGTACCGCCCACGGCCTGGGTGGTGACCACACGGCCTTCGGCCAACAGGGCGGAATCTGCGCCGAACAGCAGCTTCTGCACGGCGCTGTCATAAGCGGCGATGCCTTCGATCGGCAGGTAGCCGCGCGGTGCGTGGGCTTCGATACGGGCCTTCTCGGCTTCGGCTACGGCACGCAGCAAGGGAATGCGGCCTTCCTCGTTGTAGTAAACGCCCACGCCGAGGTTGACCTTGGTCGTGCGGGTGTCGGCGTTGAAGGCTTCATTGAGGCCCAGGATAGGATCGCGCGGAGCCATTTCGACGGCAGAGAACAGACTCATGGAGGCGGCAGCTCTTGAAGAGGAGAGATGAGGGTCAGGCAACACCTTGCTACGACTGGGGCTAGGGGTTGCGTAAGTGGGCCGGTAGTATACCGAGCCATAACCTGTGCCGCGACAGCAGGCACACGCTTTTCACCGGTTTTGACGTAGGCTTTCAGGTCGCGTCACAGCCGCTTGTCGAGGTCCGTCATGTCCGAGTTCCAACTGGTCACCCGTTTTCAGCCGGCCGGCGATCAGCCCGAGGCGATTCGGCAGATGGTCGAGGGTCTGCAGGCGGGTTTGTCGCACCAGACTCTGCTCGGCGTAACCGGCTCGGGCAAGACCTTTTCCATCGCCAATGTGATCGCGCAGAACCAGCGTCCGACCCTGGTGCTGGCCCCCAACAAGACCCTGGCCGCGCAGCTGTACGGCGAGTTCAAGAGCTTCTTCCCGAATAATGCGGTGGAGTATTTCGTTTCCTATTACGACTACTACCAGCCCGAAGCCTATGTGCCGTCCTCGGACACCTTTATCGAGAAGGACGCCTCGATCAATGACCATATCGAGCAGATGCGCCTGTCGGCGACCAAGGCGCTGCTGGAGCGGCCGGACGCGATCATCGTCACCACGGTGTCATGCATCTACGGTCTGGGCAGCCCCGAGAGCTACCTGAAGATGGTGCTGCACGTCGACCGCGGCGACAAAATGGACCAGCGCGCCTTGCTGCGCCGTCTGGCCGACCTGCAATACACCCGCAACGACATGGATTTCGCCCGCGCCACCTTCCGCGTGCGTGGCGATGTGATCGATATCTTCCCGGCCGAGTCGGACCTGGAAGCCATCCGTATCGAGCTGTTTGACGATGAAGTGGAAAGCATCGCCGCCTTCGACCCGCTGACCGGCGAGGTGATACGCCGGCTGCCGCGCTTTACCTTCTACCCCAAGAGCCACTACGTCACCCCGCGTGAAGTACTGCTGGAGGCGGTGGAGAAGATCAAGGTGGAGCTGGTCGAGCGCCTGGAGTACCTGCGCAGCAATAACAAACTGGTGGAAGCCCAGCGTCTGGAGCAGCGCACCCGTTTCGACCTGGAGATGATCATCGAATTGGGTTACTGCAACGGCATCGAGAACTACTCGCGCTACCTGTCCGGGCGCGGGCCGGGCGAGCCGCCACCGACGCTCTACGACTACCTGCCGGATCAGGCGCTGCTGGTGATCGACGAGTCCCACGTCTCGGTGCCGCAGGTTGGCGCCATGTACAAGGGCGACCGCTCGCGCAAGGAAACCCTGGTGGAATATGGCTTCCGTCTGCCTTCGGCGCTGGATAACCGGCCAATGCGCTTCGAGGAGTGGGAGGCCGCTAGCCCGCAGACCATTTTCGTCTCAGCCACCCCAGGCAACTACGAAGCCGAGCATGCCGGGCGGGTGATCGAGCAGCTGGTGCGGCCCACTGGGCTGGTCGACCCGCAGATTGAGGTGCGTCCGGCGCTGACCCAGGTCGACGACCTGCTCTCGGAAATCCACAAGCGCGTGGCCATCGAGGAGCGCGTGCTGGTCACCACATTGACCAAGCGTATGGCCGAGGATTTGACCGATTATCTGGCCGATCACGGGGTCAAGGTGCGTTACCTGCACTCGGATATCGACACGGTGGAGCGGGTCGAGATCATTCGCGACCTGCGTATCGGTGCCTTCGACGTGCTGGTGGGCATTAACCTGCTCCGTGAAGGCCTGGATATGCCGGAAGTGTCGCTGGTGGCGATTCTCGATGCGGACAAGGAAGGCTTCCTGCGTAGCGAGCGCTCGCTGATCCAGACCATCGGCCGCGCCGCGCGCAACCTCAACGGCCGGGCGATTCTGTATGCCGACCGCATGACCGGTTCGATGGAGCGCGCCATCGGTGAAACCGAACGCCGGCGTAACAAGCAGATCGCCTTCAACTTGGCCAATGGCATCACCCCCAAAGGCGTGTTCAAGGACGTGCAGGACATTCTCGAAGGCGCCACCGTGCCCGGCTCGCGTAGCAAGAAGCGCAAGGGCATGGCTCAGGCCGCCGAAGAAAGCGCGCGCTACGAGAACGAGCTGCGCTCACCCAGCGAGATCACCAAGCGCATCCGCCAGCTGGAAGAGAAGATGTACCAACTGGCTCGCGACCTGGAGTTCGAGGCCGCGGCGCAGCTGCGCGACGAGATTCACAAGCTGCGCGAGCGATTATTGCAGGTTTAGCCAGGTTCTTTAGAGCACGTAGGATGGGTTGAGGCGCGTGGCGCCGATACCCATCATTGGCGCTCGATGGGTATCGCTGCGCTCAACCCATCCTACGCAGGCCGCTTAGCGCCGGCCGAAGATAATCAGCAGCACCCCGCCCAGGGTGATGCCGCAAGCCAGCATGGCCATCAGGCTCAGGCGTTCGCCCAGCAGCAGGTAGCCGAGCAGCAGCGCCACCACCGGGTTGACGAAGGCAAAGGTCGACACCAGGCTCGGCCGTACCTCGCGCAGCAGCCAGAAATACGCCGGATACACGCCCAGGCTGACCGGCAGCACCAGATAGGCCAGCCATAGCCAGGCATTGCTGCTGATGGCGCGCAGGTTCAGCGCCTGCCAGTCACCGTGCCACAGGCCGAACAGCGCCAGCAGCAATGCGCCGATCAGCATCTGCAGGCTCAGCCCCAGCCAGCTGGAGCGAAACGGCGGGCGTTGGCGCATCAACCAGACTCCGCCGGCCCAGAGCAGAGTGGCAAACACCACCAGCAGGCCGGCGAACCATTGTTCGATAGACGCGCTGTGATCCAGGCCGTTGTTCATCAGCAGCACAATCCCGCTGCAGGCCAGCGCCAGGCCGCACACCACCCAGAGCGGCGGGCGCTCACCGAGTAGCCATTCCAGGGCCACGCTCCACAGCGGCAGGGTGGTATAGAGCATCGCCAGCATGCCGGTCGGCAGATATTGATTGGCGTAGATCAGCGCGCCCTGGCCGACTGCAATCAGCGCCAGGCTGCCGATCAGCACGCCGCCCCAGTCGCTGCGCTGCATGCGCAGCTGGCCGCTGAGCACCACCCAGGCCAGAGCGAGCAGGCCGGCAATCGAGAAACGCAGGCTGCCGATGACGAACGGCGGCAGCTCCAGCAGCAGGAAGTGGTTGGCCAGGTAGGTGGTGCCCCAGCCGATATAAATAGTGGCAAAGGCGACGATCAGCAGCAGGCTGCGGGTGCGTGGTGGGGTCGGCATGGCGATCTGAGTTGACGAGGGCAGGGCGGGCGCCTGGAAAAAGCGGCAAGGCCCGCAGTAGAGGGCGTCAGTCTAAGCAGGCTGGCGTTGTTGTCCAGCCTGCTGCGCACTACAGCGTCCGCTGTCGCTGAAATAGCCGCGCTTGCTGGAGCCGGTGGCGGCCAGCCTGTTAATATCGCCGCCTCGATTTAATCCGCTTTGCCTGTCTGAGAGCCGCCATGACCACCGTTCGTACCCGTATCGCGCCGTCGCCCACCGGTGATCCGCACGTAGGCACCGCCTATATCGCCCTGTTCAACCTGTGTTTTGCCCGTCAGCACGGTGGCGAATTTATCCTGCGTATCGAAGACACCGACCAGGTGCGTTCGACTCGCGAGTCAGAACAGCAGATCTACGACGCCCTGCGCTGGTTGGGTATCGAGTGGAGCGAAGGCCCGGACGTCGGCGGCCCTCACGGTCCGTATCGGCAGAGCGAGCGCGGCCACATCTACCAGAAGTACAGCGCCGAGCTGGTGGAGAAGGGGCATGCCTTCCACTGCTTCTGCAGCGCCGAGCGCCTGGACAAAGTGCGTGCCGAGCAGATGGAAGCCAAGCAGACGCCGCGTTATGACGGCCACTGCATGCACCTGTCCGCCGACGAGGTGCAACAGCGCCTGGCGGCGGGCGAGCCAAATGTCGTGCGCATGAAGGTGCCGACCGAAGGCGTGTGCGTGGTGCCGGACATGCTGCGTGGCGAAGTGGAGATCCCCTGGGATCGCATGGACATGCAGGTGCTGATGAAGACCGATGGCCTGCCCACCTACTTCCTGGCCAACGTGGTCGACGACCACCTGATGGGCATCACCCACGTGCTGCGCGGCGAAGAATGGCTGCCGTCGGCGCCCAAGCTGATCCTGCTGTACGAGTACTTCGGCTGGGACAAGCCGCAGCTGTGCTACATGCCGCTGCTGCGCAACCCGGACAAGAGCAAGCTGTCCAAGCGCAAGAACCCGACCTCGATCACCTTCTACGAGCGCATGGGCTTCCTGCCCCAGGCCATGCTCAACTACCTCGGCCGCATGGGCTGGTCGATGCCGGATGAGCGCGAAAAATTCAGTCTCGACGAGATGGTCGAACACTTCGACATCAACCGGGTGTCGCTGGGCGGGCCGATCTTCGATCTGGAGAAGCTGTCCTGGCTCAACGGCCAGTGGATGCGCGAACTGAGCGTCGAGGAGTTCGCTGCCGGGGCGCAGAAATGGGCATTCAACAGCAACTACCTGATGCAGATTGCCCCGCATGTGCAGGGTCGGGTCGAGACCTTCAGCCAGATCGCGCCGTTGGCCAGTTTCTTCTTCGCTGGCGGCGTGGCTCCGGATGCCGCGTTGTTCGAGCACAAGAAACTCTCGGCCGAGCAGGTGCGCCAGGTCATGCAGCTGATCCTGTGGAAGCTCGAGGCGCTGCGTCAGTGGGAAAAAGACCAGATCACCGGCTGTATCCAGGCGGTGGTCGAGCACCTGGAGCTGAAGCTGCGCGACGCCATGCCGCTGATGTTCGCTGCCGTCACCGGCCATGCCAGCTCGGTGTCGGTACTGGACGCCATGGAAATCCTTGGTCCTGACCTGACGCGCTTCCGTCTGCGTCAGGCCATCGAGCTGCTTGGCGGCGTATCGAAGAAAGAAAACAAAGAGTGGGAAAAACTGCTGGCGACTATTCTCTAAGTTGCTGGTTGTCCCGTCCGGCCGTCGTTTTGGCGTGCCGGGATGGGGTAAGTGGTTGTTCTGTCAGCATAAAGAATGCTGATGCCAGTAAAAATTTTGTTGACAGGTGTGGGGCGTGCTCTTAACATGCGCCCCGTCCTTGAGATGGGGCTATAGCTCAGCTGGGAGAGCGCTTGCATGGCATGCAAGAGGTCAACGGTTCGATCCCGTTTAGCTCCACCATCTTCAAAGCCGCAAGGCTTGCCACAATCAGCTCTTGTAGCTGGTTGGTTGTAGAAGGGTTACGTCCCCTTCGTCTAGTGGCCTAGGACACCGCCCTTTCACGGCGGTAACAGGGGTTCGAGTCCCCTAGGGGACGCCAGTTTCAAAAAGCAGTGCCGGTTTGGGCTGTGAGCCGAGAGGCGATAAATCTGGGGGTATAGCTCAGCTGGGAGAGCGCTTGCATGGCATGCAAGAGGTCAACGGTTCGATCCCGTTTATCTCCACCAATTTTGCAGTAGTAAAAACTGCCACGGGGCCAGCGTAAAGCTGGCCTTGTTCTTCGAAGGTTTCGTCCCCTTCGTCTAGTGGCCTAGGACACCGCCCTTTCACGGCGGTAACAGGGGTTCGAGTCCCCTAGGGGACGCCATTTTTGCCCGCTCTGCGGGATTTTGAAGGGTCATTCTTATGGAATGGCCCTTTTGTTTTTTCAGCCTAAAAATTTCCTTTTGCCCGAATGCAGCCGACCAATGGTCGTGCTTGGTGCTTGCTTAAAATCATTACGAGCATAATATTTCAATCGTAATATTCGGAGGCGACGATGAACGACAAGAAAGCTCAGACCCGTGAACGGATTCTCGCCGCTGCCAGCGCCGCCTTGTTGCAGCGCGGCCCGGCGGAACCTAGCGTCGGTGAGGTCATGGGCGCTGCGGGGCTGACGGTGGGCGGCTTCTATGCGCACTTCGAGAGCAAGGACGCGCTGATGCTGGAAGTGTTCCAGCAAATGCTCTGCCAGCGTCGGCAGCGGCTCGCGCAGCTTGATCAGGCGCTGCCTGCCCATGAACGCCGGGTGCTGCTGGCGGCTTTCTATCTGTCGCGCAAGCACCGCGATGCCAGCGAGCAGGGTTGTCCGCTGCCCAGTTCGGTAGGTGAGCTGGCGCGTATGCCGGACGGTTTTCGTGCGGTGCTGGCGGAGCATATCGAGCTGATGACGGCGCAGCTGGCGGGCAGCCCTGAGGAGGCTGATCAGGCGTTGGCCGATATCGCCCTGATGGTCGGAGGGCTGGCGCTGGCACGCGCGCTCGGCCCTGGCGAGTTGTCTGATCGAGTCTTGCGTGCCGCTAAATCGGCAATCGTCTGAGGAGCATGGCAATGAACAACATGAGCTGGGTTCGTGGTTTCAACACATCGATTGGTCTGCTGGCGCCGCATGCCCTGGCCAGCAAGCTGCGCCGGGAATTTATGACGCCGCACACCTTGCCGCCGCGGGATTGGGAGTTGCCGCTACTGGCGCAGGCCGAGCGCATCACCCTGCGTTTCGGTTTGTCGGCGCTGCGTTGGGGCAGCGGGCCGGCGGTGTTGCTGATGCATGGTTGGGAAGGGCGGCCGACGCAGTTCGCCGCGCTGATCAAGGCCTTGGTCAATGCCGGTTATGGGGTGGTGGCGTTGGATGCGCCGGCGCATGGCCGTTCGCCGGGGCGTGAGGCTAATGTGGTGCTGTTTGCCCGTGCCTTGCTGGAGGCCGCCAGTGAGTTGCCGCCGCTGAAAGCGGTGATTGGCCATTCCATGGGCGGCGCCAGTGCCTTGCTGGCCACCCAGCTAGGCCTGCGTACCGAGGCGTTGATAAGCATTGCTGCGCCCAGTCGAATTCTGACCATGCTGCGGCTCTTCTCGCGCTACATGGGCTTGCCGCGTCAGGCACGCGCGCACTTTGTCCGGCTGGTTGAGGAGAAGGCCGGGATTCCCGCTGGGCAGCTTGATAGTGCGCACTACCAGCTGGATTTTCCCGGTTTGATCGTGCATGCAGTGGACGATCCGATGGTGCCGTTTAGCGAGGCGCAGGCGATTCATCAGAGCTGGTTCGACAGTCGCCTGCTGCGCCTGGAAAGCGGCGGGCATCAGCGCGTATTGGCTGATCCGCGGGTTGTGCAGGGCGTTCTGGAGCTGTTGGGCTCGTTGAGTCAGACATCGCCCAAGGCACTGGCTTCATAACCGATAACCTGGTTACGCCCGGCGGCCTTGGCCCGATAGAGCGCCTGGTCGGCGTGGCGTAGCAGTTGCTCGCGATCACTGCTGCTATCCGGTATCAGTGCATACACGCCGATGCTCAGGCTCAGGTCGATACTCAACCCCTGGTGTACGCAGGGGTGGCTGGCCAGGTCTGCACGCAGCTGCTCGGCCAAGCCCAGCGCGCCAGATTGGTCGGTGTCGCAGAGTACGGCGGCAAACTCTTCGCCGCCGAAGCGTACCAGCAGGTCGTTGCCGCGCATGCGTTGCTGCATGCGCAGGGCGGCGTGCTGCAGGCAGGCGTCGCCAACCAGGTGGCCGTGCTGGTCGTTGACCTTCTTGAAGTGGTCCAGGTCCATCATCAGCATGGCAATTGGCTGCTGGCTGCGTTTGGCCTGGGCGAGCATGCGTTCCAGTTCGTCGTTGAGTGCCTGGCGGTTTAACAGCCCGGTGAGGTTGTCGCGACGGCTGAGTTCGGCCAGCTGGCGGTTGGCGCTGGAGAGGTCTTGCAGGGCCTGTTGCAGAGAGGCGGTGCGTTCCTCTACGCGGGCTTCCAGGCCTTCGTTGATCTGTTGCTGCAGGTCCAGGCTCTTGGCCTGCTCCATGCGTAACTGGTGTTCGTTGGCAAATAGTCGTACTTGAGCCAGTTGATAATCGCTTTGCGCCTGGCGGATGCGTGAGCCGAGGGCAATCGAGAAAATCACCAGCTCAAGCAGGCTGCCGATCTGCTGGGCATGCAGAGTCAGCTGGGAATTAGCGATCAGGCCGGTGCCGCTGAGCACGCTGAACAGGCTGGCGATAATCAGGGCCGACCAGCCGAGGGCGAACAGCTTGGCCGGCCGATAGCCGTCGCGCCAGCGCAGCGCAGTGAAGATACAGCCGAAAATCGCGCAGACCAGTAGCAGCACGAAACTGCCGATCAGCGCCACGAGGTAGGGTGCAACCAACGCCAGCGCCATCACCAGCAGGCTGCTGCCAATCAGGCCGCGGCAGATCCAGCGGTAGGCCGCGTGTTGGTTCTTGAGGTCGAGTACGCCATAGGTGAACAGCACGCCGAACAGGGTCGCCAGCGCCGAGCTGAACGGGAAGCTCATCTGCTGCCAGGCCAGTGACTCGGGCCAGAACCATTGCAGGGCAAAACCCAGCTGGATGAACTGGTAGAGGCTGAAACTGGCGACAAACAGGCTGTACCACAGGTAGTTGCGGTCGCGGGTGATGATAAAGATCGACAGGTTATAGATCATCATCACCAGCAGGGCGCCGAAGAACAGGCCCTGCAGCAGTAACATACGTTGCTCGTGACGGTTGAAGGTTTCAGCGCTCATCAGGCTGGCGCTGAGGTTGGCCGAGCCATCGGTCTGCATGCGCAGGATCAGCTCGCGGGTTTCCCCGGCGGCTAGGCTGAACGGCAGCACCAGCTGACGGTGATCGACCCAGCGTTGCTGGAACGGCCGTTGATCGCCGGCTTGATACACCCGGCCGTCGTCCAGGCCGTAGGCATCCAGAGTGTCGAGCAGCGAGTTGCCGACCAGCAGGACCCAGTTGATCGGCCCTTCTGCAGGGTTATGCACAGTAAAACGCAGCCAGTAGGCGTAACCGCTGTAGCCGAAGCTGGCATCGCGGCGAGCCACCGTTTGCCAGGCCGATGCCGGCAGTTGGCGAACGCTGTGGATGTCCGCCAGGCCGTCGGGGTCTGCCCACACGTGCATGGCCGGGCCTGGCAGCAACGCTGAGTCACTGGGCAGCAGAGACAGGCTTGCGGCTTGCCCCAGTGCCGGCAATAACAGCAAGAGGAATACGCGCAGCAACACAATCAAAGCAGGCTTTCCATGGCAAGGATGTTGGCAAACACGACAATGGCGCATTATTGCGCGGCCTTAGGGCATACCGATAGCTTAGTCAGGGTTGCTTATGAGCCAAAATTTGTTTCATAACCATGCTCAGCGCGGCACCTGCCTGCAGATGCTGGCGACCGATCTGTTGGCGCAGCTCCAGGCCACGCTGGCGCAGCAGCCCCGCGCCGGGCTGATACTGCCCGGCGGCAGTAGCCCGCAGGCGTTGCTGCCCCTGCTGGCGCAGCAACTGGATAGTCAGCGTATCGACCTCAGCCCCAGTGATGAGCGCTGGGTGGCGGTACAGGCAGCCGAGAGCAACTGGCTGTTGCTGCATCAGGGGTTGCCACAGGCGAACTGCCTGGATCCACGCCAGGGCACGACGTTGGTGCAGGCGGCGTTGAACTGGGGCGAGCAGCTGGCGCAGTGGCCACTGTTTAGCGCGGTGCTGCTGGGCATGGGCGAAGACGGCCATATTGCATCGCTATTCCCCGGTATGCCTGGTCTGATGGCGGCGCTGAACCCTGATGCCGCGCCTGCGGCCTTGCCGGCGCTGGCGCCGCAGGAGCCGCGCGAGCGTCTGTCACTGAACCTGGCGATGTTGCAGCGTGGCCAGTGGCTGGGCTTGCTGGCGTTTGGCGAGCGCAAGCGCGAGTTGATTGACGCGGTGCTGGCCGACCAACCCGGTGCCCGCGAATTGCCCCTCTACGCCTGGCTACGGCGCAGCCCCTTGCCGGTGAATATCTACTGGGCACCCTGAGAACCACTGCGCGTTGCCCCTGCTGCGTTAACAACAGGCGCTAAGCCGTTACACTGTAAGCCTGTACCTCGCCGATAAAGGGACCCGTCATGTTGCATCCGGTTGTTGAGCAGGTTACCGCCGCCCTGGAGAAGCGTTCGGCCAAACGCCGCGAACGCTATTTGCAGCGCCTGGCCCTGGCGGCCGGGCGTACTGCGCACCAGGCGCTGGGTTGCTCCAACCTGGCCCATGCCCTGGCGGCGCAGCCCGATGAGGCGCGGCTGATCATCAAGCAGGGCGGCTCGCCGCATGTCGCGATCATCTCCAGCTACAACGATCTTCTTTCCGCCCATGCACCGCTCAGGGAGTATCCCGAGCGCCTGAAAGTGGCGCTGGCCAAGGCCGGCGCGACCTCGCAGTTCGCTGCCGGGGTGCCGGCCATGTGCGATGGCATCACCCAGGGCGAGGGCGGCATGCAGCTGTCGCTGTTCTCCCGCGATCTGATTGCCCAGGCCGCTGCCATCGGCCTGACCCACGGGATTTTTGACGGCGCGCTGTACCTGGGCGTGTGCGACAAGATCGTCCCTGGCCTGCTGATCGGCGCGCTGCATTTCGGTCATCTGCCAGCGGTGTTCGTCCCGGCTGGGCCGATGCAGTCGGGCCTGCCGAATAAGGAGAAGGCCGCCGTCCGTCAGCGTTACGCCCGTGGCGAAGCCAGTCGTGATGAGCTGCTGGCCGCCGAGCTGGCCGCGTATCACCAGGCCGGCACCTGCACCTTCTACGGCACCGCCAATACCAATCAGCTGCTGATGGAGGCCATGGGTCTGCATGTGCCGGGCAGTGCCTTTATTCACCCCTTTACGCCGCTGCGCGATGCCATGACCGATGAAGCGGCGCGCCTGGTGGCGCACAACAGCCGCCAGGGTGAGCGCTATTTACCGGTCGGTCAGCAGATCGATGCGCGGGCGCTGATCAACGCCGTGGTGGCGCTGCTCGCCAGCGGCGGCTCGACCAATCACACCCTGCACCTGCCGGCCATCGCCCGGGCGGCGGGCTATGAGCTGATCTGGGATGATTTCGCCGCGCTGTCCAAGGTGGTGCCGCTGCTGGCGCGGGTCTATCCCAATGGCGCGGCGGACGTGAATCAGTTCCAGGCCGCTGGCGGCCCGGCCTGGCTGCTGCGTGAGCTGCTCGGCGCCGGCTTGTTGCATAACGATGTGGCCACCGCCGCCGGGCATGGCTTGTACGCCTACACCCGTGAGCCCTGGCTGGATGGCGAGCGCCTGGCCTGGCGCGAGCTGCCGGCGCAGAGCCCGGCGCTGGATATCGTGCGGCCGGTCGCCGAGCCGTTTTCTGAGGAGGGCGGGCTGGTGCTGCTTGAGGGCAACCTGGGCCGCGCCATCCTGAAAACCTCGGCGGTCGACCCGGCGTTCTGGCGGATTCGTGCCCAGGCGCGGATTTTCGAAACCGAGGCGGCGGTGTTGGCGGCCTATGCGGCCGGCGAGCTGCAAGGTGACCTGGTGCTGGTGGTGCGCTTCCAAGGCCCACGGGCCAATGGCATGCCTGAGCTGCACAAACTGATGCCGCTGCTGGCCAATCTGCAGCAGGCCGGGCAGCGAGTGGCACTGGTCACCGACGGGCGCATGTCGGGCGCCTCGGGCCAGGTGGCCACGGCGCTGCACGTGTGCCCGGAAGCGGCCGCTGGTGGCGCCTTGGCGCGTTTGCAGGAGGGCGACTGGCTGCTGCTGGATGCGCAACAGGGCATTTTGCGGGTCGAGCTGACTGAGCAACAGCTGGCTGCACGGCCATTGAGCGCGGCTACGACCGAGCTGGAATTGGGCTTTGGTTTGGAAATGTTCGCCGGGCAACGCCGCTTGGTCAGTACCGCCGAGCAGGGTGCCAGCAGCTTATTTGAAGACTAGAAGTCGAACAGGGAGCAAGGCATGAGCCTGACCATAGATGCGGTGCTGCAACAGGCCCGCCCGGTGTTGCCGGTGCTGGTGATCGAGGACATCAGCCTGGCGGTGGACCTGGCCCGCGCGCTGCACGCCGGCGGCATTCGCGTGCTGGAAGTGACCCTGCGCACACCACGGGCGCTGGATGCTCTGGCGGCGATGCGCAAGGAACTGCCGGAGCTGTTGATCGGTGCCGGCACGGTGATCCATGCCGAGCAGTTTCTCGAAGCCCGCGAGGCCGGCGCGCAGTTCGCCGTCAGCCCCGGTTGTACTCAACGCTTGGCGGCGGCGGCGGAAGACTCCGGCCTGCCGTATCTGCCCGGGGTGATGACGCCGTCCGAAGTGCTGCTGGCGCTGGAATACGGCTATCGCTCGTTGAAGCTGTTCCCAGCCGATGGCGCCACCAGCATCAAGATGCTCAAGAGCTTCAAGGGCCCCTTTACCGGTATTCGCTTCTGCCCCACCGGCGGGGTAACCCCGGATAACCTGCTGGGCTTCCTGCGCCTGCCCAACGTGGCGTGCGTCGGCGGTACCTGGATCGCGCCGAGCAACCTGGTGCGCGCCCGCGCCTGGGACCAGATCACCCAGCTCGCCGCCGAGGCCCGCGCCCTGGCTGGCAGCTTGGAGCAGTCGGTATGAGCTGGGATCTGCATAACCCCTTCGTCATCGACATCCAGGTCGCGGCAGAGGATATCGACGGCCTCGGTCATGCCAATAACGCGGTATACGTCAGCTGGCTGGAGCGCTGCGCCTGGCGCCATTCGCAGTTTCTCGGCCTGGACCTGAGCGAGTACCGCCGCCTGGATCGCGCGATGGCGGTGCTGCGCCATGAGATCGATTACCTGGCCAGCGCCTATGAAGACCAGCAGCTGCAGATGGCCACCTGGATTGTCGAGTCCGACCAGCGCCTGAAGATGGACCGGCGTTTCCAGCTGATTCGCCCGGAAGATGGCGTGACCCTGTTGCGCGCCAAGACCACCTTTGTCTGCATCGAGCTGTCCAGCGGCAAGCCCAAGCGCATGCCCCCCGAGTTTGTTGAAGGCTATGGCGCGGCCTTGCAGCCGGTTTTCCCCATGGAGCTGTGACGCGCCGTTGGGCTAATGCCTGAGCGTTGCACCACCGCGCCGCGTACACTACGCGGCGTTTTTCTGAGAGCTGAACTTATGCAAATCGCCCTGGCCCCGATGGAGGGGTTGGTCGACGAAATCCTGCGCGATGTGCTCACTCAGGTGGGTGGCATCGACTGGTGCGTGACGGAATTTATTCGGGTGACCGAGCGGCTGTTGCCCGCCAGCACCTACCAGAAGCTCGCGCCTGAACTGTTCAACGGCGCGCAAACGGCCGCCGGCACGCCCCTGCGCGTGCAGTTTCTCGGCTCCGATCCGGCCTGCCTGGCGGATAACGCGGCGTTTGCCTGCACCCTGGGCGCACCGGTGATCGACCTCAACTTCGGCTGCCCGGCCAAGACGGTGAACAAGTCCCGTGGCGGTGCGGTGCTGCTCAAGGAACCTGAGCTGCTCCACGCCATCGTCCGCGAAGTGCGGCGTGCGGTGCCGGCGGCCATTCCGCTGACGGCGAAGATGCGCCTGGGCTTTGATCACAAGGACTATGCCCTGGAGTGCGCCCAGGCCCTGGCCGATGGCGGCGCGGCGCAGATTGTGGTGCACGCGCGGACCAAGGTCGAAGGCTACAAGCCGCCGGCGCACTGGGAGTGGGTGGCGCGGGTGCAGGATGCGGTTGCGGTGCCGGTATTCGCCAATGGTGAGATCTGGAGCCTGGATGACTGGCGGCGCTGCCGTGAGGTCAGCGGAGTTGAGGACATCATGCTCGGCCGCGGCCTGGTGGCCCGTCCGGACTTGGCCCGGCAGATCGCCGCCGCCAAGGCCGGGCAGGACATGGCGGCCATGAGCTGGGCTGAGCTGCAGCCGCTGCTGGCCGACTTTTGGCTGCAGGCGCGGCGCAAGATGTCGCCACGCTATGCGCCAGGGCGGCTCAAGCAATGGCTGGCCATGCTCACCCGCAGCTACCCCGAGGCCACCGAACTGTTCAACCTGCTGCGCCGTGAGAGCGACTGCCTGCGTATCGATACCTTGCTCGGTATCGACTTTGCCGAGCTGAAATGCAGTGCGTAGGATGGGTTAGCCGCTGAAATGCTTGCACGGCAAGAGGGTAGTTAGGCGCGGCGTAACCCATCGTTTCGGCTAGCGTCCGCCGCTGACATCCAGCAGCGCGCCGCTGGTGTAAGACGCCTGCTCGCTGGCCAGCCAGAGAATCGCTGTGGCCACCTCACTGGCCAGGCCACCACGGCCCATGGGCACGCTCTGGCTGACCCGCGCGACCCGCTCCGGCTCGCCGCCACTGGCGTGAATCGCGGTGGCAATCACCCCGGGTCGTACGGCGTTGACGCGAATCCCATCGGCGGCGACTTCCTTGGCCAGGCCCAGGGTCATGCTGTCGATGGCGCCCTTGGCCGCGGCGTAGTCGATATATTCCCCCGGCGCGCCGAGTCGCGCGGCCGCCGAGGACAGGTTAACGATGGCGCCGCCGTTGCCGCCTTGGCGCGTTGACATGCGTTTGATCGCCTCACGGCAGCAGAGAAAGCTGCCGAACACATTGGTGGCGAACACCCGCTGCCAGCGCGCCAGCTCCATCTGCTGCAAACGCATCTGGGTCTCCAGGATGCCGGCGTTATTGACCAGTACATCGAGGCGGCCGAAGTGTTGGTCGAGGCGGGCGAACAGCTGCATCACCTGGCCTTCGTCGGCTACATCGGCCTGCACGGCGATGGCCTGGCCACCGCTCTGGGTGATCTCGCTCACCAGCGCCTCAGCTGCTGCCTGCTGCCGCTGGTAATTCAGGCACAGCGCATAGCCCTGAGCGGCTGCCAGCCTGGCGGTAGCGGCGCCGATACCACGGCTGGCACCGGTAATCAGCATGACTTTTCCCATCTGCGTTCGCTCCTGTAAGAAATTTTTGCAGAGGCTTGAAATGTATCGGAGTAGCCACATTTTCAGTCATGCAGGATGCCGAAGTCGGGTCCTGCATGACTCGCTGAAACTCAGGAGATTTAGACATGAGCACTGCATTTTCCATGACCCCGCTGTTCCGTCAGTCCGTTGGCTTCGACCGTTTCAATGACCTGTTTGAGTCGGCCATGCGCAACGAGGCGGGCAGCAGCTACCCACCCTACAACGTCGAGAAGTATGCCGACGACCAATACCGCATCGTAGTCGCGGCGGCGGGCTTCCAGGAAGACGATCTGCAGTTGCAAGTCGAGCGCGGCGTGCTCACCGTCAGCGGCGGCAAGCGTGATAGCAGCGCCGAGAACGTCACCTACCTGTACCAGGGCATCGCTCAGCGTGCGTTCAAGCTGTCGTTCCGCCTGGCCGACCATATCGAGGTCAAGGCTGCCAGCCTGGTCAACGGTCTGCTGAATATCGACCTGGTGCGCATCGTGCCGGAAGAGGCCAAGGCCAAGCGCATCCCAATCGGCACTGGCCGCAGCGTGTTGCAGGGTTAACGGAGCGCCGCTGCATGCGCATGAGACAGCCGAGCTATCGGCTGTCCGTCTGTTACGCGATGCGGCTTAACGCTGTAACCGTCATATGACGATGAGAGCGGCCGCGCAGTGCTGCTTTGCCTGGATAAACAGCGCTTCCCCGGCCGTTATGATGTTCTGTTGGTCGGGCTGGGCAGTGGCTCACTTGGCCAGGCGCGCCGAGAGAAAGATCGCACTGATGATCAGCAGGCCGCCGGCGAGCATGCGCAGAGTCGGCACTTCGCTAAATAGCAGCCAGGCGAAGGCAATCCCGTAGATCGGCTCCAGGGCGAAAATCACCGCCGTGGTGCGCGCCTTGAGAACCCGCAGGCTGGCGACAAACAGGCTGTGCGCCAGGCCCGTGCAGAAGATCCCGAGCATGGCCATCCACAACCAATCCTGGGCCTGCACGCTGGGCAGCGTCGGCCAGGCCAGCGGCATAAATACCAGCAGCACGGTGAGGTTCTGGTACAGCGCCGCCTGCACCGGCTCGACGCCACGGGTGCTGGCGCGGTTGAGCAGCGACAGCAGGGCGAACAGCAGGCCCGACAGCACCGCCCAGAGCAGACCGCTGGTGGCCTGGCTGCTTAGGTCGAAATCCGGGGTAACCAGCACCAGGCCCAGGCACACCAGGACCACCATGGCGTATTCGACCGGCCGCGTGCGCTCACGGAACAGCAAACCCTCCAGCAGCACGGTAAACGCCGGGAAGCTGGCAAAGCCGAGGGTGGCGATGGCCACGCCGGAAATATGCACGGACTCGAAAAAACTCCACCAGTGAGCGCCAAGCAGCAAGCCGCCAAGGGCCAGCAGAGCGCTCTGGCGCAGACCGAGGCGCACCAGGCGGGCATTACTGATCAGCTTGGCGAACAGCAACAAGGCTGCCACGGCGAAGATGGAGCGGCCGGCGGAGATCATCTGCGGGGTGGTATTGGCCAGCTTGCCGAAGATGCCGGATAGGCCAAACAGCAGGGCGCCCAGATGGATGGCCCACAGCGCATTACGCTGATTCATGCCAGGCGTGCGCCGTTCGGTAGCGGTTTGTCGAAGCCGGCCAGTACCACGCGGTTGTCGGCGTCATACACGCCGCTCACCAGCATCTCGGAACGCACGCCGGCGATGCGTTTGGCGGCGAAATTGCACACGCACAGCACCTGGCGGCCGAGTAGCTGCTCGCAACTGTAGTGGGCGGTGAGCTGGGCGCTGGAGGTCTTGAGGCCCTGCTCGCCGAGATCCACTTGCAGCCCGTAGGCGGGTTTTACGGCTTGCTCATTGGGGCGGGCGGCGCGAATGGTGCCGACGCGCAGCTGCACCTTTTCGAAATCCTGCCATTGGATGTTTTGCATAGGCGGCTCCTCGATTCTGTCGGGCAGTCTAGGTGGCTCTCAGTGCCCGTGTCTGTCTCAGGAGTCGCGGGTTTTGTTGTCAGGCTCTCGTCGGCGGATTAGGTCGTGCGGCGCAGTTGCCGCGGCGTAACGCCGAGATGGCGCGACAGGGCGGCGCTAAAGGCGCTTTGTGAGCTGTAGCCAACCCGTGCGGCGACCTCGCCAATCGCCAGGTCGCTGCCGTGCAGCAGCTGACGCGCCAGCTGTAGGCGACGGCTGCGCACATAGTCCATCGGTGTTTGCCCGGTCTCGTCGAGAAAGCGGGCGTGAAAACGCGCCGCCGAGAGGCCGGCCAGGCGCGCCAGATCGGCCACCTGCAAGGGGTGCGCGGCATGTTGGTCGATATGCGCATCCAGCGCCGCCAGCGGCAGGCGACGGGTCGTATGGGTGGGCATATTGCCATTGGCCAGACTGGCCAAGAGCAGCGCGGCGCCTTGCTGGGCAATCACCGGGTCATTGATCGGGCTGGCGGCCAGCCAGCTGACCAACTGGCTCTGTGCGGGGTTCAGGCTGACGGCGGCGGGTTTTTCCAGCAGGCGGCGGGTGGCATCCAGGTGCCGGCCCAGCTGTTGTTGCAGCCAGCTGTCTGTGGGTACATCGAGCACCAGGCAGTGGCTGCCGTCTTTGCTGCCGCAGGCGTGCTGCGCATCGCTGGGCACCACGGCCAGGGTCTGGCGCTTCACCTGGCTGCCATGCCCGGCAATTTCGAACTCCAGCAGGCCGCTCAGGCCAAACACCAGCTGCGCGTGGTTATGGCTGTGGCTGAGCAGTTCATGGCGGTAATGACGCAGCGAAAGCAGCGAGGACATGGTGGGCTCCTTGGGCAGGCCACAAGTCTACCCGCAGATGCCATCGCTGGCGCTGTCATCGAATCGCCACGGCACTGTCATGCACCTTTCACCACGCCTGCGCAGACTCGAGCAAACCCAGCCGGAGGTCGTCCATGACCAGCGCTCAGCTCGCCAAGCCCAGCCGCAAGCAACGTGTCCGTACCCTGTGGATTTCCGATGTGCACCTGGGCACCCGGGATTGTCAGGCCGAACACCTGGCGGCGTTTCTCAAGCGCTATCAGACTGACAAGATCTATCTGGTCGGTGACATCATCGACGGCTGGAAGCTGCGCAGCGGGGTGTACTGGCCGCAGTCGCACAGCAATGTGATCCGCCGCCTGCTGACCATGAGTAAACGTGGCACCGAGGTGATCTACGTTACCGGCAACCATGACGAATTTCTGCGCCGTTACTCCAGCCTGATGCTCGGCAATATCCAGCTGGTCGACGAGGCCGAGCACCTTACCGCCGATGGCCGTCGCCTGCTGGTGATTCATGGCGACCAGTTTGACGTGATCACCCGCTATCACCGTTGGCTGGCCTTTCTCGGCGACTCGGCCTATGGCTTCACCCTTACTCTTAACCGCTGGCTGAATGTCTGGCGCAGCCGTTATGGCTATGGCTACTGGTCGCTGTCGGCGTACCTCAAGCACAAGGTCAAGAGCGCGGTGAATTTCATCAGCGATTTTGAAGAGGCCATCGTCCATGAGTGCGCCAAGCGTGGCTTTAATGGCGTGATTTGCGGGCATATCCACCATGCTGAAATCCGCCCCATGGGTGAGGTCGAGTACATGAATTGCGGCGATTGGGTGGAGTCCTGCACGGCGCTGATCGAGCATCTGGATGGCCGCATCGAGCTGTATCGCCTGGCCGATGATCAGGCGCGTCAGCTGCAGGCTGCCCCGGTTGTGGCTGCCGAGCCGGTCCTGTGAGGATGCTGATCGTCTCCGACGCCTGGTCGCCGCAGGTCAATGGCGTAGTCACCAGTCTGCAGGCGTTGATCAGCGAGCTGCGTGGCCTTGGCCATCAGGTCAAGCTGCTGTCACCGGCGGATTTTCGTGCGTTGCCGTGCCCCAGTTACCCGGAAATTCCCCTGGTGTGGAACCTCTGGCGGGTTGGTCCGGCGATTCGCGCGTTTCAGCCGGACTGCGTGCACCTGGCCACCGAAGGCCCGCTGGGTTGGGCGGCGCGGCGCTGGCTGAGCAAGCGCGGCCTGGCTTTTTCCAGCGCCATTCACACGCGCTTTCCCGAGTACGTACACACGCGTTGGCCCTGGGTGCCGCTGCGCTGGGGCTATGCCTTTCTGCGCACGTTTCATCGGCCGAGCCAGGCGGTGCTGGTGACCACCGAGCGCATGCGCGATGAGTTTGCCGGCTGGGGCTTCAAGCGTCTGCTGCTGTGGCGCAAGGGCGTCGATACGCGGCTGTTTTGTCCATCCGTGACGCCGCCAAACCAGGTGGAGCCGGTGTTTCTGTATGTCGGGCGGATCGCCCCGGAGAAAAATATCCAGGCGTTTCTGGCCCTCGACTTGCCGGGAGAAAAGCGCGTGGTCGGCGATGGCCCGCAGCGTGAGGTGTTGCAGGCGGCCTATCCGCAGGTGCGTTTTCTCGGCTATCAGCATGGCCAGGCGTTGGCTGAGGCGTTTCAGAACGCCAGCGTGCTGGTATTCCCCTCGCGCACCGACACCTATGGTCTGGTGATGCTTGAGGCCCTGGCTTGCGGCACGCCGGTGGCGGCGTTTCCGGTGGCCGGGCCGCTGGATGTGCTGCAGGCTGGGGTGAGCGGGGCCATGCATGCGGACTTGCGCGCGGCCTGTGTGGCGGCCTTGGAGCTGGACCGCGGGCGCTGCGCCGAATTGGCGGCGCGGCAATCCTGGCGGGCCTCGGCGCTGGAGTTTCTCGCGCAGCAGCCGCTGCTCGACGGTGAGCGGTGTCAGTCGACCCCGCTAAGTGCTACATGATGACCTTGTCGCGCAATTTGTCGGCGGCCTGACCGAGGGCCTGGATTACCTTTTCCTTGTCGAAGTTCTGGATGCCGTTGGTGTCCAGGTACATGGAAAAGCCCGGCAGCTCGTGCTCGACATAGCTGGAGGTGGCGCCCAGGTCGCGGCGGAAATCCACCACCTGATAGATCTGCACCGGGCGGGTAAAACCTTTGACGGTGATCTGGCCCTTGTCGCGGCACATGATCACGTCCTTGATCAGCGAGTAGGTCTCGTGGGAAATCAGGATTTCACCGGACTCGGCGGCGCTTTCCAGGCGGCTGGCGAGGTTTACGTCGCGGCCGATGATGGTGTAGTCCATGCGCGTATCGGCGCCGAAGTTACCTACCGTGCAGTAACCGGTGTTCAGCCCCATGCGGATTTCCAGCGGCTTGGTGATGCCCTGGGCACGCCACTGCTGGCGTAGCACCTTCATATGCTTGCGCATGGCGATGGCCATGGACACGGCATTTACCGCGTCTTTTTTTGCGCCTTTGCTGCTCGGGTCGCCGAAGAACACCATCACGCAGTCGCCGATAAATTTATCGATAGTGCCGCCGTATTTCAGGCAGATCTTCGACATTTCATTGAGGTAGGTGTTGAGCAGGTCGGTCAGGGTTTCGGCTTCCAGCTCCTCGGACAGCTCGGTAAAGCCCTTGATGTCGGAGAAAAACACCGTGAGTTTCTTGCGCTGGGTTTCCAGGCGCACGCTCTTCTTGCCGGTGAAGATCGATTCCCACACCTGCGGTGACAGGTACTTGGCCAGGTTGCGCGCCAGGCGTGCGGCTTTTTCCTGTTCGCGGCTGATTTCGCTGCGCACCTGCGCCAGGCGCAGGCCCTGCTGGTGCACAAAGTAGGCAGTGATGCAGATATACAGCGTGGTGAAGGCAATGCTGACCAACGCCACCAGCGCCGGGGTGTGGATATTCGGCTTGGCTTCGACCAGCGCCAGGGTAAACACCGCGCTGCTCAGGGCTATCAGGGTGGCCAGTCCGAGATAGCGCAGGCCACCGATGACCAAGGCGCTGAAGGCCATGGTCAGCAGGGCCATCAGGCACGGCACAATCGAGAAGCCCAGCAGGCTCAGTGCTATCCCGCAGTGCAGGGCGTCGATAAACAGCAGGCTGAGGATGGTGCGTTGTGGATGATCGCGTTTGAAACGCAGGCTCAGTTGATGCGCCAGGTGCGGATAGAGCAGGGCGTAGGGCACCATCCAGAGAATGTCGTAGCCGAAATGCTGGGTGTAGGTGCCAGCGGCAATGCTCGCGGCGATGGCAATATAGGCCAGCACGCGGGAATAGTACTCACGCAGCGGCGGTGCCGGCAGCGTGGTAAGTCGGGGGGCGCTTTTGACATTCATGCGATGGAACAATCCCTGCTGCTTGTCTGGTACCTCTGCCGGGTACCTGGATGGCGCACCGAGTAGGCTGCGCAAAATAGTCAGGGATCATAACCAAGCCCACCACAACCGCCAAGCGTGCCAGCCGAACGGCTGCGCTGAATGTGTCAGCGGTCGGCCTTCTAGAACTTGATGCGCCCGGTAAACGCATCCTTGAGCATCACCCAGTCGCCCATCAACGAGTAGAGTGGGTAATCGAAGGTGGCAGGGCGGTTTTTTTCGAAGACAAAGTGGCCGACCCAGGCAAAACCGTAACCAATCAGCGGTATGGTAAGCAGCCAGAGCCACTGTTGAGTGACCAGGGCATAGCCCAGCACGCAGAGCACCAGCAGGCTGCCGACATAGTGCAGGCGGCGGCAGGTGGCGTTGCTGTGCTCCTGCAGGTAGTAGGGGTAGAACTCAGCGAAGCTGGTGTAGCGTTTGTGGGTTTCAGTGCTCATGGGGGCCTCCGGTTATTGTTCTGCTTGCCGCGCGGACGGCTTATTTGCAGTCTAGGTCGGCTGACGCGCTGGGCCACTGACATTCGGTGCCAGTTTAGTATCCTTCTGTCGTCCTTCAGTCCCTTCTAATAAGAACAAGTCATGAGCGAACGTACCACTTCATCCAGCTGGGCTTCGGGCATTGTCGCGGCTCTGGAACTTGGCGGGGTTGATTGTCGCAACCTGTTTGCCCAGCTGGGGCTCGACTATGCAGCCTTGGGCGACCCCGATGCGCGCTTTGCCCAGGATGCCATGACCCGCCTCTGGCACCTGGCCGTGCAGGCGTCCGGCAATCCGGCGATTGGCCTGAATATGGCGAAGAGCCTGCGGCCATCATCGTTCAATGTGGTGGGTTATGCGGTGATGAGCAGCCGCAATCTGCAGGAGGGCTTTACCCGCCTGGTGCGCTACCAGCGGATTATCGGTGAGGGTGCCGACCTCAGCTTCCATCCCACTGCCGAGGGTTATGAAATGCTGCTGGCGATCCATGGTGATCGCCTGCCCTCGGCGCGGCAGAGCGCCGAAGCTTCGCTGGCGTATTCATTGGCATTCTGCCGCTGGCTGACCGGCAAACCGCTGCGCCCGCGGCAGGTCAGCCTGATGGGGCCGCCGCCAGAGGATCTGGCGCCCTATAACGAGGTGTTCCAGTGCCCGCTGAAGTTTAACGCCGAGCACTATGCGCTGCTGTTCGAACGGGCCGATCTGGATGCACCGCTGCCGTCGGCCAACGAGGCGCTGGCGCAGCTGCATGACCGTTTTGCCGGCGATTACCTGACGCGCTTTTCCGGTACCCGGGTGACCCATCAGGTGCGCCAGGTGTTATGCCGCCTGCTGCCCCAGGGCGAGCCCAAACGCGAGACGGTGGCGCAGGCCTTGTTATTGTCCGAGCGTACCTTGCAGCGGCGTTTGCAGGATGAAGGCACCAGCTACCAGCATCTGCTGGATGACACGCGCCGCGAGCTGGCCGGCCAATACTTGGGTCAGGCCAATCTGACCCTGCTGGAAATTTCCTACCTGCTGGGCTTTTCCGACCCCAGCAACTTCTTCCGCGCCTTCCGCCGCTGGTTTGATACCACTCCGGGTGAGTACCGTACGCGTCTGTAACTGCATTGTTAGTGTCGCCAGAACGCCGGCAGCATCAGCACCAATACTGTCAGGATTTCCAGGCGTCCCAGCAGCATGCCGAAGGTCAGCAGCCATTTGGCGGTATCCGGCAGGCTGGAGAAGTTGCCCGCCGGGCCAATGATCGGGCCCATGCCGGGGCCGACGCCGGAAACGGTGCTGGCCGCCCCGCTAAGTGCGGTAATCCAGTCCAGCCCGCACAGCGTCAGGCCCAGGGCCAGCACGGCGATGGTGATGGTGAAGAAGAACGAGAAGGTCAGAATCGAACGGACAATGTCTTCATCCAGGTGATGGCGGTTGTACTGCTGTTTGATCACCGCGCGCGGGTGGATCAGCTGCAACAGGTTGGCCTTGAGCAGCACGTAGGCCACCTGGAAGCGGAAAATCTTCAGGCCGCCGGCGGTTGAGCCCGAGCAGCCGCCGATAAACCCCAGGTAGAAGAACAGCATGCCGGCAAAGCCGCCCCACAGGGTGTAATCACCGAGGGCAAAGCCGGTGGTGGTCATGATCGAGGTGGTGTTGAACGCCACATGGCGAATGGCTTCCAGCCAGTGCAGTTCGGTGTTGAGGTAGTACCAGGTGCCGAGCAGCAGCCAGATGCTCAGCAAGATGCCGAGAAAACCGCGCACTTGCTGGTCGCGGATCAGGGCCTTGTAGTTGCCGCGCAGCATCGAGGCAAACAGCACAAACGGCACGCTGCCGAGAATCATCAGCACGATGGTGACCCAGTGCACGGCCGGCTCGGTCCATCTGCCCAATGACTGATCGGAGGTGGAAAAACCGCCGGTAGCGATGGCCGACATGGTGTGATTGATCGCATCGAACACCCCCATGCCGGCGGTCCAGAGCGCCAGGCAGCCGAGCAGGCTGATGCCCAGGTAGGCGGCGATCATGTACTTGGCGACCATATGCGAGCGCGGCATGATTTTTTCGGAACGGTCCGATGATTCGGTCTGGAACAGGCGCATACCACCGATGCGCAGCATCGGCAAAATCGCCACGGCCATGGCGATAAAGCCGATCCCGCCGAGCCAGTGCAGCAGTGAGCGCCAGATCAGAATCCCCGGCGACATGTTGTCCAGCCCGGTTAGCACGGTGGCGCCAGTGGCGGTGATGCCCGACATGCTTTCAAACACCGCGTCGGTCACGCCCATGTGCTGGGAGAACATAAAGGGCAGAGAGGCGAACAGTCCCACCAGCACCCAGCTGGACACCGTTAGCAGGTACATGTCGCGTGGGCGCAGTTGCACATCCTTGGGCCGGCCCTGGGCGATCAGCGCTATGCCGGCGATAAAGGTGATCAGGCTGGACCAGAGAAAGGCGTTGAGTTCGTCAGGCCGTGCAAACAGCACCAGGGTCAGCATGGGCACGGCCATGCTGATCGCCAGAGTCAGAAGAAAGATGCCATTGATAAACGCGATGATCCGTAAGGTCGGCCAAGCCATCTAAGCGGGTTCCATTGCACAAGTAGCGGGAGTTTAGGTTATCGGGCAGGTTTATCGCCCGGCCGATTTTACTCAATGGCGCCAGAATGCCCGAGTAACCAACACCAGTACCGTAAGAATTTCCAGGCGGCCGAGCAGCATGCCGATGGTCAGCAGCCATTTGGCTGCATCCGGCAGGCTGGAGAAATTACCCGCCGGGCCGATGATCGGGCCCAGACCGGGGCCCACGTTACACACCGCGGTCGCTGCGCCGGTCAGCGCGGTGACCCAGTCCAGGCCAAGCAGGGTCAGGCCCAGGGCAATTACGCCGATGGTGATGGTGAAGAAAAACGAGAAGGTGATCAGCGAACGGACAATCTCTTCATCGAGGTTGTGGTTGTTGTACTGCTGCTTGATCACCGCGCGCGGGTGCACCAGCTGCTGCAAGTTGGCTTTGAGCAGCACATAGGCCACTTGAAAGCGGAAAATCTTCAGCCCGCCGGACGTGGAGCCCGAGCAGCCGCCGACAAAAGTCAGGTAGAAGAACAGCAGCACGGCGAAACTGCCCCAGGTGCTGTAGTCGCCCAGGGCATAGCCGGTGGTGGTGACCACCGAGGTGACATTTACCGCGACGATGCGAAAGGCATCCAGCCAGCTGTTATCCGAGTGCAGCCACAGCCAGGTGCCGAAGATCAGCCAGGTGGCCAGGAGAAAGCCGAGAAAGCCGCGTACCTGATGGTCTTTGAACAGCGCCTTACGATTACCACGCAGGGTGGCGACATACAGGGTAAAGGGCAGGCCGCCGAAAATCATCAACAGCACCGCGACCCAGTGCACCGCCGGTTGGCTCCAGTTGGCCAGGGAGGCATCCGAGGTCGAGTAGCCACCGGTGGAGATCGAGGTCATGGCATGGTTGATCGCATCAAAAGGCGTCATTCCGGCCAGCCAGAAGCCGAGAAAGCCGCTCAGGGTCAGGCTCAGGTAGATAAACAGGATGTACTTGGCCGCCATATGCGAGCGCGGCATGACTTTCTCGCCCCAGTCCGAGGATTCGGTCTGGAACAGGCGCATGCCGCCGACCCGCAGCAGCGGCAGAATCGCCACCGCCATGCCGATAAAGCCGATACCGCCCAACCACTGCAGCATCGAGCGCCAGATCAGCAGGCCCGGTGAAGCCTGGTCCAGCCCGACCAGAATGGTCGAACCGGTGGTGGTCACCCCGGACATGGTCTCGAAGAAGGCGTCGGTGTAGCTGATGTGGTGAATCAACACCATCGGCAGGGCAGCGAAGATGCACACCACCAGCCAACTGCCGGTGGTCAGCAGGTACATGTCGCGCGGGCGCAGGTGTGCATCCTGTGGTCGTCCGGGGATGACCATGGCAATGCCCGCAGCGGCCGTCACCAGGCTGGACCAGAGAAAGGCGTTGAGGTCGTCGGTGCGCGAATACAGCAGCAGCGTCAGCATGGGGATCAGCATGCTGGCGGCCAGGGTGATCAGGAAGATGCCGAGAATAAAAGCAATGATGCGCAGTGTCGGCAATGACATGGATTCGGCTCAGGCTCTGGTGGGGTAAAGGGGCGCTATTCTACGCGCGCCGCCGCCGCTGTACAGCCGCCGTAATGCGCGCTTTACAAGCGCTTGGTGCGGCATAGAATAGCCGCCAGGTGCCGGCCCTTGCCGGTTTCTGAGCCCGCCAAATCATGTCCGATAGCAATCCTTGTCTTAGCTGTGGCGCCTGCTGCGCGCATTTTCGTGTGTCATTTTTCTGGGGAGAGTGCCAGTCGGCGGGCGGTGTGGTGCCCGATGATCAGGTGGTGCTGATCACCCCACACCGAGTCGCCATGCGCGGCACGGAGAGCAAACCCGTACGCTGCACGGCCCTGCTCGGTGAAGTCGGCCAAGGCGTGCGCTGCACACTGTATGAGCAACGTTCCAGCACCTGCCGCGAGTTCGAGGCATCCTGGGTCAATGGCGAGCACAACCCGCATTGCGATGCGGCGCGCAGTGCACATGGCTTGCCGCCCTTGGTACCGCCGATCATGCCGAGCGTATCGCCGGAACGAGTGGCCTGAGTCACGGTTACCCGTCTGCGCCGCACAGGCACTAGAATGGCCACCTGTTTCAATTGCCGAGGTGGCTGATGGACGCTCTTGATGCGTTGCTAAACCGTGTTTCCGCGCCGCGCCTGATGGCGCCGGCTCCCAATGCCGCGCAGCGCGAGCTGCTGTTTCGTGCTGCCTTGCGCGCGCCTGACCATGGTCAGCTGCGGCCCTGGCGTTTTCTCACGGTGGAAGGTGAGGCGCTAGCGCAGCTGGGTGAGCTGTTTGCCAGTGCCTTGCCCGCCGATGCCAGCCCTGAGGCTGTGACCAAGGCGCGCGCCATGCCGCTGCGTGCGCCGTTGCTGGTGGTGGTGATTGCCCGCGTGCAGGCCAACCCGAAAGTGCCGGCGCAGGAGCAGGTGCTGGCCGCCGGCTGCGCCGCCCACGGCATTCTTCTGGCCGCTCATGCCCAGGGTATTGGCGCGGTCTGGCGCACCGGTGATATGGCCTACAACCCGCAGGTCGCTGCCGGCCTGGGCCTGAGCGCCGATGAGCAGGTGATTGCCTACCTCTACCTGGGCACGCCGGAGCGCGAATTGCGCGCGGTGCCGCAGGTGCAGGTCAGTGACTTTGTCAGGGCTTGGTCTGCGCCTGATTCGGCGGAGTAAGTGGCAAGCGCAGGGTGGCGACAAAGCCGCCTTGCGCATGATTGCTCAGTTCCAGCTGGCCGCCATGCCGTTCGGCGGCGCGGCGGGCAATGGCCAAACCCAGGCCGTGACCGCTGCTGGTCTGGCCGGGGGCGCGGTAGAAGGGTTCGCCCAGGCGGGCCAGCAGCTCCGGGGCAACGCCAGGGCCGTGGTCACGCACGCTCAGGCATAGCTGCTCGGCGTCTCTGCTGGCCGTCAATTCGATGGCCTGGCCAACCGGGTTGAAACGCAGGGCGTTGCGCAGCAGGTTGTCCAGCGCGCGCTGCAGCATATCCGGCCAGCCGCTGAGCTGCAGGTCGCTTGCCAGTTGAAGCTTGATCTGTTGCTCGGGCGCGTCCAGGTGCGCGTCTTCCTGCAATTTTTGCAGCAGCTCGCCGAGGTTGATTGGCTGCGCCGCGCCCGGTTCGGCGTCGAGGCGGGCGAGGGCGAGAATTTCACTGATCAGCGCTTCCAGGCGGTCGCACTCCTGACTCAGGCGCGGCCAGTATTTTTCCCGTTCGACCGCATCGGCGCGCTCGGTCAACGCCAGGGCGATACGCAGGCGCGCCAGCGGTGAACGCAGTTCATGGGAGACGTCGCGCAGCAGCTGGCGCTGGCTGCTGATCAGGCCCTGCACCCGTTCGCCCATGCGGTTGAAGTCGGCCGCCAGCACACCGAGTTCATCACGCCGCTCGGCCAATTCGGCCAGGCTGTTCTGCTGATAGGCGGTTTGCCCCAGGTCGTGCACCGCGCCGCGCAGACGATTCAGCGGGCGGGTGATGGACAGCGTCAGCCAGAGGCTGAACAGGGTCAGCACCAGCATGGCGATGCCCAGTGCACTTAGCGGCCAGAGCAGGCTTTTGCGCTGCCAGGCGGCGACTTCGGGGTTCGCGATGCGGTAGATAAACAGGTAGGTTTCGCCGCTGTGCGGGCTGGTGTAATCGACACTCAGACGGCGCCAGGGCAGGCGTTTCTCATTGCGATGGCGAGCCTCAAAGGCCGCCGCGCGGGGTGGGAAGGTGCCTTTGACCACGGCTTGGCCGCTGTCATCAAGCACCTGTACATCGATGCGGAATTTGCGTTTGCGTTGTTCGAGCAGGGCTTGGGCGGCACTGGGACCTTTCTTCTCGTAGCGCTGCGTCCACTTCTCGGCCAGGTTGTCCATACCGGGGTGCTGGCTGAGCAGCCAGGCGTCCTGATTGAGCATGCGCCCAAGCAGCATGGACAGCCCGGCAACCAGGGCAATGGCCAGCCAGAAGCTGGCAAAGATGCGCCAGAACAGTGACCGCACGGTGGTTCCTTAGTGGTAATGGCTGTAGTGGAAATGCATACGCCCATCAGGCCAGCAGCCTGATGGGCGTAAGGGCAACAGTGCCCGGGTTAGTTGTTTTTCGCCTGCTCGGCTTGCCAAGCTTTGAATGCCTGGTGCTCGGCGCGGCGCTCTTGCATCTTCTTCTGGTGCTCGTCGAAGGCTTTCTGCTGCTCGGGCTGGAGCAGAGCGCGGATGGCGCTCTGTTGTTTGTCTTTGGCAGCTTTCAATTCGTCCTGCATGGCCTTTTGTTCGGCCGCCGGCAGCTTGTCCAGGTAACGCTTGGTGATCTGATGGCGACTTTTGATCTGCTCGCCCATCAGCTTACGGATTTCGCGCTGCTGCTCTTTGCTCAGGTCGAGCTCTTTGAGCATGCGCGAGCCGTGCTCGCCATGATAGCCGCCGTGCCGCGAGTCGCCTTCGGGCATGGCCATGGCCAGGGTCGGCAGGGTCAGGGCGAGCAGTACTGCGGTAAGGGTCTTGCGCATGCTGTGTCTCCTTGTCTGAAACCGGTAAACACCGGATGAGCCCAGTCTAGGGCGGTCAAGGTCAAGGGCGGTCAGGGCAAGGTAAAGCTTAGGTAAAGAGCGCAGCAGGGCTGACGCGCAGCAGGTTTTAAACGCTGTAGTAGTAGCCGCGGCTACGCAAGGCAAGAATGCGCTGGCGGCCGTCGGGGTGTGGGCCGAGTTTTTTGCGCAGGTTGCTGACATGCATATCCAGGCTGCGGTCATACAGGGTCAGCTTGCGGCCCAGGGCCAGTTGCGCCAGTTCCTGTTTATCCACCGGCTCGCCCGGATGCTGCAGCAGGGCTTCGAGGATGCGGCTTTCCGAGAGGGTCAGCAGCACGTCCTGTTCGCCCAGGGTCACGGTGCCACGCGCCTGGCTGTAATGCAGGTCGCCGAGATCGAGTGGGCTGCTGGGCGTGGCCGGCAGGCTGCGGCGCAAAACGGCGCGCAGGCGCGCGGTGAGTTCGCGCGGATCGCAGGGTTTAGCCAGGTAATCGTCGGCGCCCAGTTCCAGGCCGAGAATCCGATCCAGCGGTTCACCGCGCGCCGAGAGCATCAGCACCGGCAATTCCGGGTGGTCGCTGCGCAACTGCTTGAGCAGCTCCAGGCCACTGCCATCGGGCAGCATTACATCCAGCACCACCGCATCCGGGCTGTGTTTGGCGAGGGCGGTGCGCGCGCTGTGACCGTCATGGCAGGCGCTGACCTGAAAGCCTTCCTGGGTCAGCCAGCTGGTCAGCAGTTCGCAGAGTTCGACGTCGTCGTCGATTAACAGCAGCTCACTCATGGGTCAGTTGAGCCACTCGCGGCGTGAGCGCCGGCCAGGGCGTAGGAGCGCGCCGATAATCACCCCGAGCAGGCCAGCCCCGGCGCCGGTGGCAAACCACATCTGCTGTTCGCTGATCAGCGGCTGTGGAGCGCTGGCCTGGGCTTTTTTCAGCTGCAGCTTGAGGCGCTGGTTATCCTGGCGCAGGCGCTGTAACTGCACGCTTTCACGTTCGCTGGCACTGTATTGCCCTTCTGTACTGCGGCTTTCGCTGGGCGCCAGTTCATCAATCGGCGTTTGCGCCGAAGTGGCTTCTGCCAACGGCGGCGGCGGGTTTTCTTCGGCCTGGGTGACGGCCGGTAAGCACAGGGTCAAGAGCAGAAACAGCGGGCCTGGACGCATCGGAACTCCTATTTTTGTAATTATTGTTATGGGTTATTCAGCGAAGGATTGGCTCAAGGCAAGACCAGCTTGAAGGGTTTTACCAGCACCGAGGCATACACCCCGGCGGCGCGGTAGGGGTCGGCATCGGCCCATTGTTGCGCGGCCAGCAGGGACTCGAACTCGGCGACGATCAGGCTGCCGGAAAAGCCTGCCGGGCCTGGATCATTGCTGTCGACGGCCGGGTGCGGGCCGGCGAGGATCAGGCGGCCTTCAGTTTTCAGCTGCTCCAGGCGTGCCAGGTGCGCCGGGCGGGCATTCAGGCGGTTTTCCAGGGAATTCTGCACATCGGTGGCAATGATCGCGTAGAGCATCTCAATCCTTAATAAAGGTGGTTGGCGCGAGCCGCAGCCAGGGGAGAAAAGCAGCCTGGTCGGGCAAAGTCGAGGAAATAGTGGCGCAAGCCAGCAAGAATCCACATCTAGCGGCATAATAACAAACATAAATGACTCGGAAAGTACCACCTATGGACGTTGATCTGCATTGCCACAGCACCGCTTCAGATGGCGCACTGGCGCCGGCTGTGGTGGTGGCGCGGGCGTTTGAGCGCGGTGTGCGGCTGCTGGCGCTGACCGATCACGACACCCTCGATGGCCTCGATGAAGCTGGTGCCGCAGCGCAAGCGCTGGGCATGCAGTTGGTCAATGGTATTGAGCTGTCCTGCACCTGGGGCGGGGCGACTATTCACGTGCTGGGTTATGCCTTCAACCGCGATGCACCGGCCTTGCAGCAGGCCATTGCCGAACTGCACGAGGGGCGCTGGTTGCGCGCCGCGGAAATCAGCAAACGCCTGGAGGCCAAGGGCATGCCCGGTGCGCTGGAAGGTGCACGGGCCCTGCAGCAGGAACTGGGCGAAAGCGGCAACGCGCCGGCGCGCCCGCACTTTGCCGACTTTCTGGTGCGCAGCGGTTACGTCAAGGACCGCGCCGAAGCGTTTCGCAAGTGGCTGGGCTCGGGCAAGCTGGGCGATGTCAAGCAGCACTGGCCGGAGCTGGCCCAGGCGGTCGATACCCTGCGCCGCGCGGGTGCCTGGATCAGCCTGGCGCATCCCTGGCAGTACGACTTTACTCGGAGTAAACGACGCAAGTTGATCGCCGACTTTGTCGGCGCCGGCGGGCATTCGCTGGAAGTGGTCAACGGTATGCAGCCAGCCGAGCAGGTGGGCAGTCTGGCGATTCTGGCACGGGAGTTCGGCATGTTCGTCACCGCAGGCAGTGATTTCCATGCGCCGGGCCAGTGGTCTGAGCTGGGCGTTTATCGTCCGGTGCCCGAGGATCTACCGCCCTTATGGGCACGGTTTCAATATGTCCAGCAGCCTACTGCAATTTGACCCGGGGCCCAGCGTGAGCCAATTCTTCCAGATTCATCCGGAAAACCCGCAGGCGCGCCTGATCAAACAGGCCGTGGAGATTATCCGCAGCGGCGGCGTGGTGATCTATCCGACCGACTCCTCCTATGCAGTGGGTTGCCATATCGGTGACAAGAACGCGGTGGAGCGCATCCGTCGCCTGCGTCAGCTGGACGATAAACACAACTTCACCCTGGTATGCCGCGACCTGTCGCAGCTCAGCACCTTTGCCAAGGTCGATACCGCCGCCTTCCGCCTGCTCAAGAGCCATACCCCCGGGCCTTACACCTTTATCCTCAACGCCACCCGTGAAGTGCCGCGCATGCTGCTGCATGCCAAGCGCCGCACCATCGGCCTGCGCGTGCCCAGCCATCCGATTGCCATGGCCTTGCTGGCCGAATTGGATGAGCCGTTGATGAGCGTGACCTTGATTCTGCCGGGCGATACCCTGCCGATGAGCGACCCTTACGAGATGCGCCAGATTCTTGAACATCAGGTCGATCTGATCATCGATGGCGGCTTTGGCGGCCTGGAAGCCTCCACCGTGGTCAGCCTGCTCAACGACGAGCCCGAGGTGTTTCGCGTGGGGTGCGGTGATCCGTCGCCTTTTACGGATGACCTTTGAGCCTGGCTATATATAATCGGGCTCTTTCGATTATTCAGGTAATCCGGTTTGAGTCTTGTTGACGCTGAACGCCGCGTGCTGTCCGGCATGCGCCCGAGTGGTCTGCTGCACCTGGGGCACTACCAGGGCGTGCTGAAAAACTGGGTGAAGCTGCAACACACCTACGAATGCTTCTTCTGCATTGTCGATCTGCACGCACTGACCACTGACTACGACGATGTCGGCCCACTGTCCCAGCGCGTTATGGACATGGCCGTGGATTGGCTCGCCGCCGGCGTCAGCCCCAGTTCGGCGACGCTGTTTATCCAGTCGCAAGTCCCCGAACACGCCGAATTGCATCTGCTGCTGTCGATGATCTGCCCGCTCAGCTGGCTGGAGCGCGTGCCGTCCTATAAAGAGCAGCAGGAGCAGCTGCACGGCAAGGACCTGAGCACCTTCGGCTTTCTCGGTTACCCCTTGCTGCAGGCCGCAGACATTCTGCTGTACCGCGCCGGCGTGGTGCCAGTGGGCAGCGATCAGCTGGCACATATCGAGTTTGCCCGGGATGTGGCGCGGCGTTTCAACCATCTGTATGGCCGCGAGCCAGGCTTTGAGGAAAAGGCCGAGGCGGCAATCATCAAGCTGGGCAAGAAAACCGCGACGCTCTACAACAACCTGCGCAAGGCCTATCAGGAGCAGGGCGATGGCGAGGCGCTGGAAATCGCCCGGGCGCTGCTCAAGGATCAACAGAGCATCACCCTGGGTGATAAAGAGCGCCTCTACGGCTACCTGGAAGGTGGCGGCAAGATTCTGCTGATCGAGCCGCAGGCCATGCTCGGCGAGTCGCCCAGGCTGCTCGGGCTGGATGGCGGCAAGATGTCCAAATCCAACAACAATGCGATTTTCCTGCGTGACAGCGGCGCGGCCATCGAGGAGAAGATCCGCCGTATGCCGACCGATCCGGCGCGAGTGCATCGTGATGACCCCGGCAACCCGGCCAATTGCCCGGTGTGGCCACTGCATCAACTCTATTCCAGCCCCGCGACCTGCGACTGGGCGCAGCAAGGCTGCCGCAGCGCCGGTATCGGCTGCCTGGAGTGCAAGGCAGCCTTGGTCGAGGCGTTGCAGCAAGAGCTGCAACCCTTGCAGGCGCGTGCCGCGGATTATCAGGACAACCCTGATCTGGTTCGGCAGATTCTCGCCGATGGCGCCGAGCGTGCGCGCTCCGAAGCGCGGGAAACCTTGAGTGAAGTGCGCCTGGCCCTTGGCCTGAATTACCGCTGAACCTACTTTCGAGAGTGACCATGTCCAGCGTGCCGCCCCAGGAACACCCCGACAGCCATCCCCAGGATCAGGCCAGTGCCCAGCAGGAGCTGCCCTTTGCCCTGGTGTATGGTCAGGCGGTCACCGAAATGCCGCTGGACCTGTATATCCCACCGGATGCTCTGGAGGTGTTTCTCGAAGCCTTCGAAGGCCCGCTGGACCTGCTGCTGTACCTGATCCGCAAGCAGAACATCGACGTGCTGGATATTCCGGTGGCGGAAATCACCCGCCAGTACATGGGCTATGTCGAGCTGATGCAGTCGGTGCGTCTGGAACTGGCGGCCGAGTACCTGGTGATGGCCGCCATGCTGGCCGAGATCAAGTCGCGCATGCTGCTGCCGCGTTCCAGTGAGGTCGAAGCCGAGGAAGACGACCCGCGCGCCGAGCTGATCCGTCGCCTGCAGGAATACGAGCGTTACAAGGCCGCCGCAGAAGGTATCGACGGTCTTAGCCGGGTCGGCCGTGACCTCACCGTGCCGCGCCTGGATGCCCCCGAAGCAAGGGCGCGCAAGCTGCTGCCGGACGTCAGCCTGGAGGAGGTGCTGCTGTCGATGGCCGAGGTGCTGCGCCGCGCCGATATGTTTGAAAGCCACCAGGTCACCCGTGAAGCGTTGTCGACCCGCGAGCGCATGAGTGAGGTGCTCGAACGCCTCAAAGGCGGCGCGTTTGTGCCCTTTGCCAGCCTGTTCAGCGCGCAAGAGGGCAAGCTCGGCGTGGTGGTGACCTTTATGGCGGTGCTCGAGTTGATCAAGGAATCCCTGGTTGAACTGGTGCAAAATGAGGCTTTTGGGCCAATCCATATGCGTGCGCGGGCTGAATAAGCATGAACCTTAACGAACCTCGTGAGCTGGCCAGCCTGCTCGAAGCCTTTCTGCTGGCATCCGGCAAACCGCAATCGCTGGAGCGTCTGTTCGAACTCTTCGAAGAAGCCGAGCGGCCGGAGCCGGCGGTGTTCAAGAAGGCCCTGACGCACCTGGGCAAGTCCTGCGAAGGGCGCGCCTTCGAGCTTATCGAAGTGGCGTCCGGTTACCGCCTGCAAGTGCGCGAAAAATATGCGCCTTGGGTTGGGCGTCTATGGGAAGAGCGCCCGCAGCGCTACTCGCGCGCCATGCTGGAAACCCTGGCGCTGATCGCCTATCGCCAGCCGATCACCCGTGGCGAAATCGAAGACGTGCGCGGTGTGGCGGTCAATAGCCATATCGTCAAGACCCTGCTGGAGCGCGAGTGGATTCGCGTGGTGGGTTACCGCGATGTGCCGGGCCGACCGGCGATGTTTGCCACCACCAAGGCCTTTCTCGATCACTTCAACCTGAAAAGCCTCGATGAATTACCGCCACTGGCCGCTCTGCGCGAGCTGGAGCCTGAGCCGGCGCTGGCCTTCGAGGATGATCTGCAAGCGCCGCAAAGCCTGCAGGCCCGTGCCGACCAGGCCCTGGCCGATGAGCCGACGGTGGAAGTGGGCGAGGAAACCAGTTTCAGCAGCCTGCTGGCCGAACTCGACTCGATGGAGCTGGGGCTGAAGACCGATTTCGACGACTTACCCGAGCAGGACGATGAGCTGGACGATGCCGATGCGGCCCATGAAACCCTGGATAAACAGCAGCTGCCTGACTGAGGGGCGTAGACATGGGGGCTAACCCATCACAGCGATTGATGGGTTAGTACCTAGGCGCCGATTGTCGCAAAGGCTGACGACTGCTCGTCTGCCAGCTAGCCTCAAGTCGTGCTAATCGGCCGGCTTTCGCGTATGCTCCGCGACCCTTCGACGACTCGAGTCGTCCAATCACTAAAGAACACACCGGGAGGTGCCCAGATGAGTGAAGAAATCGAAGAATACAGCCCCGCAGGCGAAAAACTGCAGAAAGTCATGGCGCGCATGGGCCTGGCTTCACGCCGTGAAATAGAAGCCTGGATCAGCGCTGGCCGCGTCAAGGTCAACGGTGCAGTCGCCAGCCTCGGCGTGCGCGTCGACCTGCACGATGCGATTGCCGTCGATGGCAAGGTGATCCGCCGCGAAGAAGCCGCCGAAAGCGTGCGCCGCGTGATCATCTACAACAAACCCGAAGGCGAAATCTGCACCCGTGACGACCCGGAAGGCCGTCCGACCGTGTTTGACCGTCTGCCACGGCCGAAAGATGGCCGCTGGATCAATATCGGTCGCCTCGACATCAACACCACCGGTTTGCTGATGTTCACCACCGACGGTGAGCTGGCCAACCGCCTGATGCACCCGTCTTTCCAGATGGACCGCGAGTACGCCGTGCGTGTGCGTGGCGAAGTCGACGAAGAGATGATCGAACGCCTGAAAGCTGGCGTGATGCTCGAAGACGGCCCGGCCAAGTTCACCGATATCAAGGTTGCGCCGGGCGGCGTGGGCTTTAACCACTGGTATCACTGCGTGGTGATGGAAGGCCGTAACCGCGAAGTACGCCGCCTGTGGGAATCTCAGGGGCTGGTGGTCAGCCGCCTGAAGCGCGTGCGTTTCGGCCCGGTGTTTATCACCTCGGATTTGACCATGGGCCGCTGGCGCGAAATGAGCCAGCGCGAAGTGGATATCCTCAGCGAAGAAGTCGGCCTCAAGCCGGTGGCCTTGCCGGATATGAAGGAAAAAGCCCGCGACAAGATCGACCGTCTGCAACGTAAATCGGCCAAGCCGGTGGGGCGTGCCGCACGTCCGGAGCGCACCTTGCGTCCGGCCCATGGCGGCGGTTCGGCAACGGCGGGCGATCAGGGTCGTTCGCGCCCTGCGCGTGGTGAGGCTGAGGAGCGTCCGGTGCGCACCCCGCGTGCACCACGTACTGATCATAGCAAGGGCACGCCGGTTGCCGAGCGCCCGAGTGACGTCAACAAGAAGCGTCCGGCCAAGCCGGGTGCGCAGCGCCCGGGCGTCGAGCTGACCGATCGCCCATCGCGCAAGCCTGCTGGTGCGCCGGTCAAACGTCGCAGCCAGCCGAGCCGCGAAGGTCAGCGCCCAGGCTTCGGTCGCGGCCCTAAGGCGGAGTAAAGCATTGCGATAAAAAAGGCGACCCTCGGGTCGCCTTTTTTGTGTCCAGTCATCCACGGCTGCCACTCTGCGGGCCGTCGCTGCGCGACGTTAAAAATCTCTCCCGGCCGTTCTGTACCCGGACGTTTTACCCGGCCATCGACAGGCGGTTGCGGCCGTCGCGCTTGGATACGTACAGCGCGCTGTCGGCGCGGCGCAGCAGGCTTTCCATGGATTCGCCTGGCAGCAGGCTGGCGCAGCCGAGGCTCACCGACAGTTCGATGGCGCGGTTTTCCACCAGGTATTGGATACCCAGAACGGCCATGCGCAGGCGCTCACCGACCATTGAGGCAGACTCGCGGCAAGTGCTGGAGAGCAGCACCACGAATTCTTCGCCGCCGTAGCGAAACACCATGTCGATGTTACGCAGGCTGTCTTTTAGCGCACTGGCCACGGCCTTGAGCGCCTGATCACCAACCAGATGGCCGTGGTTATCGTTGATACGTTTGAAGTGATCAATGTCGACCATCAGCACAGACAGCGGCTGCAGGGTGCGCCGGGCTATATCCACTTCGCGCTTGAGCGTCTGTTGCATGGCGATGCGGTTGCCGGTGTCGGTCAGCGGGTCGCGCAATGCGCTTTGTACTGCTGCGCGGTAGAGCAGGGCGTTGCGCAGCGGAAACAGCAGGCTGGCGAGCAGCGATTCGAGCTGGCCCAGCTCATCCTCACTGAAGCGCTGGTTACGGCGAAAGGTCAGTTCACCGAGGTATTCGCCATCATGGTTCAGGCGGTAGCCGGCCGAGTGGTTGCCATGTTCGCCCAGATCCAGGCGCAGGTCGCAGGAGGCCAGTTGGTAGCTGAGGGCGCTGAGCGGCACCAGGCGCTGCACTTCGCTGTAGAACAGCTCGAGAATGCGCTCGGCTTCCAGGGAGGTCTGCAGGCGCAGGCTCAACTGTTGGCGCAATTGCGCCAGGCTGACCGGCTTGAGGTTTTTCTGCAGGCGACCGGCATAGCCGAGACGCTGCAATTTGGCAGCGTCGAAATCGATGGTGTTGGACTGGTTGTACGGGGCCATTAAGCCTTACCTCTTGCGCGATACGCGACGATTGGAAGAGGTATAGCGAGTTCCATGCCAATCTTAATAGCGCTTTAAAAGTGCTTTTAATTCATGGGGTTAGGCTTTGCGTGGGCGGGGTAGCGGCAAATATTTGCCGGTTAACTGGCGTGGCTGCTGGCAATTTGATGCCAGTCGATTCGCTTGCCGCCGGAAAACCGGCGGCCTTGTTCAGTGCTTATTGCGCGTCAAATGCTTGGCCATTGACGCCGGTGCTATCCGGCCCCATCAGGTACAGGTAGACCGGCATGATCGCTTCAGGCAGCGGGTTGTTCTGCGGGTTTTCCCCCGGGTAGGCCTGGGCGCGCATATCGGTACGGGTGGCGCCCGGGTTAACGCTGTTGGCGCGCACGCTGGCGATACCGTCGATCTCGTCGGCCAATACCTGCATCAGGCCCTCGGTGGCGAACTTCGACACTGCATAAGCGCCCCAGTAGGCGCGCCCCTTGCGGCCGACGCTGCTGGAGGTAAACACCACCGACGCATCAGTCGAGAGCTTGAGCAGCGGCAGCAGGGTGCTGGTGAGCATAAACATGGCGTTAACGTTGACCTGCATCACGCGCATGAAATTGTCGCCGGACAACTGCTCCAGCGGCGTGCGCGGGCCGATGATCGAGGCGTTATGCAACAGGCCGTCGAGTTTGCCGAATTCGGCTTCGATCATCGCTGCCAGTTCGTCGTACTGATGCGGCAGGGCGGTTTCCAGGTTAAACGGGATCACTGCGGCCTGCGGGTGGCCAGCGGCTTCGATGGCGTCATACACCCGGCTGAGGTTTTCTTCGGTTTTGCCCAGCAGCAGTACGGTGGCGCCATGGGCGGCGAAGGTTTTGGCGGCGGTTGCGCCAATGCCGCGGCCGGCTCCGGTCACCAGAATCACGCGGCCCTTGAGCAGGTCGGAGCGGGCGGAATAGTCATGCATGGTAAAGCCTCATTAATTCAAAAGCGGGTGGCGTCAGTGCGCGCTCGGTAAGCCGTCTTCAGCAGCTGCACAGGGCTCGTTCGAGCACGGCGCGCAGTTCCAGCGGATGGTCAACCACCACATCGGCGCCCCAGTTGCGTGGGTTGTCCTGCGGGTGGATATAGCCGTAGGTGACGGCGGCGGTCTTGCAGCCGGCGGCGCGGCCGGCTTCGATATCGCGCTCGTCATCGCCGATAAACAGGGTGGCGGCGGGCTCCACGCCCATCTTCGCGCAGGCCAGCAGGATCATCTCCGGGTCGGGCTTGCTGCGGCTGACGTGATCCGGGCAGACCAGCACCGCCGAGCGCTGCGCCAGGCCGAGCTGTTGCATGATCGGTTCGGCGTAGCGCAGCGGCTTATTGGTCGCCACGCCCCAGATCAGCTTGGCCTGGTCGATCTCATCGAGCAGCTCATTGATGCCATCGAACGGTCGGGTGAGTACCGCGCAGTGGCTCTGATAGCGTTCGAGAAACTCCAGGCGCAAGGCCTCGAAGCCTGCGGCCTCGGGGTCCATGGCAAAGTTGGCGGCGACCATGGCGCGCGCGCCGCCGGACACCTGATCGCGGATCAGCTGGTCGGCAATCGGCGGCAGATCGCGCGCGGTGCGCATGGCCTGGCAGATGGCGACAAAGTCCGGCGCACTGTCGAGCAGGGTGCCGTCCATATCGAATAAAACCGCGCGTAAACGCATGCGCCTCACTCCTCGCGCAGGGTCTGGATCATATAGTTGACGTCGACATCGGCTTCCAGCTTGTAGCGTTTGCTCAGCGGGTTGTAGGTCAGGCCGATGATGTCCTTGACCTCAAGACCCGCCTCGCGGCTCCAGGCGCCCAGCTCGGACGGACGGATAAATTTCTTGAAGTCATGGGTGCCGCGCGGCAGCAGGCGCAGCAGGTATTCGGCGCCGATCACCGCAAACATATAGGCCTTGGGGTTGCGGTTGATGGTGGAGAAGAACACCTGGCCGCCGGGTTTGACCATGCGGTAGCAGGCGCGGATCACCGAGGCGGGGTCGGGCACGTGCTCAAGCATTTCCAGGCAGGTGACCACATCGAACTGCTCGGGCATCTCGAGGGCCAGGGCTTCTGCGGTGATCTGTCGGTACTCGACGCTCACCCCTGATTCCAGCTGGTGCAGCTGGGCCACGGCCAGCGGCGCTTCGCCCATGTCGATACCGGTGACGCTGGCGCCGCGCTGAGCCATGGACTCGCTGAGGATGCCGCCGCCGCAGCCGACGTCCAGCACCTTCTTGCCGGCCAGGCCGACGCGTTCGTCGATCCAGTTGACGCGCAGCGGGTTGATGTCATGCAGCGGCTTGAATTCGCTTTCGCGGTCCCACCAGCGATGGGCGAGGGCTTCGAATTTGGCGATTTCGGCGTGGTCGACGTTGCTCATATAAATCCCTGGATCAGGCTGCGGCGAGAGGCTCATGTTGCCAGTTTCACCGGGTGGATTGGACGGCTGTTGTGCGTCCAATGTATGTCAGTTTGTCGCAGTGCCCAGAATTCTCTGGGCTGGCAGTCACTTGCCGGCGATCTTCGCGCCCCAGGCGCGGGCGTTGGCGATGATCCGTGCCTCGTCCAGGCGTGTCAGTTGGCCGCCATCGAGCAGTTGCTTGCCGCCTACCCACAGGTGTTCGACGCAGGCGCGCCCGCCGGCGTAGATCAGCTGCGAGACCGGGTCGTAGACCGGTTGCTGGGCCAGGCCGGAGAGGTTGAATACTGCCATGTCCGCAGCCTTGCCCAGTTCCAGTGAGCCGATCTGCTGGTCCAGACCCAGGGCGCGGGCGCCGTTGAGGGTGGCCATGCGCAGTGCGCGGTGGGCATCCAGGGCGGTGGCGGAACCGGCCACGGCTTTGGCCAGCAGGGCGGCGGTGCGGGTTTCGCCGAGCAGGTCGAGGTCGTTGTTGCTGGCCGCGCCATCGGTACCGATGGCCACGTTGACGCCGGCCTGCCAGAGTTTTTCCACCGGGCAGAAGCCGCTGGCCAGCTTGAGGTTGGATTCCGGGCAATGGATCACGCTGCTGTTGCTTTCCACCAGCAGGGCCAGGTCTTCATCATTTATCTGGGTCATGTGCACGGCCTGGAAGCGCGGGCCGAGCAGGTCGAGGCGCGCCAGCCGCGCCAGTGGCCGTTCGTCGCGCTGCTCCAGGCTTTGCTGCACTTCGAAAGCGGTTTCGTGCACATGCATATGAATGCCAGCGTCCAGCTCCTCGGCGAGCATGCGAATGGTTTCCAGCTTGTCGTCGCTCACTGTGTAAGGTGCATGGGGACCGAAGGCCACGCTCAGGCGCGGGTGGTGCTTGAGGTCGTCGAACAGCGCCAGACCCTTGCGCAGCGATTCGTCGGCGTCACGGGCGCCGGGAATCGGAAAATCCAGCACGGGAATGGTGATTTGCGCCCGAATGCCGCTGCTGTGCACCAGCTGGCTGGCGGTTTCCGGGAAGAAGTACATGTCGGAGAAGCAGCTGATGCCGCCCTTGAGCTGTTCGGCAATGGCCAGCTCGGTGCCGTCCTGGACAAACCGCTCGTTGACCCACTTGGCCTCGGCCGGCCAGATGTGCTGTTCCAGCCAGGTCATCAGCGGCAAATCGTCGGCCAGGCCGCGGAACAGAGTCATGGCCGCGTGCCCGTGGGCGTTCACCAGGCCTGGCGTGAGTAGCCGGCCGGGTAGCTCAAGCACTTGCAGGGCGCTGTGTTTAAGCGCTTCGGCGCGCGGGGCGATCAGCGCGATACGCCCGTCACGGATGCCCAGGCCATGCTCCAGCAACACCACGCCAGCCGGCTCGACTGGCACCAGCCAGGTGGGTAACAGCAGCAGGTCAAGCGGGGCTTGCGGCATGGGAGCGCTTCCGGCAGTCAGTAAAGCGGCGAGTTTATAGCGGAACGTCCTAGGCTTGAAGCTGCATGCAGCTGATCTGGCGCGATGTGCGCAGTGCTGTGCGTATAATGGTCGGCTTTTTCCGGCGGAGGTGTGTGATGCGCGAGCAACTGCTAGCGGCAGAGAAGGTCAGGGCCATCGAGTGGCGTGACGGCGCTCTGCACCTGCTCGATCAGCGCGCGCTGCCTTTCGCGGAGAGCTGGCTGAGTTACCACGTGGCGGCGGATGTCGCCGAGGCGATCCGCAGCATGGTGGTACGCGGCGCGCCGGCCATCGGCATCAGCGCGGCCTATGCGATTGTCCTGGCCGTGCGGGCTCGTTTGCAGGCGGGTGGCGACTGGCGCGCGGCCCTGCAGGAAGATTTCGACCTGCTGGCGGCTTCGCGGCCGACGGCGGTCAATCTGTTCTGGGCGCTCGAGCGCATGCGTGATCGTCTGGATCGGCTGAAAAGTCATGACGATCCGCTGGTGCTGCTGGAGGCCGAAGCCATCGGTATCCACCAAAGTGACCGCGAAGCCAACCTGACCATGGCCCAGCTGGGCGTCGATCTGATCCGCAAGCACCAGGGCAATCTGCAGAACCTGCTGACCCACTGCAATGCCGGCGCCTTGGCGACTGGCGGCTTCGGTACGGCGCTGGGGGTGATTCGCGCAGCTTTTCATGACGGCTTGCTTGAGCGGGTCTACGCCGACGAAACCCGCCCCTGGCTGCAAGGCTCGCGCCTGACCGCCTGGGAGCTGGCGGTTGACGGCATCCCGGTGACGGTGAATGCCGACTCGGCCGCTGCGCACCTGATGAAGACCCGTGGTATCACCTGGGTCATCGTTGGGGCGGACCGCATCGCCGCCAATGGCGATGTGGCCAACAAGATCGGCACGTATCAGCTGGCGGTGAATGCCATGCACCACGGCGTGCGCTTTATGGTGGTGGCGCCCAGTTCAACCATCGACATGGCCATGGAGCACGGTGACGACATCGTGCTGGAAGAGCGCGACGCCAGCGAATTGCTCGAGCTGGGTGGCAAGCGCATCGCGGGCGGGATCGAAGCGCTTAATCCGGTATTCGATGTGACCCCGGCCGATCTGATCGACTTTATCGTCACCGAAAAAGGTGTGGTTGATCGTCCGGATGCGGAAAAAATGGCGCAATTGATGTGCCGCAAGCGCCTGCATTGAGTTTTTCAACGAGTACGCAGCCCTGGTCAGTGGGGTGCTGCTGGGGATAGGTGCGCCGCGGTGATTGTGGTAAGCTCCGGCGGTTTTTGAGGGTGCCCGTTATGGGCCTCTTACCTGCGCAGTTACATGGCATAACTTATTGATTTGTCGTGAGTCGCTATGAGCCTCAAGGCACGGCGACAGGCTCCACACCACTCAGGATGAGCGGCGCGGAGTTTCACCAGAAAAAGGAACAAGGCTACTCATGGGCGAACTGGCCAAAGAAATCCTCCCGGTCAATATTGAAGACGAACTCAAGCAGTCCTACCTCGATTACGCGATGAGCGTAATTGTTGGGCGCGCACTGCCGGATGCACGTGATGGCTTGAAGCCCGTGCACCGCCGCGTGCTGTTTGCCATGAGTGAGTTGGGTAACGACTGGAACAAGGCTTACAAGAAGTCCGCCCGTGTGGTCGGTGACGTCATCGGTAAATACCACCCGCACGGTGATACCGCGGTGTACGACACCATCGTGCGCATGGCGCAGCCATTCTCCCTGCGTTACCTGCTGGTCGATGGCCAGGGTAACTTCGGTTCGGTGGACGGTGATAACGCCGCCGCCATGCGCTACACCGAAGTGCGCATGACCAAGCTGGCCCATGAGCTGCTGGCTGACCTGCATAAAGAAACCGTGGACTGGGTGCCGAACTACGACGGCACCGAGATGATCCCGGCGGTCATGCCGACCAAGATCCCCAACCTGTTGGTCAACGGCTCCAGCGGCATCGCCGTGGGCATGGCCACCAATATTCCGCCGCACAACCTGACTGAAGTGATCAACGGTTGTCTGGCGCTGATCGACAACGGCGAGCTGACTGTCGATGAGCTGATGCAGTACATCCCCGGTCCGGACTTCCCGACTGCGGCGATCATCAACGGTCGCGCCGGCATTATCGAGGCCTACCGCACCGGCCGTGGGCGCATCTATATGCGTGCTCGCGCCATCATCGAAGACATCGACAAGGTCGGTGGCCGCCAGCAGATCATCGTCAGCGAGCTGCCGTATCAACTGAACAAGGCGCGGCTGATCGAGAAGATCGCTGAGCTGGTTAAAGAGAAGAAGCTCGAAGGTATCACCGAGCTGCGCGATGAGTCCGACAAGGACGGCATGCGCATTGTGATCGAGCTGCGTCGTGGCGAAGTACCGGAAGTGGTGCTCAACAACCTCTACGCCCAGACCCAGATGCAGTGCGTGTTTGGCATCAACGTGGTGGCGCTGATCGATGGCCAGCCGAAGGTCCTGAATCTCAAGGACATGCTCGAAGCCTTTATTCTGCACCGTCGTGAAGTGGTCACCCGGCGCACCGTATTCGAACTGCGCAAGGCCCGTGAACGCGGGCATATCCTCGAAGGTCAGGCGGTTGCCCTGTCCAACATCGACCCAGTCATCGCCCTGATCAAGGCTTCGCCGACCCCGGCCGAAGCCAAGCTGGCGCTGATCGCCACGCCGTGGGAATCCAGTGCGGTGGAAACCATGGTCGAGCGCGCCGGTGCCGACGCCTGCCGCCCGGACGATCTCGATCCGCAGTACGGCCTGCGCGACGGCAAGTACTTCCTCTCGCCGGAACAGGCCCAGGCCATCCTCGAGCTGCGTCTGCACCGCCTGACCGGTCTTGAGCATGAAAAACTGCTGGCCGAATACCAGGAAATTCTCACCCAGATCGGCGAGCTGATCCGCATCCTCACCAGCGCCACGCGCCTGATGGAAGTGATCCGCGAGGAGCTGGAAGCGGTCAAGGCCGAGTTCGGCGACAAGCGCCGCACCGAGATTCTCGACAACCGTCTGGATCTGAGCCTGGCCGACCTGATCACCGAAGAAGAGCGGGTGGTCACCATCTCCCACACCGGTTATGCCAAGAGCCAGCCGCTGCATGCCTACCAGGCGCAGCGTCGCGGCGGTAAGGGCAAGTCGGCCACTGGGATCAAGGATGAGGACTACATCGAGCATCTGCTGGTGGCCAACAGTCACGCTACGCTGCTGCTGTTCTCCAGCAAGGGCAAGGTTTACTGGCTGAAGACCTACGAAATTCCGGAAGCCTCGCGCGCCGCCCGTGGTCGTCCGCTGGTCAACCTGCTGCCACTAGACGAAGGCGAGCGCATCACTGCCATGCTGCAGATCGATCTGGAAGCCCTGCGTCAGCAGGCGCCGGAAGGCGACGAGCCGGACGATATTGAAGGTGTAGTGGTCGAGGCTGAAGAAGTCGAAGACCTGGCCGAAGGCGATGACACTGACGACGAAACCCCGGATGAGCCGACCGGCGCCTACATCTTTATGGCCACGGCCAAAGGCACGGTGAAGAAGACCCCGCTGGTGCAGTTCAGCCGTCCGCGTAGTTCGGGCCTGATCGCCCTCAAGCTGGATGAAGATGACACCCTGATCTCCGCCGCCGTGACTGACGGCGCCCGCGAAGTGATGATGTTCTCCGACGGCGGTAAGGTGATTCGCTTCAAGGAAAGCAAGGTCCGCACCATGGGCCGTACCGCTCGCGGTGTGCGCGGCATGCGTCTGCCGGAAGGCCAGGAAATCATCTCCATGCTGATTCCTGAGGCCGACGCGCAGATTCTCACCGCCTCCGAGCGCGGCTACGGCAAGCGCACGGCGATGGCCGAGTTCCCGCGTCGCGGTCGTGGCGGCCAGGGCGTGATCGCCATGGTCAGCAACGAGCGTAACGGCAAGCTGGTCGGCGCCGTGCAGGTGCTGGAAGGCGAGGAAATCATGCTGATTTCCGACCAGGGTACCCTGGTGCGTACCCGTGTCAGCGAAGTCTCCAGTCTGGGCCGTAACACCCAGGGCGTGACCCTGATCAAGCTGGCCAAGGATGAAATCCTGGTCGGTCTTGAGCGTGTCCAGGAGCCTTCGGCGGACGACGAAGAGCTGCTGGAAGGCGAAGAGGCGCTGGGTGACGATACTGTCGATGCTTCGGTTGAGTCTTTGGATGCTGCCGCTGACGAGAGTCCAGCCAGCGAAGAGTGATCTGTATAAACCGTAGGATGGGTTGAGCGAAGCGATACCCATCGAATGCGTAGGAAGACGTAACCCGCCACCGGCAGCAATGATGGGTTACGCCGCTGCGCGTCTAACCCATCCTACGTAATGCAGGACATGGCGCCATCGCGACGCGCGGTGATGTTCAGTGAATCTGAGAGAGAGTGGATGTGAGCAAGCGAGCCTTTAACTTCTGCGCCGGCCCGGCCGCGCTTCCTGAAGCTGTTCTGCAACGCGCCCAGGCGGAGCTCCTCGATTGGCAGGGTAAAGGCCTGTCGGTCATGGAGATGAGCCATCGCAGCGAGGAATACACCGCCATCGCAGAAAAGGCCGAGCAGGATTTGCGCGACCTGATGGAAATTCCGTCCGACTACAAGGTGCTGTTTCTGCAGGGTGGCGCCAGCCAGCAGTTCGCTGAAATCCCGCTCAACCTGCTGCCGGAAGACGGCGTTGCCGACTATATCGACACCGGTATCTGGTCGAAGAAAAGCATTGAAGAAGCCAGCCGCTACGGCCACATCAATGTCGCCGCCAGCGCCAAGGCCTACGACTATTTCGCCATACCTGGGCAGAACGAGTGGCAGCTGTCGAAAGACGCCGCCTACCTGCACTACGCCAGCAACGAAACCATCGGTGGTCTGCAGTTCGACTGGATTCCCGAAGTCGGTGATGTGCCGCTGGTGGCGGATATGTCCTCCGACATTCTCTCGCGCCCGATCGATGTATCGAAGTTCGGCCTGATCTATGCCGGCGCGCAGAAGAACATCGGCCCCAGCGGTCTGGTGGTGACCATCGTGCGTGAAGACCTGCTCGGCCGTGCCCGCAGCGTCTGCCCGACCATGCTCAATTACAAGGTCGCTGCCGATAACGGCTCGATGTACAACACCCCGGCGACCTTCTCCTGGTACCTCTCGGGCCTGGTGTTCGAGTGGCTGAAAGAGCAGGGCGGGGTGGCCGCCATGGAGCGGATCAACCGCGCCAAGAAAGACCTGCTGTACAAGGCCATCGACACCAGCGATTTCTACAGCAACCCGATTGCCCATAACGCCCGTTCCTGGATGAACGTGCCGTTCCGCCTGGCTGACGAGAAGCTGGACAAGGCCTTCCTCGCCGGTGCCGACGCGCGCGGCCTGCTCAACCTGAAAGGCCACCGCTCGGTCGGCGGCATGCGTGCCTCCATCTATAACGCCGTGGGCCTGGATGCCGTCGAGGCGTTGGTGGCTTATATGGCCGAGTTCGAGAAGGAGCACGGCTGATGACCGATCCAATTTCCGAGCAGGAACTGCAGGCCCTGCGCCTGCGCATCGACAGCCTCGATGAAAAGATTCTCGCACTGATCAGTGATCGCGCCAGCTGCGCCGAAGAAGTCGCGCGGGTGAAGATGAAGGCTCTGCCGGAAGGCGAGAAGCCGGTGTTCTACCGCCCGGAACGCGAAGCCCAGGTGCTTAAGCGCATCATGGAACGCAACCAGGGGCCGCTGGGTAACGAGGAAATGGCGCGGCTGTTCCGTGAAATCATGTCCTCCTGCCTGGCCCTGGAAAACCCGCTCAAGGTCGCCTACCTCGGCCCGGAAGGTACTTTCTCCCAGGCGGCGGCGATGAAGCACTTCGGTCACGCGGTGATCAGTGTGCCGATGGCGGCTATCGATGAAGTGTTCCGCGAAGTGGCTGCCGGTGCGGTGAACTTTGGCGTGGTCCCGGTGGAAAACTCCACCGAGGGCGCGATCAACCACACCCTCGACAGCTTCCTCGAACATGACATGGTCATCTGTGGTGAAGTCGAGCTGCGTATTCACCACCACCTGCTGGTCGGTGAAACTACCAAGACCGACAAGATCACCCGCATCTACTCCCATGCCCAGTCCCTGGCCCAGTGCCGCAAGTGGCTGGATGCGCATTACCCGAATGTCGAGCGCGTGGCGGTGTCGAGCAACGCCGATGCAGCCAAGCGGGTGAAAAGCGAGTGGAACAGTGCGGCGATTGCCGGCGATATGGCGGCCAGCCTGTATGGCCTGACCAAGCTGGCCGAGAAGATCGAAGACCGTCCGGACAACTCCACGCGCTTCCTGATCATCGGCAGCCAGGAAGTGCCGCCCACCGGCGACGACAAGACCTCGATCATCGTCTCCATGCGCAACAAGCCGGGCGCGTTGCACGAGCTGTTGGTGCCGTTCCACAACAACGGCATCGACCTGACCCGCATCGAAACCCGCCCGTCGCGCAGCGGCAAGTGGACCTACGTGTTCTTTATCGACTTCGTGGGGCACCATCGTGACCCGCTGATCAAGGACGTGCTGGAAAAGATCAATCAGGAAGCCGTGGCGCTCAAGGTGCTGGGCTCCTACCCCAAAGCGGTACTTTAAAACTGCTGCGGCACGCCTCAGGTCTCAAGCTACACGCGCATCGACGCCGGGCTGTACTTGAGGCTTGCGGCTTTAAGCGTGAGGCTTTGCTATGACCGATTTCCTCGCCCTGGCCCAGCCAGGCGTACAGCAGCTGTCGCCCTATGTGCCGGGCAAACCGGTGGATGAGCTGGCCCGTGAGCTGGATCTGGACCCGGCCAGCATCGTCAAGCTGGCCAGCAACGAGAATCCGCTAGGCCCCGGCGCCAAGGCGCTGGAAGCGATTCGCAGCGAGTTGAATGATCTGACCCGTTACCCTGATGGCAATGGCTTCGAGCTGAAAAGCCGTCTGGCCGAGCGCTGCGGCGTGCAGCTCAGCCAGGTCACCCTGGGCAACGGTTCCAACGATATTCTCGATCTGGTTGCTCGTGCCTATCTGGCTCCCGGCCTTAATGCGGTGTTCAGCCAGTATGCCTTTGCCGTTTACCCCATTTCGACCCAGGCAGTAGGTGCCCAGGGCAAGGTGGTGCCGGCCAAGGATCATGGCCACGACCTGGAAGCCATGCTGGCCGCCATCGACGCCAATACCCGTGTGGTATTTATCGCCAACCCGAACAACCCGACCGGTACCTGGTTCGGCCCTGACGCGCTGGAGCGCTTTCTCGCGCGCGTGCCTAGCAATGTGCTGGTGGTGCTGGATGAAGCCTATATCGAATACGCCGAAGGCGATAAGTTGCCGGACGGTTTGGCGTATTTGGCCAGGTATGAAAATCTGCTGGTCTCGCGCACTTTCTCCAAGGCCTATGGCCTGGCGGCGCTGCGCGTCGGTTACGCCATAAGCTCGGCGCAGATCGCCGATGTGCTCAATCGTGTGCGTCAGCCATTCAACGTCAACAGCCTGGCCCTGGCCGCGGCCTGTGCGGCACTGGATGATGCCGATTACCTGGCGCAAAGCCGTCAGCTCAATGATGCCGGCATGGCGCAGCTGGAAGCAGGCTTGCGCGAGTTGGGTCTGAGCTGGATACCCTCGAAAGGCAACTTTATTGCCGTCGACTTTGGCCGAGATACCGCCGCGATCAACCAGGCGCTGCTGCGCGCAGGCGTTATCGTACGGCCGGTAGCCGGTTACGGCATGCCGAACTTCCTGCGCGTATCGATTGGCCTGCCGGCTGAGAATGCGCGCTTTCTTGAGGCTCTGGCCAAGGTGCTGAGCGCGTGAGTGAGGCCAAATCTGCTGTCACTCGGGTGCAACCTGTTGCCCCTAAGCTCGGCCGCCTGGTGGTTATCGGCCTGGGTCTGATTGGCGGCTCCTTCGCCAAGGGCTTGCGTGAACGCGGCCTGTTTCGCGAAGTGATAGGTGTCGATCTCGATCCCGAGTCGCGGCGGCTGGCGGTTGAGCTGGGTGTGGTCGACCGCTGCGAGGTCGATCTGGCTGCCGCCTGTCAGGGGGCCGCTATTATCCAGCTGGCGGTGCCTATCCTGGCCATGGAGAAACTGCTGACCGAGCTGGCCAAGCTGGATCTGGGCGATGCGGTCCTCACCGACGTCGGCAGTGCCAAAGGCAATGTGCTGCGTGCTGCGCGCCTGGCCTTTACCGGCAAGGCGGTGCGCTTTGTCCCCGGCCATCCGATTGCCGGCTCCGAGCAGAGCGGGGTGGAAGCATCCAATGCGCAGCTGTTCCGCCGCCATAAGGTGATTCTCACCCCCTGCGAGCACAGCGATGAGGCGGCTTTGGCGCTGGTCGACGTCCTGTGGCGCGAGCTGGGGGCGGATGTGGAACATATGGAGGTCGAGCATCACGATCAGGTGCTGGCTGCGACCAGCCACCTGCCGCATTTGCTGGCTTTCACCCTGGTCGACTCGCTGGCCAAGCGCAGTGAGAACCTGGAGATCTTTCGTTACGCCGCCGGCGGTTTCCGCGACTTCACGCGAATTGCCGGCAGTGATCCGGTCATGTGGCACGACATCTTCCTCGCCAACCGCGAGGCGGTGCTGCGCACGCTGGATGTATTTCGCGACGACCTCGACGCCTTGCGCGACGCGGTTGACGCAGGGGATGGGCATCAGTTGCTGGGCGTATTCACCCGCGCCCGCGTGGCCCGTGAGCATTTCGGCAAAATTCTGGCCCGCAGGGCCTATGTGGACGCTATGCACTCGAATGATCTGGTTTTTCTGGCTAACCCTGGCGGCAAACTCTCCGGGCGTATTCGCGTTCCGGGCGACAAGTCCATCTCCCACCGTTCGATCATGCTCGGCTCGTTGGCTGAAGGCACTACGCACGTCGAAGGCTTCCTGGAAGGTGAAGACGCCCTGGCAACGCTGCAGGCGTTCCGCGATATGGGCGTGGTCATCGAAGGCCCACACCATGGCCGCGTGACCATTCACGGGGTGGGTCTGCATGGCCTGAAAGCGCCGGCTGGCCCGCTGTATATGGGCAATTCGGGTACCTCGATGCGTCTGCTCTCCGGTTTGTTGGCCGCGCAACCCTTCGACACTACGCTGACCGGCGACGCTTCGCTGTCCAAGCGGCCGATGAACCGTGTCGCCAAGCCGCTGCGGGAAATGGGCGCGGTGATCGAAACCGGCCCGGATGGTCGTCCGCCGCTGAATATCAAAGGCGGCCAGCGCCTGACCGGCATGGACTACGAAATGCCCATGGCCAGCGCTCAGGTGAAATCCTGCCTGCTGCTGGCCGGCCTCTACGCCGCAGGTCGTACCTCGGTGACCGAACCGGCGCCAACCCGTGACCACACCGAACGTATGCTGCGCGGCTTCGGTTATCCGGTCACGGTGGATGGCAGCACGGCGAGCGTCGAGTCGGGGCACAAGCTGACCGCGACCCATGTCGAAGTGCCGGCGGATATCTCCTCGGCGGCATTCTTCCTGGTCGCCGGCAGTATTGCCGAAGACTCGGAACTGGTGCTGGAGCATGTCGGGATCAACCCGACCCGTACCGGCGTCATCGATATCCTCAAGCTGATGGGCGGCGACATTACGCTGGAAAACCAGCGCGAAGTCGGCGGCGAAACCGTGGCTGATATTCGCGTGCGCAGCGCCAAGCTGAAAGGCATCGACATTCCGGAAGACCTGGTGCCGCTGGCCATCGACGAGTTCCCGGTGTTGTTCGTTGCTGCTTCGGTGGCCGAAGGTCGCACCGTGCTACGTGGCGCCGAAGAGCTGCGGGTCAAGGAGTCCGACCGGATTCAGGTGATGGCCGATGGTTTGCTCGCCCTGGGCGTCAAGGCCGAGCCAACGCCGGACGGCATCATTATTGAAGGTGGCAGCATCGGCGGCGGTGAAGTCTGGGCGCATGGCGATCACCGCATTGCCATGTCATTCAGCGTCGCCTCGTTGCGTGCCACGGCGCCAATCCGCATCCATGATTGCGCCAACGTCGCCACCTCGTTCCCCAACTTCCTCGCGCTGTCGGCCCAGATCGGCATCCGTGTGGCCGAGGAGGGCAAGGCATGATCGTCGCACCGGTTATCACCATCGACGGCCCGAGCGGCTCAGGCAAGGGCACTATTGCTGGCCTGCTGGCCAAACAACTGGGCTGGAATCTGCTGGACTCGGGCGCGCTGTATCGTCTGCTGGCGTTTGCCGCCGGTAATCACGGGGTTGATCTGACCAATGAAGAGGCGATGAAGCTGCTTGCCGCTCATCTGGATGTGCAGTTTATTGCTGCCGGTGATGGCCATGGTCAGCGCATCATTCTCGAAGGTGAAGAAGTCACTGATCTGATTCGTAATGAGCAGGTCGGTGCTGGTGCTTCGCAGGTGGCCTCGCTGTCTGCCGTGCGTGAAGCGCTGCTGCAGCGTCAGCAGGCCTTTCAGGAAATGCCGGGGTTGGTCGCCGATGGTCGCGACATGGGCACCGTGGTATTTCCCGATGCGCCGCTGAAGGTGTTCCTCACCGCCAGCGCCGAGGAGCGTGCCCGTCGCCGCTACTTGCAGTTGAAGGCCAAGGGCGATGATGTTAATCTCGCGAGTCTTCTTGATGAGATTCAGGCGCGCGATGAGCGCGATACCCAGCGTGCAGTGGCCCCGCTCAAGCCGGCAGCCGATGCGATCCAGCTGGATTCAACCGAACTCTCCATCGAACAAGTGCTTGAACGAATTCTGAGTGAAGTCGCCAATCGCGATCTCGCCGGATGATAAGAGCTACAGCTGCTTAAGCTGACCGGCTCGCAAGGAGGCGCACGGGAATCCAGTCCTCGTCCCGTTTGCCTCTTTTTATATGAACGTACCCACATTGTCTGGAATGTGGTTTGGGCGGATTCCCTGCCCTGAATCAACAGGAATTAAAATGAGCGAAAGCTTTGCTGAACTGTTTGAAGAAAGCCTAAAAACCCTGAACCTTCAGGCTGGCTCGATCATCACCGCTATCATCGTCGACATCGATTACCAAGCTGGTTGGGTAACCGTTCACGCTGGTTTGAAGTCGGAAGGCCTCATCCCGCTGGAACAGTTCCACAACGACGCTGGCGAGCTGACCATCAAGGTCGGTGACGAAGTTCACGTTGCCCTGGACGCGGTTGAAGATGGCTTTGGTGAAACCAAGCTGTCCCGCGAAAAAGCCAAACGTGCCGAGTGCTGGATCGTTCTGGAAGCAGCTTTCGCCGCTGAGGAAGTGGTTACGGGCGTTATCAACGGTAAGGTTAAGGGCGGCTTCACTGTCGACGTTAACGGCATCCGTGCGTTCCTCCCAGGTTCCTTGGTCGATGTCCGTCCGGTGCGTGATACCACCCACCTGGAAGGCAAAGAGCTCGAATTCAAAGTCATCAAGCTGGACCAGAAGCGCAACAACGTTGTCGTTTCCCGCCGCAGCGTGCTGGAAGCCGAGAACAGCGCCGAGCGCGAAGCTCTGCTGGAATCCCTGCAGGAAGGTCAGCAAGTCAAAGGTATCGTCAAGAACCTCACCGACTACGGCGCGTTCGTGGATCTGGGTGGCGTCGACGGCCTGCTGCACATCACCGACATGGCTTGGAAGCGCATCAAGCATCCGTCGGAAATCGTCAACGTTGGCGATGAAATCGACGTCAAGATCCTCAAGTACGATCGCGAGCGCAACCGTGTTTCCCTCGGCCTCAAGCAGCTGGGCGAAGATCCATGGGTTGCCATCAAGGCGCGTTACCCGCAGGACACCCGTGTTACTGCGCGCGTAACCAACCTGACCGACTACGGCTGCTTCGCAGAGCTGGAAGAAGGCGTGGAAGGCCTGGTGCACGTATCCGAAATGGATTGGACCAACAAGAACATCCACCCGTCCAAAGTCGTTAACGTCGGCGACGAAGTGGAAGTTATGGTTCTGGATATCGACGAAGAGCGTCGTCGTATCTCCCTGGGTATCAAGCAGTGCAAAACTAACCCGTGGGAAGATTTCTCCGGTCAGTTCAACAAGGGCGACAAAATCTCCGGCACCATCAAGTCGATCACCGATTTCGGTATCTTCATTGGTCTGGATGGCGGCATCGACGGCCTCGTTCACCTGTCCGACATCTCCTGGAACGAAGTAGGCGAAGAAGCTGTACGCCGCTTCAAGAAGGGCGACGAGCTGGAAACCGTGATCCTCTCCGTTGATCCGGAGCGTGAGCGCATTTCCCTCGGCATCAAGCAGCTGGAAGAAGATCCGTTCTCCGACTACGTTGCTGTTAACGATAAGGGCACCATCGTGCGCGGCATCGTTAAAGAAGTTGACGCCAAAGGTGCCATCATCACCCTGGCCGATGGCATCGAAGCCACTCTGAAAGCCTCCGAAATCAGTCGTGACCGCGTTGAAGACGCGCGCAACGTTCTGAAAGAAGGCGAAGAAGTCGAAGCCAAGATCATCAGCGTCGACCGTAAGAGCCGCGTAATCAGCTTGTCGGTCAAGTCGAAAGACGTTGAAGACGAAAAAGAAGCCATCAAAGAAATGCGCAAGCAGGAAGTTGAAACTGCGGGTCCAACCACCCTTGGTGATCTGCTCCGCGCACAAATGGAAAAACAGAACTAAGTTCGGTTAATCCATAGAAAAAGGGCGACTTCGGTCGCCCTTTTTTGTACCTGAAAATCGCTAAGGTGTTGTTTTATAGGCTGTTCAAATCTGGCGAGGCGTGCTAAAACCTCTTTATCTAGTGATCTAGCCGCTTGAAAAAGAAGGGAAAACCATGACCAAGTCGGAGTTGATCGAGCGCATCGTTACCCATCAAGGGCAGCTCTCGTCCAAGGATGTTGAGTTGGCGATCAAAACCATGCTGGAGCAGATGTCGCAGGCATTATCGACTGGGGATCGGATCGAGATCCGCGGTTTCGGCAGCTTCTCACTGCACTACCGCGCGCCACGCGTGGGGCGTAACCCCAAGACGGGCGATTCGGTACGCCTGGATGGCAAGTTTGTGCCGCACTTCAAGCCCGGCAAGGAGCTGCGCGACCGGGTGAATGAGGACGAGTAAAGCGGCAGGAGCTGCATCGGCAGATTTGCTGCGGTGCCTTCTGTCAATATCTGCTTCGCTTTAGAAAGAGGCGAATATCACAGGTTTCCGTCTATCAGCTTGCGGATGCAAAAAGTTGTCAAGACTTGTAATACCGCCAGTCACTGGCACAATGCAGCGCAATTATTGCTGACGGGACGGGTGCCCTCCATTCCTGCCATATGCTCTTGTGGTAGCGATTGAATGGATAGTTAGGCTCCTGGATAGCTCGTCGGTGCGTTAGTGGCGCTTTTATCCGAAGACGGATCTTGAACGTGAATGTTGTTTCTCCCGCAATGCAACAAACCTCCAATGATGAAATCGACCTGGTTGCGCTCTTTCAAGCACTCTGGGCGCAAAAGGTACTGATCGTTCTGGTCACGCTGCTGGTTGGTATGCTGGCATTGGCGTATGCCTTTCTCGCCACCCCTGAATATCAGGTGAAAAGCGTAGTGCGGCCTGCAGCGATCAAGGATCTCGATGCGCTGAACAGCACCGGTGTCTATGAGCTTACTCCAGAGCAGGCTATGCAGAGGATAGGTGCTAGTCTGGATTCCTATGACAGCCGGCTGGAGTTTTTTCGCGCCAATCAAGGGCTGTTCGAGGCGCTGCGTGAACCTAACCGTAGCCTGGAGCAAACCTTTGAACGCTTTAATAATGAAGCCTTCAAGATGCTCCAGCCCGACGCTAAAAAAACCGATAACCTGAGCGCCTATATCGGTATACAGCTGACTTATCCGCAGGACGTCGATGGCGTTGCCTTGCTCAATGGTCTGGTCGGCTATGTGCTTCAGCATGAGCGTGAGCGCATCGCCGATGATTTGGCGGTCATGATCCAGAATCGTCTGAATCAACTCGATTTGAAGATGGCGGCGGCCCGCGCCAGCTATGAGGCCAGTAAAGAATCCAAGATCGCTGAGTTGCAGGAGGCAGATAACCTCAAGCGCGCCGAGTTGCAAGACGAACTCAAGGCCCTGCGCCAGCAACTCAAGACACATCGCGACAATCGCATCGCTCAGCTGGATGAAGCAGCCCGTATCGCCAAGGCTCTGGATATCGTCAAGCCCACTACGCCATCTGCTTTGGGCGAGGTTGGGCGAGAGGCGCAAGGCAGCATAATCCGCACCGAGGTCAACAATCAGCAGATTCCCTTGTACTTTATGGGCAGCGAAGCGCTAGAAGCCGAGCGGGCTGCACTGCGCCAGCGCCGCTCGGATGATTTCACCGAGCCGCGTATCGCGCAAATCGCTAAAGAGCTGCAGTTGCTGGCGAATAATCGGCAGATTGAAACGCTGAAAAAGCGCGAAAACGAAGACCTTTTTCTCAAGGATTTGGCTGTCTGGCGTGAGGAGGCTGCACGTTTGCGCAACCTTCAAGTCGATGCTTCCAACCTGAAACTGGTTTCCATCGATCAGCTAGCCGTCGAGCCCTTGCGCCCGATCAAGCCCAAGAAAGCGCTGATCCTGGCGCTAGGTCTGGTGCTTGGCGGCATGCTGGGGCTGTTTATTGCCCTGATTCGCAATATGGTGCGACGCAAGCCGGACATGCTTGATTTGGGCGCGGGGGAAGCGGCTAGAGAAACTCATAGCGCATAGCTGGAAGCGTGTTATCAGTCGGCAGTCAGCAGCTTTCAGCCAAAAATCGAGCACGGAAGCGGTCGGGGCTGGCGACACAATGGTTAATGGACTAACACGGATCAATACATGGATTACCCCGATATCCTCCACCATGGTGCCAAGGACGGCGTGACCGGCTCCTGTCACCAGCTCTTGATGGACGCCCAGCACAGCCTGCTGATCGATTGCGGCCTGTTCCAGGGCGCGGAAACCTCTGCCGAGGGCAAATCTGCGGCAGATCGTCTAGCCATTGAGTTCCCGCTGGCTAGCATCAAGGCCCTGGTTGCGACCCATGTGCATATCGATCATGTTGGGCGTATTCCCTACCTGCTGGCCGCCGGCTTCAAGGGGCCGATCCTTTGCAGCGAACCCTCGGCTAAATTGCTGCCGATCGTGCTTGAGGATGCCTTCAAACTGGGCTTCAGCCGCGACCAGAAGCAGGTCGAGCGCTACCTCAAGCTGATTGAGCAGCGCCTCATCGCCTTGCCCTACAAAGCCTGGTTCAGCCTGATCGATACGCCGCAGCTCACGGCCAAAATCCGCTTGCAGCGCGCCGGGCATATCCTCGGTTCGGCCTATGTGGAAATCGATCTGCATTACCCAGCGTCCGGTGAAAAAAAGCGCATCGTCTTCTCTGGCGACCTCGGTGCGCCCCATGCGCCACTGTTGCCAGCACCCAAGCCGCCTTACCGCGCCGACATCCTGGTGATCGAAAGCACCTACGGCGACCGCCTACACGAAGACCGCCGCACCCGCCGGCAGCGCCTGGAACGCGTTATCGAACAGGCCCTGGCCAACAACGGCACCGTCCTGATCCCCGCCTTCAGCATCGGCCGTACCCAGGAACTGCTCTACGAACTGGAAGACATCATCCACCGCAAAAAACTGAATGCCGATGGAGAAGGGCGGGCTTGTTTCCCCTCTCCCTCCGGGAGAGGGGCTAGGGGTGAGGGTCAGAATGTTGTGCGGGCCCAAGATTCCTTCGTCCCCCCTGACTGGCCTACACTCCCAATCATCCTCGACTCGCCCCTGGCCAGCCGCTTTACCCAGGTGTATCGCGAGCTAAAGCCCTTCTGGGATAACGAAGCCCTGCAGCGCGTCAAGCAAGGCCGTAATCCGCTGGGCTTCGAGCAATTGCTCACCGTCGACAGCCATCAGGCCCATCTGGCCATGGTGCGTCATCTGGCGTCTACCGTACGTCCGGCCATTGTCATCGCCGGGAACGGAATGTGTAGCAGCGGTCGAATCGTCAATTACCTCAAAGCCATGCTCCATGACCCCCGGCACGACGTACTCTTCATCGGTTACCAGGCGCAAGGCACTCCCGGCCGTGCCATGCAGATGTATGGTGAGCGTGGCGGTTACGTGGATTTAGACGGAGAGCGCTATAAGATTGGCGCTAAAGTCCATACCATAGGTGGCTATTCGGCCCATGCGGACCAAAAAGGATTGGTGAATTTTGTTACGCGGATGCGAGAGTGGCCGTCAGAGGTGAGGATTGTGCATGGTGAGCCTGGCGCAAAGCATGCATTCGGCGAACGCCTGAAAGCGCTCTACAAAAAGGCTCAACGGAATCTGCAGCTGTTAATCCCTAGCGGCACTAACGATGCCTAACTGTAGGTGCCAGCCTGTGACCCGTATGGAAGCGCGTAAATGTCCGTTTTTTGTAGGAGCCAGCTTGCTGGCGATCCAACATTCCTGCGATCCAGCAGGCCGCCACCTAACCAGCGCCCGACAACACAGATAAATGTGGCCTCAACGCCCAAAAGACCTTCCTATCTATCCCACGGCTGGCTAGGCTGAAACGAATTCTGCAACCGGCTCAACCAGGCCAGTTGCAAACAGGAGTGAACTGTCGGTCTGCAGATGTTGCACCGATTTGCTTGTTACCCATATGAATCAAAGCGCCACAAATATCCTCTGCAGTGTAGATACGGCTCCGGCCTGGTATCTCGTGCATTGCAAGCCCCGCCAGGATGCGCGTGCAGAAGAGCACCTGCTGCGCCAGGGTTATACCTGCTATCGACCGCAGCATAGCTGCGAACGTATTGTGCGTGGCCGTCGGCAAACCGTCAGCGAGTCGCTATTCCCCAGTTACCTATTTATACAGCTGGCATCCGATGCCAACTGGGCACCGCTGCGCTCGACCCGTGGGGTCAGCCGCATCGTCGCTTTCGGTGGCATGCCGCTGCGGCTCGACAACAGCCTGATTGCTCATCTGCAGCAACGTACGGCGACAATCGTTAAACCAGCCCTCGAAGCAGGGGACAGCGTACGCATTACCCAAGGTGGCTTTGCCGAACTGGACGCCATCTTCGTCGCCATGGATGGCGAGCAGCGCGTGCTACTGCTGCTCAATATGCTCAACCGCCAGCAGCAGATCAGCATGCCGCTGACGAGCGTGATAAAGAACTGAATACCCTCGGCATTGGCCGAGACCAAGGCAACACCCCTGGCTACGCCAGTAAAATTTGATGATTTTGACGTTCTCAGGAAACCAACGGTAAATCCTGGGGCGGTAGCGTGTGTGAAGCAGATCTAACCTCTACCGTGCATGCATTTGTAGAGGAGCGGACGGCGTTCCGTGTCCCGTCGTGTTACTTTTGATTTTTTGGGTAGTCGTTATCCGCAATGCAAACCGCTGGGGTAGTGCCAGGTTCTGCTCCTGCCGAGTACCGTCGCTATAATTTCGGGCATTGTCCAGAAGAAATAATGCAGACCGATGTGACTTACTTAACAACAATGTGTGGTGATCGAACAGGCGTTACTAAACCATTGTTACGGTTAAAATTAACGTAAAACCTGACTTGGCTATTGTCGCTGAGTAGGTGGTGCAATCGAATAAAACATCGTTTGGAACATCTGAGCAGCTTCCGAGTCGAAGTTGTGTTTTTTTGGTTAAAAACGGCCGTTGGATGCTCTGGTCAAGGAATAGTCATAGATGAAAACCCTTTGTGTGTTTGGTACCCGTCCCGAAGCTATTAAGATGGCACCACTGGCTTTGGCGCTGGCTGCCGATGAACGTTTTGAGGCAAAAGTATGCGTGACTGGGCAGCACCGGGAAATGCTGGATCAAGTTTTGCGGCTGTTTGCCATTGAGCCGGATTTTGACCTGAATATCATGAAGCCCGGCCAGGATCTGACCGACGTAACGACCGCAATTCTCCAAGGAATGAAAAGCGTCTTCGCAGAGTTCAAGCCAGATGTGGTATTGGTTCACGGCGATACGGCCACTACGTTTGCTGCCAGCCTGGCTGCTTACTATCAGCAAATCCCTGTTGCACATGTGGAAGCAGGTCTGCGTACTGGAAATTTGTACTCACCTTGGCCAGAAGAGGCCAACCGCAAGCTGACGGGAGCCTTGGCCAATCTTCATTTCGCACCCACAGAAACTTCAAAAGCCAACTTGCTACGCGAAGGGGTCAACTCGCAGAACATAGTGGTCACTGGCAATACAGTGATCGATGCGTTGCTGGATGTGGTCAAGCGGCTCGATCAGGATGTAAGCCTTAAGGCCCAAGCTGCCGAGCCGACAGCCTTTCTTGATCCTCGGCGGAAGTTGATACTGGTTACCGGTCATCGCCGAGAAAGCTTTGGTGATGGTTTCGAACGTATCTGTCAGGCCTTGATGAAGGTCGCCCAGCAGCATCCAGAGGTGGATATCGTATATCCCGTCCACCTCAACCCCAATGTCCGCGAGCCAGTGAATCGCCTGCTAACGGGTATTAACAATATCCACCTGATTGAGCCGTTGGACTACTTGCCTTTCGTTTACCTAATGAGCCGTGCCTACATGATTCTCACCGACTCTGGTGGCATTCAAGAGGAAGCACCGTCCCTAGGTAAGCCAGTTTTAGTTATGCGAGACACTACGGAGCGCCCAGAAGCGGTAAAAGCAGGTACAGTTAAATTGGTTGGAACGCAAGTAAGTAGTTTAGTCTTAGAGATGAATGCATTACTTGCGGATTATGACGCATACCAAAAAATGAGTTTTGCTCATAACCCATACGGAGATGGTAAAGCTGCGTCACGGATATGTGATGCATTAAATGGAATTCTATAGAGGTATGTATGGGAGCTGTTTTTATTTATCCTTTATTTTTGACTCTCTTGGTTGGGTGTAGTTTTCCGCTTGCCTATTTCTTTGAGTTGGAATTAGTTTCGGTAGATGTATTTTGGTTGGTATTGTTGCATTTAGGTGGTTATTGTTTTGGGGCATTAATTTTTGGATTTTTATTTTTTAAAGTTGGGCGAGGGCCCGTGTATGGGACGAATGTCCCTATGAGATATTCTATGCATCTTGGGCTTTTTGTTGGAATTGCGCTGATTGTTTACGCCTACTATTTAATGGGTGGAGTTCCAGCTCTTTCAGAAAATGTAGAAAATGCGCGAGTGCAGATGAAGCAGGGAGTGGGTAAGTATATTATATTTGGGGTTGGGTTTATTTATGTGTCTATTTCTTATTTAAGTGTTATGTGTCTTAAAGATGGAAGTAGGCTGGCAAGGTGTTTTTTGCTACCAATGACTTGGTTGGTCGTATCTCTTCTGCTAATAGGGATAGGGTATAGGTCTCTATGTTTCTTTTTACTGGTTCATGTCGTTTTGTATTTTTTATTATGTCGTGAAAAGCTGAGATTTAAAACTTTGCTTAGTGGGAAAGTGATTGCTGGAACCCTCTTGTTGTTTTTAGTTATGTCATTATTGGGGTACGTTCGATACAAAGAAGGAACCGAAGGGTTTGGGGCGTTATCTTTCTTTTGGCCGCTAATAGTCTATGGTGGAAATATTGAATTGATTTTTGATGTTGTTGGTTGGCAAGGTTTTTCGTATGGTGAGTATTTCATGCTGGATATGATTTCCCCTGTTTTAGGTGACGGTAAGTTCACGGGGCATCATATAAAGGATATTCTCGATCTTAAATTTGATGGAGAGGGTGTAAGCATAACTATTATTGGTGAGTCCTATTTGAATTTTGGCATGCTTGGGGTTTTTTTGTTTGGTTTTTTGATTGGGGGAGTGACTTTATTGCTGTCTAAATTTGTTTTTTGTCGCGGATATATATATAGAATGTTTTTTGTGATTTTTTTAGTTTTTACGATTAGGGTTATTACATCTGGAACTGTACTTATATTTTGGTTTTATTTAGTGCCGGTCGTTTTTGCTTACTTTTTTGTATTGTTCGGTGCTTTGTTGGAGAAAAGTTTTTTGATGAATTCATGTAAGATATATTAATATGATTATAAACGTTATAATTATTTACATGCTTCGAATTTTTTTGGGGAGTTTAGTTCTTTTTTTCTTTGCAAAATATTCAAATCCGTCTGATTTTGCTATTGTAGCTTTGGCATTCACTTTAGGTGCTTTGCTTCATGTGATTCAGGATTGGGGGCTTTATTATGCTGTTGCAGAATCATGGAAGGAACGGAAGAAATTTTTCTTAAAGAGTCTCGGCTTTTTTAGGATTAGGCTATTTGTTAGCATGGGTGCAGTTGGACTGGTTGCGTTTATTTTCCTCTTGGGGTGGGTGGGACTGCTCTTCTGGCTTAGCTTTATGCTGCAGTCTATCTGTGTCTATTTCGGGTATCACTATCGGCTTTCAGGTGATCTAAATAAAGAGCGTAATGGGTTGATGTTGGCTGTTGTTTTTTTTATATTTATTTTTTTCTGTTTTGTTTATTTTGGCGCTTTATCAGTGTTGACTTTTTCTCTGGCCTTGCTTTGCTCAAGGCTGATGCAATTTCTTGTGGTTATGAGGGGCTTTCCTTTTTTGAATTGGCGTTTTCTTAATATTAGCAATGTATTTCGTGGTTCTAAAATTGATTGTTGGAAAATATTTTCAAATTATGGGTTTCCTATGCTTTGGGGGTCGTTATTTATTTTGATTGATTCTTTGGTTGTAAATTATTTTGTTTCTGGTGACTCGGCGGCTCTTTACCAATATGGTTATAGGTTTGTTTCTTTAGCAATGGTTTTTTTGGAGATTTTAGTTTTTTTATTTTATTCAAGAATGGATGTGGCTAATGCTATTTTTCGTGGAAGTAGTGGGTTGTATTTAGGTATTTGTATTATTTTTTTAATTGTTTCTTTTGTTTTCTTTGTTTATTTATATGGTTATGGTTCTTGTTTTTTATTCGGTAAAATCTATTGTCAAGCAGGGCAGTGGGGGGGGGGTATTTTT
>NZ_JBAQLP010000131.1:0-26937 GCF_049301935.1 Pseudomonas sp. | reverse complement strand
TTGGCGTAGATCACGTAGGTGTGGGCGTCGGGGCCGTTGGTGATCCACATCTTGTTGCCGTTGAGCACGTAGCGGTCGCCGCGCTTTTCCGCGCGCAGCTTCATCGACACCACGTCGGAGCCGGCGTTGGGCTCGCTCATGGCCAGGGCGCCGACGTGCTCGCCGGAGCACAGCTTGGGCAGGTACTTGGCCTTCTGCTCGTGGGTACCGTTCTTGCGGATCTGATTCAGGCACAGGTTGGAGTGGGCGCCGTAGGACAGGCCGACCGAGGCCGAGGCGCGGCTGATCTCTTCCATCGCCACTACATGGGCCAGGTAACCCATGTTGGTACCGCCGTATTCCTCTTCCACGGTCATGCCGAGCAGGCCCATGTCGCCGAACTTGCGCCACATGTCCATGGGGAACTCATTGTCACGGTCGATTTGCGCGGCACGCGGCGCCAGTTCGGCTTGTGAAAACTGATACACCGAGTCGCGCAGCATATCGATGGTCTCGCCGAGACCGAAGTTGAGGGATGGGTAGCTCATGGTTCCACCTGTAATTGTTCGAATTAAGTTCAGGAGATAACGGTTTGTTTTTTATCGGTTTCAGCCAGGGCAGCCAGGCAGCGCTCTTCGGCGGTATCCAGTTCCAGCTGCATCTGCTCGATATCCAGCAGTTGCTGTTGCAGCTGCGCGCGACGCTCGGCGATCTTCGCCATAAAGGTGTGCAGCTGCTTGTGATTGCCGTGCACCGGGTCGTACAGCTCGATCAGTTCCTTGCACTCAGCCAGGGAAAAACCGATGCGTTTGCCGCGCAGAATCAGCTTGAGGGTGACCTTGTCCTTGGCGGTGTAGATGCGCTCCTGGCCACGGCGTTCGGGGCTGAGCATCTGCTGCTCTTCATAGAAGCGAATGGCGCGGGTGGTGATATCCAGCTCGCGGGCCAGTTCGGAAATGGAGTAGGTGGTGGCGGACATGCGGCAGCGCTCTTGTTTACCTTTACGTTAACGTAAGGCTGCGGGCCGGTTTAGTCAACCAACTTGATTAAGCACCTGGCGAGTGGAGTTTTTAGCGGGGCTTGATCACTTTAAAAACAGTGGCTTAGCGCTTTTAGCTAAACACGTCATAAAGTGTTGAGGCGAGACTACCGGCAGAGGTTGGTTGCTCAGGGATAAGCGATTGGCTAGCCGGCTGGCTGCCGCGCAGGCAAATAACGCAGCATCCGTGCGTTTAGCAGGTCGATCAGCGCCGGGTCCATAAACCCATAGTCGTCGGCGATATCCAGGCAAACGATGCGCTTGTTGCCCAACTGGGCTTTGAACGTGCGGCTGAGTTTGCTGCGATGGACCTGTTGCATCAGCAGAATCAGGTCCGCCCAAGCCAACAGCTCGGGGCAGACCGGCGTGTCGGCGTCGTGATTGACGCCGGCCGATGCGGTTTCAACGCCAGGCCAGTCAGCGAACAGCTGTTCGGCGGTGGGGCTGCGCAGGCGGTTCTTGGCGCAGATAAACAGCAGTTTAAGTGGCAAACAATCGACCCCGATCGGCGTCCTGGCGGCGCCGAGCTAAGCGCAATGGGTAGATGAAAGGCTTACGGCTTTCTGCCGGCAAAGCCAAACAGCAAACCACCCGCGAGGATGGCGCCGATGCCCGCCCAAACCGGTACGTTGACTCTTTCTTTCTCCTGCACCGAAAGTTCGATCGGGCCGAGCTTCACTGCGGTGGTGTCCTTGGTGTAGCTGAAACCGCCATACAGCAGCCCCAGCAGGCCCGCTACGATCAGGGCGATGGAGATAATCCGGATTGAGTTCATGTTGTGATCCTCGTGCGGCGCCTGAGCTAATCGCCAGCGGTTTCAAAGGCAGGGCCGTCTAGGCCATTGAAACACAGTGCAGGTACCCAGCAGGCGATTTACTTGATCAAGAGTAGCGTGGCGCACTGCCGCTAGGCTTTCTTTTCCTGGGCCGCGGCCTGTTGGGAAATCTCGATGATCTGTTCACGCATCCAGCGGTTGGCCGGGTCCTGGTCGGTGCTTTCGTGCCAGTAGAGGTGGGTTTCCAGCGGCGTCATGTCCTTGATCGGCAGTTCGACAAAGTGCAGGTCGTTACGCCGGGCGAAACGTTCCGGCACGGTCATGGCCATATCGGTGCCTTGCAGCACGGTAGTGGCCATCAGGTAATGCTGCGAGCGCAGGGCGATCTTGCGCTGGATGCCCATGCGACCCAGGGCCAAGTCCACGTGGCCGAGACCGCTGCGGCGGCTGGAGATATGGATATGGGTCAGGCCCATGTATTCGTCGAGGCTGATTTTCTCCTTGGCCAGCGGATGGCCACGGCGCATGGCGCAAACGTAGCGGTCTTCCATCAGCTTGACGTGGCGCACCTGCGGGTCGGTGTTGAGCGGCGCGTCCACGGCAAAATCCAGGCGGCCGGCGGCTAGCTCTTTAGTGGTCTCGCGGCGCCGGGCCAGCATGCTTTCGATATTCACGTTCGGCGCCATACGGCGCAGACGCTGAAACAGCGGCGGCAGAACGATGGCCTCGGTGAGGTCGGTCATGCTGATACGGAAGGTCTTGTTGGCCTGCGCCGGGTTGAAGATGCGGCTTTCCTGCACCGAGATGCGCAGCTGCTGCAGCGCGTTGCGCACCGGGCCGATGATGTTCTGCGCCATGGGTGTGGGCACCATGCCCTGGGCGGTGCGCACGAATAGCGGGTCATTGAAGGTTTCCCGCAGGCGCGCCAAGGCGTTGGATACGGCAGGCTGGGTGATCCCGACGATCTGCCCGGCGCGGGTCAGATTGGCCTCGGTGTAGATGGCATCGAAGACGACAAAGAGGTTGAGGTCGACCTTGTTCAGATTCATTGCACGCTCGCTCCGCAGGTTGTCGGTATCAGTGGATCATATATCGGTGATGAATGTTTATACACGGTGAGAATAGATTAGATAAATCCTAAGCCCTGTTCTAGCATCATTTCCACTTCACCGAACTCTCCCAAAATCAGCGTCAGAAGGTAGCCATCATGGATTTCGCCTACTCCCCCAAGGTTCAGCAGCTGCGTGAACGCGTCACCGCGTTTATGGAGGCCCATGTCTATCCAGCCGAAGCCGTGTTCGAGCAACAGGTCAATGAAGGCGACCGCTGGCAGCCCACCGCGATCATGGAAGAGTTGAAAGCCAAGGCTAAAGCCGAGGGCCTGTGGAACCTGTTTCTGCCGGAATCCGAGCTGGGCGCCGGCCTGACCAACACCGAGTACGCGCCGCTGGCGGAAATCATGGGCAGCTCGTTGATCGGCCCCGAGCCGTTCAACTGCGCCGCGCCGGACACCGGCAATATGGAAGTGCTGGTGCGCTACGCCAACGACGCGCAGAAGGAACAGTGGCTCAAGCCGCTGCTGGACGGCACCATCCGTTCCGCCTTCGCCATGACCGAGCCGGGCGTGGCGTCATCCGATGCCACTAACATGCAAGCCAGTGCGGTGCGCCAGGGCGATGAGTGGGTGATCAACGGCCGCAAGTGGTGGACCTCCGGCGCGTGCGATCCGCGCTGCAAGATCATGATCTTTATGGGCCTGACCAACCCGGATGGCCCGCGCCACCAGCAGCACTCGATGATTCTGGTGCCGATGGATGCCCCCGGAGTGAAAGTACTGCGCCCGCTGCCGGTGTTCGGCTACGACGACGCGCCGCACGGCCACGCCGAAGTGCTGTTCGAAAACGTCCGCGTGCCCTATGAGAACGTGCTGCTCGGCGAAGGCCGTGGCTTCGAGATCGCTCAGGGTCGCCTTGGCCCAGGCCGTATCCACCACTGCATGCGCTCCATCGGCATGGCCGAGCGTGCACTGAAGTTGATGTGCGAGCGCTCGATCAACCGCACGGCCTTCGGCAAGCCCCTGGCCCGTCTGGGTGGCAATATCGATCACATCGCCGATTCGCGCATGGAGATCAATATGGCCCGTCTGCTGACGCTGAACGCCGCTTATATGATGGACACCGTGGGCAACAAGATTGCCGCCAGCGAAATCGCCCAGATCAAGGTGGTCGCACCCAACGTGGCGCTGAAGGTGATCGACCGCGCGATTCAAATCCACGGCGGCGCCGGGGTATCGAATGACTTCCCACTGGCCTACTGGTACGCCATGCAGCGCACCTTGCGCCTGGCCGACGGCCCGGACGAAGTGCACCGCGCGGCCATCGGCAAGTTCGAAATCGGCAAATACGTGTCGAAAGACGTGATGAAAGCCAGTCGCTAAACGCACGACTGGATACGCACAAGGCCCGCAACTGCGGGCCTTGTGCGTTGTGGCTAATGCGGGGTTCCCGGCGGGGCAAACTCATCATCCGGACCTGCGCTCTGCTGCAGCCAGAGCAGGCGCATATGCAGCTGTGCGGCGAAGGCGCGGGCAGCCTGTTCCTGATGGAAGATCAGGCTGCGCCGGCCCATGCGCACTTGCCAACGCAGCGTGCCGCGCTGCAGCAGCGGTTCGATAACGATGCTTGGCGAACTCAAACGATCAATGCTCCTGCCTGGGTGCGCGGGTTTTCAGCAGCGACAATACCACTCCGCCCGCCAGCAAGCCGAGGGTCACGCACAGCGACAGCAGGGCGGGCACCTTGGTGATGTCATGGAGAAAGATCTTGCCACCGATAAACATCAGCACCAACGCCAGGGCGTACTTCAGGTAGATAAACCGGTGCATCAGCGCCGCCAGGGCAAAGTACAGCGCGCGCAGGCCGAGAATCGCGAAGATGTTTGAGGTGTAGACGACAAACGGGTCCTGGGAGATGGCCAGCACCGCCGGCACGCTGTCCACGGCGAACACTAGGTCGGCCAGTTCGATCAGCACCAGCGCCAGCAGCAGCGGGGTGGCATGCAGCAGCTGCTTGCCCGATTTTCTATCTGGCTGGCGAATTAAAAAGCGCCCGTCGTGCATATCCTCGGTCACCCGCAGGTGTCTGCGCAGAAACTGCAGCAGGCGGTTCTGACTCAGGTCGGGGTGCTGTTCTTCCTTCGCCGAAAGCATGCGCACGCCAGTAAACAGCAGAAACGCGCCGAACAGGTACAGCACCCACTCGAAGTTCTGCACCAGCGCCGTACCCAGACCGATCATCGTCGCGCGCAGCACTATCACCCCGAGGATGCCCCAGAACAGCACGCGGTGCTGGTAGCGCCGGGGGATGGCGAAGAAGCTGAGAATTACCGCCATGACAAACACGTTGTCCATCGACAGCGACTGCTCGACCAGAAAGCCGGTGTAGAACTCCAGCGCCTTGGTCGCGCCCAGCTGCCACCAGATCCAGCCGCCAAAGGCCAGGCCAACGCTGAAGTAGCCGCTGTACAGCAGCAGGCTTTCGCGCATCTCGATCTCATGCTGATCGCGGTGCAGCACGCCGAGATCGAGTATCAGCAAAGCGAGGATAATCAACAGAAAAGCCAGCCAGAACCAGCCAGGGGTGCCGAACAGTGGGGTACTGAGCATGCTTGCCAGGCTATCCATGGAGCCACCTCGACAGTCTGCCTAAGTTGAGAATCAACTCAGTGACTCCGACATCACGGTGCAGGCTCACCGCCAGAGGGGCCCGGCGTCACGCTTAAGTAAGGTTAGCAGGTGCTGCGGCAATTTTTCCTGGCTTAGTACACCCAGACCTCCACCCGGCGGTTCTTGATCCGCCCGTCATCGCCGCTGTTGGCCGCCACCGGCAGTTCGTCGCCCATGCCGATGATGTCGCGGAAGATCACACCACCCTTGTTCAGCTCGCGGCGTACCGCCATGGCGCGCAGTTTTGACAGCAGTTCGGCGCGGGCCGGGTCGGCCTTGGCATCGCCGAAACCTACCAGCACCACCCTGTCATGCAACTTGTTCTGCTCACGCAGATAGGCCAGCAGCCGATTGAGGTCGCGCAGGGCCTTGTTATCGAGGTTGGCGCTGCCTTCCTGAAAGCGGAAGTTCACCGACAGGCGTTGGGCGTTCTGCGCCAGCTCCTGGTAGTTGGCCGGCATCTGCCCGTTGGCGGGGATTTTCACCGCCTGCACGGTCTGCGCGATAAACCCGCTCTGGTCAACAATCGCCTGACCGCGCGTGCTGTGGGCGAACTGCACCAGGGCCCGGCCCCAGGGGTTGCTCAGCTCCGGCTGGTTATACAGAAACAGCCGGCGCGACAGCGGGTAATCCTCGGTGGCGATCAGGGTCAGACTGGGTAGCATGGGTTGTGAATCACCGGCGGCAATCGCCAGCGCCTTGGCCTGGCGGATATAGGGCAGGCCGATAAAGCCGATGCCGTTAGGGTCCTGACTGACCGAATCGGAAAGCTTTTCGCTGGACTCAAAACGCTTGGCACTGGCGGCGAGGGTTTTGCCGTTGGCGCTTAGCACCAGCTCCTTGAAGGTGTCGAAGGTGCCGGACTTGTCATCACGGGCGTACAGGGTGATGGCCCCGGCTGGGGCGCCGAGTTGTGCCCAATCGGTTATCTCGCCAGCAAAAATCTGCGCCAACTGTGCGGTGTTCAGTGCGGCAAGCGGATTGCTCGGATGCAGGATAATGGCCAGGCCATCGAGGGCGATGATCTGCTCGGCGCTGGCGCTTTTCAGATCGCCGAGGGCCAGCAGACTGCTGGCTTCGCTGTCCTTGATCGGGCGGGACGAGGCGGCCAGTTCGGCGCTGCCATCGGCCAGCGAGGTAAAGCCGGTGCCCGAACCGTGGGCCGCTACTTCAATGCTGACGCTGCGGCCATCGGCGGTTTTGCCGGTGATCGTCTGCTCGTTTTCGGCGTTGCCTGCCTCAATGCGGATGGCGCTCAGGCCCTGTTCTTCCAGCAGCCCCTTGACCAGCGCCGGACCCAGCCGCGCGCCAATGGTGTTGGAACCCTGAATGCGCAGCACGCTGCGGTTGTCGTTGGGGATGGGCAGGGCGGCAAATACCGACCAGGGCAGGGCGTAGCAGATGGAGCCGAGCAGCAGAAAGCTGATGGTGTGAATCCAGGTATCACGTTCGAAGGCAGAAGAGGCGTGCGACATGTGGCAAACACCTTGTATGGGTGAGTGAAAGTGTCGCGACGATAAGACAAAAAAGTGACTGAAATATGACAGTCACTTATCTGCGTAAAGGCTCTGCTACAAGGGTATTAGTGCAACTCCAGCCAGATCGGGGCGTGGTCCGATGGCTTTTCCATGCCGCGCAGGTCGTAGTCGACGCCGGCATCCTTGATCCGCCCCTGCAACCCCTGGGAGGCGAGAATCACGTCGATGCGCAGGCCACGCTTGGGCTCGTCTTCGAAGCCGCGGCTGCGGTAATCGAACCAGCTAAAGCGGTCATTCACCGCCGGGTTGAGCTGGCGGAAGCTGTCGACCAGGCCCCAGTTCTTTAAGGTGGCCAGCCACTCGCGCTCTTCCGGCAGAAAGCTGCATTTGCCGGTTTTCAGCCAGCGCAGGCGATTCGGCTCGCCGATACCGATGTCGCAGTCTTGCGGCGAAATATTGATATCACCCATCACCACCAGCGCCTGCTCGGGGCTGAACTGGCTGAGCAGCAGCTGCTGCAAGTCGGCATAGAAGCGCTGCTTGGCCGGGAACTTGGTCGGGTGATCGCGGCTTTCGCCCTGGGGGAAGTAGCCATTCATTACCGTCACCGGGTTGCCCTGGGCGTCGGCGAAGGTGCCGTAGATAAAACGCCGCTGGGCGTCCTCGGCATCACCGGGAAAACCCTTGTGCAGGCTCAGCGGCTCTTGGCGCGAGAGCAAGGCGACGCCGTAGTGGCCTTTCTGGCCGTGGTAATGCACGTGGTAGCCGAGCTGGCGAATATCCGCCTCGGGAAACTGCTCGTCGGCCACCTTGGTTTCCTGCAGGCCGATCACATCCGGCTGGTGTTTCTCGATCAATGCTGCCAATTGATGGGGGCGTGCACGCAGGCCATTGATATTGAAGGAGACGATCTTCATGGGCGGCAGTCCTGGCGGTGGCTCTGGAAAGCCCGCGATGCTAGCCGATTAGCGGCCCTGCCTGCCAGCCTGTGGCGGCGCTGGGTGCGTGGTGCTAACGTGGCTGCAGGCCCAGTAAATCAAGAACAACAGAGGTCAAATCGATGCCCAACAGTCTCGCCGAAGTTCGCATGCTCGATGGCGGTTATGCCCGCGAAGCACGCTCGTTGCTCTACCACGCCTACCGCCACGACCCCACCTTTGCCTACCTGTTCGAGGCCGAGCGGCCAGGCTATGACCAGCGCGTACGCGCCACGGTGCGCGAGCTGGTGCAGCAGCATTTTAGCGAGGACCTGCCGGCCATTGGTTTATTGATCGACGACCGCCTGATCGGCATGGCGCTGATCGCCCCACCACAGCGGCGCATGGATATCACCGAAAGCTGGGGCTGGCGCATGCGCATGCTGCTGACCACCGGCTTTCGTTGCACCAAACGTTATCTGCAATACCACGATGCGGTGATTGCCTGCCTGCCGCCGGGGCCTTACCACGTACTGCCGCTGCTGGGGATTCACCCGGAATACCAGGGCAAGCACCTTGGTGAGCAACTGCTGGAAGCGCTGCACAACTGGTGCGCCGAAGATGCCAGCTCGCAAGGCGTGGTGCTGGATACCGGCAACTCGCACTATCTGGATTTCTATAAGCGTCAGGGCTATGAGGAAGTCGGTGAGGTGGCCATCGGCCCGATTATCGAACACGTGTTTTTTCATCCCAGCCCGCAAGTAGCGATCAAGGCCAGCGCCTAAGAACGGCCTGCTCGGTGTGTGTGGCTACACATCGAGTCGCAACAAACCCTCTGGCAGGCGCTCTAAGTCGGCCATGCGCTCGTGCTAGCATCGCTTAATGTCTGTTTTCCCCAACCTCCTTGCAGGACTATTCCTGCTGCTGTTGAGTGCTACGGCCCTGGCCGAAGCCCAGTTGCGCGTGCGGGTTGAGCCGGCCAATAGCGCGCTGAAAAGCAATATCGAAGGCTATATCGGCAGCCTGGGCGAGCGTGATGCCGAAGCCCTGCAACGCTTTCGCCGGGTGGCCGAGAGCCAGGCGGAAAAAGCCGCCCAGGCCCTGGGTTACTACCAGGTGCAGATCACCAGCGAGGTCAGTGAAGGTGCTACGCCGCGTCTGACCCTGCGCATTCAACCGGGTGAGCCGGTGCGCCTGCGTGATGTGCTGGTGCGCATCGATGGCCCTGCCGCGCAGTTGCGCGCCTTCCGCACGCCCAATGACCCGCAACTGCGCAGCGGCGCGCCGCTTAATCACGGGCGTTACGAGGCGGCTAAACGCGAGATTCAGAACCATGCCTCGCGTTACGGTTTTTTCGCCGGGCGCTTTAGCAGCCAGCGCCTGACGATTGATCCCGAGGCGGGGGTTGCCGATATCGAGCTGATCTATCTCAGTGGGCCGCGCTATCAACTGGGCGCAGTGAACTTTGTCGGCGATGCGCCGTTCGATGAGCAGTTGCTGCAGCGCATGGTGCCGTTTGCGGCGGATACGCCTTATGACTCGGCGCTGATTGCCGAGCTGTATCAGGCGCTGCGTTCCAGCGGTTATTTCGAGTCGGTGCAGGTGGAGGCCAACCCCGGCAGCGCTACTGCCGAGCAGATTCCGGTACAGGTTCAACTGCAGGCGCGCAAGCCGCGCAGCCTGGGTCTGGGCTTGGGTTTTTCCACCGACGTTGGCCCCCGTGGCCGGGCCAACTGGACGCGGCACTGGGCCAACCCCCAGGGGCATAGCTACGGCGCGGAGTTCGAGCTGTCGGCGCCGCGGCAGAACGTGGGCCTGTGGTACGACGTGCCACTGGATCCGCCACTGACCGACAAACTGCGTGTCGCCGGCGGCTACCAGGCCGAAGACCTGGCCAATACCGACAGCAGCAGCCGTCTACTGACCTTCGGCCCGGAATGGCACAGCAAGCTCGACAGCGGCTGGCAGCGGGTGTTGTCGCTAAAGTGGCAGCACGAAGCGTACGACCTGGGCGATGACGCCGGCACCAGCACGCTGCTGATGCCGGGCCTGAGTTATTCCTATCTGCACAGTGACAACCAGATTGACCCCAACCACGGCTATCGCCTGCAGTTTGATCTGTCCGGTGCGGCCAGGGGGCTGTTGTCCGATGCCAATGTGCTGCACGGCAATATCCAGCTCAAGGGCCTGACCACCGTATTCAAGCGGCACCGGCTGCTTGGCCGAGTGCAAGTGGGCGGTACTGAATCCGATGGCTTTGCCAAGGTGCCGCCGTCGCTGCGCTTCTTTGCTGGCGGTGATCAGAGCGTGCGCGGTTATGACTATCAGAGCCTGTCGCCGGAGAACCGTGCCGGCGACAAGATCGGTGGGCGCTACCTGTTTACCAGCAGCCTGGAATACCAATACAGCCTGACCGAGCGCTGGCGCCTGGCGAGCTTCTTCGACCAGGGCAATACCTTCGACTCGCTGCAACTTCCGTCGCTGAAAAGCGCGGTGGGTGTGGGCGTGCGCTGGGTATCGCCGCTGGGGCCGTTGCGCCTCGACCTGGCGCATCCGTTGGATGATCAGGGCGGCGTGCGCCTGCATTTCTCCATGGGGCCGGAACTGTGAAGCGCTGGCTGCGTTATGGGCTGTGCAGCCTGCTTGGGCTGCTGCTTGTGTTGGCCATCAGCCTGAGTCTGCTGCTGGGCACCCAGGGCGGCAGTCGCTGGTTATTGGCGCAGGTGCCGGGCTTGCAGGTGGACGATTTCGATGGCCGCCTGGGCGGCAGCTGGAACGCAACACAGCTGCGTTGGCAGCAGGGCGAAAATAGCGTGCAGGTGATGGCGCCTCGCCTGGATTGGTCGCCAACCTGCCTATTGCGCATGACGCTGTGTGTCGGGCAATTGCGCAGCGGGCCGATCAGTCTGGTGTTCCCGGATGACGATCAGCCCAGCCGCGAGCCGTTTAGCCTGCCGGATCTAAGCCTACCGTTGGCGTTGCAACTGGGGCAGGTGCAGATCGACAGCCTGCAGCTCAATGGCATCGAGCAGTTGCAATGCTTACAGTTGGCCGCGCGCTGGACGGCGCAGGGCATTCAGATCGACAACCTCAGCCTGAACACTGCTGATATGCAGCTGGCATTGCAGGGCAATGTGCAAACCTCCGGAAACTGGCCGCTGCAATTGAACGGGCAGCTGCAATTACCGGCACCCGAGCAGCAGGCCTGGCCGGTGGCGCTGCAGCTTAAAGGTGAGCTGCGCGAGCGGGTGCAGGTCACGGCCAGCAGCAGCGGTTATCTGCACGGTGAACTGACGGGCTGGCTGCAACCCTTGGCGGAGCACCTACCAGCGCAACTGCGTATGCAGATTGCCGCCTTTAAGGCCAGCGCCGAGCTGCCCGATACGTTGAATCTTCAGCAGCTTGAGCTAAATGCCCAGGGCGATCTGCAGGATGGCTACCAAGTCACCGGCAGTGCCAGCCTGCCAGCAACTGAAGGGCCAATTGCCCTGGCATTAGCGGGGCTGCTCAAAGCTGACGGAGCGACCATCAGTAACCTGAGCCTGACCGCCAGTCCCGAGCAGCATGTTCGAGTCAACGGCGAGTTGAACTGGCAGCAGGGCCTGAGCCTGGACAGCCGCTTTAACTGGCAACACTTCCCCTGGCAGCGCCTCTATCCACTGGCAGAATCACCGCCGGTGGCGCTGCGTACGCTTAGCGGTGAGCTGGCTTATCAGGACGGCAACTACCTCGGCCATTTCGCCGCCGAGCTGGATGGCCCGGCTGGCGCCTTTAGCCTGCAAAGCCCGCTGAGTGGCGATCTACAGACGCTGTATTTGCCCGAGCTGCGCCTGCGGGCCGGTCAGGGCCGCGCCGAAGGTCAGGTCAACCTGGGTTTTGCCGAGCAGCTGAGCTGGGATGTGCGCCTGCAGTTAAGTCAGCTTGACCCGGCCTACTGGCTGGCCGAGCTACCCGGCAGCCTGGCCGGGCCGTTGAACAGCTCCGGCAGCCTGATCAATCAGCAGCTCACGCTTAATGCCGATATCGACCTCAGCGGCCGTTTGCGTGGCCAGCCGGCCAGGTTGTTGGCGAAGTTTACCGGCGGTTTTGAGCAGGGCGAGTTGAGTGCCCTGGACGTGCGCCTGGGCGATAACCGCATCAGCGGCCAAGCAGCTTTGCAGCAACAGCTGAGCGGCCAGTTGCTGCTGGCGATGCCGCGCCTGGGTCAGCTCTGGCCGGGCTTGCAGGGCCAACTCAATGGCCAGCTGGATCTGGCCGGCAACCTGCAAGCGCCACAAGGCCAGTTACAGCTGCAGGGCCAGCGCCTGGCTGTTGCCGACCAGCGCCTGCAACAGCTCAAACTCGACGCCCGCCTGAACAGCGCCCAACGTGGCCAGTTAAGCCTGGACGCGCAGGGCATTCAGCTTGGTGACACCGACTTGGGCCGGCTGACCGCCACTGCCGCTGGTGATCAGCAGCAACAAAGCCTTGAGCTGCAACTGCAAGGCCCCTTGCTACAAAGCCAACTGGCTATGGCCGGCAAGCTGGACCAGGGCAACTGGCGCGGCAGCCTGAGCCGTGGCGAGGTGCACAGCGGCGGACAGGACTGGCGCCTGCAACAGCCGGCTTCGCTGGTGCGCCTGGCCAATGGGCAGCTCAGCCTGGGCGCACATTGTTGGCGCTCTGGCGAGGCCAGCCTGTGCGGCGCGCAGCAGCGCCTGCTGCCGCAACCCACGCTGAACTATCAGCTGAGCAATTTCCCCATGGCCAGCCTGGCGCAGTGGTGGCCCAAGGATTTCGTCTGGCAGGGCCAGCTCAACGGCCGACTGCAGCTGGAGCTGCCGCCCAGCGGGCCAAATGGCAGCCTGGAGCTGGATGCGGGCAGCGGCGTCTGGCGTATTCGTGATCAACAGCAGTGGTTGGAGTTTGCCTACGACAGCCTGCGCCTAAGTACCCAATTGCGTCCGCAGCGCATCGACAGCCTGTTGGAACTGCGCGGCCCGGCCATCGGTGAACTGTCGCTGCAGGCTCAGCTCGACCCGCGCCCGGTGAGCAAGCCGCTGTCCGGCAGCTTCCGATTAAGCGGTCTCGACTTGGCGCTGGCGCGGCCGTTTGTGCCGCTGGTTGAGCGTATCGCCGGGCAAGTGCATGGCGCGGGCACGCTTTCGGGCGGGCTGCTGGCGCCGCAAATCAACGGCAACCTGCGCGTGCTAAATGGAGAAATAAGCGGCGGCGAGCTGCCGATGGACATCGAGCAGCTGCAACTGCAAGCCCGCATCGAGGGCGAACGGCTGCAGCTGGAGGGCGATTGGCGCAGTGGCGAGCAGGGCCAGGGCCGCCTGAATGGTGAGCTGAGCTGGGCCGATGGGTTACTGGCGGACGTCCAGTTGCGGGGCAGCCGTCTGCCGGTGACGGTGGAGCCCTATGCCGCGCTGGAAGTCGAGCCGGACCTGCGTGTCAGTCTGCGTGATCAGCAGCTGTCGCTGGCCGGCAAGCTGCTGATCCCCAGCGGCAAGATTGCGGTGCGCGAACTGCCGCCCTCAACCGTACAGGTTTCCAGCGATGCCGTGGTGGTGGGCCGCGACAGCACACAGCAAGCGGCCCCGGCAATCGCCATGGATATCGATGTCGAGGTCGGCCAGCAGCGCCTGACCTTCAGCGGCTTTGGCCTGGAGGCCGAACTGCTTGGTCGCGTGCATATCGGCAATGACCTGGACAGCCGTGGCGAGCTGAGCCTGAACAAGGGCCGCTTCCGCGCCTATGGTCAGCGCCTGAATGTGCGCCGTGCGCGCCTGCTGTTCGCCGGGCCGATTGACCAGCCATTTCTCGATATCGAGACCGTACGCCAGGTCGATGAGGTGACTGCTGGCTTGCGCCTCAGTGGCAATGCCGCGCAACCGACCAGCACGGTATTTTCCGAGCCGGCCATGAGCCAGGAGCAGGCGCTGTCCTACCTGGTTATGGGCCGGCCGCTGGGGCAGGGCGCTGGTGACAATAATATGCTCGCCCAGGCGGCTCTGGCCCTGGGCATGGCCGGCAGTGCGCCGCTGGTCAATAGCCTGGCGCAGGGCCTGGGCCTCGGTGAGTTCCAGCTCGACACTCAGGGTTCAGGGGTGACCACCAGTGTGGTGGCCAGCGGCAGCCTGTCCGAGCGTCTGAGTCTGCGTTACGGCGTGGGCGTGTTTGAACCGGCGAATACCATCGCCCTGCGCTATGAACTGAGCCGACGCCTCTACCTAGAGGCTGCCAGCGGCTTGGCCAGTTCTCTGGATTTGTTCTATCGGCGCGATTTTTAGGGGCTGTTTGTGCGGGTTAATGCTGGATTAAGCAAATTAATTCGCGTTTAAATTGCGCCCCTCGCTCAAAACGTCTGAGCGTTTAAATCTAAACAGTGAAAACCACTATCGCAGTCTTCATATACTGAGCGCCGCTGATCACCGGGCAGTCGTTGTGCTGACTGGTATAGCCCGATCGGTTGTTTGCAGGCGCGCCAACCCGGCGCGCGTTCTGCGTAACAGCCTGGCCTACCCGGCAATCGGACAAGCGAAGGCTACCCACCTCGCGTTCACTACAAGAATAAGGAAATGAGCATGGAATTCGTCAACACCCTGGTCAATCAACTCAATGGCGTGGTCTGGGGCCCGCCCATGCTGGTGCTGATTCTCGGCACCGGTCTGTTCCTCATGTTGCGCCTGAAATTTATGCCGCTGAGCAAGATTGGCGCTGGCTTCAAACTGATGTGGCAAGGTCGCCAGAAAGGCGATGCCGAGAGCGGCGAGATCAGCCCGTTCCAGGCGCTAATGACCTGCCTGGCCGCTACTGTCGGCACCGGCAATATCGCCGGTGTAGCCACCGCGATCTTCCTCGGCGGCCCCGGTGCTTTGTTCTGGATGTGGTGTACCGCACTGGTCGGCATGGCCACCAAGTACTGCGAAGTGGTGCTGGCGGTGCATTACCGCGAGAAGGATGAGCGCGGCGAGCACGTCGGCGGGCCGATGTACGCGATCAAGAACGGCCTGGGCAAGAAGTGGCTGTGGCTGGGCACCGCGTTCGCCATCTTCGGCGGCTTTGCCGGTTTCGGTATCGGCAACATGGTGCAGGTCAACAGCATGGCGGCCGCCCTGCACACCAGCTTCAACATTCCGCTGTGGGTCACCGGCATCGTTACCATGCTCTTCGTCGGTATGGTGATCCTCGGTGGTATCAAGCGTATCGGCAAGGTTGCCGCGACCCTGGTGCCCTTTATGTGTGTGGCCTACATCATCGCCGCCATGGTGGTGCTGGTGGTCAACGCCGCAGAAATCCCGAAAGCTTTTGAAATGATCTTCACCTACGCCTTCACCCCGATTGCCGCCACCGGTGGTTTTGCCGGTGCAGCGGTGATGGCGGCGATTCGCTTCGGTGTGGCGCGCGGCATCTTCTCCAACGAAGCCGGTCTGGGTACTGCGGGTATCGCTCAGGCGGCCGGCACCACCAACAGCCCGGTACGTTCGGGGATGATCGGCATGCTCGGCACCTTTATCGACACCATCATCATCTGCTCGATGACCGGCCTGGCGATCATCACCTCCGGCGTGTGGACCAGCGGTGCCAGCGGTGCGGCCTTGTCGGCGGCGGCTTTCGAACAGGCGATGCCGGGCATCGGGGGTTATATTCTGACCATCGCCCTGGTGGTGTTTGCCTTTACCACCATCCTCGGTTGGAGCTACTTCGGCGAGAAATGCTGGGAATACATGGTCGGCACTAAAGCCATCCTGCCGTTCCGCATTCTCTGGGTGGTGGCCGTGCCGTTCGGTGCGATTGCCCAGCTGGATTTCGCCTGGCTGGTGGCGGACACCCTCAACGGTTTGATGGCGATCCCCAACCTGCTGTCGCTGCTGTTGCTTAGCCCGATCGTGGTCAAGCTGACCAAGGAACACTTCGCGAAAGAAACCCGTGTGGGTGTACTAAAGGCTACAGCCTGACCCGCTGGTCAGTTACTATTGTGAGCCGTTAGCGGCGCGAGACTTGCCATTTGCCAAGCTCGCGCCCTTACTTAGTAGCCCTCTCTAATTTCGCTTAAAAGGATCGTTCCCATGGCACAAGTCACTCTCAAAGGTTCCCCGGTTGAAGTCACCGGTCAACTGCCGCAAGTGGGTCAGCAAGCGCCGGCGTTTAGCCTGGTCGCCGGTGATCTGAGCGATGTGAGCCTGGCCAGCCTGGCCGGCAAGCGCAAAATCCTGAACATTTTCCCAAGCGTCGATACCCCGACCTGCGCCACCTCTGTGCGCACCTTCAACGCTGGCGCAAGCAAACTGGCCAACACCGTGGTGCTGTGCATTTCCGCCGACCTGCCGTTCGCCCAGGCCCGCTTCTGCGGCGCCGAAGGCCTGGAAAACGTGATCAACCTGTCGACCATGCGTGGCGCCGAGTTCCTGCAGAACTACGGCGTGGCCATTGCCAGCGGCCCGCTGGTGGGTGTAGCCGCGCGCGCCGTGGTGGTGCTGGATGAGCACGACAAGGTGCTGCACAGCGAGCTGGTCGGCGAAATCGCCGACGAGCCGAACTATGCGGCGGCGATTGCCGTGCTCAAGTAACGCCCGCTCAATGCTTGTGCAACGGCCTGCTCTGCAGGCCGTTTTTATTTGGATCAATAACCAGGGCGCGCGTACTTGCTCAACATCCCGGGATTTTTATTTGTGGATCAGGCATTTAGTTACTTAAAGGAAAGGTAAAGAGGCGGTAAAGAGGCTCCTCAAGCAAGTGATAGTCGCCATGCCTGATACACAGCTCACTCCCCGCCGCGCAGCCTGTCGCGCCAATGGCTGTTCGGCTCGCTCGCGCTGGCTGTTCTCGCCTTACTGCTGTGGTGGTTCTGGCCCAGCCCGCCGGAAGCGCCCAAGCGTGGCGGCCCTTGGCGTGATGGCGGGCCGGACCTGGCGCGTTACCGTGGTCTGTACGCCGAAGATTCGATTGCCAAGCAGCCCCTCGATACCCAGCAAGCCCTGGTCAACCAGTTCCGCGGCAGCCTCAAGAGCCTGCAGGCGGCTGTCGCCAGCGCGCGGCTGAACCTCGACTTTACCCAGATCCGCGCACCGATAACCGGCCGCCGGGGCATCCGTCAGGCCGATATTGGCAAGCTGGCCAGCTCCGGCTCGGCTTTACCCTGGTCTGGCTGACCATTTCCTTGATTGCCGTGCTGATTGCGCTGCTGTTTATGGCGGATGTAGTGGGGCGGCTGTTCCGCGAATTCGCCATCACCCTGGCGGTGGCCATCCTGATTTCCCTGGTGGTGTCGCTGAGCCTGACGCCGATGATGTGCGCGCGCCTGCTCAAGGCGGAGAACACCCACGCCCGAAACTACTGGACGTAGGCCTCTGCTGAGCTAGGGTTCTAGGAAAGAGCTAGCGTGCGGCGACAGGGACGCATCTATGGATAGATATCAGGTGTTGCCTTTCTGGCTGGCCGACCAGCCTTTAGCGGTGGCGCTCGATCAAGTGATTCGAGTGCTGCCTGCCTTACCGAGTACCCCCTTGCCGGGCGCGCCGCAGACGATCTGTGGTCTGGTGAATGTGCACGGCAAACTACTCCCGGTGGTGGATCTGGCCCGGCGTTTCGGCTGGGCTGCGCCTGCGCTCAGCCTCTGGCAACCCTTTCTCTGGCTGCGTAGCAGTAAACGCGATTTGCTCCTGCCGGTGCAGCGGGTATCGGCTGTATCGAGCTATCTGAGCGAAGACTTCACCCAGGCGCCAGATCCGTAGGTGCCCTCCAGCTTATTGCGCGGGGTGGTGCGCAGCAGTGATGGCCTGTTGTTTATCCAGGATGTCGAGCAGTTGCTCAGCGACAGCGACGAGCAACGGTTGAGCGAGCTGCTGGCCGGCGGCGAGGGCGCGCTTAATGCGGACTGAGTCGAGTTGTTCGCCGCCACTGCTGGCCGCTTTGAGCCACAAGGTACTGCAACACCTGGGCATGGATTTCTCCGGCTCGCGCAGCGCTGACCTATTGCGGCGCCTGCACCTGCTGGCGCTGGAGCAACAAGTAAGTGATTTCGACGCCTGGCTGCAGGAACTGGCGTTCGCCGCCTGGGATCGTCCGCTGCTGCAAACCCTGATTCCGGCATTTACCGTCGGCGAAACCTATTTTTGCCGCGATGCCGAGGCCTTCGACTGGCTCGCCAGCCAGCATCTGGCGCCGTTGCTGGCGCGGCGTCGGCAAGCGGGGCAACGCAGCTTGCGCCTGTGGAGCGCGGGCTGCTGCACCGGTGAGGAAGCCTACGGTCTGCTGTTTTTGCTCGATCAGCTGCTCGGTGCGGAGCGCGAAAGCTGGTCGCTGGAATTGATCGCCAGCGATATCAATACGGCCTTTCTGGCGCGTGCGGAGCAGGGCCTGTATGGCACCAATGCCTTTCGCCGTAACGAAATACAGTTCCGTAGCCGCTATTTCACCGCCGAAGGTCGCGGCTGGCGGGTGCGTCCGGCCTGGCGCGGGCGCATTCGCTTTATCCAGTACAACCTGGCCGATGGTGCGCACGCTTGCCCAATGCAAGGAGCCGACCTGATTCTGTGCCGCAACGTGCTGATGTACTTCTCCGAGAAGCGCGCCGTCAGCGCCCTGCAACGCTTGTTGGGCTGCCTCAACCCAGAAGGGCTGCTGCTGCTCAGTGCGGTCGAGGCCGGCATCGCCACCCAGGCTGGCCTGCATGGCCACTGGGCCGGTTGCAACTATGCCCTGGCCGGCGGCACCTTGGCCGCTGCTGTCGTGCATATCCCGGTGACTACATCGCCACGTCACACAGCTGAGTCCAGCCCTTGGCTAGTGCCGAGCGAGCCGGCCATAGCGCCCCGTGCGCAGCGCCAGGCCGCGCCGCTTGCTGTCGCCAAAGCCGCGCCAGCGCCCAGCAGCCCCGCAGCGCAGGCTACCCCTGAAGCACTCTGGCACCACGCGCAACAGAGGTTGCAGACGGGCGATCAGGCCGCCGCGCGTGAGGCCTTACTGGCGTATCTGGCCTGCACCGGTCTAAGTCATATGCAGCAGCACCTGGCCTGCCTGCTACTGGCTCGCAGTTGGGCGGATCAACAGCACCTGAGCGAGGCCCAGGACTGGCTGCAACGCGCCCTGGTGTTGCAACCCGACTCGGCCATGGCCTACTGGCTGATGGCCTTGCTGGCGCAACAGAATGGCGACACCCCAGAGGCGCTGTTGGCGCTGCAAAAATGCCTGTATCTCGACCCCAGATTTATTCTGGGCTACTTCCTGCAAGCCAATCTGCTACTCACCCAGGGGCGGTCTGCCGCCAGCGCCAAGGCCTTGCAGGTTTGCCGAGCGCTGTTGGGCGAGCAGGACGAGCAGGCTCAGGTCCCCCAGGGCGATGGTATGAGCTGTGCACAATTGCTGCGTCTGTGCGAGCAACTACAGGGAGGGCACCCGCTATGGCCGAAGCGATAGACCATGCGGTCAACGATCAGGCGCGCTGGGCAACGCTGCATAAGCGCCTGGCGGAGTTCGAGCAGCGTCTACTCGAAGGCTTCGACATTTCCCCCGCAGAGCGCGCCGCCCGCCTGCAGGAACGTAGCCGGCAATGGGCCGGCGTAGAGGAGCACGCGGCGCATGATGAGTTCGAGGTGCTGCGCTTCGGTATCAGCGGTGAGCTGTACGCCATCGGCAGCGAACATGTCGCTCAGGTCTTGCCCTTGAGCCAATACACGCCCTTACCCAATACCCCACCCTATGTGCTGGGCATTGTCAGCGTGCGCGGGCGCATCGTGTCGGTACTGGATCTGCGGGTGCTATTCGAATTACCGATCGACGGCCTCTCCGAACGCAATTTTTTGCTGATTTTGCAGAGCGCAGACATGGAGTTTGGCCTGCTGATCGATCAGGTCCAGGGCATTGGCCTGATCCGCCATAAAGCCCTGCAGAAGGAGGTAGCCAATCTATCCGGGGTACGGGCCCGTTACCTGCTAGGGGTGACCTGCGAGCAATGTACGGTGCTCGATGGCACCCGCCTGCTGGGCGACCCCAACCTACGCGTGAAGGACGAGTAACCGCTCAAAGCCAGGAGAATATCGACATGCTAGGTAATGCCCTGCGGTTCAACATAGGCAGCAAACTGATCCTGACGTTCGCGGTGCTGATACTGGGCTTCGGCAGCCTGTTGTTTATCACCTTGGAACGTTTCGTCAGCTTGCAGGAAAACGAAAAGCAGCAGTTTCAGCTGCACTACGGTTGGATATCCGATGCCAAGGAGCTGCGCATCAATATCGAAGCCCAGCGCAACGAATTATTGCTGGCAATTGCCGGAGGAAGCGCCGATCAGCTGGATGAACATGAAGCAGTAATCCAGCAGCACAAAGTGCAGAACGACCGCCTGATGCAACGCATGCAAAGCAACCTGGCCGATGACGTGGCGGCCAGTGATCTGCTCGAACAACTGGTGTCGGTGCGCGAGGCCGTGATCCAAACGCGCGGCAAGCAACTGCAGTTGATCCGCGCCGGGCAATTGCAGGAAGCCCTGGCGCTAAACGGCGGCGTCCAACTGGAACGCTTCAGCCAGATACACCAACTGGGTCTGCAACTGACCCGACTTACCGAGCAGCGCATCGACGAGGCTCAGCAGCGCTCGGTGGTGGCGCTGCAGAACCTGCGCACCCGCATGCTTAACCTGGGCTTGCTGCTGGTGACAGTAGCCGCGGTGCTGGCCTGGCTGCTCAGCCGGCATATCGCCTTGCCGCTGGCGAGCCTGACCGGCTGGGCCGAACAGATCGGCCGCGGCGAGATCCCCCGCGAAGTGGTAGTCAGCAGCCGCCTGGACGAAGTGGGGCGCCTGGCCCAGGCCTTCGTCGCCATGAGCCAGTACCTGCGCGAGCTGGTGCAGGAAATGAATGAAGGCATTGCGGTGCTGGCCAGCTCCAGTGAGGAAATCCTCGCCGCCACCAGCCAGGTGGCCACCAGCACCCAGGAAACCGCCACCGCCATCAGCGAGATCGCCACCACGGTGGAGGAGGTCAAACAGACTGCGGTGCTGGCCGGTAACAAATCTCAAGGCGTGGCCGAGAGTACCGAGCGTACCCGTCAGGTGGCCCTGAGTGGTCGGCAGGCCGTGGAGGAATCGCTTGCCGGCATGCAGCAGATTCGCGAGCAGATGCAGGCGGTGGCCGAGAGCATCATGCGCCTGGGCGAGCAGAGCCAGGCCATCGGTGAGATCGTCGCCTCGGTCGGCGATCTGGCCGAGCAGTCCAACCTGCTTGGGGTCAATGCCTCGATTGAGGCGGTCAAGGCCGGCGAGTTCGGCAAGGGTTTCGCGGTGGTGGCCCAGGAGGTCAAGGCCCTGGCGGATCAGTCGAAGCAGGCTACCGCCCAGGTGCGCGGCATTCTCGGCGATATCCAGAAGGCCATGACCAAGGCGGTGCTGTTGGCCGAGCAGGGCAGCAAGACCGTGGAAGTCGGTTACCAGCAGGCGCAAGCCAGTGGCGAGGCGATTCGCAGCCTTGGCGGGAGCATCGAACAATCCAGCGAAATGGCCCAGCAGATCGCTGCCACCAGCCAGCAACAGATGATCGGTATGGATCAGGTCGTCAGCGCCATGGAGAACATTCGCCAAGCCAGCCAGGACAACGTCGGCGGCACCCGCCAGGTCGATCTGGCGGCGCGCAACCTGCACCAGTTGGGGCTCAAGCTCAAGGGCCTGGCGGCGCGTTTCAAGCTCTAAGCCAGGCACTGATCGCATTAAGGGAGTGAGTGATGATGGCGATAATGGCCAATCTGCGTATCGGCAACAAATTGCTGCTGGCCTTTGCCCTGCTGATTCTGGGCTTCGGCGCCATGCTGCTGTTCAGCCTGGAACAGTTTGTGCGCTTGCAACAGCGCGAAGCCCACGACCTGTCCCGTCGTCACGAACGGGTGGTGGACGTCAAAAATCTGCTGATCAATATTCTCGGCCAGCGTACTACCCTGCAAGCCCTGCTCAGCAGCGAAGAGCTTACCCATAGCGATCATCTGGCGCAGATCCAGCAAAGCAGCCAGCGTAACGTGCAGTTGCTGGAGCATTTGCGCACGACCTTGGGCGCTGATAGCGAGGTCGACACCCTGGTCGATAAGGTGGAAGAGGCGCGCAAGCTCTTTGCCCACACCCGCGATACGCAAGTCTTGCCGCTGTTGAGTAGCGGTCGCAAGGATGAGGCTGCAAAGTTGTTCAACGGTATTCAGAACGAACGGGTTGAGCAAATGACCGCCTTGGGTGAACAGCTCACCGAACTGACCGAACTGAGGATGCGCCAGGGGCTGGAACAGTCGCGCCTGGCGCTGGCGACCCAACGCCTGCACCTGATGCAATTGGCCCTACTGTTGGCCGGGCTCGCCGGCCTGTTCGCCTGGTGGCTGAGCCGGCATATCGCCCGGCCGCTGGCGCAGTTAACCGGCTGGGCCGAACGCATCAGTGGCGGCGAGATTCCCAACGACATGACCAGCAGCCCACGCCAGGATGAAGTCGGCCGCTTGAGCCAGGCCTTTACCCGCATGGGCTGTTATTTGCAGGACCTGGCCGGCAAGGCTGAAAGCCTGGCACAGGGGCGGCTACAGGAACATGTTCTGGCCATCTCCGAGCGTGACGTGCTGGGCAGTGCCTTTGCCACCATGGTGTGCAATCTGCGCGAGCTGGTGCTGGAAATGAATGAAGGGATTTCGGTGCTGGCCAGCTCCAGTGAGGAAATCCTCGCCGCCACCAGCCAGGTGGCCACCAGCACCCAGGAAACCGCCACCGCCATCAGCGAGATCGCCACCACGGTGGAGGAGGTCAAGCAGACTGCGGTGCTGGCCGGTAACAAATCCCAAGGCGTGGCCGAAAGTACCGAGCGTACCCGTCAGGTGGCCCTGAGTGGCCGGCAGGCCGTGGAGGAGTCGCTCACCGGCATGCAGCAGATTCGCGAGCAGATGCAGGCGGTGGCCGAGAGCATCATGCGCCTGGGCGAGCAGAGCCAGGCCATCGGCGAGATCGTCGCCTCGGTCGGCGATCTGGCCGAGCAGTCCAACCTGCTTGGGGTCAATGCCTCGATTGAGGCAGTCAAGGCCGGCGAGGTCGGCAAGGGCTTCTCGGTGGTGGCCCAGGAAGTCAAGGTGCTGGCCGAACAGTCGAAGCAGGCCACTGCCCAGGTGCGCGGCATTCTCGGCGATATCCAGAAGGCCATGACCAAGGCGGTGCTACTGGCCGAGCAGGGCAGCAAAACCGTGGAGAGTGGCTATCTGCGCGCCCAGGTCAGTGGCGAAGCCATCCGCAGCCTGGGTAGCAGCATCGAGGCCTCCAATGAGATGGCCCAGCAGATCGCCGCCACCAGTCAGCAGCAACTGATCGGCATGGATCAGGTCGCCAGCGCTATGGAGAGCATTCGTCAGGCCAGCCAGGACAACGTCGGCGGCACCCGTCAGGTCGATCTGGCTGCGCGCAACCTGCACCAGCTGGGTGTCAAGCTCAAGGGCCTAGTGGCCCGTTTCAAGGTGTGAGGGCGGCATGACCCTGGATCGTAAAGCGCTGCAACAACGTCTGCTGGCCAGCTTCAAGGTGGAGGCCGACGAGCGCCTGGGCGTGCTTGCCGACGGTTTGGCGAACTGGCGCGAATCCCAGGTCAGTAGTGAATCCATCGAGTCGCTGTTTCGCGAAGTGCACAGCCTAAAGGGTGCCGCCAGGGCGGTGGGGCTGGTACCGTTCGAACGTATCTGTCATGCCTGGGAGAGCCTGCTCAGCCGGGTCCGCGACGGCAGCCTGGAGCTGACCGCGGCACGGGTCGAACTATGTCGTTATGCCCTGGCCGTCGTGCAGCGCCTGCATGCCGAGCAAACGGTGGGCGTAGACGAACAACAACGCGTGGTCGATGACCTGGAAGCGGCCGCCCGCGGTGAGGTGGTCAAACCGCCCGAGACCAAGGCAGCCAGCCCTGCTGCGCCCAGTGAGCACGGCACGCTGCGAGTTGCCGCAGGGCGTCTGGATGCGCTGCTGTTTCACAGCGAAACCCTGTTGCAGCACAAGCTCGAAGCCCGCGCCCAGGCTCGCCAACTCAGCGCACACCGCAGCGCCTGTGAGCCGCAACGGGGCCATCGGTTGATAGCCGGGGTGGCCTTGAAACAGCTGCGCGAGAATGCCGCAGCGTTGCCGCCGAGCAGCCAGGACGCGTTCAAGGCGCTGCTGGATTACCTGGACTGGAGCCAGGCGCAGATGGATCGTCTGCACTTCGCGGCGATCCATCTGGAAAAGGCCGGCAAACACCTGGCCCAGGGCCTGGCACAACTCTCCGAAGCCCTCGACGAGGAGCTGCAAAGCGTGCTGCTGTTGGCCGCGAGCCACTTGATCGAAGGCTTGCCGGCGATGGTTCAGGATATCGCCAGCCAGACCGGCAAGCGGGTCAACTTGCAGGTACGCGGCACCGACCTGCAGATCGATAAACGTATTCTCGATGAACTGCGCACACCGCTCACCCATCTGCTGCGCAATGCCGTCGACCATGGCCTGGAAAGCCCGGAGCAGCGCCTGAGTTGTGGCAAACCCGAGGTCGGCCAACTGCAGTTGGAGTTGCTCCAGGCTTCGGCGGATCGCTTCGAGCTGCGCCTGCAGGACGATGGCCGCGGCCTGGATCTCGCCCAGCTCAAACGCCGCGCCGTAACAGGTGGCCTGCTAAATACCGAGCAGGCCGAAGCGCTCAGCGATATGGAAGCCGGCAAGCTGATTTTCGCCTCTGGGCTGTCCACCAGCGCGCTGATCACCGACCTCTCCGGGCGCGGCCTGGGCATGGCCATCGTGCAGGAGTCGGTGGAGCGTATCGGTGGGCGTATCGAGTTGGAATCCGCCCCGGGCAAGGGCACCTGCATCCATTTGCACCTGCCGCTCAATCTGTCGACATTCCGTGCGGTCATAGTGCGCGTTGCCGAACGCACCTTTGCCCTGCCGGCGCTGGCGGTGGAGCGCTGCCTGCGGCTACCCGCCGCAGCGGTAAAAACCCAGGAAAACCGACCCACGCTGGTCTTCGAAGAGCAGGTATTGCCAGTCTGGGCCCTGGCCGATGTACTGGCCCTAGACGGTCAGGCGCGCGAGGAGGGCAATCTGACCTTGCTGTTGCTCAAGGTGCGCGGCGAACCTTTCCTGCTGCTGGTCGATGAACTGCTCGGCGACCAGGAAATCACCGTAAAGAGCCTGGGCCGGCACTTGTTACGGGTGCGCAATCTATTGGGCGCGACCCTGCTGGGCGACGGCCAGTTGGTGCCCATCCTGCATCCCGGCGACCTGTATAACAGCGCTCAGGCCATCGGCGGCGGCAGCTTCGAGCGTCAGGCCGATAGCGGCCAGCCAGCCAGCCAGCAACGGCTGTTGATCGCCGAAGACTCCTTCACCTCACGCGGCCTGCTCAAGGCCATTCTCGAAGGTGCCGGCTATCAGGTAAACACCGCCAACGATGGCCTGGAGGCCTGGAATGCGCTGAAACAGAGCTCATACGATCTGCTGGTATCGGATGTGGAAATGCCACGAATGGACGGCTTTACCCTGACCAGCCGGATTCGCCAGGATCGTGAGCTGGCGCAGCTGCCGGTGGTGCTGGTGACGGCCTTGCACTCGGCCGAAGACCGCGCCCGCGGCCTGGAGGTGGGGGCTAATGCCTACCTGGTGAAAAGCGGTTTCGAGCAGGACAGCCTGCTGGAAGCCATAAGACGCTTGATCTGAAGGAGGGTTGCCATGCGTGTATTAATTGTCGACGACTCCCCGGTACTGCGCATGCTGCTGCAGAGCGTACTGCAGAATGCCGGTATGCAAGTGCAGGAAGCCGAGAGCGGTGAGCAGGCGCTGCAGATACTGGCCAGTTACACCCCGGACATCATCACCATGGACGTGCACATGCCCGGTATGGACGGCTATGAAGCCACCGCACGGATTCTCGAACGCCATGCGCTACCGGTGCTGGTGCTGACCGCCAGCGCCAATGTGCGTGATGCCTCCACTGCCATGCGCGCCCTGGAAGCCGGCGCCCTGGCGGTGCTGGAGAAGCCCACAGGGCCTGGCTGCGCCGACTTCGATGCGCTGGTGCACAACCTGTTGCGCACCCTGCGCAGCCTGGCCCAGGTCAAGATAGTGCGGCGCCCGCGCAAACCAGCGGTGATCCAATCGGTTGCCCTGCCTGCCGGTGCCGCGCTCGGCGAATCACCACAACTGGTGGCCATAGCTGCCTCGGCGGGTGGCCCGGCGGCACTCAAACTGTTGCTGCAGCCACTGGCAGCCGCACCGCCCTGGCCATTGCTACTGGCCCAACATATTTCCGCAGGCTTTATCGAGAGCTTTCGCGATTGGCTGGCGAGCATTTGCGCGCTGCCGATCCATATCGCCACGGATGGCCAAGCGCTGCGTCCCGGCGAACTCTATCTGGCCCCGGAGGCTTACCACTTGGGCGTCAGTGCCGATCTGCGGGTAGCGTTGAGGACGGGCCGCGACAATGGCCTGTTCTGCCCCTCGGCCAACCACCTGTTCGAGAGCGTGGCGCAGAGCTTTGGTAGCCGGGCCATCGCCATTCAGTTGTCCGGTATGGGGCGTGACGGCGCCGAAGGCTTGGCCACCCTGCACCGTTGCGGTGCGCTGACTATTGCCCAGGAACCTTCCAGCGCCGTGATCGACTCCATGCCGCTGGCCGCCATCAGTCTCAATGCCTGCAGCATGGTGCTGCCCCCCGAGGGGATTGCCCTGCTGCTCAATACCATTGCATCACGCCGTATTTCGTCTGGCACTGCGCCCGAAGGAGTGGAACCATGCTTGCCAACGCCGAAATTCTAATCGCCGAAGACAGCCCGACCCAGGCCGCCCAACTGCAGTATTTGCTCGAGTCGGCCGGTTGCGAGGTGCGCGTGGCGCGCAACGGGGTCGAAGCCCTGGCGCTGACTGAACAATGGCTGCCGAACATTATCATCAGCGATATCGTGATGCCGCAGATGGATGGCTACGAACTCTGCCGCCAGCTCAAGGCCAGCGCGCGTACCCAGGCCATTCCGGTGATTCTGGTCACCAGCCTGGCCGATGCCCGCGATGTGGTGCATGGCCTGGC
>NZ_JBAQLP010000130.1:0-34369 GCF_049301935.1 Pseudomonas sp. | reverse complement strand
GGCGAACAGCAAGGCGGCGCCCAGGGCCAGCAGCAGCGAACCGATGCGCGCCCACCCAGGCGTCTGCAACGGAATCGCCCACAGCTGGCGGCCGAGCCACAGCAGCACCTCGCTCAGGCCCAGGCCGATCAAGCCGCCGGCCAGGGCCAGCAGCGCCGCCTCGCCGACGAACAGCAGGCGCACCTGCGCCGGCCGCGCGCCCAGGGCCTTGAGCAGGCCGATCTCGGCGGTACGCTGGTTCACCGCGATCCAGGTCACGTTCATGATCAGGATGCCGGCCACCAGCAGGCTGATCGCGGCGATGCCGGCCAGGGCCAGGCCGAGGGCTTGGAGAATGCCGTCGAAGGCGGCGAGCATGCTGTCCTGGCTGATCAGGGTGACGTCCTCCTTGCCCTCGTGGCGGGCCTTGATCAGATCGAGGATCTGCCGCTTGCCGCTGGCCATAAACTGCGGCCCGCGCAGCTCGGCGAACACCCGGAACAGCCCCTCGCGGTTGAACAGCACCTGGGCGCTGGCCACCGGGATGATCAGCATCTCGCCGAAATCCATGCCCAGGGATTCGCCGCGCTCGCTGAGGATACCCACCACCCGAAAACGCCGGTCGCCGGCGCGCAGCCACTGGCCCAGGGCCGGGCCGTTGCCGAACAGCTCGCGGCGCAGCTTGGCACCGATCACGCAGACCGCCTCGGCCTGGTCCGGCGGCAATATCGGGAGGATCTGCCCCTGGCCCACGCCGAGCTGGCGGATGGCGAAGAATTCGTGACTGGTGCCCAGGGTAAAGGCCTCCCGCGCACGATTGCCGACATTCACCTGCACCTGCCCGGCCTGCAACGGCGCCACCCGCCGCACGCTGGGCAGGCGGCCGATGGCCTCGGCGTCGCCCAGGGTCAGGTCGCGGGTGGCCAGGCCGGTGATCGGCGGCATGCCGCCGCTGGTTTCCTTGCGCCCCGGCAGCACGATCAGGGTATTGCGCCCGAGCATGGAGAATTCACCGATGACGAACTGCCGCGCGCCTTCGGCCAGACCGGTGAGCAGATTGACCGCCACCACGCCGATGGCCAGCGCCAGCAGCAGCATCAGGCTGCGCGAACGGTGCCCGGCCAGGGCGCCGAGCATCAGCCCAAGGCCGTCAGCCGCGCGCATCCACCATCTCCTTGCGGGTATCGCTAATAATGCGGCCGTCGCACATGCCCAGCCGGCGTGCCGCCCTGGCACCCAGGGCGGCGTCGTGGGTGACGATCAGCAGGGTCAGGCCCTCGCCGTTGAGCTCTTCCAGCAATCTGATCACCTCAGCACCGGAATGGCTGTCGAGGTTGCCGGTGGGCTCGTCGGCCAGCAGCAGCGCCGGCTGCATGACCATGGCGCGGGCGATGGCGACGCGCTGGCGCTGGCCGCCGGACAGCTCGGCCGGGCGGTGCCTGACCCGGTCGCCGAGGTTCAGCCGCTCCACCAGGCGCGCGCTGCGGCGCTGACGCTCGGCCGGCTCGATACCGGCCAGGAGCATCGGCAGCTCGATATTCTCCAGGGCGCTCAGGCGTGGGATCAGGTGGTAGGACTGGAACACGAAACCGATATGGCGGCTGCGCAAGCCGGCGCGGCGGATCTCGTCCAGGCTGGCGGTGGCCTCGCCGTTGAGCCAGTACTCGCCGCTGTCCGGCGCATCGAGCAGGCCGAGGATATTCAGCAGGGTCGACTTGCCCGAACCGGACGGGCCCATCACCGCCAGGTATTCGCCCTTGGCCACCGCAAGGTCCACCCCATCCAGGCCCTTGATCTGCTGATCGCCCAACACGAAACAGCGGCTCACGCCACTCAGGCGGATCATGGCGCGGCCGCGTCCGTAGGCTGCACCGCCACGCCATCGCCCAGGCCCTCCTGCTCCAGGCTGGCGAGAATCCGCTCGCCTTCGCTGAGGCCCTCAAGCACCTCGCTCCAGCGCCAGTTGGCCAGGCCAAGCCTCAAGCTGACCTCACGCAGCACCCCGTCCGCCGGGTCATAGCGCAACACCCGGGCGCCTTCCAGCAGGCTTTCGGTGGGGATGCGCAGGGTCTCCGGGCGCTGCTGCAGAAGGATTTCCACATCGGCGCTGTAGCCGGTGAGCAACAGCAGATCGGCCGGCAGCGGGTCGAAGCGCACCTCGACATCGACGGTGCGCGCCTGCCGCTCGAGGTCGCGCACAAAGGGCGCGATACGGCTGACGGTGCCGGCATACTGCTTGCCGCGAAAGGCATCCAGGCTGATGCGCACCGGCATGCCGGGCTTGACCCGGGCCGCATCCACCTCATCGATGGGCGCCTCGACGTACAGGCAGCTGTCGTCGATCAGGTCCACCGCTGGCGGGGTCGGAATGCCCGGCGGCGAGGGGGTGACGAACTCGCCGACTTCGCCGTTGATCTCCGCGACTATGCCGGCGAAGGGCGCGCGCAACGTGGCCTGATCGAGCAGCGCGCGCTGCAGGCTCAGGTTGGCTTCGGTCTCGCGGATGGCCACCGCCGCGCCCTTGCAGGCCAGGGCCGACAGGCGCGCGCGAGTGGCACTCTGGTCGACCCGGTCCTCGGCCACCAGCTGGCGCGCGCGCAACTGCGCCAGGCGCCGGTGATCACGCTGCTCCAGCTCGGCCTGCAGGCAACGCTGCTCGCGCTGGTTGGTCTGCCCCTGCAAACGCTCCTCGACCTCGCGCAGGCGTGCCTGCAACTCGTCCTGACGCAGGCGCATCAGCACCTCGCCGGCGGCCACCCGCTGGCCCTCCTCGACCAAGCGCTGCTCGACCCGCCCGCCCAGGTTGAACGACAGCTGGGTGCGCCGGCAGGCCTTGAGCGTGCCGGCGCGGGTATTGGCCACCAGGGTCTCCACCGCGCCGCGCTCCACCGCCACCAGGCGCACCGGCAGCGGCTGCGGCCGGCTCCACCACCAGAGTGCCACCGCCAGGCCCAGCAGCAGTGGCAGGGCTAGCCATAATTTGCGCATCTATTTCTCCTTGAGTCGCTTTCAGCCTAGGCCAGCGGCAACCACGCAACAATGCGCCAGGTCAGGGAATCAGCCAGCAACGCCTGGCCTTTGCCCAGACAGCGGTTCACACTTTGCTTTAGACAAAGACGCGAGGAACGCCGCAATGAGCGCAGCCATACAACAGCCTCAGGTAGAACGGCTGGAAATCGACCAACTGACCTGCTGGCGCGTGCGCACCGCCGAGGCCGAACTGCTGGTGGCCCAGCAGGGTGCACAGATCCTCAGTTACCAGCGCGATGGCGAGCAGCCGCTGATCTGGCTCAGCCCCCAGGCCGCCTACCAACGTGGCCAGGGCGTGCGCGGCGGCGTGCCGATCTGCTGGCCCTGGTTCGGCGACCTGCGACGCAACCCGCAGGCGGTGCAGGCGCTCTACCAGGGCGGCAGCCTGGTGCCGTCCCACGGCCTGGTGCGCGACCGCGACTGGCAATTGCTCGGTATCGACAGCCAGGACGCCGGAGTCAGCCTGAGCTTCGGCTTCAACAGCCTGGAGCAGCCCTTGCCGGGTTGGCCGCATGCCGCCGAACTGACCTTCACCATCCGCCTGGATCGGCGCCTGCATATCGAGCTGAACAGCCGCAACCTGGGCGCTACGCCCCTGGCCATCAGCCAGGCGCTGCACAGCTACTTCGCGGTCGGCGATATTCGCAAGGCTCGGGTCGAAGGCCTGCACGGCTGCCGCTATATCGAAACCCTGGAAGACTGGCAGCCACGCCAGCAGGGCGGCGCCCTGGGCTTTGCCAGGGAAACCGACCGCATCTACCTGAACACCCCGGCGCAACTGAGTATCCACGACCCGGCCTGGCGCCGGCGCATCCAACTGCACAGCAGCGGCTCAGCCTCGGCGGTGCTGTGGAACCCCTGGATCGACAAGGCCAGACGCCTGTCGCAATTCGCCGAGGATGCCTGGCAAGGCATGCTTTGCGTCGAACACGCCAATGTGCTGGACGACATCTGCGTACTGGCGGCCGGCGGCGAACAACAGCAGATCGGCCTTAGCCTATGGAGCGAGGCGCTGGCGGATTAGAGCGGTCAGGCGTAGGGGGCGCCGCGCACACCAGGGCAGGCGATAAGTATCACGCGCCCTTCGACTCAGGCTCAAGCGCTAGCCTCAAGCGGCTTACCGAGCCGGTTTTTAGCGCAGTAGGCGTGAACCTTTGGTTAAGCCCCGAGTGAGCGAAGCGAACGGCTTGAACCACAGGCTAGGTGGCTTTGTGATCAGGGGCAGTCATATGTGATTCCGTCACTAGATACGCTGCAGCGATTGCAGCTAATGACAAGGCGTTTATCCCCAGAAACAACGGTGCCGTTGTCTTCGGTATAACGCTGGTTCTCCTGCCACTCAGCCTTTCTGTCGGAATCAAAGCTTATATAGTCTCCTGGCCAGTCACTCGACTTGTACCGCAGACGCAACTGGTTCCTGTTCGATATGAAGGCTTCAGCTTCAACCCACTCGGTCTTGAACGGCGAGGGGATGCCGGCTTCGTTCTGACGCAACAGAGAGCCGTCCCGCAGCTGAAACCTGGCAATAAAGCCCCGAAGCGACGGATAGCACCAGTCATCCTGGAGCCAGGCAACTTCGTCACTGCCCGCCCGCCTCCAAATTTCACCCGGATATGCCCCCGGAAGCTCGATCGCTCCGCGACTCTCCCAAGCGTCAACCAGCCATTGCCTGGCACCATCAAGCTGCGGAATGATTGAGAGCGCCGCAGAGATGGCGCCGACAGTGAGTACTCCCGCCCATATTCGATGTTGCGTGCTTGGCTGCATGGCGGCCTCCTCTTGATGCGGCGCGGCTCTATCAGCAACTGGGCCATCTAGCCGCGTTTTACAGATCGGCCTCCTCGACCAGCCTTACCCCATTGGCATCCAAGGCATACGCCGCATCCGCCAACTCGTTGTTGACCTGTTCGATCTTCAGCGTGCCGCTGACCCATAGCGGGGCGTAGATGTCTTCGAGTTCGATGCCTTTGGGGTAGCGCACCAGCACCAGTTGGTTCGGTGGCGGTGGCGGAACATGGATGCAGGCGCCGGGGTAGGGAACCAGGAAGAACAGGGTGCTGCGGCCTTTACTGTCGGTTTCCAGTGGTACCGGATAGCCGCCCAGGCGCACCGCCTTCCCATCGAAGGCGGCGACGGTTTTGCTTGAGTACATCACCGCCGGCAGGTTCTGGTCCTGCTGCTTGAGGCCGCCGGGGTTGTAGAAGCCGCTGTCCTGTTCGAGACCCTGGTGGCTGATCTCGGGCATGTCTTCCAGGGCCTGGCGATCTTCCGCCGGCATCAGCTCAAGCCAATCGGTTTCCGGCAGTTCGGCGCAGGCCAAGGTGCTGATAAACAGCAGGGGTAACAGCAGATAGCGCATCGGTGGACTCACAAGGCAGCAGGCATCAGCCCTTTTTGACAGCGCCATAGATAACCAGCAGCACCACCGCACCGATCACCGCACCGATAAACCCGGCAGCTTCACCGGCCTGATAGATGCCGAGGGCCTGGCCACCGTAGGTGGCGGCGATCGAACCGCCGACGCCCAGGAGGATGGTCATGATCCAGCCCATGCTGTCATTGCCCGGCTTTATAAAACGGGCAAGCAGGCCAACGATCAGGCCGATAAAAATGGTTCCGATAATGCTCATGGCAATACCCTCCGTGTCAGTATCCGCTGCGCCGAGATTGGCACAATTGGTCTGTAAGGCTAGCGGGTCAACCCAGTTCCGGCAGGCGCCGGTGCACAGGCAGCGGATTGCCAGCCCACAGGGCACAGATTGTCAGACGAACCCAGGTGCGCAAGGTTCCCGCTGAGGCCGCTCCTGGCAGCCTCAGCGAGTGCTTCAGACCTTGGCGATCAGCGCCTCGACCACGGCGATCTGCCGGTCCAGGGTCGCCCGGTCTGCGCAGCGCAGGGTGGCGTGACCGACCTTGCGGCCGACCTTGAAGGCCTTGCCGTAGTGATGCAGGCGGCAGTCGGCGATGGCGATGACCTGCTCCACCGGCGGCACCACACCGATAAAGTTGAGCATCGCGCTTTCACCGATCTTGGCAGTCGAACCCAGCGGCAGGCCGGCGACGGCGCGCAGGTGGTTTTCGAACTGGCTGCACTCGGCACCTTCGATTGTCCAGGGCCCGGAGTTGTGCACACGCGGGGCGATTTCGTTGGCTTTCAGGCCGCCATCGACTTCGAAGAACTCGAAGGCCAGCACGCCGACGTAGTCGAGCTTGCTCAGCACGCGGCTGACGTAATCTTCTGCCAGGGCCTGCAGTGGGTGATCGCTGCTGGCGATGGACAGCGCCAGCACGCCGCTGTCGTGGCGGTTGTGCACCAACGGGTAGAAGCGCGTTTCGCCATCGCGGGCGCGCACCGCCACCAGCGACACTTCGCCAGTAAAGGGCACAAAGCCTTCGAGGATGCACGGCACGCTGCCCAGCTCGGCAAAGGCGCCGACCACATCTTCAGCCTTGCGCAGGACCTTCTGGCCCTTGCCGTCGTAACCCAGGGTGCGGGTCTTGAGTACCGCCGGCAGACCGATGCTGGCCACGGCCGCGTCGAGGTCAGCCTGCGCCTGGATATCGGCGAAATCCGGGGTGGGAATGCCGAGCTCCTTAAACATCGACTTCTCGAACCAGCGATCACGGGCGATGCGCAGGGCTTCGGCACTCGGGTAGACCGGGACGAACTGCGAGAGGAAGGCCACGGTCTCGGCCGGCACGCTTTCGAACTCGAAAGTCACCAGATCGACTTCATCGGCCAGCTGGCGCAGGTGATCCTGGTCGCCGTAATCGGCGCGGATATGCTCGCCCAGGGCTTGCGCACAGGCATCCGGCGCGGGGTCGAGGAAGGCGAAGTTCATCCCCAGCGGCGTGCCTGCCAGGGCCAACATGCGGCCCAGCTGGCCGCCACCGATTACACCGATTTTCATGGGTCGATCTGCTCCTGATGCACGGGGCTACAACAAATGGGCTTAACCGCGCGGGTCCGGATTTTCCAGTACGGATTCGGTCTGCTCGGTACGGAACGCCTTCAACCGCTCGTGGAATTGCGGGTGCTGGTGACCGAGGATGCTCGCGGCGAGCAGCGCGGCGTTAATCGCACCAGCCTTGCCGATGGCCAGGGTGGCGACCGGAATACCGGCGGGCATCTGCACGATCGACAACAGCGAGTCGACGCCCGAGAGCACCGCCGACTGCACCGGCACACCGAGTACCGGCAGGTGGGTCTTGGCCGCACACATGCCCGGCAAGTGCGCCGCACCGCCGGCACCGGCGATGATCAGCTGAATACCGCGACCGTCGGCCTGCTCGGCGTACTGGAACAGCAAGTCCGGGGTGCGGTGGGCGGAAACCACCTTGACCTCATAAGGAATGCCCAGCTTGTCCAGCATCTCGGCGGTGTGGCTAAGGGTGGACCAATCGGACTTGGAGCCCATGATCACGCCAACCAGTGCGCTCATCGTCGTGCCTCTTCTTCATCAGGTGCCCGTAGGCGCTGCAGAAACTAACAAGCCACGCTGGAAACCAGGCGTGGCTTGTTAGTAATGAATTATGGCGGTGCGGACCGCCAAAGGCCGCGCAGTATAGCGTAAAGCCTGGGCTGGCGTGCACCCCGGCGCGCCGTTTGTCGAGGAGCAGTCCGCGCGATGCCTTCCTGCATTAAGGGTTAAACCGCGCTTAAGGCGGCTGAGCGGCATTTTGTAAATGGACGAGTGGCGCAGAAGCGGACTGGCAAAGACACTGCGAAGCTTGTGCGCCCCCTCCCAGCGGTGCTCGGCCTGCCGCATCTGCTGGGGCATGGCCCGCTCCTACACTCAACGCCCGACTTCGCCGCTTTCCAGCTTGCGCCAGAGCAACCGCACAGAGGCCTTGCGCACCAAGGCGCAGCGGTACAGGCGAATCTCCAGTGGCGCCTGCCACTGTTCATCGCCGCACACCACCAGTTCGCCACGGGCCAATTCGGCGGTCACGCTCAACCTCGGCACCCAGGCCACACCCATGCCTTGCAAGGCCATGCTTTTCAGGCTGTCGGCCATCGCCGTTTCGTACACCGTGGTCGAACGCAGCGCGCGCTGGCGCAGCAGCAGGTTGACCGAGCGACCGAGAAACGCCCCGGCGCTGTAGGCCAGCAGCGGCACACTCTGGCCGCTGTTGAGGTCGAACAGCGGCGCGCCGTCTTCGCCCACCGCGCACACCGGGAGCATTTCCGTGCGGCCCAGGTGCAGCGAGGGGAAGATTTCCGGGTCCATCTGCAGCGCGGCGTCGGGGTCGTAGTAGGCGAGGATCAGGTCGCAGGCGCCTTCACGCAGCGCATGCACCGCTTCGCCGACGTTGGTCGCCACCAGACGAGTGGTCAGCGGCAGACCTTCGCGGCGCAGGCGGGCGATCCATTCGGGGAAAAACCCCAGGGTTAGCGAGTGCGCGGCGGCAATCTGCATCACCTCGCCTTGCTGGCCTTCGAGGTTATGCAGGTGACGCACCACCTCGCCGAGCTGCTCGACCATGCTGCGTGCCGTGACCAGAAACAGCTGGCCGGATTCGGTCAGCTCGATGGGCGTGCAGGCGCGGTTGACCAGGGTCAGGCCGAGCATGTTCTCCAGGCTGCGAATCCGCCGGCTGAACGCCGGCTGGGTGACGAAGCGCTTCTGCGCCGCCTGGGAGAAGCTGCGGGTGGCGGCCAGGGTGACAAAGTCTTCCAGCCATTTGCTTTCAAGGTTCATCGTCACTCCTGGTTTTGTAGGGTGGATGACGCTCTTTGTATCCACCTGGTCTCGTACGGCGTGTGGGAGGCGCGGAGGGTGGGTTAGCCGCTTGCCGCCATTGCCAAACACCACGCCATTCAAGACGCGGCGTAACCCACCACCGGCGCAACGCGGTCGATCGCCTGGTGGGTTACGCGCCGCGCCACACACGCATGAGGGTATAGACCGGTGTGTGGCGTCGCTAACCCACCCTACTACTCCCACAGGTACGGTGTACGCTCTGATCAAGCAGCACGTCACGCCAACGTTATGCCGATTATGCATGACCCAGCGCTTAACAGCATTGGCCAGTATCAAGCTGCAGCCCCTAATCTACGGGCCATCGCGGCATATGCCGTATTTCCTGAGATGACCTTGATCATGTCCCCTGCTGCATCTACTCGCCTCGAAAAAGACCTGCTCGGCACCCTCGACGTTCCGGCTGAGGCCTATTACGGCATCCAGACCCTGCGCGCCGTGCAGAACTTCCGCCTGTCCGGCGTGACGCTGTCGCACTACCCGAAACTGGTGATCGCCCTGGCCATGGTCAAGCAGGCCGCAGCCGACGCCAACCGCGAGCTGGGCCACCTGTCCGCCGCCAAGCACACGGCGATCAGCACCGCCTGCGCACGCATCATTCAGGGCGAGTTCCACGAGCAGTTCGTGGTCGACATGATCCAGGGCGGGGCGGGCACCTCGACCAACATGAATGCCAACGAAGTCATCGCCAATATTGCCCTCGAAGCCATGGGTTTCGAGAAGGGTGACTACAAGCAGCTGCACCCCAATAACGACGTGAACATGGCGCAGTCGACCAACGACGCCTACCCCACCGCCATCCGTCTGGGCCTGCTGCTCGGCCACGACAGCCTGCTCACTGCGCTGGACAAGCTGATCCAGTCGCTCTCTAAAAAGCAGCTGGAATTCGGCCATGTGCTGAAAATGGGCCGCACCCAGCTGCAGGACGCCGTGCCGATGACCCTCGGTCAGGAATTCCGCGCCTTCGCCACCACCCTGGGCGAAGACCTGCAGCACCTCAAGCTGCTCGCCCCCACCCTGCTCACCGAAGTAAACCTGGGCGGCACCGCGATTGGTACCGGGATCAACGCCGACCCGCAGTACCAGCTGCTGGCGGTCAAGCGCCTGGCGATCATCAGCGGCCACCCGCTGACCCCGGCCGCCGACCTGATCGAAGCCACCAGCGACATGGGCGCCTTTGTGCTGTTCTCCGGCATGCTCAAGCGCACCGCAGTCAAGCTGTCGAAGATGTGCAACGACCTGCGTCTGCTCTCCAGCGGCCCACGCACCGGCATCAACGAAATCAACCTGCCGCCGCGCCAGCCGGGCAGCTCGATCATGCCCGGCAAGGTCAACCCGGTGATCCCGGAAGCGGTCAACCAGGTGGCCTTCGAAGTGATCGGCAACGACCTGGCGCTGACCATGGCCGCCGAAGGTGGCCAGCTGCAGCTCAACGTGATGGAGCCGCTGATCGCCTACAATATCTTCGACTCGATCCGTCTGCTGACCCGCGCCATGGATATGCTGCGCGAGCTGTGCATCGACGGCATCACCGCCAACGAAGCGCGCTGCCGTGAACTGATGGAAAACTCCATCGGCCTGATCACCGCGCTCAACCCCTATATCGGCTACGAAAACGCCACACGCATCGCCAAGGTGGCACTGGAAACGGGCCGCGGCGTACTGGAGCTGGTGCGCGAAGAAAAACTGCTGGGCGACGCCGAACTGGCCGACATCCTGCGCCCCGAGAACATGATCGCCCCACGCCTGGTGCCGCTGTTGCCGGGCTGAGCATGCTCGGCGAGCTCCTGACCTCAACATCGAGCACATGGGCGGCCGCGAGTAAGGTGCGGTATCTACACCAGCGACAACGCACAGTCATAACGCGGCGCTGATCATGAGCAACACCCGCACAGGGATGTGCGGGGCTTCTGCGCCTACCCGGTGCGGCGGCATAGCCGGCAGGAACCGGCGGCCAACGAGATGCCCGACGGCATCCAGGGCATACCTATAAAAGCAACCTCACAGGGTGACCCCATGAACAGGCTCGACCGCCGTCGTCTCTTTTCTTAAATGCCAGCACAGCCCACCCAGCCAGACCGGTTGCGATGCCCTTCTGCTGCGGCCCACGGCTTGCCAAAAGCCGCGGCAGATTGCTGTGTCGGCGCACAAGCCATCGCCAGCGCCTGACTGTGCGGGCTTGCAGCACTGGGGCACCCGTGGCGTTCGCCAGCGCCGCCCGATTCGGGCGGCGCTGCGGCGTCATTATCATGCAAGGGCAAGCCGGCGACTGTGCCAGTAAAAGTCGCCGCAACTGCTGCTTATGCCGCCACAGATGCCGAGCTAGGATGTGACATCGCAGCCGGAGCCTCGCCATGTACACACCTTCCGCCTTCCGCCAGGACGATCTCACGCAGCTGCATCAGCAGATCAGCGCCTGCCCCCTGGCCAGCCTGATCAGTCAGGGGGCAAGCGGCCTGCTGGCCAGCCATCTGCCGCTGTTACTGGCCCCCGACGAGGGCGAGTTCGGCACCCTCTACGGCCACTTCGCGCGGGCCAACCCACAGTGGCACGAACTGCTGCAGGGCGAAACCCTGGCTATCTTCCAGGGGCCGCAGGCCTATATCAGCCCCAACTGGTATCCGAGCAAAGCAGCAGAGGGCAAGGCCGTGCCAACCTGGAACTACATTGCCGTGCATGCCTATGGCCGGGCACGGCTAATTGAAGATGGCGAAGGCCTGCTGCAGCTGGTCAGCCGCCTGAGCGCAGAGCATGAGGCGGGGCGCGAGCGACCGTGGGCGGTCAGTGATGCGCCGCGGGACTATATCGACAGCCTGCTGCGCGCCATCGTTGGCTTCGCCCTGCCGATCCAGCGTATACAGGGCCAATGGAAGCTCAGCCAGAACCGCACGGCGGCAGATCGCCACGGCGTGCGCGCAGGGCTCAATGCCAGCCCTGCCGCCACAGATCGCGCACTCGGCGCACGCCTGACGCCCTAGCGCCGCGTTACTCGATCTCGAACAACCCGTTCTTCAGCGGCGCCTCCGCCAGGCGCTGGCGCACGTCGTCGTCGATGCGCGGGTCGTCCGGACGGTACAGGCGCACCTGGCGATAAGCGCTGATGCGGTTGATCTCGCTGCCCAGGTATTCCCAGACCACGCGGGTGCAGGCCGGGCTGCGCCGGTCGCCGCTGGAGACGCCGGTTTTCAGGCCGTTCAGGCGGGTGATGCGGCTCTTGTAGCTGGGAATCAGGATGGTCTGACTCATCTCGTTGAGGGTCAGCGACTCGTAGTCCAGCAGAAACAACCGGTCCTGCAGCTGGAACGCGGCGCCCAGGTAACGGCAGCGCACCCAGTCCTCGCCCTGCACATCGGCGCTGGCGGAGCGTTCCTGGCGCTCCTGACGCTCGAACAGGAAGTCGCCGTCTTCCTCCCACAGCTGCACCAGCGACAACAGCACGGTGCCCGGCACCGACATGCAGTTGGAGTACTCAAAGTAGTAGCCGCAATAGCGCGACAGGTTGCCGGCATGCGCGCGCAACGGCTTGAGCAATTCCATCAGCGCGTCGGTGCGCGCGCCGGCATCCTGGCCCGGCGCGCGCGCGCCAATCAGGTCGGCGAACTGCTCGGCGGGCAGGCTCAGCTCATAGGCCTCGACGCCAAAAAAGTCGCAGATGCGCTTGAGGTTGTAGGCCGTTGGTCGGCTCTGGCCGCTGAGGTATTTATTGAACTGGGCGCGATTGATCGCCAGCTTGCGGCAAACCTCGGCGATCGACCGGTAATGGCCGCACAACAGCTTTAGATTGGGCCCTAGGTGGTCGGACATGGCGGTTTTCCTGGTGATGCGAGCGACGCGATTCTAGCATCAACTCGCATCAGTTAGCCGCCACCCGCGAAATTGCACCCCAGGCGCGTCTGCTTAACCATTCGGCCCCGCTCTTATTTCCTTCACAAAACAACAAGAGAGACCTCACTGCCATGCTCGATATTCTCAACGACCTGATCTGGAGCAAGCTGCTGATCGTGATGCTGATCGGCCTTGGTCTGTACTTCACCATCGCCTCGCGTTTCGTCCAGTTCCGCTACTTCGGCAGCATGTTCCGCATCTTCGCCGAAGCCTTCCAGCGCCAGCCTGGCCAGCTCAGCTCGTTCCAGGCGCTGATGCTCTCGGTAGCCGGTCGCGTCGGTGCCGGCAACATTGCCGGTGTCTCGGTGGCAATCATGCTCGGTGGCCCGGGCGCGATCTTCTGGATGTGGGTCGTAGCCCTGGTCGGCATGGCCACCAGCTACTTCGAGTGCTCCCTGGCGCAGCTGTACAAGCGTCGTGAAGACGACGGCACCTACCGTGGTGGCCCGGCCTTCTACATCCAGCACGGCCTCGGCCAGCGCTGGTTGGGCATTGTGGTGTCGATCCTGCTGCTGGTGACCTTCGGCTTCGGCTTCAACGCCGTGCAGTCGTTCACCGTGGCCAGCTCGCTGCATGACACCTTCGGCCTGCCGACCATCGCCAGTGGCCTGATCCTCACCGCGGTAATCGGCCTGATCATCTTCGGCGGCATCAAGCGCATCGCCAGCATGGCCGACGTCCTGGTGCCGATCATGGCCTTCTCCTACATCGGCATGGCGCTGGTGGTAATCGGCCTGAACGTTAGTGAAGTACCGGCGGTATTCGTGCTGATCTTCAAGAGCGCCTTCGGCCTGGAACCTGCCTTTGCCGGCGGTATCGGTGCGGCCATCATGATGGGGGTTAAGCGCGGCCTGTTCTCCAACGAAGCCGGTCTCGGCAGTGCGCCGAACGTCGCGGCAGTCGCCCAGGTCAAGCACCCGGCGGCGCAGGGCATCGTGCAATCGCTCAGCGTATTTATCGACACCCTGCTGGTGTGCACCAGCACCGCGCTGATCATCCTGCTGTCGGGCGTGTATCAGCCAGGTAGCGAAATGGCCGGTGTGGTGCTGACCCAGACCGCCCTGGCCGCCGTGGTCGGCGAGTGGGGCCGGGTGTTCGTCAGCATCGCCCTGCTGCTGTTCGTCTTCACCACCCTGATCTACAACTACTACCTGGGTGAGAACGCCCTGGGCTTCTTCAGCAAGAAGCGCGCACCGGTGATGGTCTACCGCGTGCTGGTAGTGGCTCTGGTACTCTGGGGCTCGGTACAGGATCTGGGCACGGTGTTCGCCTTCGCCGACGTGACCATGGGTCTGCTGGCCATCTGCAACCTGATTGCCCTGACCCTGCTGTTCAAGGTTGGCCTGCGCCTGATGCGCGACTACGACAACCAGATCAAAGCCGGCGTAGAGTCGCCTGTGTTCGACGCGAAGAACTTCGCCGACCTGGACCTCGACCCAGCCGCCTGGCCAAACGCGGCGCACAACGCCCCGGCAACCCAGGCGGAAATCGGCAACGCGCTACACCAGCGTTAAGCCGCTGCAATAGCTGTGATAAACAGGGGGCTAAGCCCCCTGTTTTCTTATAAGAACAATGAAAGTACGGAGACCCCTGATGGGTTGTGAAACACTTCTGGTGCTCTACACCGGCGGCACCATCGGCATGCAGATGAGCGCCAGCGGCCTGGCCCCGGCGTCCGGCTTCGAGGCACGCCTGCGCGCCCAGCAGACGCTGGAGGCCCAGCCGTTGCCGCACTGGACCTTCCGCGAGCTACTGCCGCCCATCGACAGCGCCAATATGAACCAGCACAACTGGCTGGCGATGGTCGCGGCGATTCGCGCCGCTATCGAGCAGGACGGCTGCGACGGCGTGCTGCTGCTGCACGGCACCGACACCCTGGCCTACAGCGCCGCCGCCCTGAGCTTCCTGCTGCTGGGCTTGCCAGTGCCGGTCATTCTCAGCGGCTCGATGCTGCCGGCGGGTGCCGAAGGCAGCGATGCCTGGGGCAACCTGTTCGGTGCCATGCGTGCGCTGCAGGCCGGCGTAGCCTCCGGCGTGCACCTGTATTTCAATGGTGCGCTGCTGCATGGTGCGCGGGTCAGCAAGCTGCGCAGCGATGCCTTCGACGCCTTCCACGTGCTGCCGCGCCAGCGCCAGAGCGCACGCGCCGAGAGCATCCCGGCGCGCATCGACTACCGCCAGCCGCGTCAGCCGGTCAATCTGGCCGTATTGCCGTTTTACCCCGGTATCCAGGCCAGCCATCTGCGCGCCCTGCTGGAGAGCGGCGTGCAAGGCCTGCTGCTGGAATGTTACGGCAGCGGCACGGGCCCGGCAGACGACACCGAGCTGCTCGGCGTGCTCAAGGCCGCCCATGCGCGCGGCGTGGTGCTGGCCGCGATCAGCCAGTGCCCGCACGGCCATGTCGAATTCGGCGTGTATGCCGCCGGTGGCCAACTGGCCAGCGCCGGGCTAATTTCCGCCGGCGGCATGACCCGTGAAGCGGCTCTGGGCAAACTGTTCGCCCTGCTCGGCGCAGGGCTGAGCCAGGCCGAGGTGGAACACTGGTTTGCCTTGGATGTCTGTGGTGAACGCGCCGATTGAAGCTTGGGCTCTTGCAGCTAGTCTGTAAGGGCTTTACCTAACCAAGGAGCCAGTGCCATGCCCGTCCGTATCCCCGTCGAAATCCGCCCGGTAACGGCAGCCGACCATGCCGCCTGGCTGCCCCTGTGGCAGGGCTATCAGCGTTTCTATATGACCGAGATCGCCGCCGCGACCAGCGACATTACCTGGCAGCGCTTTCTCGACCCGGCCGAGCCGCTGCATGCGGCGCTGGCCTGGCATGACGGCCAGGCCATTGGTCTGGTGCACTGGACCTACCACCGTTCGACCTGGACCCCTGGCGACTACTGCTATCTGCAGGATCTGTTTATTGCCAAGGATGTGCGCAGCAGCGGCGCCGGCCGCCAGCTGATCGAGCACGTCTACCGCGAGGCTCAGGCCCAGGGCTGCTCACGCACCTACTGGCTGACCCATGAGAGCAACAGCCGCGCCATGCTGCTGTACGAACGCATCGCCGAGCGTTCGGGGTTTGTGCAGTACCGCAAAGTCTTTTAAGCCACTGACTTTCCGGTCAGAAATCCCACCCTGCGCTCTTGCCGCAGGCAGATTACGGCGTTATCTTTTGCGCCACGCCCGGCCATCTGCGCCGGCCGCGCACCTGGATCAGCAGACAGGGTAAACACTGAGCTGGCTAACCTGAACCCACCTTCAGAGGAGCCAACTCAATGGCTGCTACCCGTATCTGGATCAAGAACCCCCTCGCCATCTTCACTGCCAACAACCTCGACGCCGCTGGCGGCCTGGTGATTGAAGACGGCGTGATCAGTGAACTGCTCAAGGCCGGTCAGCAGCCGAGCCAACCCTGCAATCGAAGCTTCGATGCCCGCGAGCATGTGCTGCTGCCTGGGCTGATCAACACCCACCACCACTTCTATCAAACCCTCACCCGCGCCTGGGCCCCGGTGGTCAACCAGCCGCTGTTTCCCTGGCTGCAGACCCTCTATCCGGTGTGGGCACGCCTGACTCCGCAGAAACTCGCCCTGGCCAGCAAGGTGGCCCTGGCCGAACTGCTGCTGTCTGGTTGCAGCACCGCGGCGGACCACCATTACCTGTTCCCCGGCGGCCTGGAAAACGCCATCGACGTGCAGGTCGAAGCGGTGCGCGAACTGGGCATGCGCGCCATGCTCACCCGTGGTTCGATGAGCCTGGGCCAGGCCGATGGCGGCCTGCCGCCGCAGCAGACCGTGCAACAGGGCGAAGTGATCCTGGCTGACAGCCAACGGCTGATTCATCAGTACCACCAGCGCGGCGACGGCGCGCAGATTCAGATCGCCCTCGCGCCCTGCTCGCCCTTCTCGGTGACCCAGGAAATCATGCGCCAGAGCGCCGAGCTGGCCGAGCAACTGGACGTGCGCCTGCACACCCACCTGGCCGAGACCCTCGACGAAGAGGACTTCTGCCTGCAGCGCTTCGGCCTGCGCACCGTGGATTATCTGGACAGCGTCGGCTGGCTCAGCTCGCGCACCTGGCTGGCCCACGGCATCCACTTCAACCCGGATGAAATCGAACGCCTCGGTGCAGCCGGCACCGGCATCTGCCATTGCCCCAGCTCGAACATGCGCCTGGCCTCGGGTATCTGCCCGACCCTTGAGCTGGAAACAGCCGGCGCACCGATCGGCCTCGGCGTCGATGGCTCGGCCTCCAACGATGCCTCGAACATGATCCTCGAAACGCGCCAGGCCCTGTATATCCAGCGCCTGCGTTACGGCGCCGAGAAGATCACCCCGGAACGGGTGCTCGGCTGGGCCAGCAAGGGTTCGGCCAAGCTGCTGGGCCGCACGGATATCGGCGAGCTGGCGGTGGGCAAGCAGGCCGACCTGGCCTTCTTCAAGCTGGATGAGCTGCGCTTCTCCGGCAGCCACGACCCCATCTCCGCGCTACTGCTGTGTGGCGCCGACAAGGCCGACCGGATGATGATCGCAGGCACCTGGCGGGTGATCGACGGGCAGATCGAAGGCCTGGATGTGGCTCAACTGATCGCCGACCACCGCCAGGCGGCGAAGGAGCTGATTGCCGGGTGAAACGCGTAATCGGCTAATCCACAACACCTGAGGTGGGTTTACGATCTCGCGAGCTAGAGTGAGACAAGGCGCTACGTAGTAACAGCCTCCGGCTGTTTTTAACGCAGTATCACCGACGCGCAGCAGATCGTGGCGCGCTAGAACACCGACCAGCCGATCCGCTCGCTCAGCAGTTCCAGCGCCTTGATCCCGGCCAGGGAGTTACCGGCGGCGTTTAGTTCCGGTGACCACACGCATACGCTGAAACGCCCTGGCACCACCGCGACGATGCCGCCGCCGACGCCGCTCTTGCCCGGCAGGCCGACGCGGTAGGCAAAGTTGCCGGCCTCGTCATACAGGCCGCTGGTGGCCATGATCGCGTTGATCTGCTTGCTCTGCCGTGCACTGATTATCTGCGCGCCGCTGTGTTTGCAGAAGCCGTCGTTAGCCAGGAAGCAGAACGCCCGAGCCAGGTCGACACAGCTCATGCGCAGCGCGCAGTAGCTGAAATAGCTGCGCAGCACCGCCTCGACATCGTTATGGAAATTGCCGAAGGACTGCATCAGGTAAGCCGCCGCCGCATTGCGCGCGCGGTGCTGGTATTCCGACTCGGCGACGCGGTTATCCACCAGTACCTCGGGATTGCCGGCCAGACGGCGGACGAAGTCGCGCATCGACAGCACTGGCGCGGCAAAGCGCGACTGGTTGATATCGCAGATCACCAGCGCCCCGGCGTTGATAAAGGGATTACGCGGGCGGCCACGCTCGAACTCCAGCTGCACCAGCGAATTGAATGGCTGACCGGACGGCTCATGGCCCAGGCGCTGCCAGATCGTCTCGCCGGAATGCTGAATGGCCTGCACCAGGCTGAACACCTTGGAAATGCTCTGCACGGAAAATGCCGTGTGTGCATCGCCGGCGCAGTACAGCTCGCCATCGTTGCTGTACACCGCAATGCCCAGCTGGTTGGCCGGCACATCCGCCAGCGCCGGGATGTAATCGGCCACTTTGCCCTGGCCGATCAGCGGGCGGACTTGATCGAGGATTTCATTCAACAACGCTTGCATGCTCAGGCTCGCCACAAGGTCCGAGCGCACCTCGGACGATGGCAGGTAGACGCTTGCCTGGCGGCGCTGATCACAGCACTAGAACTTTTCCGCGCGCAGCACTTCCACCTGGGCCAGGTAGCAGACCATGGCGAAGTTGGCGTAGTAGCGCGCCTGCAGGTGGCCGACGATGCGCTCGGCGATATCGCGGGTGCAGATGATCTCCACGCGGATATTGCCTTCGGTGTCCCAACCGGCGCTGCGTACGCCGCGACCGCCACGGCCACGGGCGTCGGAGATGGTCCAGCCCGGCGCGCCGAGCTGCTCCAGGTCAGTCACCAGCTTCTTCTCCAGCGCGGCTTCGCAGATTACGGTAAGCAGGGTGCGGATATGTGCGTCCATTTCAGAGCCCCCAGGCCAGCAGCTGTTCGGCCAGCATCAGGTACAACGGGATGCCGACGATGATATTGAAGGGAAAGGTGATGCCCAGCGACGCCGTCAACGACAGCGACGGGTTGGCCTCGGGCAAGGCCAGGCGCAAGGCCGCCGGCACGGCGATATAGGACGCCGACGCCGCCAGCGTGGCGAGCACCGCCGTACCGCCCAGGCTCAGGCCCATAAAGCGGCCGAGCAAGGCGCCGATCAGCGCGCCCAGCAGCGGCATCAGCAGGGCAAAACCGAGCAGGCGCAGGCCGAACTGTTTGAGCGAACCGAGCTGGCCAGAGGCGATCAGGCCCATTTCCAGCAGGAACAGCGCCAGCACCGGCTTGAACATGCTGGTGTAGAACGGCTCCAGCGGCTTGATCGCCTCCTTGCCGGCAATCGCACCGATGATCAGGCCACCGAGCAGCAGCATGATGCTCTTGCCGAGAAAGATTTCCCGGCCCAGCTCGCCCCAGTCAGTATCGCGGGCAATGCCTTTGGCCAGTAGGATGCCGACCAGAATCGCCGGAATTTCCAGAATGGCGACAAACAGCGGCATATAACTTTCAAACTCGATGCCCTTGGCCAGCATATAGGCCACCACCACGGCAAAGGTACCGGCGCTGACCGAGCCATAGTGCGCCGCCACCGCCGCCGCGTTAACCCGGTCGAAGCCCAGGCCGCGCAACACGGCAAAGGCCAGCAGCGGCAATGCCACACCCAGGCCCAGCACCCAGGCCGCCTGGCCGAGCAACTGCCAGCTGGCCTGCTCGGCCAGCTCCACGCCACCATGCAGACCGATGGCCAGCAGCAGAATGATCGACAGCGTTTCATACAGCGCGGGTGGCAGTTTCAGCTCGCTTTTCAGCAGACCCGCCAACAGGCCGAAGACAAAGAACAGCACCACCGGATCCAGACTCACCGCGCATTGCTCCTGTATTGAACTGCTATTAAGACGCCCGCCGCGTCACCATCTGCGCAAATAAAAGGTCATGCCCCCACCACGCGTTGTGCTGATACCCGCAGCTTTGCCCAGTCTCCTGCTGAGAACAGCAGAACCCTGCACCGCGGGGCATAACCGAAAAAAAGGAGCCGTACGGCTCCCAGGGGACTCAGGCACTAAGTACCTGGGCAACGTCTGCTGCGCGTCGGCCCTGCTGCGTTGAAATCAGGCTCGTAAGCCGCTTGCGGCTAACGCGCTTCAGCGCGACCCCGAAGGGGCGAGTGAAACGAGTAATGCTCATGTACAACTCGTACACTCCGCGTCCTCGCCTGCTTTCGCCTTGCATGGCTCTAGCTCGCGAGACTTGCCCAGGCACTTGGCCCAAAACCCTTGCCAGCGCGGCTTCACAGTCATGCTGGCGGTGTAAAAAGAGGCTCCCAAAACCGTTCAAATGCCTGTTCAAACAGCGGAGCCCCCGAGGTTAACCTTCGATTTCCACCAGTACGTCGCCCGGGTTGACCCGGTCGCCCTTGGCCACATGCACCGCTTTCACGGTGCCGGCAATCGGCGCCTGCACTTCGGTTTCCATCTTCATCGCTTCGCTGATCAGCACCGCCTGGCCGGCCTTGACTGTGTCGCCGACCTTGACCAGCACATCGACGATATTGCCCGGCATGCTGGTGCTGACATCACCCGGTGCGCTGGCCTGCTTGCGCTTGCCAGCGCTGCCGGCGACGAAGTCGTTGAGCGGCTCGAACACCACTTCTTCCGGCATGCCATCGATGGACAGGTAGAAGTGGCGCTTGCCATCGGTTTTCACGCCGACGCCGGTGATATCCACGCGGTAGCTCTCGCCGTGCACGTCCACCACAAATTCGGTCGGTACACCTTCGCCACCGGCCGGGGCCACGCCGCCGGCTTCGGGGATCGGCAGCAGCACTTCCGGGGTCAGGGTGCCGGCGGCGCGTTCTTCGAGGAACTTGCGCCCGATATCCGGGAACATGGCATAGGTCAGCACGTCTTCTTCGGATTGCGCCAGGCTGCCGATTTCCTCGCGCAGTTTGGCCATTTCCGGCTTGATCAGGTCGGCCGGGCGCCCTTCGATGACGTCTTCGCTGCCAATCGCCTGCTTGCGCAGTTGCTCGTTGACCTTGCCCGGCGCCAGGCCGTAACGGCCCTGCAGGTAAAGTTTCACCTCGTTGGTGATGGTCTTGTAACGCTCACCGGCGAGCACGTTGAACACCGCCTGGGTGCCGACAATTTGCGAGGTCGGCGTGACCAGCGGCGGAAAGCCGAGGTCTTCGCGCACCCGCGGAATCTCAGCAAACACTTCGTTGATGCGGTTTAGCGCGCCCTGCTCTTTCAGCTGGTTGGCCAGGTTGGACATCATTCCGCCCGGCACCTGATTGACCTGCACACGGGTGTCCACGGCGGTGAACTCGCTCTCGAACTGATGGTATTTCTTGCGTACGGCATGGAAGTACAGGCCGATCTCCTGGATCAGCGCCAGGTCCAGACCGGTGTCGTACTGGCTGCCCTTGAGTGCGGCGACCATCGACTCGGTGCCCGGGTGGCTGGTGCCCCAGGCGAAGCTGGAGATGGCGGTGTCGATATGGTCGGCACCGGCCTCGATGGCCTTGAGCTGGCACATCGAGCCCATGCCGGCGGTGTCGTGGCTGTGAATAAACACCGGCAGGTCGACTTCGGCTTTCAATGCCTTGACCAAGTCGGCGGTGGCATAGGGCGTGAGCAGGCCGGCCATGTCCTTGATCGCGATGGAGTCGATGCCCATGGCCTGCATGGCCTTGGCCTGCTTTACGAAGGCCTCGACGGTGTGCACCGGGCTGGTGGTGTAGGCGATGGTGCCCTGGGCATGTTTGCCGGCAGCCTTGACCGCCTCGATGGACACGCGCAGGTTTCGCACGTCATTCATCGCATCGAAGATACGGAACACGTCGATGCCATTGACCGCCGCCTTGGCCACAAAGGCACGCACCACGTCATCGCTGTAGTGGCGATAGCCGAGCAGGTTCTGCCCGCGCAGGAGCATCTGCAGGCGGGTATTGGGCAGGCCGGCCTTGAGCTTGCGCAGGCGCTCCCAGGGGTCTTCCTTGAGGAAGCGCACGCAGGCGTCGAAGGTCGCACCGCCCCAGACTTCCAGCGACCAGTAGCCGACTTTGTCGAGCTTGGCGCAGATCGGCAGCATGTCGTCCAGGCGCATGCGCGTGGCGATGATCGACTGGTGGGCATCGCGCAGGATGGTGTCGGTGACGGTGATTTTCTTGGTCTTGCTCATGGTCTGATTCCTTCCCCTACAGGCCGGCGTGGGCGGCGATGGCGGTGGCGATGGCGATGGCCAGGTGCGACGGGTTGCGCTTGATCGAGTACTCGGTCAATTCCGGATGCGACTCGACGAAACTGGTGTTGAACTGGCCGCTGCGAAACTCCGGGTTACGCAGAATTTCCTGGTAATAGGCGGCAGTGGTTTTCACCCCCTGCACGCGCATGTCATCCAGGGCGCGCAGGCCGCGGGCCAGCGCCTCTTCCCAGGTCAGCGCCCAAACCACCAGCTTCAGGCACATGGAGTCGTAGTAGGGCGGAATGGTGTAACCGGTGTAGATCGCCGTGTCGGTGCGCACGCCGGGGCCGCCGGGGGCGTAGTAACGGGTGATCTTGCCGAACGAGGGCAGAAAGTTGTTCTTCGGGTCTTCGGCGTTGATACGAAACTGCAGGGCGAAGCCGCGGTGGATGATGTCTTCCTGCTTGACCGAGAGCTCCAGGCCGGAGGCGATGCGGATCTGCTCGCGAACGATGTCGATACCGGTGATTTCCTCGGTGATGGTGTGCTCCACCTGCACCCGGGTGTTCATCTCCATAAAGTACAGCTCGCCATCCTCGGCCAGCAGGAACTCCACGGTGCCGGCGTTCTCGTAACCCACCGCCTTGGCCGCGCGCACCGACAGGTCGCCGATATAGGCGCGCTGCTCAGGGGTCAGCTGCGGGCTGGGGGCAATCTCAATCAGCTTCTGGTTACGCCGCTGGATCGAGCAATCGCGCTCGAACAGGTGCACGGTGTTGCCGAAGCTGTCGGCGAGAACCTGCGCCTCGATATGCTTGGGATTGACGATGCATTTTTCCAGAAACACTTCGGCACGGCCGAAGGCCTTGGTCGCCTCGGAGATCACCCGCGGGTAGGCCTGCTCCAGCTCGTCGCGGCTGTTGCAGCGGCGGATACCGCGCCCGCCGCCACCATTGGTGGCCTTGAGCATCACCGGGTAGCCGATACGGTCGCCCTCGCGCAGCGCTTCGGCGATATCCGCCACATTGCCCTCGGTGCCGGGGGTGCAGGGCACGCCAGCGGCGATCATGCTGCGCCGCGCTTCGGTCTTGTCGCCCATGCGGCGAATGACCTCGGCGCTGGGGCCGATAAACTTGATCCCACGCTCGACGCAGATGTCCGCCAGCTCGGCGTTCTCCGAAAGGAAGCCATAACCGGGGTGCAGCGCGTCACAGCCGGTTTCCACCGCCAGGTTGACCAGCTTGCGCGGGTTCAGATAACCGGCCAGTGGCTCCCCACCGATGCTATGGGCCTCGTCGGCACGCTTGACGTGCAAGGCGTGGCGGTCGGCATCGGAGTACACCGCCACCGAGCGAATGCCCATTTCGGCACAGGCCCGCACGATGCGTACGGCAATCTCACCGCGGTTGGCTATCAGGATTTTCTTGATCACGAGCCAGCGTCCTCGATCACGTGAGCAGGCGAGCGGCTGAGGCCGGTCGACGTGTAACCGCAGTGCAGTAGCGGTCAGGCACTCACGCTACGCCGGCTTGGTGATTAACCAAAATCAATTATTATTGGGTTACGTATTAGCTAAGACTTATAGTTGAGCCAGAGCGACTCCGCCATACGGGTATTAATCGTGCGTAAGTCATTGTTGCGTATTACATTTCGTCAGCTTCAGGTGTTTCGTTCGGTGTGCAGCAACCTCTCCTACAGCCGCGCGGCGGAGGAGATGGCGCTAACCCAGCCGGCGGTCAGCCTGCAGATTCGCCAACTGGAGGAGCTGATCGGCCAGCCGCTGTTCGACTATATCGGCAAGAAGCTCTACCTGACCGAGGCCGCCGAAGCCCTGCAACGCGCCAGCGCGGATATTTTCGGCCGCCTGGAAAGCCTCGACATGCAGCTGGCCGATCTGCAGGGCTCGCTACAGGGGCAGTTGAGCCTGGCCATAGAATCCAGCGCCAAGTATTTCGTACCGCACCTGTTCGCCGCTTTTCGCCAGCAATACCCGGAAGTCAACTTACAGCTGGTGGTCACCAACCACACCCAGGCGCTCAAGCGCCTGAACGCCAACCGCGATGACCTGCTGATCATGTCGCGGGTGCCGACGGACATGAATCTGGAGTTTCTGCCCTTCCTGACGAACCCGATTATCGCCGTGGCGCCGCCCGAGCATCCGCTGTGCCAGCAGGGCCCGCTAAGCCTGCAGGACCTCACCGCGTTCCCGCTGCTGGTGCGCGAAGCCGGCTCCGGCACGCGCCAGGCCTGCGAGGAGTATTGCCACCAGAAGCGTGCGCACTTCGCCCAGACCCTGGAAGTCGGCTCCATGGAAGGCCAGTGTGAAGGGGTAATCGCCGGCCTTGGCCTGGCCCTGCTACCCCGCCACGCGGTGCGCCGCGAGCTGCAATACGGCACCCTGCGCGAACTGCCGGTGGCCGAGCTGCCGCTGCTGCGCAGTTGGTGCCTGGTACACCCGCGCGGTAAATACCTGTCACCGGTGGCCCAGGCGTTTTTCGCCTTCGTGCGCGATCAACGCAGCCTGATCAACGCCCTGGCTGAGCGTTTCGCCGCGCCAACGCCTGCGTGCCCGCCAGGTAGTTAGCCGCGATCAGTTCCGGGTAATCGACCAGTTGCTGCTGCAGCTGACGCTGCTCGGCATAGCTTTCAATGGCGCGGCGGTATTCCATGCGGCGCTGATCCAGCAGCTTGCGCCGGGCCTTGGCGTCGCTGCTTTCATGAGACTGCGGTTTATCCAGATAGCCAGACATAGGGTGCAACTCCCAAGCTGAATAAGGGAGTACCAGCATCGACCTGGGATATGACGCTTTGATGGCCACGCGATAACGAGGCGATGAACTTAATCAGGACTGGGCACAGACGGCCTCAGTCCTCAGCACTCTTATGCGCCTTCGGCGACAGCCGCAGGCTGCGCAGACTGCGTTTGACGCTTTTGAGATGGTTGACCAGGCCAGGGCCGCGGGCCATGGCCACGCCCATGGCGAGCACGTCGATCACCACCAGGTGGGCGATACGCGAGGTCAGCGGGGTGTAGATTTCGGTGTCTTCCTGCACGTCGATGGCCAGGTTGACCGTGGCCAGATCGGCCAGCGGCGTCTGGCTCGGGCACAGGGTGATCAGCGTCGCGCCGGTTTCACGCACCAGGTTAGCGGTGATCAGCAAATCTTTGGAGCGCCCGGACTGGGAGATGCAGATGGCCACGTCGGTGGGCTTCAAAGTCACCGCGCTCATCGCCTGCATATGCGGGTCGGAATACGCAGCGGCGGTGAGCAGCAAGCGGAAGAACTTGTGCTGAGCATCCGCCGCCACCGCGCCGGACGCGCCGAAACCATAGAACTCCACGCGCTGGGCATTGGCGATGGCGGCGATGGCCTGCTGCAGGGCCTGGGTATCGAGTTTCTCGCGCACCTCGATCAGGGTGTGCAGGGTGGTGTCGAAGATCTTCAGGCTGAAGTCCGCCACCGAATCGTCTTCATGGATCGCGAACTGGCCGAAACTGGCACCGGCGGCCAGGCTCTGCGCCAGCTTGAGCTTGAGATCCTGAAAGCCGCTGCAGCCAATCGCCCGGCAGAAACGCACGATGGTCGGCTCGCTGATGCCGACGCTGTGCGCCAGCTCGGCCATGGAGCTGTGCATGACCGAGGCCGGATCGAGCAGAACATGGTCGGCGACCTTGAGTTCCGATTTGCGGAGGAGATGACGCGACTGGGCAATGTGCTGCAACAGGTTCACAGAAATAGGCTCGGCATGTGGCTAACGAATCCATCTAGCACGCCGCATCGCAGTCATGACTCGGTTATGATCGGCGTACGACGGGTTGTAGTGGTCTTGTAGTTATACTACATGGCTGCCGCCCTCGCACGGTTAAACCGAGTCGGAGTACCCACCTTGAGCATTCCCTGCGACATGCTGGTGTTTGGCGGCACCGGCGACCTGGCCCTGCATAAACTGCTGCCCGCGCTCTACCACCTGCATCGCGCCGGTCGCCTGCATGGCGATACGCAGATTCTCGCCCTGGCCCGCAGCCCCCTGGCCCGCAGCGCCTTTCAGGCCCTGGCCGAACGCCATTGCCGGGCGCAGGTGGCGCGTCATGATTTCGACAACGACACCTGGGCCAGCTTTGCCGCACGCCTGGATTACTTCGCCATGGATGCCAGCCAGAGCGCCGACTTCGGCCGTCTGGGCAAACGCCTGGGGCAAGACCCTGAGCGGGTGCGCATCTATTACCTGGCCACCGCGCCGGACCTGTTCGAAGACATCGCCTCACACCTGAAAACCGCCAGTCTGGCCGGCCCCAAAACGCGCATCGTGCTGGAAAAACCGATTGGCCATTCGCTGCAATCGGCGCAGGCGATCAACGCCGCGATTGGCGCGGTGTTCGATGAGTCGCGGGTGTTTCGCATCGATCATTACCTGGGCAAGGAGACGGTGCAGAACCTGATGGCGCTGCGCTTCGCCAACGCGCTGTTCGAGCCGGTGTGGCGCGCCGGGCATATCGACCATGTGCAGATCAGCGTGTGCGAAACCCTCGGCGTGGAAAACCGTGGCGCCTACTACGAAAAAGCCGGCGCCATGCGCGACATGATCCAAAACCACCTGCTGCAGCTGCTCTGCCTGGTGGCCATGGAAGCGCCGGTACGCTTCGACGCCGAAGCGGTGCGCAACGAGAAGGTGAAGATCCTCGAAGCCCTGAAACCCATCACCGGCCTCGACGTGCAGGACAAGACCGTGCGCGGCCAGTACACCGCCGGCAAGATCGGCGGTCAGGAAGTGCCGGCCTACTACTTCGAGAAGAACGTCGACAACGACAGCGACACCGAAACCTTTGTCGCCGTGCAGGCCGAGCTCGACAACTGGCGCTGGGCCGGCGTGCCCTTCTACCTGCGCACCGGCAAGCGCCTGGCGCGCAAAACCTCGGAAATCCTCATCCAGTTCAAACCGGTGCCGCACCAGCTGTTCGGCGGCGGCGAAGCCAATCGCCTGCTGATCCGCCTGCAGCCGGAAGAGCGCATCAGCCTGCAACTGATGGGCAAGAGCCCAGGCAAGGGCATGCACCTGCAGCCGGTGGAACTCGACCTCAACCTGGCTGATGCCTTCCACAAACAGCGCCGCTGGGACGCCTACGAGCGCCTGCTGCTGGACGTGATCGAAGGCGACTCGACGCTGTTTATGCGCCGCGACGAAGTAGAAGCGGCCTGGAACTGGGTCGATCCGATCATCAAGGGCTGGCACCAGCACTACCAGAGCCCGCGCCCCTACCCGGCCGGCAGCGACGGCCCGGAGCAGGCCAGCAACCTGCTCGAACGCCACGAACGGCAGTGGATGGAAGCGCCTGCTCGCTAGGCCAACTGCTGTTCAAACACCTGCAGCACCGCCTCCGGCAGCTGCTTGCGCAAGCCATCGCCACTGATCAGCAATAGCAGCGGCAACAGCTTGCGCAGGGTCGCTGGCTGCAGCCCCGCGCAAACATCGGCTTGCCGCGCCAGTGACAAGCCACCCAGCACCTGAGCGGCTACCGGCAGATTGCGATCCAGCACCGCCGCCTCGGTGAGTTTGCACAGGTAGCCGGTGGAGAAACTGCGCAGGCTCTCGCTGATCAGCGGCATATCGATGATATGCCGGGCGATCTGCAGCACATGCTCGACATCGTTGATGCCGTAGATCAGTACCTTGATCTGCTTGGCCGACAGGCACTCGGCATACAGCGCCGCCGTGGCAAAGGCGCCATCGGCACAGAGCTGGCGCGCCACCTCCAGGCGCAGGCTGTCCGGCAGACTCAGGTAGGTGTCGAGGATCAGCCGCGGGTCCAGGTGGGTGGTCACCGCCGCGGCAAATTCGATGGGCATGACCATGATCAGCTCACGCAACTGCCCGGGCGGCATATGCGGCGCCAACAGCGCGGCCTTCTCCGCCCCCAGTTGCTGCACCAGCCCCAGCTTGACGCTCAACGGGGCCATGGCCTGGGACGCCAACAGCAGGCGCAGGCCGACACTCAGGCTCGCGGGTTTGCGCATACGCACCTCGATTCAATCCGGACAGGCCCGCAGGATTGCCCGCGCGAGGCGCAAAGACAGCCATCTTTGCTTCGGTTATGCGCCTGCCGGGCACCCAGCGTCCGGCGCAGGTGGGAATAGCGGAAACACCCCTGGCGAAAAGCCGGCGGCTTATGCGGCGCTGGGCCCCGGCCGTGCGCCGCGCCAGAAGTACAACAGCACAATGGGCAGCGCCAGCAGCCCCAACACACCGGCGCTGACAAACAGCGTGGCAAAACCCAGCTGCTCGGCCAGCCAGCCGCTGGTGGCGCCCACCAGCCCGGCCAGCAGCAATTGCACACTGGCCTGCAGGGTAAAGTCCGCGCCCTCATGCTCGGGCCGGCACTGGCGCATCATTACCGCGAACAGCGCCACGGTGGACATGCCATCGGCGGTCTGCTCAAACAGCGCCACCCCATAAACCAGGCCGATGCTGCCGCCGGCATTTACCAGCAGCGCCATGGCCGCGATGCCACCGGCCTGCAACAGGCCAAACAGCAATAGCGCGCGCAACGCGCCGATACGCGCATACAGCAGGCCGCCAAGCACGGCCCCGGCGATCCCGGCCAGGCTGCTGATCAGGGTCAGCTGGCCCAGCTCGGCATTGCTCCAGCCCTGATCCACCAACATCGGCTTGATCATCGGCGAACCCAGCGCATCGCCCAGCTTGAAGCTCAGCAGCAGCGCCAGCCAGAACAGCATGCCGGGCTGCAGCAGCAGGCCACGGTAATGCCGCAGCAGCAGCCCAGGCCCGGCCGGCTCTGCCTGCGCCGGCTGAAACGGCAGCTCGCGCCGCTCGTTAAAGCGCCAGATCGGCACTGTCATCAACACCAGCAACAGCGCCACCAGCGCCAGACTCAGGTGCCAACCCAGGCTATCCATGGCCAGCAGCAGACCACTGCCGCTGACCAGCATGCCGACCTTGTAGCCGCCCACCTGCAGGCTGTTGCCCAGCCCGCGCCAGCGCTCCGGCAGCAGGCGCACGGCCAGGCCATCGGTAGCAATGTCCTGGGTCGAAGCCGCCAGGTTAACCAGCAACAGCAGGCCGATCAGCAGCAGAAAGTGACTGTCGAACAGCCGCTCGGGACTCATCAGCGCCAAGGCCGCCACCACGCTGATAACCCCGAACTGCAACGGCAGAATCCAGCCACGGTGATGCCCCAGACGCGGCGATGCCAGCCGATCCACCCACGGCGCCCACAGCACTTTGAGCAGCCAGGGCAAGGCCAACAACTTGAGCAGGCCGATCAACGCCAGATCGACGCCATGCTGACGCAGCAACACCGGCAGCGAATGCGCCAGCAGCCCCGAGGGCAAGCCCTGGGCGCAATACAGCGAGGCCAGCAGGATCAGCGTGGCATTGGCCGGGCGCGCTGCGAAGGCGGAAGAAGTGGGCTGCATGGGGCATCCTGCGCATCAGCAAAAGCGCGACAGTAGCGGCCCGACTGGCGGCAGACAAGCCGCCGCCAACCTGCCGCCTAGAACTTATCTGTCTGTTCGCGCAGCAATTGCGCGAATTGCTCGGCCGGTACCGGCCTGCTGATCAGGTAGCCCTGGATCTCGTCGCAGCGCTGGCTCTTGAGAAAGTCCATCTGCGCCTGGGTTTCCACGCCCTCGGCGACCACCTTGAGTTCCAGGCTGTGGGCCATGGCGATGATCGCGCGGGTGATGGCCGCGTCTTCGCTGCCGGGGGTGAGGTCGCGGATAAAGGTCTGGTCGATCTTTACGTAATCCACCGGGAAGCGCTTGAGGTAGCTGAGCGAGGAGTAGCCGGTGCCGAAGTCGTCGATTGCCAGCTTGACCCCCAGGTTGCGCAGCTGCTGGAAGGTCGCGATTACGCTCTCGACATTGTCCAGCAGCTGGCTTTCGGTCAGTTCCAGCTCGAGGAACTGCGCGGCCAGGCCGGTTTCATCGAGCACCTGGCGCACCAGGCTGAGCAGGTTGCCCTGGCGCAACTGATGCACCGAGAGGTTTACCGACACGCGAATATGCGCCAAGCCCTGCAGCTGCCAGGTACGCGCCTGCAGGCAGGCCTGGCGCAGGACGAATTCGCCGATGGCACCGATCAGCCCGGTTTCTTCGGCCAGGCCGATAAAGTCGCTCGGCGGCACCAGGCCCAGTTCCGGGTGGCGCCAGCGCACCAGCGCCTCGGCCGCATTGAGGCTGTCGTCGGCCAGGCACAGTTTGGGCTGGTAGAAGACTTCCAGCTGGCCTTCGTGGATGCCTTTACGCAGCTGATTTTCCAGCTGCAGACGCTCCAGGGTGCAGGCCTGCAGGTTGTCGGTAAAGAACTGGAAGGTGTTGCCGCCCAGGTGCTTGGCATGTTGCATGGCCATATTGGCCTGGCTGACCAGGGCAGAAATCTCCCGCGCGTTGTCCGGCAGCAGGCTGATGCCCAGGGAGGCGCTGACCACCAGCTCATGCCCGCCCACGGTCATCGGTACACGCAGCTTGCTCAGTAGGCGGCTGGCCAGGCGCGCCAGGCTGGAGAGGCTGCCGTAGGAGTCGATGAGGATGGCGAACTCGTCACCGGACAGGCGCGCCAGGGTGTCGGCCTCCGGCACGGCCTGAGTCAGGCGGCGGCTGACTTGACGCAGCAGCTGGTCGGCCACCTCATGGCCGAGGCTGTCGTTGAGCATCTTGAAGCGGTCCAGGTCGACGTGCAGCAGGGCGATGCTGCGCCCACTCTGCCGCGCGCGCTGGCTGGCTTCGTGCAGGCGCTCCTTAAACAGGCTGCGGTTGGCCAGGCCGGTCAGCTCGTCGTAGTGCGACAGGTAGCGCAGACGCTCTTCGGCCTCGCGGCGCGACGACAGGTCGGCGAAGAAGCCGACGATATGGCTGACGCTGCCCCGCGCATCACGCACCACATTGAGTTGCAGCCACTGCGGATACAGCTCGCCGTTCTTGCGCGTTTCGATCAGCTCGCCGCGCCAGCTGCCGCTGTTTTCCAGCTCCAGGCGGATCAGCTGGTACTGCCGGCGGCTGTCGCCACTGCTGGTCAGGCTGATCACGCTCTTGCCGACTACCTCATCCTGGCGATAACCGGTGACATCGCTGAAGGCCTGGTTGACCGACAGCAGGCGGTAGTCCGGGTCGAGAATCACGATGCCTTCGCTGGCGGCCTCAAACACCGTGGCAGCCAGCTGTTGCTGCTGTTCCTGCACCTTGCGCGCACTGATATCGCGGCGGGTGCCGAGCATACGCAGCACGCGACCCTCGGCGTCGCGCTCCACCGCACGGCCGCGGTCTTCGATCCACACCCAGTGGCCGGCCGCATGCTTGATGCGGTATTCGACCTGGTAGTCGTCGCTGCGCCCCTTCATATGTTCGACCAGCGCGCGGCGCAGCACCGGCAGATCGTCCGGGTGCAGGCGTGGCTTGAGGTCGCGCAGCATCACCTGCACTTCGTGGGGTTCCAGGCCGAAGATTTCCTTGAGGCGCGAGTGGTGCACCTGATCGCTCTGCAGGTCCCAGTCCCACAGGCCCAGCTCGCTGGCTTCGATGGCCAGGGTCAGGCGCGCGCGGCTCTTGCTCAGGGCGTAGGTGGTTTCATCCAGCTCCAGGGTGCGCTCGGCCACGCGCATTTCCAGCTCGCCATGGGCCAGGCGCAACTCGCGTTCGGCACGGCGACGTTGTTCCACTTCATGCGCCAGCTCGCCGTTGAGCCCTTCGGCCTGCAGCTTGGCCTGTTCCAGGTTGCTGATCAGCGCCTGGTTGTGAAAGCGCTGCAGCAAGCTGCGCTGCACCAGCCGGTTGACCTGCCAGGCCACCACCAGCAGGGCCAGCAGCAGAATGCTGCTGAGCAGGCCCCAGCCCTGTTGCAGCGCATTATCGCTGAGCAGCAGGTAACCCACCGAGGGCAGCAGGCAGGGCAAGGCAAACGTCAGAAAGGCGCTAAAGCTGATGGCGTACGCCACGCTGGCCGAGAGAATCGCCGCGGCAATCAGGCCGTAGACCAAGGCTTGCAGGTAGAACACATCCGCCGGCACCAGGGCGATGGCGGCAAACGCCAGGGTCAACCCGGAGGCCGCCGCGCCAAACAGGAACAGCCGCCGCCAATGGCGTTCGGCCTGCCGGCTGGGCGAGGCCGTGTTAAAGGCGCGCACCTGCACCAGGCGCAACACAGCGAGGATCACCAGCCAGACCGACCAGCTAACCAGCAGCACAGGCGGCAGCACGCCCCACAACAGGAAGGCGCAGGCCACGCCGCTGAGCAGCATAAACAGGGTCGGCACCTGCGAGCCCTGATAGAGCATGCGGGTGCGTTCGGCAGCAATGTCGGTGGCATACAGTTGGGCCACTTCCCGTGCGGAAGTCGGCTTGGGGCCATGTGCCGGCGCAAACAAAGTCGATACGGTCATAGGCGATTTTCTTATAGTGGTTGCCTAAACGTCGGCGCAGCATACGCGAGCTAGACGCTTCGCCCAAGCCAGATGTGCGCTAATTCACAGTACAAATACCTAACTTTCGGTGAGCGCGCCACCACCCATATGCGCCCGCCGAGCTGACTCACCGGTCGTCCAATAAACCCCGGGCGGCGGCCTGGTTTGCCCTGTTTGACGCAGCCCCCTAGAATGCCGCGATGCAAAATGACCCCGAACTGCTGATTGCCTCCCTTAATGATGCCCAACGCCAGGCCGTCGCCGCGCGCGTGGGTCGCCAACTGGTGCTGGCCGGCGCCGGCTCCGGTAAAACCCGCGTGCTGGTGCACCGCATCGCCTGGTTGATCCAGATCGAGCAGGCCTCGCCACACAGCATCCTGTCGGTGACCTTTACCAACAAGGCCGCCGCCGAAATGCGCGCGCGCATCGAACAGATGCTCGGGCAAAGCCCGGCCGGCATGTGGGTCGGCACCTTCCACGGCCTGGCCCACCGCCTGCTGCGTGCGCATTGGCAGGAAGCTGGCCTGGCAGAAAACTTCCAGATTCTCGATTCCGACGACCAGCAGCGCCTGGTCAAACGGGTGGTCCGCGACCTCGGCCTGGACGAACAACGCTGGCCGCCGAAACAGGCGCAGTGGTTTATCAACGGCCAGAAAGACGAAGGCCTGCGGCCGAAGAATATCCAGCCCGGCGGTGATCTGTTCCTCGCCACCATGCTGAAGATCTACGAAGCCTACGAAGCCGCCTGTGCCCGCGCCGGGGTGATCGACTTCTCCGAACTGCTGCTGCGCGCCCTCGACCTGTGGCGTGACAAGCCGGGCCTACTGGAACATTACCAGCGGCGCTTCCGGCATATCCTGGTCGACGAGTTCCAGGACACCAACGCCGTGCAGTACGCCTGGCTGCGCCTGCTCGCCAGAGGCGGCGACAGCCTGATGGTGGTCGGCGACGACGACCAGTCGATCTACGGCTGGCGCGGGGCGAAAATCGAGAACATCCAGCAGTTCTCCGACGACTTCGCCGACGCCGAAGTGATCCGCCTGGAGCAGAACTACCGCTCCAGCGCCGGCATCCTCAAGGCTGCCAACGCGCTGATCGCCAATAACCAGGGGCGCCTGGGCAAGGAACTGTGGACCGAAGACGGCGACGGCGAGCCGATCAACCTGTATTCGGCATTCAACGAGCACGACGAGGCACGTTACGTGGTCGAGTCGATCGAGGACGCCCTGCGCAAGGACGGCCTCAAGCGCAGCGAGATCGCCATCCTCTACCGCTCCAACGCCCAGTCGCGGGTACTTGAAGAAGCCCTGCTGCGCGAGAAGATCCCCTACCGCATCTACGGCGGCCAGCGCTTCTTCGAGCGCGCCGAGATCAAGAACGCCATGGCCTACCTGCGCCTGCTCGACGGCCGCGGCAACGACGCCGCGCTGGAGCGGGTGATCAATGTGCCGGCGCGCGGCATCGGCGAGAAGAGCATCGAGACCATCCGCGAGTACGCCCGCGCCCATGAGGTATCGATGTGGGGCGCGATCCACCTGATGGTCGCCGCCAAAGCCCTGCCGGCCCGTGCTTCCGGTGCCCTGGCCGGGTTTATCGAGCTGATCAACAACCTTGCCGCCAAAGTGCTGGACATGCCGCTGCACCTGATGACCCAAACGGTGATCGAACAGAGCGGGCTGATCGCCTACCACCAGGCCGAAAAAGGCGAGAAAGCCCAGGCGCGCATCGAAAACCTGGAAGAACTGGTCAGCGCCGCGCGCAGCTTCGACAACAACCAAGACGACGAACTCAGCCCGCTGCAGGCCTTCCTCAGCCACGCCTCGCTGGAAGCCGGCGACACCCAGGCGGCGGAAAACGAAGACAGCATCCAGTTGATGACCCTGCACAGCGCCAAGGGCCTGGAGTTCCCCCAGGTGTTTCTGGTGGGCATGGAAGAAGGCCTGTTCCCGCACAAGATGAGCCTGGAAGAACCCGGCCGCCTGGAAGAGGA
>NZ_JBAQLP010000129.1:0-6219 GCF_049301935.1 Pseudomonas sp. | reverse complement strand
CCACCCTGTTTAACCGCTTGACCAAGTCCCGTGACGCGATTGTCGGCGACCTGTCTGGTCTGACCCGTGATCGCCAGTACGGCGAGGCCAAGTGGCAGGGGCGAACCTATATCGTCATCGACACCGGGGGTATTTCCGGTGACGAAGAAGGCATCGACGCGAAGATGGCCGAGCAGTCGCTGCAGGCCATCGAAGAAGCCGATGCCGTATTGTTCCTGGTGGATGCCCGCGCTGGCCTGTCTGCTTCCGATCAGATGATCGGTGAGCACCTGCGTCGGCGTAACAAGCGCAGCTTCCTGGTGATCAACAAGGTCGACAATATCGACGCCGACTTGGCCCGTGCCGAATTTTCCAGCATGGGCATGGGCGAGTCCCTGGCGATTGCCGGTGCCCACGGTCGCGGCATCACCCAGATGCTTGAAGCCGTGCTCGGCTCCTTCCCTAAGGATGCCAGCGAGCCGGAAGAGGGCGAGGAAGAGGAAATCGTTCTCGAAGGTCAGGAAGCCAAGCGCATTCCCGGCCCGAGCGAGAAGGACGGCATCAAACTGGCGATCATCGGTCGGCCCAACGTCGGCAAGTCCACTCTGGTCAACCGCATGCTCGGTGAAGACCGGGTTATCGTCTACGACCAACCCGGCACCACCCGCGACAGCATCTATATTCCGTTCGAGCGTGATGACGAGAAGTACACCCTGATCGACACTGCCGGGGTGCGGCGCCGCGGCAAGATCTTCGAGGCGGTGGAAAAGTTCTCGGTGGTGAAAACCCTGCAGGCGATCCAGGACTCCAACGTGGTGGTGTTCGTCATGGATGCCCGCGAAGGTGTGGTCGATCACGACCTCAACCTGCTTGGCTTCGTCTTGGAAAGCGGTCGTGCGCTGGTGATCGCCCTGAACAAATGGGACGGCATGGAGCCCAGCGAACGCGACTATGTGAAGGTCGAGCTGCAGCGCCGGCTGTTCTTCGTCGACTTTGCCGATATCCACTTTATCTCGGCGCTGCACGGCACCGGCGTGGGCAACCTGTACAAGTCGGTGCAGGCCTCGTTCAAGTCGGCGATCACCCGCTGGCCGACCAACCGTCTGACCACGATTCTTGAAGACGCCGTCAGCGATCACGCACCGCCCATGGTTAATAATCGCCGCATCAAGTTGCGCTATGCCCACTTGGGTGGTGCCAACCCGCCGCTGATCGTGATTCACGGCAACCAGGTCGAGGCGGTGCCCAAGTCCTATATTCGTTACCTGGAAAACACCTACCGCCGCGTGCTCAAGCTGGTCGGTACGCCGATCCGTATCGAGTTCAAGGGCGGCGATAACCCTTATGAGGGCAACAAGAACACCCTCACCGACCGTCAGGTGAACAAGAAGCGCCGCCTGATGAGCCACCACAAGAAGGCTGAGAAGAAGCGCAAAGACAAGCGCTAGGCTTGAGCCTGATCGCTCTATAAAGGCACCTGCGGGTGCCTTTTGCGTCTCTGGGCGATCGGCTATCCTGCGTCATCAATAGCGCTCAAGCTCGGCGCTTGGTCCAGGGATATTGCCGCGATGCTTATCAGCAAGCTGCCGAATGTTGGCACCACCATCTTTACCCGCATGTCGCAACTGGCTATGGAAGCAGGTGCTTTAAATCTGTCCCAGGGCTTCCCGGATTTCGATGGCCCGCAGGCCCTGCGTGATGCGGTCGGCCGGCATATCGCCGCCGGGCATAACCAGTACGCGCCGATGACCGGCTTGCCGGCGCTGCGCGAGCAGGTGGCGGCGAAGATCGCCCGCAGCTATGGCCGTAGTGTCAGTGCCGACACTGAAGTGACCATCACCCCGGGGGCGACCCAGGCAATCTTCTGCGCGATCCAGGCGCTGATCCAGCCGGGTGATGAAGTGATCGTCTTCGACCCCAGCTACGACAGTTATGAGCCCTCGGTAGCGCTCGCCGGCGGGCGTTGTGTGCATGTGCCGCTGTCCTTGCCGGGGTTCGCCATCGACTGGCAGCGTCTACAAGATGCGCTGAGCAGCAAGACTCGCCTGATTATCCTCAACAGCCCGCATAACCCCAGCGGTGCGCTGATTTCTCGCGGCGAGCTGGATCAACTGGCAGCATTGATTCGCGAGCGGGATATCTACCTGATCAGCGACGAGGTCTATGAACATTTGCTGTTCGATGGCGCCAAGCACGCCAGCATCCTCGCCCATGACGAGCTGTACCAGCGCGCCTTTGTGGTCAGCTCCTTTGGCAAGACCTACCACGTCACTGGCTGGAAGACCGGCTATGTAGTGGCACCGCCGGCCTTGAGCGTCGAGCTGCGCAAGGTGCATCAGTACGTCAGCTTCTGTGGCGTAACGCCGCTGCAGTGGGCGCTGGCCGACTATATGGCCGAGCATCCAGAGCACGTCGAGGAGCTGCCGGCCTTCTACCAGGCCAAGCGCGATCTGTTCTGCGATCTGCTGGCCGGCTCGCGCTTTAGCTTTACCCGCGCCGCCGGCACCTATTTCCAGCTGGTCGATTATTCGGCTATCCGTGGCGATCTGGCTGACGTGGCGATGGCCGAATGGTTGACTCGCGAGCATGGCGTGGCGGCGATTCCGGTGTCGGTGTTCTACCAGAGCCCACCTGCGGATTTGCGCCTGGTGCGCTTCTGCTTTGCCAAGCGTGAAGAAACCCTGCGTCAGGCGGCGGAAAAGCTATGCGCGGTGTAGGGTGGATAACCGCGAAGCGTTATCCACCAAAGCGTGGTGGATGTGAAAAGCGACATCCACCCTACGGCGAGTGAAATGACGTGAATGACAAACCCGACCTCGACCTGGCGCTGATCCAGACCACCCTGGCCTGGCAGGACCCTGCTGCCAATCGCGCGCATTTTGCCTCCCTGCTGGCGCAGGCGCGTGGTGCCGATCTGGTCGTGCTGCCGGAGATGTTCAGCACCGGCTTTTCCATGGACTCCGCCGCCCTGGCCGAGCCCGAGGAGGGCCCGACCAGCCAGTGGCTGCGTGAACAGGCCCAGACGCTGCAGGCTGTGGTCACCGGCAGCCTGATTATCCAGGCTGTCGATGGCTCGTACCGTAACCGTCTGCTCTGGGCTCGCCCGGATGGCACGCTAGCGTATTACGACAAGCGTCATCTGTTTCGCATGGCTGGTGAGCACAAGCACTACAGCGCAGGCACTGAGCAGGTGCTGCTGGAGGTCAACGGCTGGCAGGTGCGCCCGCTGATCTGCTACGACCTGCGCTTCCCGGTGTGGAGTCGCGATCCACAGACCACCGACCTACTGCTCTACACCGCCAACTGGCCAGCCGCACGGCGTAACCACTGGAACCGCCTGCTGCCAGCCAGGGCGATCGAAAACCTCTGCTATGTGGCGGCGGTTAACCGTATTGGCGAGGACGGCAAGGGTTATCCCTACAGCGGGGATTCCCAGGTGCTGGATTTTCAGGGTGAGCCGTTGCTTGCGCCTGGGGCGGCAGATGGCGTCTTTCGGGTAACCCTCAAAACCGCGGAGTTGGCGGCCTACCGCGAGCGCTTTCCGGCCCATCTGGATGCCGATGGCTTTAACCTGACTTAGCCGCCTGTTCGGCGGCGCTGGCCTCCAGGCGCAGCTTTTCGCTGCGCAGAAAATCGCGCAGCTGCTGCAGATCGGTAATCTTCTGCTCCACCTCAAGCAGCTTGCGGCTGACCAGGGCCGCACCCTGAGCACAGTCCAGCTGCTGCTCGCGCCGGGCCTTGAGGATTTCACCGATCTCGCCGAGGGAAAAGCCCATGCCCTGGGCCTGCTGAATAAAACCCAGATCGCTCAAGGTCTGTTGGCAATATTCGCGGTAGTTATTGTCACGCCGCAGGGCGCTGATCAGCCCCAGGCTTTCGTAATAGCGCAGGGTGTGGCGGCTGGCGCCGCTGCGCTTTTCCAGTTCACCGATACGCATGCAAATTCCGCTTGACTGTAGAGTGTGCTCGACAGTTTAGCCTGCTTGGGTCACTAATGACTCGGGTGGATAGATCATGAATAAACACTGCTTGCTAACCGGCGGCAGCGGCTTTGTCGGTCAGCATCTGCTGGCGTTGCTGACCCGGCAGGGCCACTCGGCGACGCTGCTGATGCGCCAGCCGCAAGCCTTACCGGCCTTGCGTGCGCAGATTGAGCAACTGGGCGGTCGAGGCGAGTTGCTAACGGCGCTGGCAGGAGACCTGGGTCGGGCTGATCTGGGCCTGGATGCTGCTGCGCGTGAGCGGGTGCCTCAGGCTGACGTGGTGTTCCACCTGGGCGCACAGTTCGCCTGGGGGCTGGCTGCTGCGCAGGCGCGTCGGGTCAATGTCGAGGGAGCGTTGGCGGTGGCTGAGCTAGCGGCGCAGCAAGGCAGTCGGCTGCTGCTGGTGGGCGGCTTTATGCTGGCCAATCAAGGGCATCTGCAGCGCATCGGTATCGACCTGCAGCGGCCCGAGCGCACCGACTGGGACAAGGTCTATCAACGCACCGGGGCCTATGAGGGCAGCAAGCTGGAGGCGCATTTTCGCGTGCGTGGGCGTATGGCGCAGCTGCAGGCGCCACTGACGGTGGTGCACCCGGCCACCGTATGCGGTCATAGCCGCAGCGGGCATATTCTGCCGGCGCAGCCGCTGGCTGGGCTGATCGGCAATCTGGCGGGTGGTCGGCTTGGGGCGATTCCGGGCTCGGCCGCGCATTGGTTACCGCTGGTCAGTGTGGATTTTCTTGCCGAGCTGATAGTGGCTGCCGCATTCGATGAGCAGCAGGTCGGGCAGGAGATTCTCGCCCTGGATGCCGCCACGCCGAACCTGCAGGGCATGCTGCAGCAATTGGCCAACACGCTAAATGTGCGCGCGCCGAGTCGGCATATACCGATTCCTTTGCTGCGGACGTTGCTGAAGATTCCGGGCATGCCGCGCCTGCTGCACACCGACGCCGAGTCGCTGGATTTTATCCAGACCACCCGTTTCAACACGGCTGCAACCCAGGCCCTGGCGCAGCGCCATCAATTGCACTGGCCGGATATCGGTCAGGCGTTGCAGGCCACCGCGCGCTATCTGGCGAATGAGACATCAGCCACACAGAGTTGATGCCTCATTCGGTAATCAGGCAGCCTGTTCGGCTGCCTGGCCGATGGCCCGATTCAGTGCGCTAAACAACGCGCGGAAGCTGGCGGTGGTGAGGTTTTCATCGATGCCGACGCCGTGCAGCGCACGGCCGCCGTTAACCCGCAGCTCGATATAGGCCGCCGCCTTGGCATTGGTGCCGGCGCCGATGGCGTGCTCGCTGTAGTCCATGATCTCTACGGCCACCGGCAGGCCGGCGACCAGGGCTTCCAGTGGTCCTTTGCCGATACCGCGCCAGTGCTGGGTTTCGCCGGTGTTGACGACTTCGACATCGACCGCGCTGGTGCCGTTTTCTTCCTGCAGGCGATGGCCTTTCAGGGCATAGGGTGTGGTGGCTTGCAGGTACTCGCTTTCGAGCAGTTTGTAGATTTGTGCGGCGCTCATCTCCAGGCCAAGGCGGTCGGTTTCCCTCTGCACCACCTGGCTGAACTCGATCTGCATACGCCGCGGCAGGTTGATGCCGTATTCCTGTTCCAGCAGGAAGCTGATGCCGCCCTTGCCGGACTGACTGTTGACGCGAATCACCGCCTCGTAATCGCGGCCGATATCGGCCGGGTCGATCGGCAGATAAGGCACCTCCCAGACGGCGTCCGCCTGCTGCTGGGCGAAGCCCTTACGGATCGCGTCCTGGTGCGAGCCGGAGAACGCGGTGTGCACCAAGTCGCCGACATAGGGATGGCGCGGGTGCACGGGGATCTGATTGCAGTCCTCGACCACCTTGCGCACGGCGTCGATATCGGAGAAGTCCAGCTGCGGATCGACGCCCTGGGTGTAGAGGTTCAGCGCCAGGGTCACCAGGCAGACGTTGCCGGTGCGCTCGCCATTGCCGAACAGGCAGCCTTCGACACGGTCCGCACCTGCCATTACGGCCAGCTCTGAGGCAGCCACGCCAGTGCCACGGTCGTTGTGGGTGTGCACGCTGAGCAGCACGCTGTCGCGCTTGTCGATATGGCGGCCGAACCACTCGATCTGGTCGGCGTAGTTGTTCGGCGTGGCGCACTCGATGGTCGCCGGCAGGTTGAGGATCAGCTTGTTCGCCGGGGTCGGCTGGAATACCGCGATCACCGCGTTGCACACCTCGACGGCGAAATCGATCTCGGTGGAGCTGAATACTTC
>NZ_JBAQLP010000128.1:0-7460 GCF_049301935.1 Pseudomonas sp. | reverse complement strand
GGCCGGATCAATGGTGTCCCACTTCGGCCCGCCAACAGCACCCAACAGAATGGCATCGGCCGCCTTGGCGCGCGCCAGGGTTTCATCGGCCAGCGGCACGCCGTAACGGTCGATGGCTGCGCCACCGCGGTCATCGAAGCTCAGCTCGAAACCCAGGTTGTACTTGTCGTTGGCAAGGGCAAGCACCTTGACCGCTGCGGCCATGATTTCCGGGCCGATACCGTCGCCGGGGAGAATCAGAATCTGTTTGGACATAAGCTTTTCCTTCGGAAAATAATTACAAGCTGCAAGCCATAAGTTTCAAGCAAAGCTGCTCTTACCTTGCAGCTTTAAGCTTGCGGCTTGCAGCTTGCAGCTGCTGTTATTTGATTGCGCCGAACAGCCAGGGGCTGCGCTGCTGGTAACCGACCTCGAAGGCCTTGATCGCCTCGCTGTCCTGCAGGGTCAGGCCGATATCGTCCAGGCCATTGAGCAGGCAATGCTTGCGGAAGGCATCGACCTCAAAGCGGTACTGCACGCCATCCGGACGGGTCACGGTCTGCGCCGCCAGGTCGACGGTCAGCTGATAGCCGACAGTGGCTTGCGTCTGCTGGAACAGCGCATCCACCTCGTCTTCCTTGAGGATGATCGGCAGCAGGCCGTTCTTGAAGCTGTTGTTGAAGAAGATATCGGCAAAGCTCGGCGCGATGATGGTACGGAAGCCGTACTCTTCCAGAGCCCAGGGCGCGTGTTCGCGGGATGAGCCGCAACCGAAGTTCTCCCGAGCCAGCAGCACGCTGGCTCCCTGGTAACGCGGGAAGTTCAGCACGAACTCCTGATTCAGCGGACGCTGGGAGTTGTCCTGATTGGGCTGACCGACATCGTGGTAGCGCCATTCATCGAACAGGTTAGGACCAAAGCCCGTGCGCTTGATCGACTTCAAGAACTGCTTGGGAATGATCTGGTCGGTGTCGACGTTGGCGCGATCCAGTGGAGCGACCAGGCCGGTGTGTTGGGTAAAGGCTTTCATGGTCAGCTCCTTAGGCCTGGATCAATTCGCGCACATCGATAAAGCGGCCGGTCACCGCAGCGGCAGCAGCCATCGCCGGGCTGACCAGGTGGGTACGCCCACCTGCGCCCTGACGGCCTTCGAAGTTGCGGTTGGAGGTGGAGGCGCAGTGCTCGCCGCTGCCGAGTTTGTCCGGGTTCATCGCCAGGCACATCGAGCAGCCCGGCTCGCGCCATTCAAAGCCGGCTTCGATAAAGATTTGGTGCAGCCCTTCCTGTTCCGCCTGGGCTTTGACCAGTCCGGAGCCCGGCACCACCAGCGCCTGCTTGATGGTGCTGGCGACCTTGCGGCCCTTGGCCACCTCGGCGGCGGCACGCAGGTCCTCGATCCGCGAGTTGGTGCAGGAGCCGATAAACACCCGATCCAGCTGGATATCGGTGATCGCCTGATTGGCCTGCAAGCCCATATATTTCAGGGCGCGGATGATCGAATCCTTCTTCACCGGGTCGCTTTCGGCGGCCGGGTCCGGCACATTCTGATCCACGGCCAAGACCATTTCCGGCGATGTACCCCAGCTGACTTGCGGCTTGATGTCTTCGGCACGCAATTCAACCACGGTGTCGAAATGCGCATCGGCATCCGACACCAGGTCCTGCCACTGCGCCACGGCCTTGTCCCAGTCCGCACCCTTGGGAGCGAACGGACGGCCTTCGACGTAATCGATGGTCTTCTGATCCACCGCCACCAGGCCGACACGGGCACCGGCCTCGATGGACATATTGCAGATGGTCATGCGCCCTTCCAGCGACAGGTCGCGGATTGCGCTGCCAGCAAACTCCAGCGCGTGGCCGTTGCCGCCGGCGGTGCCGATCTTGCCGATTACTGCCAGCACGATGTCCTTGGCAGTGACGCCGAACGGCAGCTTGCCTTCGACCAACACCTGCATGTTCTTCATCTTTTTCGCCACCAGGCACTGGGTCGCCAGCACATGCTCGACCTCGGAGGTGCCGATGCCGTGGGCCAACGCGCCGAAGGCGCCGTGGGTCGAGGTGTGCGAGTCACCGCAGACCACGGTCATGCCCGGCAGGGTCGCGCCCTGCTCCGGGCCGACCACGTGGACGATGCCCTGACGGATGTCGTTCATCTTGAATTCGAGGATGCCGAAGTCGTCGCAGTTCTCATCCAGGGTCTGCACCTGAATCCGCGACACTTCATCGGCGATGGCTTCCAGGCCGCCCTGACGTTCGGCCTTGGTGGTCGGCACGTTATGGTCCGGGGTGGCGATGTTGGCGTCGATGCGCCACGGTTTGCGGCTGGCCAGACGCAAACCCTCAAAGGCCTGAGGCGAGGTCACTTCATGAAGGATATGCCGGTCGATGTAGATCAGCGACGAGCCATCGTCGCGGCGCTTCACTTCGTGCATTTCCCAGAGCTTGTCGTACAGCGTTTTGCCGGCCATCCGCTTTCCCTCATCAACCTGTTTCTATGCCGGGGCAAATAGCCCTTTGGCTTATGGGGTAATCCTATGGGCTTGCATTAAATTACTCAAATTCATATTTTTCATTCAAAGGATTCCCTAGCGGAATATAACTACACTTGAGCAGCGCCTATTGCGCCCCGCCCACTGCCAGGAACAGCCCTATGGATCTCGCCACCCTGAATGCCTTTATTGCCATCGCCGAGCTGGGCAGCTTCTCCGAGGCGGCGCAGCGCCTGCACCTGACTCAGCCGGCGGTGAGCAAACGCATCGCCAGCCTGGAACAACAGCTCAATGTGCGCCTGTTTGATCGCCTGGGCCGCGAGGTGAGCCTGACCGAGGCCGGCCGCGCCCTGCTGCCGCGGGCTTATCAGATTCTCAATGTGCTCGATGATACGCGCCGTGCGCTGACCAACCTGAATGGCGAGATCAGCGGTCGCCTGACCCTGGCCACCAGTCACCACATCGGCCTGCACCGCTTGCCGCCACTGCTACGCGCCTTTACCCGGGCGCACCCGCAGGTGGCACTGGACATCCAGTTTCTCGACTCCGAGGTGGCCTATGAAGAGGTTCTGCATGGTCGCGCCGAACTGGCGGTGATCACCCTGGCGCCGGAAACCCGCGAGCCAGTGCATGCGGTGGCCGTGTGGGACGACCCATTGGATTTTGTCGCCGCCCCCGAGCACCCACTGGCTCGCAGCAAAGCGATCAGCCTGGCCGATGTGGCCCATCATCCGGCGGTATTTCCCGGCGGCAATACTTTTACCCACCATATTGTGCGCCGCCTGTTCGAAGCCCAGGGGCTGACGCCGAATATCGCCATGAGCACCAACTACCTGGAGACCATCAAGATGATGGTCTCCATCGGCCTGGCCTGGAGCGTGCTGCCGCGCACCATGCTCGATGAACAGGTGGCCCGCCTGCCGTTGCCGGGTATCCAGCTGACCCGCCAGCTGGGCTATATCAGCCACACCGAACGCACCCTGTCGAATGCTGCGCGGGCCTTTATGAACCTGCTGGATGCCCAGCGTGATGGCCTTGCAATGGCCAGGGACTAAGGGCTAACGTGGGCTTATAACGATAAGAAAGGCTTCTGCATGACTCCGCCCAGTCGCTCAGCCAGCGACCACCAAACCCATGCGCCTACAGGAAGAGTTGGTCGTGGCTAAATCCAGTGATCGCCGTCCGCCACTGCCGTTTATTCCGGTGCTGGACCCTGCCGAATTTGAGAGTACCTGGAACGATGCGCCGCGCCTGTTACGCGCACTCAATGGCGCCAAGCTCGGTACCTGGTACTGGGATATCGAAAGCGGCCGGGTCAGTTGGTCACGCGGCGCCCAGGCGCTGTTCGGCCTCGACCCTAAGCATCCACTGGAAAAACGCATCGACTATATCGAGCTGATCCCCGAGGAAGACCGCCCCGCGGTGCTGCGCCTGTTCGAGCAGCTGCTCGCCGGCAACCCGAGCAACAGCGCCTTTCGCCACCGCATCCGCTGGCCCGACGACAGCCTGCACTGGCTGGAAATCAGCGGCAGTCTGCAACTGGATGCCGACGGCAAACAGCGCGTTATTGGCGTCATCCGCGACATAACCAACCAGCAATCCCGCGAGCAGGCGCTGCGCAGCAGCGAGGAAAAGTTCGCCCAGGCCTTCAACTACAGCCCGGACGCGGTGGTCATCACCGAGAAGTCCAGCGGCCGCTTTATCGAGATCAACGCCGGTTTCGAACGCCAGTTTGGCTGGAGCAGTACGGAAACCCTCGGCCGCACCTCGCTGGAGATGGGCATCTGGGCCTGCCTGAAAGATCGCCAACGCATGATGGAGGCGGTCAAGAACAACAGCCTCAACGGCCTGGAAGTACCGCTCTACCATCGCGACGGCAGCATCCGCATAAACCTGCTGTTTGGCGGCGAAATACTCCTGGAAGGCATCCCCTGCCTGGTCCTGTCGCTGCGTGACATCACCCAGCAACGCCAGCAGGAACAGGCCCTGCACGACAGCCAGGAGCGCCTCAACCTGGCGCTGGAGTCGGCCGACCTCGGTACCTGGGACTGGCACATCCCCAGCAATATGCTATTTGGTTCGGCCCGCGCCGCCATGCTGCATGGCCTGGCTGAAACGCATTTGCATGGCGACTTCCACAGCTTTTTCAGCTTCGTCCCGCGCAAAGACCGCCACGCCATGCGCCTAGCCTATCTAGAGCTGCTCCAAGGTATCCGCCAGGATTACCAAGTAACTTACCGAGCGGTGTATAAAAATGGCGACGTGCACTACCTAGAAAGCACAGCCAAGCTTTACCGTGATGAGCGCGGTACACCACAGCGGATGGCCGGGATTGTTATCGACATCAGTGAACGGGGCCAGCGCGAGCAACGCCTGAAGGCCTCAGAAGAGAAGTTTGTCACCCTGTTCCAGGCCAGCCCCGACCCCATCACCCTGACCACCGAGCCTGATGGTCGCGTACTGGAAATCAACCCCAGCTTTAGCCAGGTGTTCGGTTGGCACGCCGATGAGGTCGTCGGCCGCAGCGTACTCGACTTCAACTTCTGGGGTAGCCTCAGCGTACGCAGCACTCTCTATGAAAAGTTCTATCAGGCTGACGGGCTCGACAATGAGGTGGCAGACTTCCGTAACTCCCGGGGCCACACCTTGACCTGCGTAGTGTCATGCCGGCCGATCACGGTAGAAGGTCAACGCTGCATTATCACCACCTTCCGTGATATCAGCGAGCGGCAAAAAGCCCAGGCTGCACTGCAGGCCAGCCAAGAGAAGTTCGCCCTGGCGTTCCACTCCAGCCCCGACGCCATCACCATTACCGAGCGCGATACGGGCCGCTATATCGAAGTCAACGAAGGCTTCGGCCGCCTCACCGGCTATAACCCCGACGAGGTGATCGGGCGCAGCGCCATGGAACTCAACGTCTGGGCTGACCCGTCTGAACGCGACTTAATGGTGCAGAAGCTCAAGCGCGACGGCCATGTCTACCATATGGAAATGCGCGGCAGACACCGTGACGGCACAACCAAGCTGGTTGAAGTGTCAGTCGAATCGATCGAGCTCAACAACACGCCCTGCCTGCTGCTTACCGCTCGCGACATCAGTGAACTCAAGGAGGCCCAGGCCCAGGTTCAGCACCTGGCCTACCACGACTCGCTGACCAACCTGCCCAACCGCGCGCTGTTGCTCGACCGCCTGACCCAGCAGATATCCCTGCTCAAACGCCACGAACTGCGTGGCGCGCTGCTGTTTATCGACCTCGACCACTTCAAACACATCAATGATTCACTCGGCCACCCGGTCGGTGATGCCGTACTCAAGCAGGTTACCGCACGCCTGGAAGCCAGTGTGCGCCAGGAAGATACGGTGGCGCGTCTGGGCGGTGACGAGTTTGTCGTACTGATTTCCGGCCTGGAAGGCAAACGCTCAAAGGTGGTACAGCAGGTCCGCGCGCTGGCGGAAAAACTGCGCCACCTGCTGGCCGAACCGATGCTGCTCGACGGCCACCAACTGCAAGTCACCCCGAGCATCGGCATCGCCCTGATTCCCGACCATGGTGATACTCCGTCAGATGTGCTCAAGCGTGCAGATATCGCCCTCTACCGCGCCAAGGACTCGGGGCGCAACTGCATCCAGCTGTTTCGCAACACCATGCAGAAAGCGGCCAGCGAACGCCTGCGCCTGGAAAACGACCTGCGTCTGGCGCTGGCGCGGGGCGAATTCGAGCTGCACTTTCAGCCCCAGGTGGATGCGCGCAACAACCAGATCATCGGTGCCGAAGCCCTGCTGCGCTGGATGCACCCGACCCTGGGCACGCAATCGCCGGCGCTGTTTATCCATATTCTCGAAGAAAGCGGGCTGATTCTCGAAGTCGGTGGCTGGGTGCTCGCCGAAGCCTGTCACGCCTGTGCCCAACTGCTGCTGCAGGATATGGTCAGCGCCACGCAATTCAGCCTGTGCGTGAATATCAGCCCCCGGCAGTTCCGCCAGAACGACTTCGTCGAACGGGTGGAAAGCAGCCTGGCCAGCAGCCATCTGCCACCGCATATGCTCAAACTGGAAATCACCGAAGGCATCGTGATCCAGAACATTGACGACACCATCGCCAAGATGAACCGCCTCAAACGCCTCGGCGTAACCTTCGCGATGGACGACTTCGGTACCGGCTACAGCTCCTTGACCTACCTCAAGCGCCTGCCGGTGGATGTGCTGAAGATCGACCAGTCCTTCGTGCGCGACGCCACCCTGGATGCCAACGACGCGGAAATCATTCGCGCCATCGTCGCCATGGCCCGCAGCCTGGGGCTGGGCATCATTGCCGAGGGGGTTGAACAGCTCGACCAGCTGGAGTTCCTCCAGCAACAGGGCTGCCACCACTACCAGGGCTACCTGTTCAGCAAAGCGGTTTCACTGGAGCAGTTTCGCCAGTTGCTGCACGACAACCGCATACCTGCGCCCCTGTAAACAACCAGGGCACCTTTGCGCTGCTCTGCTACACAAGCTGTTCGGGGGTATTCAGTAGACCGCGAGTCTCATGCATGCGGTGCCGTAGAACGACCAGATGACTGATCAGCAGCTGTAGCCACAACGCGAACCGGATTGGTTGCGATGCAGCAAGGCCTGAGGCCAACAGCTCGTGAGCAGCGACTCAGTTGCCGGACCGGTCGTTATGGCCCAAATCCCGAGCAGGGTCGATCTGATCACGCAGGCGCTGCTTAAGCACCTTAGCCTCGGGAAAGCCGCCATCGGCTTTGCGCTCCCAGATCTGCACCCCATCACAGGTGATCCGGAATACGCCGCCCGTGCCGGGCTCCAGGCAGACTCGGGACAGGTCATCGGTAAAGCTCGACAGCAGCTCCTGAGCCAGCCAGGCGGCGCGCAGCAGCCACTGGCATTGCGTGCAATAGGTGATGACTACTTCGGCTTTGCGGCTGGACATTGGCTGGCTCGCTACGGATGAAAAGCCAATGATAACGCGCAGTAGCCTTACCTCAGCAG
>NZ_JBAQLP010000127.1:0-1758 GCF_049301935.1 Pseudomonas sp. | reverse complement strand
TGTGGTAGCCATTCCAGTTGATCGCGGTGTTCTTCGCGAGAATGGTAATGCCGCGCTCTTTTTCCTGGTCGTTGCTGTCCATCACGCGCTCGTCGTTGAGCTCGTTGCGCTCAAGGGTGCCGGACTGACGCAGGAGTTTGTCTACCAGGGTGGTCTTACCATGGTCAACGTGGGCAATGATGGCGATGTTGCGTAGATTTTCGATCACGTGTGTATCTCGATCAGAGGATTCGGTGTGCCGCTTAGTCTAGGCGGCGAGTATTAACTAATTGCGTTTTCTGCCAGGCGGCGTGAGCGTGTTAATCACGCCGCCTGTAGGTCGGGAGGGCGATGGCGGATACTGCCGCCATTCAACCCGGGCGTCTTATGCCGGACGATAAACGCGCACATTGGCATGCCCCTCACTCAGCAAGTGGTGGGCGTGCAAACGACTCATCACACCTTTATCGCAATACAACAGGTACTGGCGCGCCTCATCCAGTTCCTTGAACGTGCTGTTCAGGGCATAGAACGGCAGCGCCATGACCTCGACGCCGGGCAGGACGAGTGGCTCGTCTTCGGCGGCATCGGGGTGACGAATATCGATAATCACGTGGCTGGCCAGGGCTTCGCTGACTTCCTCGACCTGCACGTCCTTGCCCAGCTCGTCGATCACCTTGTCGATCGGCAGCAGGGTCGCGCGTTCCAGGGCGCGCTCGAGGATGGCCATGTCGAACAGGCTTTCTTCATGCTCGATTCGCAGCTTCTTCGCCTTGGTGGTCGGGTTGACCGAAATCACCCCGCAGTATTCCGGCATATGCTTGGCAAATTCGGCAGTGCCGATGCGCGTGGCGCAGTCGATGATGTCCTGCTTGTGGCTGGCCAGCAGCGGACGCAGCACCAGCATGTCGGTGGCCGAATCGATGACCGCAAGGTTCGGCAGGGTCTGGCTGGACACCTGGGAAATCGCTTCACCGGTAACCAGCGCATCAATCTGCAGGCGCTCGGCCATGCGCGTGGAGGCGCGCAGCATCATACGCTTGAGGATCACGCCCATCTGGCTGTTGTCGACCTTGCCGAGAATCTCGCCGAGCACTTCCTCGAACGGCACGCTGATAAACAGCACGCGCTGTGAGCTGCCGAACTTCTGCCAGAGGTAATGCGCCACTTCCATCACGCCCAGCTCGTGAGCACGGCCGCCGAGATTGAAGAAGCAGAAATGCGTGACCAGGCCGCGGCGCATCATCTGATAGGCGGCGACGGTGGAATCGAAACCGCCGCTCATCAGCACCAGGGTCTGCTCCAGCGAGCCCAGCGGGTAACCGCCGAGGCCCTGGTGCTGATGATGTATGACGAACAGGCGCTGGTCGCGGATCTCCATGCGCACCACCACGTCAGGGTCTTTTAACGAGATGCCGGCAGCACCGCACTGCTGGCGCAACTGGCTGCCGACGTAGCGCTCGATATCCATGGAGCTGAACGCATGCTTGCCGGCGCGCTTGCAGCGTACGGCGAAGATCTTGCCCGGCAGCTGATCGGCGAAGTGCAGCTTGCACTTGTCCAACACATCGTCGAAATCGCCCAGCGGGTATTCATCCACTTGCAGGAAATGGGTGATGCCCGGCGTGCAGCGCAAACGCTCGATCATTGCCTGCAGGGTCTTCGCCTCGCTGATCTGGGTCTCGACTTCCAGGTTGTCCCATACGCCGCTGACCTGCAGCTGCGGATCGAACTCACGCATAACCGAGCGAATATTCTTCGCCAGCTGCCGGATAAAGT
>NZ_JBAQLP010000126.1:0-39691 GCF_049301935.1 Pseudomonas sp. | reverse complement strand
GGTGCCGAAGGTGTTGATCGAGATCGAGGTCGGCTGGGCCACGCCGATGGCGTAGGACACCTGAATCTCGCAGCGCTCGGCGAGGCCGGCGGCGACGATGTTCTTCGCCACATAACGACCGGCATAGGCCGCCGAACGGTCAACCTTGGACGGGTCCTTGCCGGAGAACGCACCGCCACCATGACGGGCCATGCCACCGTAGCTGTCGACGATGATCTTGCGCCCGGTCAGGCCGCAGTCGCCCACCGGGCCGCCGATGACGAAGTTACCGGTCGGGTTGATGTGGTACTGGGTGCCCTTGTGCAACAGTTCGGCCGGCAGGGCGTGCTTGATGATCAGCTCCATCACCGCTTCGCGCAGGTCGGGCAGCGAGATTTCCGGGTTGTGCTGGGTGGACAGCACCACGGCGTCGATGCCGACCACCTTGCCGTTCTCGTACTGGCAGGTGACCTGGGATTTCGCATCCGGGCGCAGCCACGGCAGCAGGCCGGACTTGCGTGCCTCGGCCTGGCGCTCGACCAGGGCATGGGAGAAACGGATCGGCGCCGGCATCAGCACGTCGGTTTCGTTGCTGGCGTAGCCAAACATCAGGCCCTGGTCGCCAGCGCCCTGGTCTTCCGGCTTGGCGCGGTCGACACCCTGGTTGATGTCCGGGGACTGCTTGCCAATGATGTTCATCACGCCGCAGGTGGCACCGTCGAAGCCAACGTCGGAGCTGGTGTAGCCGATGTCGCAGATCACATCGCGGACGATCTGTTCCAGGTCGACCCAGGCGCTGGTGGTAACTTCACCGGCGACGATGGCCACGCCGGTCTTCACCAGGGTTTCCACGGCCACGCGGGCGTGTTTGTCCTGGGCGATGATGGCGTCCAGCACCGCATCGGAAATCTGGTCGGCGATCTTGTCCGGGTGGCCTTCGGAGACGGACTCGGAGGTAAAGAGGGAGTATTCGCTCATCGTGCGGGTTCCTGTTGGTGACCGGTAATTGCAGCCCGTAGGCCATAAGTGAGTAAGGGTTTGGCGAAGTGCCGCACCTGAATCTGGAAGCCATTGCGCAAGCCTACATACAGGCTTTCGCAACTATTAAGGCCGGCGGCAGCGGCCCAGCGGGCCAGGTCGTCCTGCTCGAAGCCCAGCCACAGGTCGCCGCAGGCTTCGCGGGCCCAGCTCTGGTTATGGCTGCACAGCTCGGTGATCAGCAGGCTGCCACCGGGCTTTAGCCGCTGGGCAAGCTGTTTAAGCGCCTCGGCGGGGGCGGCGAAGTGGTGCAGGACCATATTCAGTACCAGGCAGTCGGCAGCCGGGTAGTCATCGTGCAGGGCGTCGGCCAGTTGCAACTGAACGTTGTGCAGGCCTTCTTCGGTGCAGCGCATGCGCGCCAGATCGAGCATCGCCGTGCTGTTATCCAGGGCCAGTACTTGCTGAAAGCGTCGCGCCAGCTCCGGCAAAAAACCACCGTCGCCGGGGCCGATCTCCACGGCGCTGGCGTCACTGGCAAAACCCAGGGAGTCGAGCAGGGCCAGTACGCTGTCGCGGTACTGCGGCAGGCCGGCGATCAGGTCCTGCTGCGCCTGAAAGCTCGCGGCGTTGCGCGCAAAAAATGCCTGGCTGGCGGCGGCGCGCTGGCTATGCACTTCGGTAATCCGTCCCTGCACCTCGGCCGGCAGCGGTAACTGGTCGACCTCTTCCAGCAGCGCAGCATGCAGGCGGCTACCCAGCTGCTCGCCTTGGGCCAGGGCGCGGCGGTAGAAAATTGCATTGCCTTCGCGGCGGGTGGCTACCAGTCCGGCCTGCGCCAGCACCTTGAGGTGGTGGCTGATACCGGATTGGCCGGTGGCGAAAATCTGCGCCAGCTCCAGAACGCCGAAGGAGTCGTTGGCCAGGGCGCGCAGAATATTCAGGCGCAAGCCGTCGCCGCTGGCCTTGCACAGGGCGGCGAGGGCATCGACCGGCTCGAAGGCCAGGTGGGAGGCGCGCATATTCATAGGTTGGGCAGTCTAGTCGGTCACTTTTTATCCAGCAAGAGCAATATCAAAAAGTTTTGATATTGCTCTTGCTGGCGCTCAGGCCAGAAAACCTTGGCGGTGCGACTATCTGTCATTGCCCCGACAGGCCCCGCTGGGCGAAAATGGCCGCCTTTTTCGACCCCCAGTTGCCCAAGCAGCCCGTAGGAGATTCAGTAATGCCCAGCCGTCGTGAGCGAGCCAATGCCATTCGTGCCCTGAGCATGGATGCCGTGCAGAAAGCCAACAGCGGCCATCCCGGTGCCCCGATGGGTATGGCGGATATCGCTGAAGTGCTGTGGCGCGACTACCTCAAGCACAACCCGAGCAACCCCAGCTTCGCCGACCGTGACCGCTTTGTGCTGTCCAACGGTCACGGCTCGATGCTGATCTACTCGCTGCTGCACCTCACCGGCTATGACCTGGGCATCGACGACCTGAAAAACTTCCGCCAGCTGCACAGCCGCACCCCGGGCCACCCCGAATACGGCTACACCCCAGGCGTGGAAACCACCACCGGCCCGCTCGGTCAGGGTATTGCCAACGCCGTCGGTTTTGCCCTCGCCGAGAAAGTGTTGGGCGCGCAGTTCAACCGTGACGGTCACCAAGTCGTTGACCACTTCACCTACGCCTTCCTCGGCGACGGCTGCATGATGGAAGGCATCAGCCATGAAGTCTGCTCCCTGGCCGGCACCCTGGGCTTGGGCAAGCTGATCGCCTTCTACGATGACAACGGCATCTCCATCGACGGCGAGGTGCACGGCTGGTTTACCGACGACACGCCCAAGCGCTTCGAAGCCTATGGCTGGCAGGTGATTCGCAATGTCGACGGGCATGACGCCGACGAAATCAAGATCGCCATCGAGACCGCGCGCAAAACCAGCGACCGGCCGACCCTGATCTGCTGCAAGACCACCATCGGTTTCGGTTCGCCGAACAAGCAGGGCAAGGAAGAGTGCCACGGCGCGCCGCTGGGCAATGACGAAATCGCCCTGACCCGCGCCACCCTGGGCTGGAACCATGGCCCGTTCGAAATTCCCGCCGAGATCTATGCCGAGTGGGACGCCAAACAGGCCGGTGCCGCCGCCGAAGCCGAGTGGAACCAGCGTTTCGCCGCCTACGCTGCAGCCTACCCCGAGCTGGCCAGCGAGTTCACGCGCCGCATCAAGGGTGAGCTGCCGGCCGACTTCGCCGCCAAAGCCGCCGCCTATATCCAGGAAGTCGCCGAGAAGGGCGAAACCATCGCCAGCCGCAAGGCCAGCCAGAACGCGCTGAACGCCTTCGGCCCATTGCTGCCGGAATTCCTCGGCGGCTCGGCCGACTTGGCCGGTTCCAACCTGACCCTGTGGAAAGGCTGCAAGGGCGTGTCGGCTGACGACGCATCCGGCAACTATATGTTCTACGGCGTGCGCGAGTTCGGCATGAGCGCGATCATGAACGGCGTGGCCCTGCACGGCGGCTTCGTGCCGTACGGCGCGACCTTCCTGATCTTTATGGAATACGCGCGCAACGCCGTGCGCATGGCCGCGCTGATGAAGCAGCGTGTGCTGTTCGTGTTTACCCACGACTCCATCGGCCTCGGTGAAGACGGCCCGACCCACCAGCCCATCGAGCAGCTGGCCAGCCTGCGTGGCACGCCTAACCTCGATACCTGGCGTCCCTGCGACGCCGTGGAATCGGCGGTGGCGTGGAAATATGCGATTGAGCGCAACGATGGCCCATCCGCGCTGATCTTCAGCCGGCAGAACCTGCCGCACCAGGCCCGCAGTGCCCAGCAGTTGGCCGATGTGGCTCGCGGCGGCTATGTACTGAAGGACTGCGCTGGCGAGCCGGAGCTGATCCTGATCGCCACCGGTTCGGAAATCGGTCTGGCCATGCAGGCCGCCGCCAAGCTGAGCGAGCAGGGCCGCCAGGTGCGTGTGGTATCCATGCCGTCCACCAGCGTGTTCGATGCGCAGGACGCCGGCTACAAGCAGGCCGTGCTACCGCTGCAGGTCGGCGCGCGCATCGCCATCGAAGCCTCGCATGCCGACTACTGGTACAAGTATGTGGGGCTGGAAGGTCGCATTATCGGCATGACCACCTTCGGTGAGTCCGCCCCGGCCCCGGCGCTGTTCGAGGAGTTCGGCTTTACCGTGGAAAATATCCTGGAAACCGCGGCCGAGCTGCTGGACGCCTGACCCCGTAGGATGGCGTTGAGCTTTGCGATACCCATCAAGCAGCTGCGATGGGTATCGCAAAGCTCCAGCCATCCTACGATCGCTTCCCATCGAGATTGCCATGCCCAAGCGCCCCTACAGAATCGCTCTCAACGGCTACGGCCGCATCGGCCGCTGCGTGCTGCGCGCGTTGCATGAGCGCGGCGCGGGGGCGCAGCTGGAAATCGTCGCGCTGAACGACCTGGCCGACCAGGCCAGCATCGAATACCTGACCCGCTTCGACTCCACCCACGGGCGTTTTCCCGGTGAAGTGCGGGTCGACGGTGATTGCCTGCATATCAATGGCGACTGCGTGCAGGTGCTGCGCCAGGCGACGCCTGAAAGCGTCGACTGGGCCGCTCTGGATATCGACCTGCTGCTGGAATGCTCCGGTGCCTACCACAGCCGTGCAGACGGCGAGCGTTTCCTCGCTGCCGGCGCGCCGCGGGTGCTGTTCTCCCAGCCGATGTCCGGCGAGGCGGATATCGACGCCACGGTGGTTTACGGGGTCAATCAGGATTGCCTGACGGGCCACGAGCGACTGGTGTCCAATGCGTCCTGCACCACCAACTGCGGCGTGCCGTTGCTTAAGTTGCTGAATGAGGCCGTGGGGCTGGAGTACGTCTCCATCACCACCATCCACTCGGCGATGAACGATCAGCCGGTGATCGATGCCTACCACCATGAAGACCTGCGCCGTACGCGTTCGGCCTTCCAGTCGGTGATTCCGGTATCCACCGGCCTGGCTCGCGGTATCGAACGCCTCTTGCCGGAGCTAAGCGGGCGTATTCAGGCCAAGGCCATTCGCGTACCGACGGTCAACGTCTCGTGCCTGGATATCTGCCTGTTGACCAGCCGCGACACCAGTGCGGATGAGATCAACGCGGTGCTGCGCCAGGCGGCCGAGAGCGGCCCGCTCAAAGGCCTGCTGGCCTACACCGAACTGCCGCACGCCAGCTGTGATTTCAACCACGACCCGCATTCGGCCATCGTCGACGGCAGCCAGACCCGCGTGTCCGGCCCGCGTTTGGTGAATCTGCTGGCCTGGTTCGACAACGAGTGGGGCTTTGCCAACCGTATGCTCGATGTCGCCGAACACTTTCTTTTAATCGCCAATCCACAAGTGAGCGAGCTAGAGCGAGACAAGGCAAAAACAGGCGAAGAAGCGCAGTTTACGGGTAGTAAATGAGCATTCTGAGCCTGTTTTTAACGCCGTATCGCCGACGCGCAGCCGCTTGTGGTTTGGCGCAACCAGCCCCCGTGAAGGACTGATATATGACCGTTCTGAAGATGACCGACCTCGACCTCGCCGGTAAGCGCGTGCTGATCCGCGAAGACCTTAACGTGCCGGTAAAAGACGGCGTGGTGAAGAGCGACGCGCGCATCCTCGCCGCACTGCCGACCATCAAGCTGGCGCTGGAGAAGGGCGCGGCAGTCATGGTCTGCTCGCACCTGGGCCGCCCGAGCGAAGGCGAGTTCAGCGCAGAGAACAGCCTGGCTCCGGTGGCGGCCTACCTGAGCAAGGCGCTGGGCCGTGACGTACCGCTGGTGGCGGATTACCTGAACGGCGTTGAGCTCAAGGCCGGCGAAATCGTGCTGTTCGAGAACGTGCGCTTCAACAAGGGCGAGAAGAAAAACGCCGACGAGCTGGCCCAGCAATACGCCGCGCTGTGCGACGTATTCGTCATGGACGCCTTCGGCACCGCTCACCGCGCCGAGGGCTCGACCCATGGCGTGGCCAAGTTCGCCAAGGTGGCCTGTGCCGGCCCGCTGCTGGCGGCCGAACTGGAGGCACTGGGCAAGGCCCTGGGCGCGCCAGCCAAGCCGATGGCGGCAATCGTTGCCGGCTCCAAGGTGTCGACCAAGCTCGACGTACTGAACAGCCTCAGCCAGATCTGCGACCAGCTGATCGTCGGTGGCGGCATCGCCAACACCTTCCTCGCCGCCGCCGGTTTCCCGGTGGGCAAGTCGCTGTATGAAGCTGACCTGATCGACGTGGCCCGCGCCATCGCCGCCAAGGTCAGCGTGCCGTTGCCGGTCGATGTGGTGGTCGCCAAGGCCTTTGCCGAAGACGCCGAAGCCACGGTCAAGCTGGTTAGCGAAGTCGCGGACGACGATATGATCCTGGATATCGGCCCGCAGACCGCCGCGCAGTTCGCCGAGTTGCTGAAATCGTCGAAGACCATTCTGTGGAACGGTCCGGTCGGCGTGTTCGAGTTCGACCAGTTCGGCAACGGCACCCAGGTGCTGGCTCAGGCCATCGCCGAAAGCCCGGCCTTCTCCATCGCCGGCGGTGGCGACACCCTGGCGGCCATCGACAAATACGGTGTTGGCGCGCAGATCAGCTATATCTCCACCGGTGGCGGCGCGTTCCTCGAGTTTGTCGAGGGCAAGGTGTTGCCGGCGGTGGCAGTGCTGGAACAGCGCGCGAAGGCCTGAATCGCCCCGAATACTTGAATAGCGCCTGCCCCTGCGGCAGGCTTGCACGATTAACGAGCTCCACCGGGAGAAAGAACACCATGGCACTTATCAGCATGCGTCAGATGCTCGACCACGCCGCCGAATTCGGCTACGGCGTGCCGGCCTTCAACGTCAACAACCTCGAGCAGATGCGCGCGATCATGGAAGCGGCCGACAAGACCGATTCCCCGGTGATCGTCCAGGCTTCCGCCGGTGCGCGCAAATACGCCGGCGCGCCGTTTCTGCGCCACCTGATCCTGGCGGCGATCGAAGAATTCCCGCATATCCCGGTGTGCATGCACCAGGACCACGGCACCAGCCCGGACGTGTGCCAGCGCTCGATTCAGCTGGGCTTCAGCTCGGTGATGATGGACGGCTCGCTTAAGGAAGACGGCAAGACCCCGGCCGACTATGACTATAACGTCGCCGTCACCCGCCAGACCGTCGCCTTTGCCCACGCCTGCGGTGTGTCGGTTGAAGGTGAGCTGGGTTGCCTGGGCAGCCTGGAAACCGGCATGGCCGGCGAAGAAGACGGCGTCGGCGCCGAAGGCGTGCTCGATCACAGCCAGATGCTCACCGACCCGGAAGAAGCCGCTGACTTCGTCAAGCAGACCCAGGTCGATGCTTTGGCCATCGCCATCGGCACCAGCCACGGCGCGTACAAGTTCACCAAGCCGCCCACCGGGGACATTCTCGCCATCGACCGCATCAAGGCGATCCATGCGCGCATCCCCAACACTCACCTGGTGATGCACGGTTCTTCCTCGGTGCCGCAAGAGTGGCTGGCGATCATCAACCAGTACGGCGGCGACATCAAAGAAACCTACGGCGTGCCGGTCGAAGAAATCGTCGAAGGCATCAAGTACGGCGTGCGCAAGGTCAATATCGACACCGACCTGCGTCTGGCGTCCACCGGTGCCATGCGCCGCCTGATGGCGACCAACCCGAGCGAGTTCGACCCGCGCAAGTTCTTCGGCGCCACCGTGACTGCCATGCGTGATATCTGCATCGCCCGTTACGAAGCCTTCGGTACCGCCGGCAACGCCTCGAAGATCAAGCCGATCTCCCTCGAAGGCATGTTCCAGCGTTATGCCAAGGGTGAGCTGGCCGCCAAGGTTAATTAATTACGTTGCTGTACTGAGAGCCCCGCCGATGCGGGGCTTTTTGTTATTCGGGAGGGGCCATGATGAGGTTGAGCGCGCTGTTAGCCGTACTCACTGTATTGGCCGGTTGTGCGAGCCAGCCGCCGGTTAGCGAGCCGCCTGCACCCGTGGCTGTGGCGAGCGATCCGCAGCAATGCCTGACCCGTGCGGAGTGCACCACCAAAACCTCGCGCACGCTGCTGTTCGTCTTCGATTACGCCGCCGCCGGCGCGCCGCTGGTGCAGCGCGAGGGACGCTGGTTGTTTACTCCGGCCGATGCGCCGCTTGCCGACTGGCCAGCGTTGACAATCCGTCTGGCCGAGACCGAGCAAAGTGCCTTTGCCTTCGATGCGCAGTGCCGGGCACAGGCCTGTCGCCTGACGGTTGAGCAGCTGCTGCAGATTTATCGCAGCTACCTGGCGGACCAACCTTGCGTGTTCAGTGCGGCCTTGTGCCGTGTCGATTAGCGCTTGGGCTTTGCTCGGCAAGCAGGCCAGAATCACCGCCTGCCTCTGGGTGGGCCATTGGGCGAAAGCATCTTGCCGACCAGCATCGGGTGCGCCGGGGCCTGGGTATTGTTGAGGGCGATCAGCGGCTTGTGCAACGAGCAGGCGTTGCGAGCCGGGTTGCTCGTCTGAGCAGCATGCACTGCTTGTGCGGGTGGCTGCGCGGCATTCGGCTACTGGCAGGCAACTGCGCCTATCGCTCAGCGGCGTGTTTGGTAAAACCATGTAAAACACCGGCCGTATGGCGCGCGGTGCGCTGGTCCATACTCGGGCCACCGTCGTCTCTGGAACTCCGCGCGCATGCCGAGCAAATCCCGCACTTTGCTGTACTTCCTCCTGGCTGTTCTGCTGGCCAGTGTGATGGGCAGCGTATTGCAGACCCAGTTCAACCTGGCCAACCTGCAGGCCCTCGGCGCGCCGATGCCGCTTGGGGTGCGGGTGCAGACCACCTGCCTGGACCTGCTGGGCTTTAGCCCGACCTTCGCGGTGTTGGTGATCCTCGGTTTTAGCTTTGCCTTGCCGGCGGCGAGCCGGTTGGCGCGCGTGTGGCCGGCGGGGCGCTGGCTGTTGTTTGCCCTGGCCGGGGCACTGGCGGTGCTGGCGGCGATGGCGCTGGCCAATGCGCTGTTGCCGATGCCGACGCTGATCGGCGCCAACCGCAGCCTGGCAGGCACCCTCGGGCTGATGGCCTGCGGCAGCCTGGGCGCACTGTTATTTGCCGTGCTGGCGCGGCGGTCGCCGCCTGCGCAATCCTGATTTAGCCCTCTGTGAGTAAAAGGCCCGAACCATGTTGAATACTTCCCGCGTCCTGTTGTTACTGGGTCTGCTTGGCAGCAGCCTGGCGCACGCCATGGATTACCGCATCGAAACCGTGACCGGCGGCCTGGAGCATCCCTGGTCGCTGGCCTTTCTGCCGGATGGGCGCATGCTGGTGACCGAGCGGGTCGGCCGGCTGCGTATCATTGAGGCGGACGGCAGCCTCAATCCGCAGCCGGTCGGCGGGGTGCCCGAGGCCTTCGTCGCCGCCCAGGCCGGGCTGATGGAGGTGCTACTCGACCCCGAGTTCGCCAGCAATCAGCAGCTCTACCTGAGCTACGCCTACGGCACGGCGCAGGCCAACAATACGCGGCTGGCCAAGGCGCGCCTGGTCGATGGGCAGTTGCAGGATGTGCAGGTGTTATTCAGCGCGCTGCCGGCCAAGGCCGGGGCCGCGCATTACGGCGGGCGTATGGCCTGGCTGCCGGATAACAGCCTGGTGCTGACCCTGGGCGATGGTTTTGACCTGCGTGAGCAGGCCCAGAACCCGAGCAACCACCTGGGCAAGATCGTGCGCCTCAACCGTGACGGCAGCATTCCCAAGGACAACCCATTGCTAGGCCAGACCGGCGCTGCGCCGGAGATCTACAGCCTGGGCCATCGCAACGTGCAGGGCATCGTCTATGACAACCAGCTGCAGCGCCTGTACAGCCATGAGCACGGCCCCCGCGGTGGCGACGAGCTGAACCTGATCGAACCCGGCAATAACTATGGCTGGCCGCTGATCACCTTCGGTGTGGATTACAGCGGCGCGCAGATTTCGCCTTACACCGAGCTGCCCGGCCTGCAGCAACCGCTGTTGCAGTGGACGCCCTCGGTGGCGCCGTCGAGCCTGACCCAGTACCGCGGCGCACTGTTCCCGCAGTGGCAGGGCGACCTGTTCGCTGCCACCCTGGCCGAACGCAGCGTGCGCCGCATCCGCCTGCAGGATGGCAAGCTGGCCGGTGAAGACGTGCTGTTCGAGGAGCTGGATGAGCGTATTCGCGACGTGCGCGGCGGCCCGGATGGCGCGCTGTACCTGCTCACCGACAGCGCTGAGGGTCGGCTACTGCGAGTGCTGCCGAGCCAGTAGCCGCGCCGCCGAGTGGTGCTGAAAGCCGCACCCGGTGCGTGCGGCTTGCGGCATAATTCACGGCCTCACCGTGCCCATGCCATTTCGACCATGACCCCGCTTAAATACCTGCAAGGCTACCCGGTCCAGCTGCAAGACAAGATCCGTCAACTGATTGCCGAGCAGCGCCTGGGCGATTACCTGGCGCGCTCCTACAGTGGCAAGCATGCGATTCAGAGCGACAAGGCGTTGTACGCCTATATCCAGGGCCTTAAGCAGGAGCATCTGCGCAATGCCCCGGCCATCGACAAGGTGCTTTACGACAATCGCCTCGACCTGACCCACCGTGCCCTCGGCCTGCACACGGCGATCTCGCGGGTGCAGGGCGGCAAGCTCAAGGCGAAGAAGGAAATCCGCGTGGCCGCGCTGTTCCGCGAGGCCGCGCCGGAGTTTCTGCAGATGATCGTGGTGCACGAGCTGGCGCATTTAAAGGAGGCCGAGCACAACAAGGCCTTCTACAACCTCTGCGAATACATGCTGCCGGACTACCACCAGCTGGAATTCGACCTGCGGGTGTACCTGACCTGGCGCGAGCTGCCTGACGCGGTGTCGACAGGTTTTGAGGGCGAGCCTGGCATTTCGTAGGGTGGGTTGGCGACGCTAATACCGTGCAAAAACTCACCCGCGAAAGTGACGCGGCGCGTAACCCACCAGCCAGATGGAACGCGTTGCGCCGTTTTCCGAGTGGCGTGATGCTTGGCAATCCCCCCATGCGGCTAACCCACCCTACGGTAAGGCCCCGTGCCGGCTCTGCCGAAGAGCGGGGCGCTCAGCCCCGCAGCAGTAGGTTGAGCTGATCGACCACCTCGGCCCAGTCGGCGTCTTCGAGAATCTCTTCGCGCAGAAACCTGGCCTGAGCCGGGTTCCAGAATGTGGCATCGGCCAGTCGGCAGTCGGCGGTTAGCGGGGAGTGCTGCTGGATAAACCGCTCAATCGCAGCGGGGTCATGGTCTAGGCCGAGCTGTTTGAACAGGGCGGGTAGGTCGTGGGTCTGGGCGTGCATAAGGCCTCCTGGTTAGGCGAGTGTGCAGTGCTGGAGCGACTATCAAGTCATAGCAGCTTTCAGTCGACCGAGAGAATTTCCAACAGTTGCACGCCACTGGCCAGACGTAGGGTCACTTCGTCGCCAATCCTCTTGCCGAGCAGAATCTGCCCCAGCGGCGCTTGTGGGCCGATCACCTGCACGGTCTGGCCGTCCAGCTGCAGCTTCATCGCCGCGCCGTCCGGGCCGAGGAACAGGCATTGGCGGCGTTCTTGATCGTCGCTCAGGGCGATCAGCGCACCGAGTTGAATGCCCAGCTGTGGGTCAAAAGCGCGCAACACCAGCTGCTTCCAGTTCGCCAGGGTCTGGCGAATGGCGGCCGCGCGGCGTGCCTGCCCGGTGGCCAGGTAGGAGGCCTCCAGGCCGAGGGTGTCATATTTATTTTCGGCGATGTTTTCTTCGTGGGTCGCCGTTTCGTAGGCGGTCAGTGCCGCCTGCTGGGCCTGCAGCAGGTCATCTGCGAGGCGGGCGATTACCTGTTGCAGCAGTTCGCTTTTGTTCATGGCGGGCACTTTCTGGGCAGGCATGCAGGGTAGCGGAAAAGCGCCTGGCGGTTTAGCTGGGTGGTTTGAGCAGGTGCGCGGCCAGGGTGCGCAGCGGCCCGAGCTGGCGGCAGATCAGCGCCAGTTGGGTTTGCAGCAGGCGTTGTGGATCGTCCAGGTCGTCACTGAGTTGCTCAAGCTCGGCGGCCAGTTGTTCTTCGGCGTCACTGTGGATCGCCACCGGACGTTCCTCGTTGAGGCAGCTGGCGATCTCGTCCAGGCTGGCGGCTAGCTGGCTGGCGCTGGCCAGCAGCGGATTGGCGCTGCCGCTCAGGCGGGTTTCGCCACGGTGCGCGCCGAGCCCCGAGAGGTAACTCAAGAGGGTGTGCGAGAGCACCAGAAAGCGAAAGCCGATATCCGCTTCCTTACGAAAGTGCCCCGGTTCCATCAGCATATTGCCCAGGGTGGTAGACAGGGTGGCATCGGCGTTGTGCGCGTTGCGCCGCGCCAGGCGGTAAGCCAGGTCGTCGCGCTTGCCGCTGGCGTACTGGGCGATGATCTGCTGCAGGTAGCGGCTGTTGCAGCTCAGGGTATTGGCCAGTAGGCGATTCAGGCGGCGGCCCTGCCAGTCCGGCAGGATCAGCAGCACCGCTAAACCCGCGATCAGGCTGCCGAGCAGGGTGTCGACCAGGCGTGGAATAAACAGCCCGTAGCCATCGCCGACCTGGTTAAAGCAGAACAGCACCAGCAGGGTGATGGCGGCTGTGGCCAGGGTGTAGCGGCTGCTGCGCAGGGCGAAGAACACCACCCCGGCGACCACCGCGAACAGCGCCTGCACCAGCGGGTTGGGGAACAGGTCGAACAGCGCCCAGCCGAGCAGCAGGCCGAGTACCGTGCCGCTGATGCGCTGCACCAGCTTGAGCCGGGTCGCACCGTAGTTCGGTTGGCAGACGAACAGCGTGGTCAGCAGAATCCAGTAGCCCTGGGTCGGGTGAATCCAGTGCAACACGCCGTAACCGGCGGCGAGGGCGATGGACAGGCGCAGGGCGTGGCGAAACAGCAGCGAGGTTGGCGTCAGCTGCAGGCGCAGGCGCTCCCAGACATCCTTGAGTGACTGCGGCTCGCGGTCGAGCAGGCTACTGTCCTGCTGCTCCACCATGGCGTCGGGGTTGCTGGCGTTGCCCAGCAGCGTATCCAGGCTGCGCAGGTTGCCGGCCAGCGCGCCGAGCGAGCGTAGCAGGTGACGCCAGGCCGGGTTGCTCTGTACGCGCAGGTGTTCCAGGGAGTCGAGCAGGTCATTCAGCGCCTGGTGGCACAGTTCGCGGTATTCGAATGGCTGGCGCAGCTCGATGGCCTGGGCCAGGCGCTGACAGGCTTCGCCATGCAGGCGCAGCAGGCGTTGGCAGCGGAACAGCACATCGCTGTGGAAGAACGCTTCGGCCAGCTCGTTGTAGGGGGAGTGCGAGGAACTGGCGCGCTCGTGAATGTCCTGAGCGAGAAAATACAGCTTCAGGTAGCGGCTGACCTTCGGTCCCGGCCGGCCATTGCCGACCCGGTGCAGGATGATTTCCTTAGCCGCATTCAGCGCCGCCACCACCCGGCCATTCTGTTTGGCCAGGGCCAAGCGGCGCTCTGCTACATCCAGCTGGCGCAGCGGTTCGAACAGCGCCGCCTTGAGCTTGAGGTACTGGCCCAGCTCGCGAAACACTCGGGCCAGGCTGTGCTGCACCGGCTGGTTGGCGAACAGTGCATTCCAGATCACCGAGAGCAGGCCGTACCAGGCCGCACCCGCCACCAGCAGCAAGGGCTCCTGCCAGAGGCCGGCGCTGCCGCCGCGCTGCTCCACGCCGATCATGCTGTACACCGCGAGGATCAGGGTGGCCGAACCCAGGGTGGCATAGCGCTCGCCGAGTGCGCCGAGCATGCTCAGGGCAAAGCTGGCCAGGGCCAGGGCGCAGACGAACAGCCAGGGGTAAGGGAAGAGGAATTCCACCGCATAGGCCGCCACGCTGAAGCAACCGAGGGTCACCAGCAGCGCCACCACACGGCCCTGCCAGCTGTCGTCGGTTTCCGCCAGGGCGCTGGCGATCACCCCGAGGAACAGCGGGATCAGCGCCTGCATCCAGCCCTGCGCCCAGCACAGCAGCAACGCACCGCTGAGGGCGATAAACACCCGCAGGCTGTAGCTGAATTTGTCCTGGGCCCAGAGGCGCCGAAACGAGTGGCTGAGGGAGCTGGACGGCATGGCTTGGAGTCTTGTGCAGCGGGAATAACGAGCAGCCTAACGGACTCCGTGCGGCGGCGGCAGCCCCAACTGACGTCGCCAGGTAAATTTGGTCGCCAGGGGTCATGGTCTATCCTCTTAACAGGTGGCCGGATCGCTGTCTGTACAGATCGATCACACCGGCTGCCGGGAGCGTGTGGTGAAACAGGTTCTGCGCTGTTGCGTGCTGGCCCTGGCCTGGCTGCTGGGGCCCGCTGCTGTGCTGGCGGCACCGGTGCTGGAGTTGCGGGTCGAGGGGGCCATCGGCCCGGCCAGTGCCGACTATGTGGTGCGTGGCCTGGCCCGTGCCCAGGAGCAGGGCGCGCAACTGGTGGTGCTGAATATGGACACCCCCGGCGGTCTGGACACCTCGATGCGCGCGATTATCAAGGCGATCCTCGCCAGTCCGGTGCCGGTGGCCAGCTATGTCGCCCCCAGCGGAGCCCGGGCCGCCAGCGCCGGCACCTATATCCTCTATGCCAGCCATATCGCCGCCATGACCCCGGGCACTAACTTGGGCGCGGCCACCCCGGTGGCCATCGGCATGCCGGGTGCGCCGAGCGGCAAGCCCGCCGGCGAGGAAGACAAGAAGCCGGACGAGGAGGGCAAGCGGGAGGCTGCGGCGGATGCCATGAGCGCCAAGCAGATCAACGACGCCTCGGCCTATATCCGCGGCCTGGCGCAGTTGCGTGGGCGCAACGTGGAGTGGGCCGAACAGGCGGTGCGTCAGGCGAGCAGCCTGTCCGCCGAAGAGGCGCTGAAGCTCAAGGTGGTCGACTACCTGGCCCGCGATCTGGCCGAGCTGCTGCGCCAACTGCAGGGCAAGAGCTTCAAGGCGGCCAATATGGATGTGCGCCTGGAAACCGTCGGGGCGCCGCTGATCAGCCTTGAGCCGGACTGGCGCACCCGCCTGCTGGCGGTGATCACCAACCCCAGCGTGGCACTGATCCTGATGATGATCGGGGTCTACGGGCTGATCTTCGAATTCTCCAATCCGGGCAGCGGGGTCGGCGGCGTGCTGGGCGGTATCAGCCTGATTCTCGGCCTCTATGCCCTGCAGCTGCTGCCGGTGAACTATGCCGGGGCCGCGCTGATTCTGCTCGGCATTGCCTTTATGGCGGCGGAGGCCTTCCTCCCCAGCTTCGGCATATTGGGCATCGGCGGGGTGGTGGCCTTCGTCTTCGGCGCATTGATCCTGATCGACACCGATGTGCCGGGCTTCGGCATTCCCCTGGCGCTGATCATCAGCCTGGCACTGAGCAGCGCCGTGCTGATCGTGCTGATCGTCGGCATGGCCCTGCGCGCCCATGGGCGACTGCAGGTCAGTGGCGATGCGCCGCTGCTGGGCAGCCGGGTCGCGATCCTCGCGGTGCAGGCGGACGACCCCTGCAGCGGCTGGGTGCAGCTGCAGGGCGAACGCTGGCAGGTACAGAGCACCACCCCGCTGGCGCCCGGTCAGCAGGTGCAGGTACAGGCGCGCAAGGGCGTGCAACTGGACGTGATCGCGGCTGATCGGCAGCCGCGACAAGGAGAATAGTCATGGGTTACGAATTGGGTTTTCTACCGCTGCTGGTCATCCTCCTGGCCCTCGTGGTGTCGGCCTTCCGCATCCTGCGCGAGTACGAGCGCGGCGTGGTGTTCCAGCTCGGCCGCTTCTGGAAGGTTAAGGGCCCGGGGCTGGTGCTGGTGATCCCCGGCATCCAGCAGATGGTGCGCGTCGATCTGCGCACCATAGTGCTGGACGTGCCGACCCAGGACGTGATCTCCCGCGACAACGTCTCGGTCAAGGTCAATGCGGTGGTGTATTTCCGCGTGCTCGACCCGCAGAAGGCGATCATTCAGGTCGAGGATTACCACAGCGCCACCAGCCAGCTGGCGCAGACCACCCTGCGCGCGGTGCTCGGCAAGCATGAGCTGGACGAGATGCTCGCCGAGCGCGAACGCCTGAATGTCGATATTCAGCAGGTGCTGGATGCGCAGACCGATGCCTGGGGCATCAAGGTGGCCAACGTCGAGATCAAGCATGTCGATCTGGACGAGTCGATGATCCGCGCCATCGCCAAGCAGGCCGAGGCCGAACGCGAGCGGCGGGCCAAGGTGATTCACGCCGAGGGTGAGCTGCAGGCCTCGGAAAAACTGATGCAGGCCGCCGAGATGCTCGGCCGCCAGTCCGGGGCCATGCAGCTGCGCTATATGCAGACCCTGAGCAATATCGCCGGCGACAAGAGCTCGACCATCGTCTTTCCGCTGCCGATCGAGTTGCTGCAGGGCATTGCCGAGGCGAAGAAGTAGGCACCGTCCCACGACTGTGTTGCAGGCCGCTTTTGGATGGGCGCGAAACCATCCGGTTGTGATGGGCCAGTCCCCATGCGTATTACCGCGCTTTATGCACCGTATAACTGTTCGGGACGATTCAACACATAACGGGTGCATAGCCAAAAAGTAACCGGCCATGGCGGTGGACCTGGGCAGCTTTTCCGATGACTTTTCAGGCGTCTCGCAGGCGGTGCTGCACGCGCTCAGTGGTCAGTTAAGTATCAGCGATCCGACTCGTATCCGGGCCTATGCTGAAGCACCCGCGCTGCTGCTGGATCGGCGGGCACGATACCGACCCGAACGAGCAGAACACGCAGCAGTCACCCTGCTTCGCTCGCAGCAGCGTCTTGCAGTGCGGGCACTCGTAGTAAAACTGGCAGGCGTCCGTGGGCATGTTTTCCCGCTGGGCAAAACCACAGTGCGGGCAGGTCAACACGGATTCGAGAATGACTGCACTCATCGCGGCCTCACTTGTGCACGGTGGACGGATAGCCCGCGTCCGTCGTCGCCTTGGTCAACGCCTCCGGCTGGGCCTTGTCGGGGTCGTAGGTGACGATTGCCACTTTCTCGGCGTATTCGACCTTCACCGCGCTGACGCCAGCGACCTTTTCTAATGACTGCTTGACCGTGATCGGGCACAGAGCGCAGGTCATATTTTGCACGTCGAGCGTGACGGTTTGCGGCGGGGCGGCCAGCGCTACCAGGGGCAGCGCTGCAAGGGCGGCGATCAGTAGTTTGCGCATGGGTGTCTCCTTTCAGTAGAACAGCGGGGCCAGCCACGGCAAGGCCAGCAGGCCGAGCAGCAGCCCGGCAAGGATCCAGAACGTGAGCCGCTGTCGCTGCATCGTGCGCGGATCGGCGCAGGGCGTGCCGGGTTTGCAGACCCGTGGTACGAGATAGAGCGTGTGGAAGGCCAGACCAAGAAATAGCAATGTGAGGCCGATGAAGAAAGGCCGGTATGGCTCCATCGCGGTCAGGCTGCCGACCCATGTGCCACCGATGCCAAGCGCCAACAACACGAATGGCCCGACGCAACACACTGACGCACCGATGGCGGCCAATACGCCGGCGATCAGCGAGCCATTGCGGGTGAATTGCACCATGCCTATCTCCTTGAACCGCTCTGTTCAAGTGGTACTCTAAATTCCGTACCTAAGTACGGAATCAAGGAATAATTGATGAGCGGGGCACTGACCATCGGCCAGTTGGCAAAGGCTGCCGGCGTGAATATCGAGACTATCCGCTATTACCAACGGCGCGGCCTTCTGGACGAGCCTAGGAAACCGTTGGGTGGTCATCGGCGCTACCAAGATGAGGTAGTGACGCGACTTCGCTTCATCAAGCGTGCGCAAGCGCTGGGCTTCACGCTAGCGGAAATCGCCGGGCTGCTGACGCTGGATGCAGCGTGCGCCTGTACGAATACACGCGCACTGGCTATCCGCAAGCTGGCTTTGATCGAGCAGAAGATGGCCGATCTTGCCGCCATACAGCATGTGTTGGGTGGACTGGTGCAACAGTGCGATGCCGGCCACGGCGGGGCGGCGTGCCCGATCATCGAGGTGCTTGCCAAGGAAGGATGTTAACCGGCGTGGACTTAAGGCCAAGGTGTACGCCTACCGTGAGCACGCTCAGTGGAACAACATGGGGCTTAAAAACACTTTCTGTTCCATGGCTCCCCGGCCCCAGTGATCGCTGGCCTGTGACAATGCCTTGTTGCAGGTCGAGGGTCATGCCGAACTGGCCGAGGGTCTTCGCGTGCAGCTGCACGGGCGGTTCCTCGAGGCCCGCAGCATCTACCTGCACAGCCGTGGCGGCGACAGGCATTTCCGGGGTTATGGCTTGCTATCGCTTGCGCACCATTTGCCCGGTGGCGCTTTTCGATATCGTCCTGGGGCTGACGTCGGCCTCCTGATCACGCCCATGGTGCTGGCGAGCCAAGCCGACTACGCTGAGGGAATCCCCTGTCGAGAGGCATATGCTGTGACTGCAGCCAGGCTTCGCCGGTGGCTCTACCTGTTGCTGGTCTGCAGTCTGCCCATGCAGCTGCAGGGCCAGCCGCTGCGCCTGTACACCGAAGAATATCCACCGATCAACTTCAGCGAGAACGGCAAGCCGACGGGGCTTGCCACCGAAGTGGTGCAGGCCATCATGCAGCGCACCGGGCAGAACGCACCTATTACTGTGGTGCCCTGGGCGCGCGGTTATCAGCAGGCGTTGAGTCGGCCCAATACCGGCTTGTTCGTGGCCATGCGCACCCGTGAACGCGAGCAGCTGTTCAAATGGGTCGGGCCGATTACCCGCAACGTCACCAGCTTCTATGCGCTGCGCCGTTCCGTTCTGTCGATCAGTCGTTTGGAGGACGCCCGCGAATACGGCGAAATTGCCGTGCCGCGCGACTGGTACAGCCACCAGAGTCTGCTGGCCAGGGGCTTCACTAACCTGACCCCGGTCACCGGGCCGACGCAGGTGGTGAGCATGCTCAAGCGCGGGCGGGTCAAGTTGATGGTGCTGGATAATCTCAGCCTCAACGCGTTGCTGACCCAGGGCGATATTCAGGCCGATGAGGTGCAGTTGTTATTCAACTTCATGCACAGCGACAGCTATATCGCCTTTTCCCAACAGACCGACGATGCCCTGATCGCCCGCTGGCAACGCGAACTCGACACGATGAAGCGCGATGGCAGCTTTGCCGCGATCCATCAGAAGTGGCTGCCGGGCGAACCTTTGCCGCCGCTTGAGCCAGCACCGGCACCTTGACGCTTCAGACGTATTGCGCCGCCGCATAACCCGAGGCCCAGGCCCACTGGAAGTTGAAACCGCCGAGATGGCCGGTGACATCCAGCACCTCGCCGACAAAATACAGCCCCGGGGTTTTCAGCGATTCCATGGTCTTCGATGACACCTCGCGGGTATCCACGCCGCCCAGGGTCACCTCGGCGGTGCGATAACCTTCGGTGCCGGCCGGCACCAGTTGCCAGTTGCCGAGCTGCGCGGCAATCGCCTTGAGTTCGGCGTGGCTGTACTGCTTTATCGGCTTGTTGGCGAACCAGTTGTCGGCCAACAGCCCGGCCATCTTCTTGGTAAACAGCTCGGCGAGCAGGGTTTTCAGCTCGCTGTTGGGCCGTTCGCGCTGCTGCTGCTCCAGCCACTCGGGCAGGTCGATATGCGGCAGCAGGTTGATGCTGATGGCTTCACCCGGCTGCCAGAATGAGGAAATCTGCAGAATCGCCGGGCCGCTGAGGCCACGGTGGGTAAACAGGATATTTTCCTTAAAGCTCTGTCCCTTGCAGCTCACCATGCAGTCTTCTACCGAGGTGCCGGACAGCTCGGTGCACAGCGTCTTGAGCTGCGGGTCGGTGATGGTGAAGGGCACCAGGCCGGCGCGGGTCGGCAGCAGCTGATGGCCGAACTGCTTGGCCACCTGATAGCCGAAGCCGGTTGCGCCGAGGGTCGGGATCGACAGGCCGCCGGTGGCGATCACCAGCGATTCGCAGCGCAGCATGCCGGCGCTGGTCTGCAGCTGGTAACCGCTGTCCAGCTTGCTGATCTCGCTCACCGATGTGTCCAGGCGCAGGTCGACGCCGGCCTCGTCGCACTCGCTGAGCAGCAGGCCGAGGATATCACTGGCCTTGTTGTCGCAAAACAGCTGGCCGAGCTTTTTCTCGTGGTAGGGCACGCCATGCTTGGCCACCAGGCCGATAAAGTCCCACTGGGTATAACGCGCCAGGGCGGATTTGCAGAAATGCGGGTTTTCCGAGAGAAAGTTGCTCGGTTCGCAGTACATATTGGTGAAATTGCAGCGCCCGCCGCCGGACATCAGGATCTTTTTGCCGGCCTTGTTGGCGTGATCCAGCAGCAGTACCCGGCGCCCGCGCGCCGCAGCCGTCAGTGCGCACATAAGCCCGGCGGCACCGGCACCGATAATCACAACTTGCGTCGCAAGCACAGCGTTGTCCTCTGAACACCACAGGCCGCCTCGGGGGCTGCCAGACAGCGCGCATCTTACCTGAAGGCGCCGGGTGACGGCGCTGCGCGCGACAGTGCGGCGAACAGGCGTCGCCCGTTGATATCCACTGCCGTACCGGCTAGTACCGGTCGCTCACGCGCACTAAAGGGAATGCCCCATGACGCTTGCCCTGACGCCTCTGCTTTCTCTGATTGCCGGCATCCTGATCATGCCGCGGCTGCTGAACTATATCGTGGCCATTTACTTGATCGTGATCGGCCTGGTCGGCATTTTCGGTGGCAACCTGAACTTCTAGTGGTCGCTGCGCAACGCACCCGGGGATGGCCTGATCGGCCGCCGGAGCCCCGGACACTGGCAGAGAACCGCGGGCCGCGTTCGGACGGCCGTGCGGCTTGAGCTATAGGGTGCGCACGCGCAGCGAACGGCCCTTGATCTTGCCTTCACTGAGGCACTTGAGCGCCTGCATGGCCACGACCCGCTCGACCGCGACATAGGCCTGGAAGTCGAAGATGGCGATTTTGCCGACCTGCGCGCCGGGGATGCCGGCCTCACCAGTCAGGGCGCCGAGAATATCGCCGGGGCGCAGTTTGTCCTTGCGCCCGGCGCCGATGCACAGGGTAATCATCGGCGGCTGTAACGGCGCGCCGCCCTGGTGCTTCAGGCTGCTCAGTGGGTGCCAGTTGAGCGGCGCCCTTTGCAGGGTTTCGATGGCCTGAGCACGCTGGCCTTCGGCAGGAGCCACCAGGCTCATGGCCAGGCCCTTTTCGCCGGCGCGACCGGTACGGCCGACGCGGTGAATGTGGATTTCCGAATCACGCGCCAATTCGACGTTGATCACCATGTCCAGCGCATCGATATCCAGGCCGCGGGCGGCCACATCGGTGGCCACCAGTACCGACAGGCTGCGGTTGGCAAACATCGCCAGCACCTGATCACGGTCACGCTGTTCCAGGTCGCCGTTCAGCGCCGCGGCGGAGATGCCTTTGGCGGTGAGGTGGTCGACCACTTCCTGGCATTGCTGCTTGGTAAAGCAGAAGGCCACGCAGGACTGCGGGCGGTAGCTGTTGAGTAGCTTGACCACCGCCTCCATGCGCTCGTCTGGAGAAATTTCGTAGAAACGCTGTTCGATCTGCGTGTCGTCATGCAACGCGTCGGCCTTGACCTGTTGCGGATCGCGCATAAAGCTCGCGGCCAGCTGCTTGATCCCGGCCGGGTAGGTGGCGGAGAACAGCAGGGTCTGCCGGCGCGTCGGGGTCTGGCCGATGATCTCGGCGATGCTGTCGTAGAAACCCATGTCGAGCATGCGATCGGCTTCGTCGAGCACCAGGGTATTCAGACCGTCGAGCTTCAGGGTGCCCTTGCTCAGGTGCTGCTGGATGCGCCCCGGGGTGCCGACGATGATCTGCGCGCCGTGTTCCAGCGAGCCGATCTGCGGGCCGAACGGCACGCCGCCGCACAGGGTAAGAATCTTGATGTTGTCGGCCGAGCGCGCCAGGCGCCGCAGTTCCTTGGCCACCTGGTCGGCCAGCTCGCGGGTCGGGCAGATCACCAGCGCCTGGCAGCCGAAGTAGCGTGGGTTGAGCGGGTTGAGCAGGCCGATGCCGAAGGCCGCAGTCTTGCCGCTGCCGGTCTTGGCCTGGGCAATCAGGTCCATGCCCTTGAGCATGACCGGCAGGCTCTGCGCCTGAATCGGGGTCATCTCGGTGTAACCGAGCGACTCGAGGTTCGCCAGCATGGCGGCGGAAAGCGGCAGAGAAGAGAAAGCGGTGTGGGTCACGGTACAGGCCTGCTAAACGAAATGGCGTGCAGTGTAACAGGCTCGCTGCGCTGGCTTAGCTCTAACGGTCGGCCGGTCTTTGCAGTGCTTAGAGCCTGTTTCTAACGCAGCAGGGCCGACGCGCAGCAGATCGTATATAGGTTCTAGAACAGGTCGATCGGGTCGACATCCAGCGACCAGCGCACCGCACGGCCGCTGGGCATCTGCTCCAGCGCGTGCATCCATGTGTTGAGCAAACGGTGCAGCGGCGCGCGGGCGTTGGCCTGCACCAGCAACTGCGCGCGGTAGCGCCCGGCGCGGCGTTCCATCGGTGCGGGGACCGGGCCGAGCAGTTCGATGCCGCCGAGTTGCAGCTCGTTCAGCAACAGCTCGGCTTCCGTGCAGGCGTCATCGAGAAAGCCTTCGGCCTGACCGGGCTTATGCGCTTCGGCGCGCAGCAGGGCGAGGTGGCAGAACGGCGGCAGGCCGGCACTGCGGCGCTCGCTCAGGGCCTGTTCGGCGAAGGCGAAGTAGCCCTGCTCGGTCAGCTGCACCAATAACGGATGGTCGGCCAGGTGGCTCTGGATAATCACGCGGCCCGGTTCCTCGGCGCGCCCAGCACGCCCGGCCACCTGGACGATCAGCTGGGCCATGCGCTCGCTGGCGCGAAAATCCGCGGAAAACAGCCCGCCGTCGGCATCCAGAATCGCCACCAACGTGACGCGGGGGAAGTGATGGCCCTTGGCGAGCATCTGCGTGCCGACCAGGATGCACGGCTCGCCGCGTTGCACGCGGTTGAACAGGCCGGTCATGGCCTCCTTGCGCGAAGTGCTGTCGCGGTCGACGCGCAATACCGGCACGCCAGGGAAGAGGATCTCCAGGCGTTCCTCGGCGCGTTCGGTGCCGGCACCGACCGGGCGCAGGTCGACGGTGTTGCATTTTGGGCAATTGCTCGGCTGGCGCTCGACGTGGCCGCAGTGATGGCAGCGCAATTCACGTGAGCGCTGGTGCACGGTCATGCGCGCGTCGCAACGTGGGCATTCCGACAGCCAGCCGCAGTCGTGGCACAACAGGGTCGGAGCGAAGCCGCGGCGGTTGAGGAACACCAGCACCTGCTGGCCGGCCTGCAGGGTCTGGCCGATGGCCTGCTGCATGGGCCCGGAGATGCCGGAATCCAGCGGTCGGCTTTTTACATCCAGACGCAGAAAGCGCGGCTGCTTGGCGCCGCCGGCGCGTTCGCGCAGGTGCAGCAGGGCGTAGCGACCGCTGTGGGCGTTGTGCAGGCTTTCCAGCGAGGGCGTGGCCGAGCCCAGAACAATCGGGATGTTGTCCTGATGGGCGCGCACTACGGCGAGATCGCGGGCGTGGTAGCGCAGGCCTTCCTGCTGTTTATAGGAGGCGTCGTGCTCCTCATCGATGATGATCAGCCCCGGCCGCTGCATCGGGGTGAACAGCGCCGAGCGGGTGCCGATGATGATGTCAGCCTCGCCATCGCGCGCCGCCAGCCAGGCATCCAGGCGCTCGCGGTCGTTGACGCCGGAGTGCAGCAGGGCGATGCGCGCGTTGAAGCGCTGCTCGAAACGCGCCAGGGTCTGCGGGCCGAGGTTGATCTCCGGGATCAGCACCAGGGCCTGTTTGCCGGCCTCCAGGGTTTCGCGGATCAGCTGCAGGTACACCTCGGTCTTGCCGCTGCCAGTGACCCCGGCCAGAAGAAAGGCGTTAAAGCTGGCAAGGCCCGAGCGGATCGCTGCGCTGGCCGCGCGCTGTTCGGCATTCAGCGGCAGTTCCGGCTGCGCCAACCAGTTGGCGTGGCGCTCGCTCGGTGCGTGGCGACGGACTTCGACGTTGACCAGGCCCTTCTCCAGCAGCAGGTCGAGGCTGTCCTTGTTCAGCTGCAGCTTGCTCAGCAGCGCATGGGCGACGCCGTGGGGGTGCTGGGCCAGGGTTTTCAGCGCATCACGCTGGCGCGGCGCGCGGCTCAGGCGCGGGTCGTCGAGTTGCGCGCCCTCCGTGACCGACCAGAAGCGCTGCTGACGTACTTCCGCCGCTTCACCCTGGCGCAGCAGCACTGGCAGCGCCCAGCTCAGGGTGTCGCCAAGGCTGTGCTGGTAATACTGCGCAGTCCACAGACACAGCTTGAACAGCGCCGGCGGCAGCGGCGATTGGGCGTCGAGCAGTTGCAGGGCGGGCTTGAGTTTGTCCGCCGGCACTTCGCTGTGCTCGGTCACTTCGATCAGGATGCCGATCATCTCGCGCCGGCCAAAGGGCACACGCAGCCGTGCGCCTGGCTGCAGGGCGCTGCGCGGCACACCGGGCGGGGCGCGGTAGTCGAACAGGCGGCGCAGCGGCGAGGGCAGGGCGAGGCGTAGAATGACGTCGGGCAAGCGAAGGAGCTCCTGGTTGCAGGGCGCGATCTTAGCATGCAGCCAGTCGACGGCCGGCCTTGCGTCGCTGCGGTGCTCTGGTATTATCGCCGGCCTAATTCCGTGCGGTACCTGACAATAGTGTCTGGTGGCGGCACGACAGCCCTGAGGAATCACCATGAAAGCCGATATCCACCCGAACTATGTCGCCATCACCGCCACCTGCAGCTGTGGCAACGTGATCGAAACTCGCTCCACCCTGGCCAAGCCGCTGAGCCTGGACGTGTGCAACGAGTGCCACCCGTTCTATACCGGCAAGCAGAAAATGCTGGATACCGGCGGCCGTGTTGATCGCTTCAAGCAGCGCTTCGGCATGTTCGGCGCCAAGCAGTAAGCTTGCGCGCAGCGAAGCAGACTCACATGGTTTGCACCTCGCTACTGAAAAAGGCGTCCCTAGTGGGCGCCTTTTTCGTTTTCGGTGTTTATTCAGGCGCCGCCCTGGCGTTCTGCCCGGCTCCCGGCAAGCTGCCCAGCGCCAAGGTGCAGCGCGTGGTGGATGGCGACACCCTGCGTCTGGTCGATGGTCGCACTGTCCGTCTGATCGGCCTGAATACCCCGGAGCTGGGCCGTCAGGGCCGTTCTGCCGAGCCCTTGGCTGAAGCCGCGCGCCAACGCTTGCAGGCGCTGGTGACTGCCAGCGATGAGCGGGTGTCGCTGCAGCTCGGCCAGCAGGCCAAGGATCACTACGGGCGCACCCTGGCGCATGCCTATGACAGCCGGGGGCGCAACCTGGAGGCGCAACTGCTCGCCGAGGGGCTGGGTTATCTGGTGGCGGTGGCGCCCAATCTGGCGCTGGTGCAGTGCCAGCAGGCTGCCGAGCGCAGTGCCCGGCAGGCGCGGGCTGGGCTCTGGCAGCGTTCGCCGGTGCAGGCGCCCAAGCAATTGAACAGCGGCGGTTTTGCCCTGATCCATGGCCAGGTCCAGCGTATCGAGCGCAATGGCGGCGGGCTGTGGCTGGAAATGGACGATTCGCTGGTGCTGCATATCGCGCCCCGTGCGTTGGGCAAGTTTGATCTGCGTGCTGTCCAAGGGCTTGCAGGGCGCAAGGTCGAAGCCCGTGGCTGGGTGATCGACCGCGCCAAGCGCGGCGGTTTGCGCGCGGGGCAGGCGCGCTGGATGTTGCCGTTGACCGATAAGGCCATGCTGGAGGTGTTGCCATGATCCTGCGCATACTGACGTTGTTGGTTCTGCTGCTGCAGCTGGCAGGCTGTGCGGTCAATCCGGCCACCGGCCGCAGCAACTTCGTGATGATGAGCGAACAGCAGGAGCTCGACCTCGGCCGTCATTACAACCAGAAAATCCTCAAACAGAACCCGCGCTACGCCGACGAGAAGCTGCAGGCTTATGTGCAGCAGATCGGTGAACGAGTGGCGAAACACAGCCACCGCAATCAGCTGGCCTATCAGTTCAGCGTGGTCGACAGCCCGGATATCAATGCCTTTGCTCTGCCGGGTGGCTACATCTATATCCATCGCGGGCTGCTGGCCTATCTCAATTCGGAAGCCGAACTGGCCGCCGTGCTCGGCCATGAAGTGGGCCACGTCACCGCGCGGCACAGCGTGCAGCAGCAAAGCCAGTCCACCGCCTGGGGCTTGCTCGGCCAGGCGGTGGCGATTGGCACCGGCGTGGGCGCCGCAGCCGATGTCACCGGAGTGCTGGGCAGCGCCTTTGTCCGGGGCTATGGCCGCGATATGGAGCTGGAGGCCGATGGCCTCGGTGCGCAGTACCTGGCGCGTAGCGGCTATGACCCGCAGGCGATGATCGAAGTGGTCAAGGTGCTGAAGAATCAGGAAAACTTCGCCCGCGACCAGGCCGCCGCGCGCGGTGAGGCCCAGCCTGCGGGGGGCTACCACGGGTTGTTCGATACCCATCCGGATAACGATCGGCGTTTGCAGCAGGTGCTGGGCCCGGCACGGGCCTTGGCCACCGGTCAGCAGGAGGTCAATCGCGAAGCCTTTCTCAAGCGCCTGGAGGGTTTGCCTTTTGGTGACTCGGCCGAAACCGGCGTGCGGCGCGGCCAGCGTTTTTACCATGCCGATCTGAACTTTACCCTGGCGTTTCCCCAGGGCTGGAGTCTGCTCAATCGTCCGGATGCGCTGATTGGTCACACCGCCGATCAGCAGGCCTTTATCGCCATGAGCCTGGAAGACAACCCGCAACAACTGACGCCAGCAGAGCTGCTGCGCCAGCGTGTCGGCGGTCAGCGACTGGTGGCGGGCGTCGAGTTGCAGCAGGCCGGCCTCAAGGGCTACAGCGCGGTGATTCCAGGCAATGCCGCCAAGCGTGTGGCGGTTATTCAGCATGGCTCGCGGGTTTATCTGTTTGTTGGAGCGGTGCGCGGGCGCGCCCCGCTGGAAAGCCAGGATGAGCAGTTTCTCAGCGTGATCAAAAGCTTCCGGCCGATGACCAGTGCCGAGTATAAAGAGGCGCAGCCGCTGCGCCTGCATATGCTCAGGGTCAAGCCGGGGCAAACCATCGAGGCGCTGGCCAAGGGCAGCAAGTTGCCGGGCGATGCGCTGAAGACCCTGCGCCTGCTGAATAATCTCTACCCGTCAGGCCAGCCGCGTGCTGGCGACTGGCTGAAGGTCGTGCGCTAGGGCCCGCGTGCCCATCCGGACTTGCCAGTCTTGTGCAGCTGTATACAACTTGCGTATCCTCGGCCGCCTGCCTGTTCAACAGCCCAAAGCGGAAATGCCAACATGTCTGATTTGAAAACAGCCGCTCTCGAATATCACGCTCATCCCCGTCCGGGTAAGCTGAGTGTCGAGCTCACCAAACCCACCGCAACCGCACGCGATCTGTCCCTGGCCTACAGCCCGGGCGTCGCTGAGCCTGTGCGCGAAATCGCGCGTGATCCGGAGCTGGCGTACCGCTACACCGGCAAAGGCAACCTGGTGGCAGTCATTTCCGACGGTACCGCGATTCTCGGTCTCGGCGACCTCGGCCCGCTGGCGTCCAAGCCGGTGATGGAAGGTAAAGGCGTGCTGTTCAAGCGCTTTGCCGGTATCGACGTATTCGACATCGAAGTCGAGTCCGAGAGCCCGCAGGCCTTTATCGACACCGTGCGCCGTATTTCGATCACCTTCGGTGGCATCAACCTGGAAGACATCAAGGCGCCTGAGTGCTTTGAAATCGAACGCACGCTGATCGAACAGTGCGACATTCCGGTGTTCCACGATGACCAGCACGGCACCGCGATCGTCACCGCCGCCGGCATGCTCAACGCCCTGGAAATCGCCGGCAAGACCTTGCCGCAAGCCAAGATCGTCTGCCTGGGTGCCGGCGCTGCCGCGATCTCCTGCATGAAGTTGCTGGTGAGCATGGGCGCTAAGGTCGAGAACATCTTTATGATCGACCGCAAAGGCGTGATTCATGCCGGTCGCGACGACCTGAACCAGTACAAGGCGGTGTTCGCCAGCGAAACCGACAAGCGCACCCTGTCGGATGCCCTGGACGGTGCTGACGTATTCGTCGGCCTGTCGGGTGCCAACCTGCTGGCGCCGGAAGACCTCAAGCGCATGGCGCCGAGCCCGATCGTGTTCGCCTGCTCCAACCCGGACCCGGAGATCAAACCGGAACTGGCCCGCGAAGTGCGCGATGACGTGATCATGGCCACCGGTCGTTCCGACTACCCGAACCAGGTCAACAACGTGCTGGGCTTCCCGTTTATCTTCCGAGGTGCCCTGGACGTTCGCGCGACGCGCATCAACGAAGAGATGAAGATCGCGGCAGCCCTGGCGCTGCGTGACCTGGCCAAGCTGCCGGTACCGCAGGAAGTCTGCGACGCCTACGGCGGCATCGCCCTGTCGTTCGGCCGTGAATACATCATTCCGAAGCCGATGGACCCGCGCCTGATCACTGTGGTCTGCGATGCCGTGGCCAAGGCCGCGATTGAAAGCGGTGTGGCGACGCTGCCGTATCCGAAGCATTACCCGCTGCAGTCGGTAAACGACGTGTTCAACGGCTAAGCGCTTAGCTCAAGAACCATAAAAAACCCGCTACGGCGGGTTTTTTATTGGCGCTATTTCGGCTTTTCAGGCTGCCAGTAGGCGTCGAGTCGTTTAGAACAAATCGATTGGCGCGGACTCGTCAGCGGGCAGTGGGCTACCCGGTATATAGGTACCAGGCTCAAACTCGCCCATGGGCGGCGGCGAGTCCTCACTCTTGAACAGCTCGAAGTAGGCGTCCGGCGTATCGGGTGTGGCCGCACGGCCGCTATGTGGGTCGATGCGCAGGGTCAGCAGGCCTTTGGGTTCGGCCAGCAGGTGGCTGGGTTTGTCCTTCAGGGCGGCGGCCATGTAGCTCATCCAGATCGGCAGGGCCACGGTGCCGCCATATTCGTTGCGGCCAAGGCTTTCCGGCTGATCGAAGCCGGCCCAGACCGTGGTGATGTAGTCCGCGTTGTAGCCGGAGAACCAGCTGTCTTTCGATTCGTTGGTGGTGCCGGTTTTGCCCGCCAGGTCATCGCGGCCCAGGGCCATGGCGCGCCGCCCGGTACCGCGCTTGATCACATCCTGGAGCATGCTGGTCATGATATAGGCGGTGCGCTCATCGATGATCTGTTCAGCAAGCACCGGCTCAGGCGGCAGTGGCGGGTCGCCGACGCTGAGTGGCACGGCGCTGCTCTGTGCTGCGCGCTGGGCGACGCCGGCTGGGGTTAGTGCCGGATTGGCGTTGAACAGTTGCTTGCCGGTACGGTCCTCGATCCGCTCGATCAGGTAAGGCTCGGTCTTGTAGCCGCCGCTGGCAAACACACTCCAGCCCTCGGCAATCTCCATTGGTGTGAGGCTCGCGGTGCCCAACGCCAACGACAGATTGGGCGGCAGGTCCTTCTTCTCAAAGCCAAAGCGCTCGATATAGCTCAGGGTGCTGGCGATGCCGAGGTCTTGCAGCAGGCGAATCGATACCAGGTTGCGCGAGCGGTACAAGGCTTCGCGCAGGCGGATCGGGCCGAGGAAGGTGTTGTTGTCATTCTTCGGTCGCCATACCTGCGACAGCGCATCGTCGGCGAACACAATCGGTGCGTCATTCACCAAGGTGGCGGCGGTATAGCCTTTATCCAGCGCGGCGCTGTAGACGAAGGGTTTAAAGCTTGAGCCCGGCTGGCGCTTAGCTTGTGCGGCGCGGTTGTAGTTGCTCTGCTCAAAAGAAAAACCGCCGACTAGGGCGCGAATGGCGCCGTTGTTCGGGTCCAGCGAAACCAGAGCGCTCTGCGCGGCGGGCAGCTGAACAAAGCGCAGGCTGCCGTCTTCCTGGCGCTGGACGCGAATCAGGTCGCCAATCTGGCTGACATCGGCGGGTTGCTGGGGGCGTGGGCCGAGGCTGTTGGTATTGAGGAAGGGCCGCGCCCATTTCATGCTGTCCCAGGCCACGGCATGCTCTTCACCGTTACGCAGCAGGACCATGATTCCGCTTTTCTCAACACCCGTGACGATGGCCGGCTCCAGGCCGCCGAGAGCGCTTTGCTTGCTCAGTTCAGTTTGCCAGTTTTCCTTGGTCATCCCTGGCAGACGGCTTTCCGGGCCGCGATAACCATGGCGCTGATCGTAGGTAATCAGACCCTCACGCACGGCAGTATTGGCAGCCAGCTGCAGGTCGCTGGGCACCGTGGTGGTGACGTTAAAGCCCTCGGTGTAAGCCTCGCTGCCGTAGCGTCCGACCATCTCGGCGCGCGCCATTTCGGCAATATAAGGGGCTACCAGCTCCGGCGTCGGGACGTGGTAGCTGGCATTGATCGGCTCGGCCAGCGCTTCTTCATAGCGCTGCTGATCGATGCGACCAAGGCTGTGCATGCGCCCGAGAATCCAGTCGCGGCGCTCAAGCGCACGAGTCGGATTGACCAGTGGGTTGAAGCGCGAAGGTGCTTTCGGCAAGCCGGCAATCATTGCCATCTGCGAAAGGCTGACGTCGCGAATGGATTTGCCGTAATACACCTGTGCGGCGGCTTCGATGCCGTACGCACGATTGCCCAAGTAAATCTTGTTCACATAAAGTTCAAGAATTTCGTTCTTACTGAGCTCCCGTTCAATTTGCAGAGCCAGCAGTATCTCATTGATCTTGCGCGAGAAACTTCTTTCGCTGGTGAGGAAAAAGTTCTTCGCCACCTGCATGGTAATGGTGCTACCGCCGGTTTGAATCTGCCCGCTTTTCAAGATTTGCGTTGCGGCGCGCATCAGGCTGCTAAGGTCGACGCCATAATGATTGGCAAAGTTGTCGTCCTCGGCGGCCAGCAAGGCGCTGATGAAGTCCTGGGGGATGTCTGCGAAGGCAATGGGCGAGCGGCGCATTTCACCGAATTCGGCAATCAGCTTGGCGTCGCTGCTGTAAACGCGCAGAGGAATCTGTAGCTGGATACTGCGCAAAGATTCGACGGATGGAAGGCTAGGGCTAAGATAGAGGAAGGCCCCGCTGAAACTGAGCACCAGGCCACAAAAAGCGGCGAGGCAAGACCAGCAAAAAAAACGCAAAAGACGCATCAAGATTTTTGGATTTCCAGATAAAAGAACGGGTTAAGCGAAACACAAGGTTAAAAGAGGAAAACTGATCACATTATAAGCGGTTTTTTTGCTGGGTAGCCATTTGCGCTTCTGTCAAGACTGTTATTTAATGTGAAAAAACATAAATAGTCCGTAAGTCGCGGATGCCAATAGGAAATCGGTCGTGCTAGGGCTCTTCAATAAGAAAGCGAATACGCTACTCGGGATCGATATCAGTTCGACCTCCGTCAAGCTCCTCGAATTGAGCCGCTCCGGAAGCCGCTACAAGGTAGAGGCCTACGCAGTCGAGCCGCTCCCGCCAAACGCGGTGGTCGAAAAGAACATCGCCGAGCTGGAAGGGGTGGGGCAGGCCCTTTCCCGCGTGCTCGCCAAAGCCAAGAGCGGTGTGAAAACCGTGGCGGTGGCGGTGGCGGGCTCAGCGGTGATCACCAAGACCATCGAAATGGAAGCCGGGCTTTCTGATGATGAGCTTGAGAATCAGCTGAAGATCGAGGCCGACCAGTACATCCCCTATCCGCTGGAAGAAGTCGCGATTGACTTCGAAGTGCAGGGCGCGTCTGCGCGCAATGCTGATCGTGTTGAAGTGCTGCTTGCCGCGTGCCGCAAGGAGAATGTTGAGGTTCGTGAGGCCGCTCTGGCGCTCGCCGGTCTTACTGCCAAAGTGGTTGATGTTGAAGCTTATGCGCTTGAGCGGGCCTACGGCCTGCTGATCGATCAGCTGGGTGGCGGTCGTGACGAGCTGACCGTTGCAGTTGTCGATATTGGTGCAACCATGACCACGCTCAGCGTCCTGCACAACGGCCGCACTATCTATACCCGTGAGCAGCTGTTTGGTGGCAAGCAGCTCACCGAAGAAATTCAACGTCGTTACGGCCTGTCCGTGGAAGAAGCTGGCCTTGCCAAGAAGCAAGGCGGCCTGCCGGATGACTACGACAGCGAAGTGCTGCAACCATTCAAAGAAGCTGTGGTTCAGCAGGTTGCTCGCTCCCTGCAATTCTTCTTCGCCGCTGGTCAGTTCAATGATGTCGACTACATCTTGTTGGCTGGTGGCACCGCGTCAATTCCCGACCTTGATCGTTTGATTCAGCAAAAAATAGGCACCCAGACCTTGGTTGCCAATCCATTCGCTGAAATGGCGCTGAGTGGCAAGGTCAACGCCGGTGCGCTCGCCAGTGATGCGCCGGCCTTGATGATTGCCTGTGGTCTGGCGATGAGGAGTTTCGACTAATGGCGCGGATTAACCTTTTACCCTGGCGTGAGCAGTTACGCGAAGAACGCAAACAGCGTTTTTTGGTAACGCTTGCTGGTGTTTTTATTGTTGCTGCCGGTGCTGTATTGCTGGGTGACCAGTACCTCAGTGGCGCAATCGAAAAACAAAATGCGCGAAATGAGTTTGTGCGTAAGGAAATTGCTGTCCTAGATGCCCGGATCAAAGAAATCAGCGAACTGAAAACCCGGCGTCAGCAGCTGCTCGAGCGTATGAAAATCATTCAGGATCTACAGGGTAATCGTCCGATTACTGGCCGTGTCTTCGACCAGTTGGTTAGAACCTTACCTGACGGCGTGCATTTCACTGGCGTAAAAATGACTGCAAAAAATATCGCCATCGTTGGTGCCGCTGAGTCGAATAACCGCGTATCAAATCTAATGCGCAACCTAGATTCGTCTGAATGGCTGACTGCGCCAAATTTGACCGAGGTCAAATCGGTTACGGCGGGTGCAGTTGATCAAGCTAATGTGTTTCAGCTGAGCGTGCAGCAGACCCAGCCAGAACTCGCGACAGAGGAGGCTAAGCAATGAGCCTAAATGATTCGTTGGAGAGTCTGCGGCAGATTGACTTAAGTGATCTGGATTTCAACAACATAGGCTCTTGGCCGGCAGCTGTAAAATTCATTGCAAGTGTTTTGCTGTTGGTTCTGGTTATTGCTCTGGGTTATAACTTTCACCTTAAGGACTTGCAGGCCCAACTAGAAATTAAGCAAGCAGAAGAAGTTACTCTCAAGGAGCAGTTTTCAAGTAAGGCTTTTCAGGCTGCGAATCTAGATGCGTACAAAGAACAGATGCAGGAAATGGAGGTTTCTTTTGGCGCACTCTTAAAGCAGTTGCCGAGTGATACTGAAGTTCCAGGTCTGCTTGAGGATATAACTCGGACAGGCTTAGGGAGTGGCTTGGAGTTTGAAGAAATTAAACTTCTTCCTGAGGCAGCTCAGCAGTTCTACATAGAGTTACCTATTCAGATAATGGTTGTTGGTACGTATCACGATTTGGCAACTTTTGTCAGTGGCGTTGCAAGCCTTCCGCGGATTGTTACCTTGCATGATTTTGACTTGGTTCCAGCTAGTGAAGACAGCTCATCTAAGTTGCGTATGAGTATATTGGCCAAGACTTATCGCTACAATGATAAGGGGGTGGCACAGTGATGTTCTTAAGATCTGTATTTCTTGTGTCGATATTGCTTATTTCTGGCTGTGGAGGGAGTGATTTTTCTGATCTACAAGGTTATATGGATGAGGTGCGTGCCCGTCCCAAGGGCGAGATTGAGCCGCTACCAAAATTCCAGCCTTATGAAAGCTTTACATACAGTGCTGCGGCGTTAAGAAGTCCGTTCCAGCCCCCAATTAAATTGGAAATGGCGGATCGGCAGAAAGGTTCTAAAGACGTAAAGCCTGATGAGACTCGGACTAAGCAGTTTCTTGAGGGTTTCAATATAGAGAATTTTGTCATGGTTGGTACTCTGGCTAATGATGCCGGTACCTTTGCATTGGTGAGTGGCGCTGGTGGTGTCCATAGGGTGCGAGTAGGTGACTATCTTGGACGCAACCATGGCCGAATAATTGCCGTAGATGAATCCAAAGTCGATGTAATCGAAATCGTTCCGGATGGTGAGGGTGGTTGGTTGGAGCGGCCGCGCAGCTTGTCCATTAAGGAGCGCTCTTAATCGGAGCGGAATGAATATGAAAAAAAATAACCGATCTGCTCAGTGGAATTTGATTATGAACACATCCCACTATTTTTTGGGGCTTCCTCTTCTGGCGGCACTTTTCTCTCCATCCCTAATGGCCGCAGATCTGCAGGCGCTTGATGTCGCTACTCTGCCGGGAGATCGCGTGGAGTTAAAGCTGACTTTTGACGAGCCTGTGCTTGCGCCTAGGGGTTATACAATTGAGCAGCCTGCGCGCATTGCTCTTGATTTGCCTGGGGTATCAAGCAAGCTAGGCATAAAAAATAGAGAGCTGGGCGGCGGCAATGCGCGTAGCGTTACGGTTGTTGAGGCAAAAGATCGCACGCGACTCATTATAAATTTAAATAGTATTTCGCCATACAGTACTCGTGCGCAGGGGAATAGTGTTTTTATAGTGGTTGGTGAGGGTGCTAGTGATAAGTTTGCAAATGTCCAGCCCGCGACTAATTTGGCCGTCGCGCCGATTAAGAAGTATGTTCCGCAATCAAGCGCAATCAGTAATATAGATTTTCAGCGCGGCGAGCAGGGCGAGGGTAACATTGTGATTACCTTGTCCGATGCGTCGGTAAGTCCTGACATACAAGATCAAGGCGGTAAAATTCGCCTGGATTTTGCTAAAACACAATTGCCAGAGTCTCTAAGGGTAAAGCTTGATGTTAAGGACTTTGCTACCCCTGTGCAGTTTGTGAGTGCCACGGGTAGTGCGAGTAAGGCGAGTATCCTTATTGAGCCGTTAGGTGTTTATGATTATCTGGCCTACCAGACTGACAACAAGCTTACGGTCAGTGTAAAGCCTTTGACTGTGGATGAGGCTGAGAAGCGAAAGGCTGATAGTTTTTCTTATACGGGTGAAAAGCTTTCACTTAATTTTCAAGATATCGATGTTCGTTCGGTGTTACAGCTGATCGCAGATTTTACTGATCTCAACTTGGTTGCCAGTGATACAGTTACCGGGAATATTACGTTGCGTTTGCAAAATGTCCCATGGGACCAGGCTCTGGATCTGGTTCTCAAAACCAAGGGCTTGGACAAACGCAAGGTGGGTAATGTTTTGCTTGTTGCTCCAGCCGACGAGATAGCCGCCAGAGAGCGTCAAGAGCTTGAGTCAAAGAAGCAGGTTGCAGATCTTGCTCCGTTACGCCGTGAGCTTATTCAGGTTAACTATGCCAAGGCATCCGACATGGCTAAATTATTCCAGTCGGTCACAAGCTCGGATGGCACGGCTACCGACACCGAGCGTGGTTCAGTTACGGTCGACGACAGAACAAATAGTATTATCGCCTATCAGACGCAAGAGCGGCTCGATGAGCTACGCCGAATAATTGCGCAACTTGATGTGGCTGTTCGTCAAGTAATGATTGAGGCTCGTATTGTTGAGGCGAATGTCGATTACGACAAGGCGCTGGGTGTGCGTTGGGGTGGGAATTCCACGCGTGGAAACTTTAGTGTGTATGGCAAAGATGGCGCTCAGTCGTTTAGTACAGAAACAGGTCAGCGGTTTTTGCCTGGTACGGATACTGTTGGAGGTCTGACTCTTGAAGATAGTTTGTCCCCTGTTCCTTTTGTAGATATGGGGGTTCTGGGTAGTACTTCAGGTATCGGTATTGGTTTCTTGACCGATAATATAGTCTTGGATCTTCAGCTTTCTGCGATGGAAAAAACGGGTAACGGTGAAATTATCTCTCAACCGAAAGTCGTTACTTCAGATAAGGAAACTGCCAAGATTCTCAAGGGCTCAGAGATTCCGTATCAAGAGGCAAGCTCAAGTGGTGCTACTACAACTTCCTTTAAAGAGGCTGCTCTATCCCTTGAAGTTACTCCGCAAATCACACCGGACAATCGTATTATCATGGAGGTTAAGGTCACTAAAGACGCGGCTGATTTTACTAGGGCTGTGAATGGTGTGCCGCCGATTAACAAAAATGAAGTGAATGCAAAGGTTCTTGTGAGCGACGGTGAGACAATCGTGCTCGGTGGGGTCTTCTCAAATACACAAACTAAAGGTGTTGAGAAAGTTCCGTTCCTTGGGGATCTGCCTTACTTGGGGCGGCTGTTCCGTCGAGATGTAGTTCAGGATAATAAATCCGAGCTCCTGGTTTTCCTCACGCCACGCATCATGAATAACCAAGCGATTGCGGTGAGTCGTTGATTCAGTGCGCAATTTGATCCTCGTAGGCCCGATGGGTGCTGGTAAAAGCACCATCGGGCGTTTGCTTGCCAAAGAGTTGCGGTTGCCGTTCAAGGACTCTGATAAAGAGATTGAGCAGCGCACGGGCGCGGATATTCCCTGGATCTTTGATGTTGAAGGTGAGCAGGGGTTTCGTGAGCGTGAGCAGGCGGTGATCGCAGAGCTTTGTGATGTTGACGGCATGGTCTTGGCCACCGGTGGCGGCGCGGTTATGCGTGCAGAAAACCGTGCCGCCTTGAGGCGTGGTGGTCATGTGGTCTATCTGCATGCGTCTGTTGAGCAGCAGGTGGATCGTACTTCGCGTGATCGCAATCGTCCGCTATTGCGTGCGGCAGACCCGGGTAAGGTTCTGGCTGAGCTGTTGGCAGTTCGTGATCCGCTTTACCGTGAAATCGCCGATGTGGTGGTCGAAACCGACGAGCGTCCGCCTCGTCTGGTGGTGCAAGAGATTCTTGAGCGTCTTGAGGCGCTTTCTCCCCGTTAAAGCGCAGGCTGAACTGCGCTATCCTAGGCCCCTTTGTAACTTGGGGGCTTTATGCAGACTCTTCATGTCGATCTTGGTGAACGCAGCTACCCGATCTATATCGGTGCCGAGCTGTTGGCTCGTGCTGATTTGCTGGCGGCCCATATTGTCGGTCGGCAAGTCGCGATAGTGACCAATGAGACAGTTGCACCCCTTTATCTTGCTGCGCTTGAGCGTTCGCTCGCGGGCTATGCCGTTACCTCTGTGGTTTTGCCTGATGGCGAGAGTTATAAGACCTGGGAAACCTTGCAGCTGGTTTTTGATGGCTTGCTCGGCGCGCGGCATGACCGGCGCACGACTGTCATTGCGTTGGGTGGCGGTGTAATTGGTGATATGGCAGGGTTTGCAGCGTCGTGTTACCAGCGCGGTGTGAACTTTATTCAGGTACCAACCACGTTGCTGTCGCAGGTCGACTCATCGGTGGGTGGTAAAACCGGGATCAACCACCCGTTGGGTAAGAATATGGTGGGTGCTTTCTACCAGCCGCAAGCTGTGTTGATCGATACAGCCACGCTGGCTACCTTGCCTGCACGTGAGTTGTCTGCTGGTTTGGCTGAGGTGATCAAATACGGCCTGATCTGCGATGAGCCATTCCTGTCCTGGCTTGAGACGCATATGCCGGCATTGCGTGCCCTGGATCAGGAGGCCCTGACCGCGGCGATTGCTCATTCCTGTGCGGCCAAGGCGCGCGTTGTCGCGGCGGATGAGCGTGAGTCGGGGGTGCGCGCTACGTTGAATTTGGGTCACACCTTCGGTCATGCCATCGAGACGCATCAGGGGTATGGCGCCTGGCTGCATGGTGAGGCGGTGGCGGCTGGCACCGTTATGGCGTTGGACATGTCCGAGCGGCTGGGCTGGATTAGCGCGGCTGAGCGTGAGCGTGCTGTTCGCTTGTTTATTGCCGCGGGATTACCGGTTACGCCGCCTGAGGCGATGACGCCTGAGGATTTTATGGAGCATATGGCGGTCGACAAGAAGGTTCTCGATGGCAAGCTGCGCCTAGTTTTGTTGCGTGGTTTGGGTGAGGCGGTTGTAACCGGTGATTTTCCCCGGGAAATTTTGAATGCCACGCTGAGCGCAGATTATGCGGCGCAGCTGGCTCAGCTTAAAAATTAACGAGTGTCCCATGACCAGTCTGCATGCCGACGAGGCGTTTCTCGATCATTACCACTTCACTCACGACCCCTTTGCTTCGCGGGTGCCGGGGTTCAAGTTTTTTCCGGCGCAGCGCAAACCGGTGCTGGGTCAGCTGCATCACCTGGCGCGCTATAGCCAGCTGTTGCTGGTGGTCAGTGGCCCGGATGGCAGTGGCAAAACTCTGCTGCGCCAGGCGCTGGTAGCGAGCACCAATAAACAGGCTGTGCAGAGTGTGGTGGTGTCCGCCAAGGGCGCTTCTGATCCTGCGAGCATCTTGCGGCAGGTCGCGCAGGGGTTGCAGGTGCAGCGTCCGGAGTTGCCGGCCATTCTGGCGCAGGTCGGGCAATTAGCGCTGACCGGGCAGGAAGTCTATGTGCTGGTTGATGATGCCGAGGATCTCAGCGATGCGGCGCTGACCAGCTTGCTGGGCCTGGCTGTCGGTAATGCAGAGGGGCGCCCGCATGTCTTTTTGTTTGCCGATTCGCAGCTGCTGCCGCGTCTTGAGCATGTGGCAGCGGGTGATGAATGCTTTCATGTCATCGAGTTGCAGCCTTATGGCGAGGATGAAACGCGCGAGTATCTGACTCAGCGTCTTGAGGGGGCGGGGCAGGGCATTGAGGTTTTGAGTGATGAGCAGATAGCGGATATTCATGAGCAATCTGCTGGCTGGCCAGGGGTAATCAATCAGGTTGCGCGCGAGTCGTTGGTTGAGGTGATGTTGGCGCAGCGCGGTGCGGCGAACCGTGGCGGTTTTTCGTTTAGCTTGCCGCGCAAGCATTTGCTGGCTCTCTGTGTGGTGGCCAGCGGTGTGTTGGCTGCCTGGTTTATGCAGGGGCGAGTGGTTGAGGATGTTGAGGCGCCGGTGATTGCACAGTTGCCACTCGGTGAAACTCCTCCGCCTGCAGTGGTTGCGCAGCCGGTCGTACCTGCTGCTCCTGCTACTCCGGCGGTTGCGCCGGCGATTCAATTCGAGGGCGCCAATCAGCCGCTGCCGTTGCCGCTGCCTTTGGTGGGTGAGGCGCAGCCCGTCATTCGTGAGCCATTGGCGCAGGCGGCGGGTTTGAGTGGCGCGGAAGAGGCTGACGTTGCGGGCGCTTCAGGTGCGGCGGATATCGCGCCTGAGCCGGCTGTGTCGGCGAGTATTCCAGTTGCGCCTGTGCTGCCTGAGCCGGTTAAGGTCGCGTCGCCGGTTGCTCCGCCTGCCGTGCCAGTAGTCAAGCCGATTGCGCCAGTGGCGGCCGCTGTGCCACCACCCGTTAAGCCGCAAGCGCCTGTGGTGTCGGCTAAACCTGTTGTGGGTGGTGATTGGTATGCCGCGCAAGCGGGCTCGCGTTATACCCTGCAGATTCTCGGGGCTCGGTTGGAAAGTGGCGCACAGGCTTTTGTAAAAGCCCATGGCGCGGATTACCACTATTTCAAAAAGCAGCATCAGGGCAAGCCGCTGTATGTGGTGACCTATGGCAGCTTTGCCACGCGTGATGCGGCGCAGGCGGCCTTGCGTGCCTTGCCTGCCAAGGTGCAGGCTGGTAAGCCCTGGCCGCGAAACTTCGCCGGCATTCAGCAAGAGATTGCCCAGGCGCGCTAGCTGATACACTTCAGCGCTTGCGCTGACCGGTCGGTCGTTACCACGACCTTCCGGTCTTATCCTTCGTTTTCGCGACATATTTTTTCAAGGCGTCGTCACTAAGATTTGTGACGACCTAGGTGGGTATGTACAATGACTGCCCTTTCGCCTGCGCAAAGCTGGGGCTTAGTCCTGCGCGCATGGTAAGTGGTTGAATTAGAAAGTAATTGCCTTGTGATAGGCCGTCTGGTGAGAGTCCCTATGAAAGCAGGTTTGTACCGTCCTGATGAGTTCAAGGATAACTGCGGCTTCGGCCTTATCGCCCATATGCAGGG
>NZ_JBAQLP010000125.1:0-28263 GCF_049301935.1 Pseudomonas sp. | reverse complement strand
CGCTGGGTTTGTGTGCGTTTTTGGTGCGCCCAGCAATCAATCGCGGGTCTGGCCCAGGCCCTGCCAGTGCTTGGCGCCGATAAAGATAAAGCGCAGCTGCTCGATCATCTTGACCTCGGGCGAGGCGTGCATCGGCAGGGGCGCTGCGGGTGGGTCGATCAGTTCGGGCAGGGTGGCGAATACGGTTTTTACCACCAGGTCGGCGATCACGTTCTGCGCCGGGGCGTCGAAGTGCTGCAGTTTCGGCATGGCCGCGAGATCCGCCACCAGGTCGGCGGTGATGCGTTCGCGCAGTGCGCCCACGGCCTGGCGTACCAGTAGCGAGCCGCCGTACTGCTCGCGGGCGAGAAACAGAAACTGCGAGCGGTTGGCCGCCACGGCGTCGAGGAAGATGCGCACCGAAGCGTCGATCACCCCGCCCACTTCGAACTCGTGGTGGCGTACCTGGCGAATGGTTTCGCGGAAGGTTTCGCCGACTTCGGCCACCAGCGCCAGGCCCAGGGCGTCCATATCCTCGAAATGCCGGTAGAAACCGGTCGGCACGATGCCCGCGCAACGCGCCACCTCGCGCAGGCTCAGGCTGCCAAAACCACGGCCGCTGTCCATCAGGCTGCGCGCGGCGTCCATCAAGGCGTGGCGGGTCTGCAGTTTTTGTTCGGCGCGCGGTTGTAGTGGTTTCAAGCGGGCATGGCTCTGCATTGCGAAATCAGCGCCGCACTCTAACAAATGGCCGTTGTTTCCGTCGAACCGCGCGTGCACTGCGTTATTTGAGTGTACGAGTGTTGACTGAATAAATAAGCTCTGCCAGTCTAGTGAACAATTGTTCACTGGAGTCTTGCCATGGCCCTTCTTCCTTTTGCCTGGGTGCGCGGGCTTGCCAGCCTGCTGTATCCGCTGCGCGCGCTGGTCGCCCAGGGCTGGTTGCGGGAAAGCGATATCGACGCCGGGCTGGCGCTGTTGCACCCGGCGCTGCGCCTGAATCGGGTGTTTGCCCGGGTTACCCAGCGCCAGTGGGTGGCCGATGACATGCTTGAACTGACTCTGCGCGCCAACGGCAACTGGCGCGGCGCGCAGCCGGGCCAGCATCTGCAGCTGTATCTCGAACGGGATGGCGTACGCCTGAGCCGCAGCTACAGCCTGACGGCGGTGCATAAGGATGGCCGCCTGCAGATCGCCATCAAGCATCAGGCGGGTGGACGCGTATCGCCCTATCTGCTGGAGCATCTGGCGGTGGCTGATGTGCTGGAGCTAGGCCCGGTGTATGGCGAGCTGAGCTGGCCCGAGGCGCCACAGGGCGTGCTGCTGCTGGCTGCGGGCAGCGGCATCACGCCGCTGCTGGGCATGCTGCGCGCCGCGCTGGCTCAAGGCTTCAGCGCACCCATCACGCTGCTGCATTACGTGCGTGAGCAGGGCCAGCGCGGTTTTGCTGCCGAGTTGCAGGCTCTGCAGGCGCAGCATGGCAATCTGCAGGTGCGCTGGTCGTTGACTGCCGGCAGAGCTGAGCCGGATGGTTTGTCGGGACGCTTTGCTGACGAGCACCTGGCCGAAGTTGCGCAGCTGGATCAGCGCCGCGTGCTGGCCTGCGGCCCGGCGGGCTTTGTCGCGCAGGTACAGCAGTGGTGGCAGGCCGCCGGTTTGCCTGCTGCGCTGCAGGTCGAGGCCTTTACCCCACCCGCGCTGCGCGCCGACGTCAGCTTGCGCCAGGTGCGCCTGGGTTTTGCCCGCAGCCATCAACAGGCCATTGCCAATAATCAGCACAGCCTGTTGGAGCAAGCCGAAGCCCAGGGCCTGCAGCCAGCCCATGGCTGTCGCCAGGGCATCTGCGCCAGCTGCACCTGCACCTTGCTCAGCGGCACGGTGCGCGATTTGCGCAGTGGCCTGCTATTCAGCGAGCCGGGTCAGTCGATCCGCCTGTGTGTCAGCGCTCCCCATAGCGACGTAGAAATTGATCTTTAACTGGCGAGGGAATCCCCATGCGTGGTGATCGCGAACTGTCCGTGGATGAAATAAACGCTTTCGGCAATGAGCTGGACGCCCTGCGTCAGCGCACCCTGGCCGATCTGGGCGAGGTGGATGCGCGCTATATCCGCCGGATTCGCGCGGCGGTGCGCTTTTGTTGCTGGAGCGGGCGCGGCCTGCTGATGCTCGGCTGGTTCCCGCCGACCTGGCTGCTTGGCACGCTGCTGCTGGGCCTGGGCAAGATTCTGGAGAATATGGAGCTGGGCCATAACGTGATGCACGGCCAGTACGACTGGATGAATGACCCCGAGTTCGCCGGGCGCAGCTATGAGTGGGATATCGCCGGGCCCAGTGACTTCTGGCGGCACACCCACAACCACGTACACCATACCTGGACCAATGTACTGGGCATGGACGATGACGTCGGTTACGGCCTGGTGCGGCTGTTTCCCGAGCAGCGCTGGAAGCCGTTCTACCGCTGGCAGCCGCTGTGGGTGACGCTCCAGGCGGTGTTGTTCCAGTACTCGGTGGCGATTCAGCATCTGCGCCTGGACAAGGTCTACAAAGGCAAGCTGAGCAAGGCCGAGGTGCGCCCGCTGATCAAACAGTTCAACGCCAAGATCCTGCGCCAGTGGGGCAAGGATTATCTGTTCTTCCCGCTGCTGGCGCTGTTGATCGGGGCCAATGCCCTGGCGGTGCTGTCCGGTAATGTCGTGGCCAATCTGATCCGCAATCTGTGGACCTTCACGGTGATCTTCTGCGGTCACTTTACCGAGCAGGCGGCGGTATTCAGCAAGGAGTCGGTGCTCGGTGAGAGCCGTGGCCACTGGTACCTGCGTCAGCTGCGCGGTTCCAGCAACCTGAATGGTGGGCCGCTGTTTCATATCCTCACCGGCAACCTCAGCCACCAGATCGAACACCACCTGTTCCCCGATCTGCCGGCGCGGCGCTATGCGGCGTTGGCCGTGGAAGTGCGCGAGATCGCCGAGCGTTACGGCCAGGTCTATAACAACGGCAGCCTGTGGAGCCAATTTGCGACGGTGCTTAAGCGGATCTGGATCTACCGCCGGCGTCCCGTTGAGGCTATGCCGGCGGGGCTTTGAAGTCCCCCGAGCAAGCGGAGCTATGTAGGGTGGATGACGCTGTTTTCATCCACCATTGCCGTTGGTGGATGAGTGAAGCGTCATCCACCCTACGAAGGCGCAGGTCCTGCGAATAGATGCAGGATCTACAGGGTCGATAGTTAGCGCGTAAATACGCAGGTCAGATAACGGTTGCTAAAGCCGTAGCGCAGCATCGAATACAGCCGGCTAAACAGGTACAGCGGGCGCTTGCGGTAGTACAGCAGCACAGCATTGCCGACCCCTTCGCTGCGGTGCTGTTTGTGTTGATCGGCCTGTTTCGAGAATAAACCTTTGAACTGCCACCACTGAATCTGCTCCAAGTGCTGGCGGGCATGCAGGCCCTGCTGGCGGAACAGTGCGTAAAAGCTGCGTTTGCTGAAATCGTGCAGGTGGTGCGGGTTGCCGTCCAGGGTCGGGGTGATTGGCACCGAGGCGATCACCTTACCGTTCTCGGTCAATAACCGCGCGTAGTTGGCCAGCAGTTGTTGTGGGCGCGGCAGATGCTCGATGGTTTCCAGGCTGACGATGCAATCGAAACCCTGATCGCTGTGGAACTGTTCGGCATCGGCGCATTCATAACGCAGGTTGGGTAGCTGGTAATGCTCGCGGGCATAGGCGATGGCCGCCGGGTCGATGTCCACCCCGGTGACCTGCAGGTGCGGGTTGCGCTCGGCCAGTAGCGCCGTGCCGTAGCCACACCCGCAGGCCATATCCAGCACGCGCTGGCCGCTTAAGTGCAGGGCGGCGAACTCGTAGCGCTGCATATGAATCTGCAGGCTGGCCTGATCATCGGGGTTCTGCGGGTTGAGATCCTTCGGGTAAATCCGTTCGATGGTATGCATGGTCATGGCAGCGCAAAGAGAAGCCGGGACTATAGGCCAGGCGGCCCATTTTTCCCACGAGCGGCATTGGCATGCTTCGTGGTTCAGTACTTTCTTTCTCGGCGGTATGACACAAGGATGGTTTGCTATGTCGACATCTTCTGCACCCCGTTATCCCCTGGTCCTGGTGCCAGGTTTACTGGGCTTTATCAGCCTGCTCGGTTATCCCTACTGGTACGGCATCGTCACGGCGCTGCGCCGCCTCGGTGCAACAGTCTTCCCGGTGCTGGTGTCTTCGGTGCATTCCACCGAGGTGCGCGGCGAGCAACTGCTGCTGCGCATCGCCGATGTGTTGCAGCAGACCGGCGCCGAAAAGGTCCACTTGATCGGCCATAGCCAGGGTGCCTTGACCGCGCGCTATGCGGCCGCGCTAAAACCGGAGTGGGTGGCCTCTGTTACTTCGGTGGCCGGGCCCAATCATGGTTCGGAACTGGCGGACTTTCTCAAGCGCAAAGCCCCGCACGGGAGCTGGCGCGAGCGGCTGTTGGCGCGACTGCTGCGTGGCGTGGCGCGGTGCATGGCCTGGCTGGAGCGCGGCTATAAAGGCGAGCCACTGCCGATGGATGTGGCGGCGGCGCAGCAATCGCTGACCAGCGACGGCGTGGCGGCCTTCAACCTGCAGTACCCGCAGGGCCTGCCGGAAGTCTGGGGCGGTGAGGGCGCGGCCGAGGTCAACGGCGTGCGCTACTACTCCTGGTCCGGCACCATCCAGCCGGGTATCACCGATAAAGGCGGTAACCGCTTCGATGGGCCGAATGTCGCCTGCCGGATGTTTGCCAAGACCTTTCAGCGCGAGCCGGGGCAGTGCGACGGCATGGTCGGGCGCTACAGTTCACACCTGGGAGTGGTGATCGGTGATCAGTACCCGATGGATCACTTCGACATCATCAATCAGACCTTCGGCCTGGTCGGCAAGGGTGCCGAGCCGGTCAAGCTGTTTGTCGAGCATGCGCAGCGCTTGCAGGCGGCAGGGCTCTAGCTCGTAGGATGGGTTGAGCCTGCGATACCCATGCTGTTTGTCTGGGGCAGCGGCCATTGATGGGTATCGCTGCGCTCAACCCATCCTACAAAGGCTTATTCCAATAGTTCGCCAAAATCGACCCAGATGTCCTGAGCATCTTCGCGGATGGCAAGTGTTTGCAGCGATTGCCCGGCGCAGGGGCCGGCGACGCATTCGCCGGACTCGATCAGAAACAGCGCGCCGTGGGTGGCGCATTGGATCAGGCTGGCACTGACATCGAGAAACTGGTCGGGCAGCCATTCCAGGGGGATGCCACGGTGCGGACAGCGATTACGGTAGGCATACAGCTGGCCGTCCTTGCGCACGGCAAACAGCTTTTCACCCGCAACTTCGAAGCCCCGGCTCTGGCCTTCGGCCACTTCATCCGGGGCACATAAACGCAACATGGGAACCTCCTCGACAGGCCGGCATTATGCCGCCCTGGCGCGGAAGTGGAAGGGCGGCTCTTGCCGTGGTTGTCGTTTTGCTTGGGCGAGGATTATCGGCCGTCGGCTGATCCAGCCAGTGCGTTGGGCTGGCGGCCTTGTCCGCAGCCTTTTATCCTGCCAGCCAACCTCTGGTCGCCGAAGCCAAGCCCACGACATGAATCCTGTTATTCGACCGCGCTCACTGTTTATCGCTTTGAGCCTGCTGCTGGCACTCGCGCTCTGGCTATCCCTGGCGCTGGGGCCGGTCAGCCTGCCACTGCTCGACACCCTCAAGGTGGCGCTGCGCCTGCTTGGCCTGGCGCCACCGGGTGATGACCTGGCTCAGGCCGAGCTGATACTTGGGCAGATCCGTCTGCCGCGCACCTTGCTCGGGTTGCTGATCGGCGCGGTGCTGGCGCTGTGCGGGGTGGCGATGCAGGGGCTGTTTCGTAATCCGCTGGCCGATCCCGGTTTGATCGGGGTCTCCAGCGGCGCGGCCCTCGGCGCGGCGGTGGCGATTGTCGGTGGCGCCGCACTGGGCGGCTTGCCGGAAGCCTTTGCACCTTATCTATTGTCCTTGTTCGCCTTTATCGGCGGCCTGGGCGTGACGGCGCTGGTCTATCGCCTGGGTCGGCGGGACGGCGAAACTCATGTGGCGACCATGCTCCTGGCCGGTATCGCCCTAACTGCATTGGCCGGTGCGGCGATCGGCCTGTTTACCTACCTGGCCGACGACGCCACCTTGCGCACCCTGACGTTCTGGAACCTGGGCAGCCTGAATGGCGCCAGTTACAGCCGTTTATGGCCGCTGCTGCTGGTGACGGCGGCAGTGGCGCTGTGGTTGCCACGGCGGGCCAAGGCCTTGAATGCTCTGCTGCTGGGCGAGTCCGAGGCGCGTCACCTGGGCTTTGCCGTGGAGCGGGTCAAGGCCGAGCTGGTGTTTTGTACCGCCCTCGGTGTGGGCGCGGCCGTGGCGGCGGCGGGGATGATCGGCTTTATCGGCCTGGTGGTGCCGCATCTGGTGCGTCTGCTGGTGGGGCCGGATCATCGCGTGCTGTTGCCGGCCTCGGCCCTGGCGGGCGCCAGCCTGTTGCTGCTGGCCGATCTGGCGGCGCGGCTGGCGTTGGCCCCGGCCGAATTGCCGATTGGTATCGTCACGGCGCTGATTGGCGCGCCGTTCTTCCTTTATCTGTTGCTGCGGGGGCATACCTGATGCTGCGCGCAGAAAATCTGGCGGTACAGCGCGGCCCGTGTACGGTGTTGGCGGACATCAACCTGGAGTTGCGTCCCGGTGAAGTGCTTGGCGTGCTGGGGCCTAATGGCGCCGGCAAGAGCACCTTGCTGGGCGCCTTGTGCGGCGAGTTGCCGCCTGCCCAAGGCGAAGTCTGGCTGGATCAGCGGCGCTTGCAGGACTGGCCCGGCAGCGAGCGTGCGCAACGCCTGGCGGTATTGCCGCAGACTTCGACGCTAAGCTTTGCCTTTCGCGTGGAAGAAGTGGTCGGCATGGGCCGTTTACCCCACGCCAGCGGGCGTGTGCGTGATGCGCAGATTATCCAGCAGGCGCTGCAGGCGGCCGATGCCTTGCACCTGGCCGGGCGCAGTTACCTGGCCTTGTCCGGCGGCGAGCGTCAGCGCGTGCACCTGGCGCGGGTGCTGGCGCAGCTCTGGCCGGGCGGCGAGGGGCAGGTGCTGCTGCTCGATGAGCCCACCTCGATGCTCGACCCGCTGCATCAGCACACTACCTTGCAAGCGCTGCGCGCATTCGCCGAACGCGGTGCGGCGGTGCTGGTGATTCTGCATGATCTGAATCTGGCGGCGCGCTATTGTGACCGTCTGCTCTTGCTCGAACGCGGTCGCCCCCATGCCCTGGGCAGCCCCGAGCAGGTGTTGCAGGCCGAGCCGCTGCAGGCGGTGTTCGGCCTGGAAGTGCTGGTGCAGCGCCATCCGGAACGTGGTCACCCGCTGATAATCGCGCGCTGAGCGGCGCAGTATTTTGCTGCAAACCTACTGAAGGAAACCCTATGCGCCTGCTTATTCTGTTGGTTATCAGCCTGCTGTTCGGCTGCCAAAGTGCCTTGCCGCCGCTACCAGCCTGGCAAAGTCCAGAAGGGCGCGAGCATGCCGAATTGGGGACGATCGTCGACCTGCGCAGTGACGAACGCCTGACCCCGCCGCAGCTGCTGGAACGCCTGGCCGACGCGCCGCGGCTGCTGGTCGGCGAGCAGCACGACAATCCCGATCACCACGCGCTGCAACTCTGGTTGCTGCAGGCGTTGGCGGCGCAACGGGCGCAGGGCAGCCTGCTGCTGGAAATGCTCACCCCGGATCAGCAGGGCAGCGTCGACGCGGTGCGCGCTCAGCTGACGGCCGGTGAACAGAGCGAGGATCTGCCGGCGGCGCTGAATTGGCAAAAGGGCTGGGATTGGATGCTTTACGGACCGCTGCTGCGTCATGGGCTGGCGCAGCCCTATCCGGTGTTGGCGGCCGATCTGGACCGCGCGGAAATACTCAAGGTCTATCGTCAGCGCCCGCTGCTGAGCGGTATTGCCTCGACCGCCGAGCCGGTACGCGAGCAACTGTTGGCGCAAATCCGCGACTCCCACTGCGGCAAATTACCGGAAAGCCAGCTGCCGGCGATGCTCGCCGTGCAGCAGCAGCGCGACCGGCGCATGGCCGAGGCGTTACTCGCCGCACCCGCACCGAGCATGCTGCTGGCCGGCGCCTACCATGTGCGCCGCGACCTCGGGGTGCCCTTGCACCTGCGCGACCTGGGCGAACCAGCGGGCAGCCTGGTTTTGATGCTCGCCGAAGTGGGCACCCCGGTAAGCGCCTCCGCCGCGGATTTCGTCTGGTACACCGCGGCGCAGCCGGAGCAGGATCACTGCGCCAACTTCGGCGATTGAACCCCCTATGTAGTACGGCGCCGACCTAGATCTCTCGTTGGGCTTCGTACGCTCAGCGCCAACCTACACGACGCTACCTGGCAGCCCGGATGAAATCCGCGGAGCGGTTTTATCGTCGCTATCAATTCCCGGATTGCATCCGGGCTACGACGGCCTCTTGTCCGCGGCCAGTACGCCCCGACCATGGTCGCGCAGTGCGCGCGGCCAATAATCGGCCACACTTAGGCCCAGGAGGTAAGGGCTATGGCCAATCGCACACTCTGGGCGCAACGCTTGGTAGCGTTGTTTCTGCTCGGTTGCCTGCTGTTCAGCTACCCGCTGTTGGCGTTGTCCGACGGCGGTGGCGATGTGTTTGGCGTACCGCGGTTGTTCGCCTATCTATTCGGCGTCTGGGCGCTGCTGATCGTCTCGATGATTGTGGTCATCGAGCGCTCCAAGCGCTGAGGTGCCGCCCATGCCGGTTGGTGGCCTGATTCTGCTGATCTCCGGCGCCTATCTGGGGATTCTCTTCGCCATCGCCTATTGGGGCGACAAGCGCGCCGATGCGGGCCGCTCGATCATCGCCAACCCCTATATCTATGCGCTGTCGTTGGCGGTCTACGCCACCTCCTGGACCTTCTACGGCAGCGTCGGCCGTGCGGCGGTCAGTGGTGTCGGCTTTCTGCCGATCTACCTCGGCCCGACCCTGATGGCGGCGTTGTTCTGGCTGGTGCTGCGCAAGATGATCCGCATCAGCAAGGCCAACCGCATCACCTCAATCGCCGACTTTATCGCCGCGCGTTACGGCAAGAGCGCGCTGCTCGGCGGGCTGGTGACGCTGATCGCAGTGATCGGGGTGATTCCCTATATCGCCCTGCAACTCAAGGCGGTTTCCAGCAGCTTTCTGATCCTCTGGCAGTATCCGGAGATCCGCATGCCGAACCAGGATCAGGCGCTCGGCCCGTGGCAGGACACCGCGCTTTACGTGGCGCTGCTGCTGGCGCTGTTCACCATTGTCTTCGGCACTCGCCACCTGGACGCCACCGAGCGTCACGAGGGCATGGTCGCAGCCATCGCCTTCGAGTCCCTGGTCAAGCTGCTGGCATTTGTCGCGGCGGGCCTGTTCGTCACCTTTGGCCTTTACCACGGCTTCGCCGACCTGTTCGCCCATGCCGCCAAGCTGCCCGATATTGACCGCCTGCTGACCCTCGGCGGCGCGTCCGGCAGCTATGGCGCCTGGGTGTCGCTGATTTTTCTGTCGATGCTGTCGCTGCTGTTTCTGCCGCGGCAGTTTCAGATCAGCGTGGTGGAGAACGTCAACGAGAACCATCTGGCCAAGGCCATGTGGCTGTTCCCGCTGTACCTGCTGGCGATCAATATCTTCGTGTTGCCGATCACCTTTGCCGGGTTGATGCATTTTCCCGCCGGCACGGTGGACGCCGATACCTTCGTCCTGACCCTGCCCATGGCCCACCAGCAGCAGGCGCTGGCGCTGCTGGTATTCGTCGGCGGGCTGTCGGCCGCCACCGGCATGGTGATAGTGGAGACCATCGCGCTCTCCACCATGATCTGCAATGACCTGGCGATGCCGCTGCTGCTGCGCTGGAAGGCCCTGGGCCTGGCGCAACGGACGGACCTTTCCCGGCTGCTGTTGGGCATTCGACGTGGCGCCATTGTGCTGTTGATGCTGCTCGGCTACCTCTACTACCGCGCCGCTGGCGAAGCCTATGCGTTGGTGTCGATCGGTCTGGTGTCGTTCGCCGCGGTGGCGCAGTTCGCCCCGGCGATGCTCGGTGGCATGTATTGGAAGCAGGCCACCCGCGCCGGTGCGCTGTGCGGCTTGTCCCTGGGCTTTGTGTTCTGGGCTTACACCTTGTTGCTGCCGGCATTCGCCAAATCCGGCTGGCTGCCGCTGAGTTTTATCGAGCAGGGACCACTGGCCATCGCCTGGCTTAAGCCGCTGGCGTTGTTCGGCCTGGCGGGGCTGGACGAGATCGGCCACTCGTTGTTCTGGAGCCTGCTGGCTAACCTCGGCGGCTATATCGGGGTATCGCTGTTCAGCCGTCAGAACAGTCGCGAGCATGCCCAGGCGTTGCTGTTTGTCGATGCTTTCAAGGTCAGCGGGCGCGGTACCAGTTTGTGGCGCGGCAGCGCGTCGGTGAGTGAAGTGATCGCCCTGGTCGGGCGCTTTCTCGGTCCGGCGCGCGCCGCAGAAGCCTTCGCCGAGTACGCCAGCCAGTGCGGTTTGCGTTCCAGCGCCGGACTGCTGCCGGATGCCGACCTGGTGCATTTCGCCGAGCAGAAATTGGCCGGCGCCATAGGTACGGCTTCGGCGCGGGTGATGCTGGCCTCGGTGGTGCAGGAAGAGCCGTTGGGCATGGACGAGGTACTCGACATCCTCGACGAAGCCTCCCAGGTACTCGCCTACAGCCGGCGTCTGGAGCAGCAGTCGCAGGAGCTGGAGGCGGCCACCGGCGAGCTGCGCGCGGCCAATGCGCGGCTGCAGGAACTCGATCGGCTGAAGGACGATTTCATCTCCACCGTGACCCATGAGCTACGCACGCCGCTGACCTCGATCCGCGCCTTCTCGGAAATCCTCAACGACAACCCCGAGCTGGAACCGGCGCAGCGCGCACGTTTCGTCGCCATCATCGTCAAGGAAAGCGAGCGCCTGACACGGATGATCAATCAGGTGCTGGACCTGGCCAAACTGGAGTCCGGTCGCGCCGAATGGCACGCCACGGCGCTTGATCTGCGCGAGGTGATCGAAGATGCCCTGGCCACCACCAGCCAGTTGTTGCAGGAGCAGGGCGTGATCCTCGACCTTGAACTGCCGGCGCAGATCCCGCCGGTGCTGGCTGACCGCGACCGTCTGTTGCAGGTGCTGCTCAACCTGATCTCCAACGCGGTGAAATTCTGCGACCGCGAGGCCGGGCGCATCGGCATCGCCGTGCAGGTATTGCCCGAGGTATTGCAGGTGGAGGTGCGCGACAACGGTTGCGGCATCGATCCGGCCGATCAGGAAATCATCTTCGAAAAATTTCGCCAGGCCGGCGATAACCTCACCGAGAAACCCCAGGGCACCGGCCTCGGCCTGCCGATCAGCCGGCAGATCATCGAGCATTTCGGCGGTCGGTTATGGGTGCGCAGCGCCCGTGGGCAGGGCGCGAGTTTTTCCTTTACCCTGCCACTGACGGGTCGCGAGACGGAGGATGCAACTTGAGCAAGCGAAAGAATCTGTTGATCGTCGACGACGAGCCGAACATCGTCATCTCTCTGGAGTTTCTCCTCGAGCAGGCCGGCTACCAGGTGCGGGTGGCGCACGATGGCCAGCAGGCGTGGGAGGCGATCCAGGCGCAGCCGCCGGATCTGGTGCTGCTCGATGTGATGCTGCCGCAGCTGAGCGGTTTCGATGTGTGCCAGAAAATTCGCGAAACCCCAGCACTGCAAGGCATGCGCGTGGTGATGCTGACCGCCAAGGGGCGTGACGTGGAGGTCAGCAAGGGCCTGGCGCTGGGCGCCGATGCCTATATCAGCAAGCCGTTCTCGACCCAGGAATTGCTGGCGCAGGTGCGCGACCTGCTGGCGGACGCATAGCGATGGGCATCCGCTTCGCACTGCAGCTCGCTGGCCTGAGCGCCTTGCTCGTCGGCCTATTTGGCGTCGTCGGGGGCCCATTCTGGTTCGATCTGAGCCTGGCCGAGCGTGAGCAGTTGCTGGCCTTGCTAGCCGGGCGCGGTGCCCTGTTGGCCCTGCTCGGGTTGTTGTTGCTGGCCCTGCTCGGCGGCCTGTTGCAGCTCTGGCGCGCGGCCTATCCTGCGACGGCCAGGCGCCTGGAAGAAGAGGTCGGCATCGTCCATCGGGTCAATCCGCAGCATCGGCTGGCCATTGGTGGTGCCAAGCCCATGCGCCGTCTGGGCCATGCGCTGAATGCGTTCGCCGCCGCCTACGATGCGCAGCGTGAGGATATCGAAGCGCGTATCGCGCAGACCAATGCGCATCTGGAACAGGAGAAGAATCGCCTAGCCGCCTTGATGTCCGAACTCGCCCAAAGCGTGCTGGTATGCAATCTCGAGGGTCGCATCCTGCTCTATAACGCTCAGGCCAGGCAGGTATTGGACGGCCAGGAAGCCGGCGCGGTGGGGCTCGGTCGCTCGCTGTTCGGGATTCTCGATCAGCGTCTGATCGAGCATGCGCTGGATAAGCTGCGCGAGGGCCTGGCGCAGGGGAGTGCCAGCCCGGCGGTGCATTTCGTCAGCGCCCGTACGGCGCAGTTGCTGCGTTGCCGCATGGCGCCAGTGGTGGGGCAGCCGGGTCAGCTGCTGGGCTTCGTGCTGATCCTCGACGACGTCACCGATAGCGTCGAGCTGGCCAGCCGCCGCGAGTATCTGCTGCGTCAGCTCACCGAAGGCAGCCGTGCGGCCTTGGCCAATATCCGCGCGGCGGCGGAAACCTTGCAGCAATATCCGGCCATGGATGCCGCCCATCGCCAACGCTTCGGCGAGGTGATCCGCGAAGAGGCCGAGCGCCTGTCGTTGAATCTGGAACAGGGCCTGGCGCGCCACGGCGATTTACCCGGCAGCCAATGGCCCTTGGAAGAGATGCTGGCCAGCGAGCTGGTTTGCGCTTTGCAGCACAACTTCACCACCACGCTGGGGCTCAGCGTGCGCTGTCAGGACAGCACAGAACCGCTGTGGCTGAGTTTGGACAGCTATTCCCTGGTGCAGGCGTTAACCCAGGTAATGGGCGCCCTGGCCGTCGCCTGCGGGGTTCATGAGGTGACATTGACGCTTTCCGCAGCTGGACGTTTCGCCCGGCTGGCGCTGTGTTGGGGCGGTGAGCCGCTAGACCCTGAGCTGCTGCATCAATGGGAACAGCAGGCGTTGAACTTGGGCGGTGCCGACCCCGCCGGTTGTACCCTCAAGGAGTTGCTCGAACGCCACGGCGGCGAGCTCTGGTCCCAGGCCGACCGTATCAGCGGGCATAACCGCCTCTGTCTGTTGCTGCCGACCACCCAGCCGCACGCCGCCGCGCAGGCGCCAAGCGGCTTGGGCCGCCCGGTGTATTACGACTTCGACCTGTTCAGCCAGCCGGGGCAAACCCCGGAACTCGATGAGCGCCCGTTGCGCGAGCTGGTTTACACCGTATTCGATACCGAAACCACTGGGCTGTCGCCTTCCGAGGGCGACGAGATCATTGCTTTGGGCGCGGTGCGCATCGTCAACGGGCGCTTGCTGGTGCAGGAGCGTTTCGAGCAATTGATCGATCCGCGTCGGGCGATCCCGCGCGAGTCGCAGCTGATCCACGGCCTCACGCCGCAGATGCTCACTGGGCAGCCGACGATTGAGCAGGTATTGCCGGTGTTTCAGCGTTTCGCCGAGGATACCGTGCTGGTGGCGCATAATGCCGCCTTCGATATGCGCTTCCTGCAACTCAAGGAGGCGCAGACCGGCGTGCGCTTTATCCATCCGGTGCTCGATACCCTGTTGCTCTCCGCCCTGGTGCATCCGGGCCACACTGGCGATGAACATCGCCTGGAACAGATCGCCGCCCGTCTTGGCGTGCAGGTGGTAGGTCGGCATACCGCCCTGGGCGATGCCATGGTTACCGGCGAAGTGTTTCTCAAGCTGATCCCGCTGCTCGCCGAACGCGGTATCCATACCCTCAAGCAGGCGCGCGAAGCCTCGCAGCAGACGCTCTACGCCAAGCTCGAGTATTGAAATGAATCGCTTGGGTCGTGCCACGTTGGCGGAGTTGTAGGCTGGGCTGAGCTCGCGAAGCGCAACATGGGGCTCTACGGCGTCCTGCGAACTTCGCAGCTTCCGTCGATCCGCAAGAGCGGGGAGGGGTCGGGGTGAGCACTTTCTGCCAGACAAAAAAAGACCCGGCAGAGCCGGGTCAAATAACCGTGATTAGCCTGATGAGGAGATAACCAGAAGAACCCGCCTGAAGGGCTCTTGAGCTTATCGGCTGATCTTGCGATCAGTTGTTGCTAATAATATCGATTATCATTTGCGTGTCAATGGCCTTTGCCAAACTATTTTCTTCGCGGTGCAAAAAGTACCCTGCCAGGAACGCCGAACCCGGCGCTTGGCCGGGTTCGGTAGTTGAATCGTGGCGGTTTACTCTGCGGTGGCAGGCAGGCGCAGCTGGGTGATTTCCTTGTTCAGCAGGTCAATGCGCTTGGCCATGCTCTCGATCAGGCTGTGGGCAATCCTCGGGTTGCTCTGCATCAGGCTGAGGAACTGCTCCTTGGGAATCACCATCACGGTGCACGGTTCGCTGGCCAGTACGGTGGCACTGCGCTTCTCGCGGGTAAACACGGCCATGGCGCCGAAGATTTCATCCTTCTGCACATCACCAACCTTGTGCCCGTCGACGTACGCCTCGGCATGGCCTTCGATAATGATAAAGACGTTATCGGCGACATCGCCCTGGTGGATCAGCTCCTCACCCGCGGCAAAGTGCTGGAAGCCGGTGGAGGGACGAATTTCCGGCTGTTTCAAACGCACCAGGGCATCAGAAAGCAGGGCGGTATGGCCGATCAGGTACTGGATAAACAGTTCCTGACGCTGCTCGCTGGCATAGATATGTTTGAACACGTCACTGCGCGAATAGGGGATTAGGCTCAGTTGCTCTTCACTGCTGTAGCGGCAGCTGGGCATGTCCAGGCCCTGGCGCAGGCCAACCAGGTCGCCTTCCTGCAGATAAAACAGCGGACGCTCATCGACCACGGCATGCAGCAGGCCATTCTCAATGATAAACAGCTGGTTTTCCGGCAGTACCTTGGCCAGGTCTTCCGCACGTTCAAGCTGCAGTGGCGATCCAGCAGGTGCAAGCCCATCGAGCAATTGAGTGGGGATGCTTTGCAGTCGGTTGATCAGCTGATCGGCGTAAGCCGGTTGCTCCCCGAGTAAATACATGAGCGAATTTCCTTGAACTGGCTGGGCATACTAAACCGCACGAACGTCCCTAAAACAATAGTTGCCGGCGCACTTCAGGTAAATCAAAAGCCTGAGAGGTTGTGAGCTAGCTCTTGTTGTGGGGTGAACTTTCATCGAGCTGGCCATTCAGTTCGGCCTTATGCCCGGGTGGTAGTTCGTTCCAGTGCACGTCCAGCAGTGCGCCTTCAATCGCGTACAGCAGCACCTTGGATGCCCTGAAGCCCCTTGCGCGCACCGCTCGATACGCGCTGACCGCACCCAGCCGACGCAGGTCATTGGCGTTGTGAATGCCAACCGCGTGTAACCACTGGGCCGAGGTTTTGCCGAGGTTCTTCAGGTGTTGCAGTTCATCGTTCATCAAGCCTCCTTGCGCTGCTGGGCAGTCGTGCGGATGGAGTCAGTTTGGCGTGCCTGCCAGAAAGTGTAGCGGCCAGCGGACAAAGCGTGGCTGTTTGGCATCACCCCAGGCCTGGCGCAGCTTTGGTCGCAGTTGCAGCAGTGGATCGGCGCCGTTTTGCTGCGCGTAGCGCTGCACTGCTGACCAGGTGCTCAGGTAGCCTAGCAACTGCTCCAGCGACCAGCTGATTTCAATCGCCGAGGCCGGCGGGGTGAGTGGGCTAAAGGGATTGTCGATATCGCGGTAGCCTGCATCGACACTGACGCGGCCCGCTGGCCAGTGGCCGCCGAGGGTATTCCAGTAAAAGTCGTCGATCAGTGCGTCCAACGCCTCGTCGATGCGCATCAGGCTGTAACACCAGGCGCAGAATACGCCGCCAGGCTTGAGCAGACGGCGCACTTCGCTAAAGAACGCCGGAGTGGCAAACCAGTGCAGCGCCTGCGCCACCACAATCAGGTCCAGGCTGTGGCTGGGCAGGGGTTGCGCCTGCGCCTCGGCGACGAACAGCTGCAGCCCTGCTTGATCCGCGCCGGCCTGCAATTGCTTAAGGCTGGCATCGCAGGCGAGTACCTGCTTGAAGTGCTCGCGCAGTGGGCGACTTGCCTGACCGTTGCCACAGGCAATATCCAGCGCCCGCAGGCGTTCCGGGCATTGCGCAGCCAGCCAGGCAAACAGGCTTGCCGGGTAATGCGGGCGGAAGCTGGCGTAGGCGTCTGCCCGGGCGCCGAACAGTTGGCTGACGTGGTTGCCGCTCAACGGGTGTTGTAGCGCAGGCGGGTGCCGAAATTCACCGACATAAGAATCTCGTCAGCCGTCAGTTCGACCGGAAAGTAGGCCCCGGAAATCTGCGCGTGGGCCAGGCTGGCCCCTTCGAGCTGGGCATTGCGCAGGTCAAGGCCGCGCAGGTCGGTGCCGCGAAAGTAGGCGTTGGTGAAGTTGATGCCTTGGGCATCCAGGGCGCGCAGATCAATGCCGCGAAAATCACCGTCGCTCAGGTCGACGACTATGTCTTTGGGCTTTTGTGCATTGAAGGCGGAGATTTGTTCGTTGCGGATCAGGATATACAGCGGGTTATCCAGTTGCCGGGGCTGGCTCATGGTGCATCTCCTTATGGACTCACCGCCAGTATAGAAGCCGCGGCGCGCTCTGCTCGCGCCGCAACTATGCTGCCCGTTTTCTCTTACAGGCCTGGCAGGCGCTGACGAATGCGCGCGATGAGGGTGTCCAGGCTGGCGCTTTCGTGGGTGTCGACGCGCTTACTGTGCAGCAGTTCATCGTCACTTAAGGCTTCGCGGCTGGCTTGTTGGGCGTGTACCACGTCCATGGTGGCGTCGGAAGGGTCGCTGCCGGCGGCTTTGCGCTGTTCCAGCCAGCTGGCGATCACTTCGTCCGGGGCGCTGCATTCGAGGATCAGGAAGGGCGCGCCGCAGGCTTCGGCAACCTGGCTGGCCGCATCGCGCTGTGTCTGCTTGAGGTAGGTGGCGTCGATGACTACCGGGAAACCGGCATGCAGGGCCGCTTCGGCCAGTTGGTGCAAATGCTGGTAAGTGGCGGCGCTGGCGTCCTGGGTGTAGATGCCGGCACTGAGCTTGCCGAGGTCGGCATCCTTCTGCTCACCGAACAGGCGTTTACGCTCGACATCCGAGCGCAAGCGAATGGCGCCGAGCGCCTCAACCAGACGCATGGCCACATGGCTTTTGCCGACGGCGGAAACACCGTGGGTAATTGCCAGGAAGCTGGACGGGATGGCGCTGTAGCTTTCCGCCAGGTTGGCGTAGTTGCGGTATTGGCGCAGGGTCACAGCTTTTTGTACCGCATCGGTCTGATGGGCCAGGCTGAACAGCGCGACCTTGGCGCGGACCAGGGCGCGGTAGGCTTTGTAGAAATTCAGCAGTTCCAGGGCCGAGTAATCCCCCGTGTGTTCCAGCCAGCCATTGATGAAGCGCCAGGCGTGGGCCTTGAGGCCGCGGTCTTCCAGGTCCATGGCGAGGAAGGCGGCGTCCGAGGCGATATCGATCAGGCGAAACGGTTCGTTGAACTCGATGCAGTCGAACAGCACCACCTGACCGTCCAGCAGGGTGGCGTTGCCCAGGTGGATATCGCCGTGGCATTCGCGGATCGAGCCATTGGCCGCGCGCGTTGCCAGCAGCGGTTCGAGGCGCGTGTAGCTGGCTTCGGTCCAGGCCTGCAGGGCGTCTAGCTGCTGCAGATCGGCTGCGTCCTTGAGCATCGGGCGGATCTGTTCGAAGTTCTGCCGCATCGGCGCAACGATCGCTTCTGGGGCACACAGCGGATGGCTGGCCGCGACCGCTGGGGTCGAGCCATGGAACTCGGCAATCTGTTTGGCCAGGGCATCGATATGCGCTTCGCTTAGTTCGCCGCGCGCCTGCACGTCACTGAGCAGCTGGCTTTGCGGGAATTGACGCATTTTCAGCGCATATTCGATGGCCGGGCCGCTGCCGCCGAGTTGCGGCGCTTCGGCGCTGCCGCTGATCGGCAGTACTTCCAGATAAAGACCCTGGGTCAGGCGCTGGTTGAGGCGCAGCTCTTCCTGGCAGAAATGCTCGCGGGCGCTTAGCTCGGTGAAGTCAAGAAAGCCGAAGTTCACCGGCTTCTTCAGCTTGTAGGCGAAAGGGCCGGTGAGTACCACCCAGGAAATATGAGTTTCGATAACCTGAAACTGCTCCACGGGATGAGGGTAGAGGGCCGGGTTCTGCAGTGCGGCGATCAGAGCTTGGCTCACGGGCGATCCTTGGCGGTGTAATGAAATAAGAGGCGGCCATTATGGCCGCTCAACGTCAGTCTGCAAACCGCTGCGCTGGCCTGCTGGCAAGTGGGCAAAGTGCGTATAATGCCGCGCCATGACTCGTACCCGATCTTCCCGTCCCCGTTCTAAACGCCGTTCCGGCGGTATGCGCCCCTGGTTGGGCTGGGCTATCAAGCTCGGCCTGGTTGGTTTGGTGGTGCTCGCCGTGTTTGCGGTTTATCTCGATGCCGTGGTGCAGGAGAAGTTCTCCGGCAAGCGCTGGACTGTGCCCGCCAAGGTCTATGCCCGGCCGCTGGAGCTGTTTGTTGGGCAGAAACTGGCCAAGGATGACTTCCTCAAGGAGCTGGATGCCCTGGGCTATCGCCGCGAAAGCGCGGTGGCCGGTCCTGGTGGCGTTTCGGTAGCCGGCAACACTATCGAACTGCATTCACGCGGTTTTCAATTCTATGAAAGTACTGAACCATCGCAGCGCGTACGCGTGCGCTTCTCCGGCGATTACGTTGCCGGCCTGACCCAGTCTGGCGGTGGCAACCTGGCCGTGGCGCGGCTTGAGCCGCTGCTGATTGGCGGCTTGTACCCGGCGCACCAGGAAGACCGCGTGCTGATCAAGCTGGAGCAGGTGCCACCCTATCTGGTGGAAACCCTGGTGGCGGTTGAGGATCGCGAATTTTTCAATCACTTCGGCGTATCCCCCAAGGGCATCGCCCGCGCGGTGTGGATCAACGCCACCGCCGGTCAGTTGCGCCAGGGCGGCAGTACCCTGACCCAACAGTTGGTGAAGAACTTCTACCTGACCAACGAGCGCACCCTGGCCCGTAAGGCTACCGAAGCCATGATGGCGGTGCTGCTGGAGCTGCATTACGAGAAGAAGGACATTCTTGAGGCATACCTCAATGAAGTGTTCCTCGGCCAGGACGGTCAGCGTGCGGTGCATGGCTTTGGTCTGGCCAGTCAGTATTTCTTCAGCCAGCCACTGTCCGAGCTGAAGCTGGATCAGGTGGCGCTGCTGGTGGGCATGGTCAAGGGGCCGACCTATTACAACCCACGACGCAACCCTGAGCGCGCGCTGGAACGGCGTAACCTGGTGCTCGATGTGCTGGCAGAGCAGGGCGTAGCCAGTGCTGAAGACGTGGCGGCGGCGAAGCAAAAGCCGCTGGGCATTACCCAGCGCGGTACGTTGGCGGACAGCTCGTTCCCGGCCTTCCTCGATCTGGTCAAGCGCCAGCTGCGCGAGGATTACCAGGAGCAGGACCTGACCGAAGAAGGCCTGCGCATCTTCACCAGCTTTGATCCAATCATGCAGCTCAAAGCCGAAAGTGCCTTGGCCGATACGCTGAAGCGCCTGTCCGGGCGCAAAGGGGTTGATCAGGTCGAGGCGGGGATGGTGGTGACCAGCACGGAAAGCGGAGAGGTGCAGGCCATTATTGGTAGCCGTCAGCCGCGCTTTGCCGGCTTTAACCGGGCGTTGGATGCAGTACGGCCGATTGGTTCGCTGATCAAGCCGGCGATCTACCTGACGGCGCTGGAGCGGCCGAGCCAATACACCTTGACCAGCCTGCTTGAAGATCAACCGTTCTCCATCAAGGGCCAGGACGGTCAGGTCTGGAGCCCGCAGAACTACGACCGCAAGGCCCATGGCACGATTTACCTGTACCAGGGCTTGGTCAACTCCTACAACCTGTCGACCGCCAAGCTCGGCCTGGAACTCGGCGTGCCAGAGGTGCTGAAAACGCTCAATCGCTTGGGTGTCGAGCAGCAGTGGCCGGCGTATCCGTCGATGCTGCTGGGCGCCGGCGGGCTAAGCCCGATGAACGTGGCGAATATGTACCAGACCCTGGCCAATGGTGGTTTCAATACGCCATTGCGCGGTATTCGCAACGTGTTGACGGCCGACGGTGAGCCGCTCAAGCGTTACCCGTTCCAGATTCAGCAGCGCTTCGACAGCGGCGCTATCTACCTGCTGCAGAACGCCATGCAGCGTACGATGTCTGAAGGTACAGGGCGCTCGGTCTACAGCCAGCTGCCGCGCTCGCTGGCCCTTGCTGGCAAGACGGGCACCAGTAACGACTCGCGCGACAGCTGGTTTGCCGGCTTCAGTCAGGATGTGCTGGCGGTGGTCTGGTTGGGCCGTGATGACAACGGTCCTACCCCGCTGACCGGTGCGACGGGTGCATTGCAGGTGTGGACGGACTTTATGCGCAAGGCCGACCCACTGCCGCTGGATATGCCTGTGCCGGATAACGTGGTGCAGGCCTGGGTGGATGCCCGCAGCGGTCAGGGTACCGACCCGAGTTGTCCGAATGCAGTACAGATGCCGTATATTCGCGGCAGCCAACCCGTCGCCGGGCCGGCCTGTGGTATTCAGGCGCCGGTCAATGAGGTGATGGATTGGGTACGCGGCTGGTTGGATTAAAAACCTGTTCACGATCTCGCGAGCTAGAGCCTTGCAAGGCGAAAATAGGCGAGGAGGCGGAGTGTACTTTTGTACATGAGCATTCCGAGGCTGTTTTTAACACAGCAGGGCCGACGCGCAGCAGATCATGAGCGGGTTTAAGTGGAGAGGGTGTGACGTGAATAAATGGTTGATTCCAGCAGTAACGGCTTCGTTGATGTTGGCTGGTTGCAGCAGTGTGCCGCGCGGCTCGATTCCGGTAGTTGAAGGCGGTACCACGATCGCCGGTGCGCAATCGGGTACACCAGGCGGTTATGGTGCACCAGTCACACAGCCTCAGGCCCTGCCGGAAGACTCCGGCGTGGTGGTGATGGTGCCCGGCGGTGGCGGTAGTTCCGCGCCGATTCAGTCGTTCCCGGCCAGCAATGCGCCACTGGATACTGGTACCACTACCCAGCCGTGGAGTGCTACGCCGCCCGCCACAACGCAAGGCGGCTATGTCGCGCCGGCACCCAGTGGCATTCCAGACGGTGGTTTATCCATGGATGAGCAGCTGGATGGGCCGGTCCTGGCCTTGCTGACTACGGCTCAGCAGCAGCAGGGCAGTGGTGATCTGAATGGTGCCGCCTCCAGCCTGGAGCGCGCTCAGCGCATTGCACCACGTGAACCGCAGGTGCTCTATAAGCTTGCCGAGGTGCGTTTGGCTCAAGGTGATGCTGCGCAGGCTGAACAGTTTGCCCGTCGTGGTCTGAGCTATGCCAGCGGTCGCCCGGCCTTGCAGGCCAGTCTGTGGAACCTGATTGCCCAGGCGCGTGAACGCCAGGGTGATGCGGCGGGTGCCGCCCAGGCCCGTGAGCAGGCGCGAGTCAGCCTCTGATGGATGCGCGTGTGCTTGCCGTGGCAGAGCAGTTGCTGTTGATCGAGCGTGAGTTGCGCATGCTGGGCTGGTGGCAGGCGCAGGCGCCCAGTGCGCAGGCGCTATCCAGCCAGCAGCCGTTCTGCGTCGATACGCTGGCGTTCGAGCAGTGGCTGCAGTGGATATTCCTACCGAAGATGAAGCAGATGCTGGAGGCTGGAGCGGCATTGCCCAGTGTCTCCGGGATTCAGCCGATGGCCGAGCAGGTGTATGGCGGTCAGGCCATGAAGGCCAGGGGGCTGATCAAGCTGTTGGGTGAGTTCGATCAGTTGATTGTTGGCGCGAGCTGAGTCGCGCCACTCGCTTACTTGCAGTTTTCGGCAATCGCCTTCTGTGCTTCGCTGATACGGCCCTGGCGTTCTTCTTCGCTTAGGCGACGCACTTCACCGTCGACTTCCATGCGCAGACGCGGGTTGTTCTGCAGCTGTGCAAGGTTGGTGCGCACATCTTCGCAGTACTTCTTGCGCTCGGCTTCCTTGGCGGCAACCTCCTGCTTGACCTTCTCGTCGATGGCCGCCTGCTCGGGGTCGGCGATGCTCTCAAAGGTCGGCGCGGCTTTCTGTTCTTCGGCAATGGCAGGCTTGGGCGGCGGTGTTGCGGTATTGATGCTGGTGGCGTCTTGGCCTTGCGGCGGCTGTGCGCTGAAGTGCGTTACGCCTTGGGCGTCGACCCACTTGTAAACCTGGCTGGCCATGGCGGTGGCGCTCATGGCGAGCAGCAAGCTGCTGGTGATCATCATGCGGCGCATGCGGTTTCCTTATATTGAGCTGCTGAGCTGCGGTGCTTGCTGACTACTATAACCAAAATGTTCGAATCGTCATCCTGCGCTGCGTCACAGCAGAAGATTGTAGATTCAATCACGGATTGCTTGACTTGGCAGCGCTGAATCCGAACAATTCCAGGCTCGCTGTAGTGGAGTCCGCCGCAAGCAGGCTTTAGCTCAGCAGACATGAGGCGCACACCCGCGCCGACCTGTTACACCCGCAACGCGTTACCTCGCGCTGGGTGGGAACACCCCGCAACACTTTGGGGTATTCCCAATACTTGCTCAGTTGTAGCTGACGTAGTCGGCGATCACCGTCGCTCATGCTCTGCTGACAGTAAACCTATCTTAGGCCGTCCTCCTTGTTGGGCGGTTTTCTGGCGTTTTAGAGGTGAATAACGTGGAGCTTTTATCCGGCGCTGAAATGGTCGTCCGCTTTTTGCGTGACGAAGGCGTTAAGAACATTTATGGGTACCCGGGCGGTGCTCTCCTACACATCTACGATGCCCTGTTCAAAGAACCGGAAGTTCAACACATTCTGGTTCGTCATGAGCAAGCGGCCACCCATATGGCTGACGGCTATGCCCGTGCCACCGGTAAAGCCGGTGTGGTACTGGTAACGTCTGGCCCTGGCGCAACCAATGCCATCACCGGTATTGCCACCGCTTACATGGACTCCATCCCGATGGTGGTGTTGTCTGGCCAGGTGCCAAGCAACATGGTTGGCACCGATGCCTTCCAGGAAACCGACATGATCGGTATCTCCCGGCCAATCGTGAAGCACAGCTTTATGATCAAGCACGCCTCGGAAATCCCGGAAGTCCTGAAAAAAGCCTTCTATCTGGCGCAGTCTGGCCGTCCAGGCCCGGTGGTCGTGGATATCCCCAAGGATATGACCAACCCGGCTGAGAAGTTCGAGTACGTCTATCCGAAGAAGGTCAAGCTGCGTTCCTACAGCCCAGCGCTGCGCGGTCACTCCGGGCAGATCCGCAAGGCAGCCGAACTGCTGCTGACGGCCAAGCGTCCAGTCATCTATTCCGGTGGTGGCGTGATCATGGGCGGTGCTGCAGCGCCGCTGACTGAGCTGGCGCAGATGCTCAACCTGCCCGTCACCAACACCCTGATGGGTTTGGGCGGCTATCCAGGTACCGATCGCCAGTTCCTCGGCATGCTCGGTATGCACGGCAGCTACACCGCCAACCTGGCGATGCACCACGCCGATGTGATCCTGGCGGTGGGTGCACGCTTCGATGACCGGGTGATCAATGGCGCGAGCAAGTTCTGCCCGAACGCCAAGATTATTCACGTCGATATCGACCCGGCTTCCATCTCCAAGACCATCAAGGCCGATATTCCAATCGTCGGCCCGGTTGATAGCGTGATGACCGAAATGGTCGCGATCCTCAAAGAGATCGGCGAGCAGCTGAACAAGGATGCACTGGCGAGCTGGTGGAAGCAGATTGAAGAATGGCGTGGTGGTCGCATCATGTTCCCTTACGACAAGGGCGACGGCAGCATTATCAAGCCGCAAACCGTGATCGAAACCCTGTCCGAAGTCACTGGTGGCGATGCCTTTGTGACCTCTGACGTGGGACAGCACCAGATGTTTGCTGCCCAGTACTACCGCTTCAACAAGCCGAACCGTTGGATCAACTCCGGTGGCCTGGGCACCATGGGCTTTGGCTTCCCTGCAGCCATGGGTGTCAAGCTCAGCTTCCCGGATGACGAAGTCGCCTGCGTAACCGGCGAAGGCAGCATCCAGATGAATATTCAGGAACTGTCGACCTGCCTGCAGTACGGCTTGCCGGTGAAGATCGTCAATCTGAACAACGGCGCGCTGGGAATGGTGCGTCAGTGGCAGGACATGATGTACAGCAGCCGTCACTCGCACTCCTATATGGAGTCGCTGCCGGATTTCGTCAAGCTGGCCGAGGCCTATGGCCATGTCGGCATGCGCATCACTGATCTTAAGGATCTTAAACCGATGATGGAGGAGGCCTTTGCGATGAAAGATCGCCTGGTGTTCCTCGATATTCAGGTTGATACCAGTGAGCACGTCTACCCGATGCAGATCAAAGACGGTGCAATGCGCGATATGTGGCTGAGCAAGACGGAGCGTACCTAATCATGCGACACATTATTTCCCTGCTGCTGGAAAACGAGCCCGGCGCACTGTCCCGCGTGGTCGGTCTGTTCTCGCAGCGCAACTACAACATCGAAAGCCTGACCGTGGCACCGACCGAAGACCCGACCCTGTCGCGTCTGACGTTGACCACTGTGGGCCATGATGAGGTGATTGAGCAGATCACCAAAAACCTCAACAAGCTGGTCGAGGTGGTCAAGCTGGTTGACCTGTCGGAAAGCGCTCACGTCGAGCGCGAGCTGATGCTGGTCAAGGTCAAGGCCACTGGCGCTCAGCGCGCCGAGGTCAAGCGCACCACCGACATCTTCCGTGGGCAGATCGTCGATGTAACCAGCAGTGTCTACACCATCCAGCTGGCCGGCACGAGCGACAAGCTGGATAGCTTTATCCAGGCCATCGGCACCGCGTCGATTCTGGAAACCGTGCGCAGTGGTGTGACCGGCATTGCCCGTGGCGACAAGGTGCTGAGCATCTGATTGCGTTGTACTGATAAAACGAAAAGCCCTCGGGGAAATACCTCCTGAGGGCTTTTTGCTTTTCAGGGTAAATGCCTTGCTTTCAGCGTTTAGCGCTGGCGATTCCAGAAGGCATTGATCAGCGGATCTTTAAGGCGTTTCTCCAGCGCGAACAGGCCAATCTCGTAACCGGTTAACGGCGGCTGAATATCGTAGATGCGGATGCGCGCGGCCAGCGGGCTGTTGTCGAGGACGATTTGCGGCACCACGCCAATACCAAAGCCCAGGCTCACCATGCTGACGATGGCTTCGTTACCGCTCACTTGTGCATAAATCAGCGGTTTGATGCTGTGGTTTTTCAGCCACAGATCGGTTCGGGTGCGGGCGAGGTCTTCTTCCGAAAGGATCATTGGCACGTCCCGCCAACTGGCTGCGCTGGGGTGTTTCAGTTGCTCTTCGGTCAATAGCTGAGGTGACTGCGGGCCGATAAAGCACAGCTTGGAGCGGGCAATTGGTTGAAACTCGACGCCGGCCGGCAAGCTGTCGGGGCGGGCGCCGATGGCCAGGTCTTCCCGCCCTTCTTGCACGCGTTCTACGGCTTTGGCCGCATCGCCGGTGTGCAGCTTCATTTCAATGCGCGGGTAGTCCTGACGAAAGCTGCTCAAGATGTCATAGAGGAAGCTGTAGCTGGCGGTTACCGAGCAGTACAGAGAGAGCTCGCCGTGCAGGATCAACTGATCCTGCTTGAAGGTCTGGCGGATGGCTTGCCAGCCATTTATGACCTCGCTGGCGTACTCGCGGAACTGTTGCCCCTCACGGGTCAGGCGCACTGAGCGGTTGTCGCGTAGAAACAGTGGTGCGCCGAGTTCGTCCTCGAGTTGTTTGATGCTACGGCTGAGTGCAGAAGGGCTAACGTGCTGCTCGCGGCTGGTTTTGCCGAAATGCAGGTTGTCGGCCAGGGAGAGAAAGAGCCTGAGTGCGTGACTATCCATATTTGTTTCAATTATCGGCATGTTGTGTTGCAAATATATCATTTTACGCAACGGGGCGGATCACTTAAGGTGGCTTCGTCGCGGTGCTTGCACCCCATCCCTTTCTGATTAATAGAGCCAAGAACATGAAAGTTTATTACGACAAAGACTGTGACCTCTCGATCATCCAGGGCAAGAAAGTTGCCATCATCGGTTACGGCTCCCAGGGCCACGCCCAGGCGTGCAACCTGAAAGATTCCGGCGTTGATGTAACTGTTGGTCTGCGCAAAGGTTCGGCCACTGTTGCCAAAGCTGAGGCCCACGGCCTGAAAGTGACTGACGTTGCCACTGCCGTTGCCGGTGCTGACCTGGTTATGATCTTGACTCCGGACGAGTTCCAGTCCCAGCTGTACAAGAACGAAATCGAGCCGAACATCAAGAAGGGTGCCACTCTGGCCTTCTCCCACGGCTTCGCGATCCACTACAACCAGGTCGTGCCGCGCAATGACCTCGACGTGATCATGATCGCGCCAAAGGCTCCAGGCCACACCGTGCGTTCCGAGTTCGTCAAAGGCGGTGGCATTCCTGACCTGATCGCTATCTATCAGGACGCTTCCGGCAACGCCAAGAATGTTGCGCTGTCTTACGCCGCTGGCGTGGGTGGCGGTCGTACCGGCATCATCGAGACCACCTTCAAGGACGAAACCGAAACTGACCTGTTCGGCGAACAAGCCGTTCTGTGCGGAGGTACCGTTGAACTGGTTAAAGCCGGTTTCGAAACCCTGGTTGAAGCGGGCTACGCGCCGGAAATGGCTTATTTCGAGTGCCTGCATGAACTGAAGTTGATCGTTGACCTCATGTACGAAGGCGGTATCGCCAACATGAACTACTCGATCTCCAACAACGCCGAGTACGGCGAGTACGTGACCGGTCCAGAAGTCATCAACGCCGAATCGCGTCAGGCCATGCGTAACGCCCTGAAGCGTATCCAGGACGGTGAATACGCCAAGATGTTTATCAGCGAAGGTGCTACCGGCTACCCTTCGATGACCGCCAAGCGCCGTAACAACGCTGCTCACGGTATCGAGATCATCGGCGAGCAACTGCGCTCCATGATGCCGTGGATCGGTGCCAACAAAATCGTCGACAAAGCCAAGAACTAAGGTTTTATGACGTAAGAAAAGACGCGGCCAAGGCCGCGTTTTTTCATGGTGCGGCAAGGCTTCTGGTATAAAGCCTGAGTATTGCATGGGCGCTACCGTGAACCCTGTTCGTCAGCGCCTGTCGAAATTTTCCAAATCCGTTGCAAGGTGTTGTTCATGAATGAACGTCCAGATGAGCCGCAGTCTCCCGTCGACGCTGAAAGTTTGTTGCCGATCGATGAGCATATAGAAGAGGGGCATGACGCCGAAGGGCGTAAGGTCCGTCATCGCGGTATTTATCTGTTACCCAATCTCTTTACCACGGCCAATCTGTTTGCCGGCTTCTACGCCATCATCAATGCCATGAACGGCAACTTCTATGTGGCCGCCGCCGCAGTGTTTGTTGCCATGGTGCTCGATGGTCTGGATGGCCGTGTGGCGCGCCTGACCAATACCCAGAGCGCCTTTGGCGCCGAGTACGATTCGCTCTCCGATATGGTTGCCTTTGGTGTGGCGCCTGCCTTGCTCGCGTTTGAGTGGGCGCTGGGCAGTATGGGTAAGGTCGGCTGGATGGTCGCCTTCATCTATGTAGCCGGTGCGGCATTGCGTCTGGCGCGGTTTAATACGCAGATCGGTAGCGTCGACAAGCGCTACTTTATTGGTCTGGCCAGTCCTGCTGCTGCGGGTGTGGTGGCGGGAACGGTGTGGGCCTTTAGTGATTTTGGCATTAAAGGGTCGAACATGGCCTTTGTGGTTGCCATCCTGGTGGCCGCTGCCGGTATGCTGATGGTCAGCAATATCAAGTACAACAGCTTCAAGGATCTCGACCTAAAAGGGCGCGTGCCTTTTGTGGCGATCCTGGCGGTGGTGCTGGTGTTTGCGGTGGTGTTCAGTGATCCGCCGCGGATTTTGCTGATCATCTTCCTTGCCTACGCGGCCTCGGGTCCTATCCAGTACCTGTTGCGCTTGCGTCGCGGCAAAAGCGCCTAGTTACTTCGCAGTGGTTACGACAAAGCCGTTGAAGCGTCAGCTTCAATGGCTTTGTCGTTTCTGCAGGCGGCGCGCAGGTAACTGTATGACTGCAGCCCTTGATTTCGAG
>NZ_JBAQLP010000124.1:0-25050 GCF_049301935.1 Pseudomonas sp. | reverse complement strand
TTGCTTGTGCAAAGAGAAAGTAACCAAAGAGAAAGCACACCCGGCATACGGGTCTGGCTTCGCCAGACTTCCCTCGCTCCGGCACTGTTCCGAGGGTCGTCACGGTGGGCCATCCCTGGCCCATCGTTCCTCGTTTGGCATCCATGCCAAACGCCCCTCTCCGCAGCACCTCCACTCGGCCTTCTGACGGGATTCGGGGATCGCGTTGTTTGGGCGATTTGTGGAAAGCAGAGCGAAAGGCAAAAGCGGAGCAAGAACAGAACATAACTGCCAACGCAGAAGCATCGCGGGCAAGCCCGCTCCTACGGGGTAGCGGCCAATTCGTAGGATGGGTTGAGCGCAGCGATACCCATCAACCAGGCCGTCACCCAACCGCATGGGTATCGCGCTGCTCCACCCATCCTACAAATCAAAAGCCAACTCGCTGCCACGCCGAACCAATCAGCTCGGGCCAGGACAAACGCCCCATCAGCAGGCCGAGCGGAATCGTTGTGGAAGGGAGCGAGCCGCATGGATGCGGCGAGAGGCGTAAAGGGCCAGGGACGGCCCTTGTACGCCGGCCCCTGGAGCAATGATGGAACGAGGGGAGTCGAGCGCAGCGAGACCCGGATGCAAGGGGCAAGACTTTTTGCTTACTTTTGGGGCGTCTGCCAAAAGTGAGCCGCCGTAAGGGCGGAACCGTTAGCCCAAACAACAAATAAGCGGCGCATATAAAGCCCCTTAAGAAGCCGCAACGCTCGCGGCTAAAGCTCCTCCCACGCACTCAAACAGCAAGTAGCCGGACAACCACCGTAATGATGGACAAATAACGCGCCACCCACCCTACTCGCGCGATAACTCCACGTTCGACATACGGCCACGGCAAGCCGCAAGGGCTTTACGTGCGGTGTCGCTAAACGGCAGCACGATCAGGCTGTAGAGCGTCAGGTAGCGGTGCGCGTCCTGCTCGGCGGTGCCGAAGGTCAGGCGCTCGGGTTGCGCCGTGGTGGTGTAGAGGGTGCCGAACAGCCAGTCCCAGACGGACAGGTTGGTGCCGAAGTTCTTGTGGTAATGGTGTGGCGCAGCGCTGTGATGAATCTGATGCTGCGCCGGGCTATTGAGCAGATGCTCCCAGCGCGGTCCAAACGACAGCCAGACATGGCTGTGGCGCAAGTTGGCCGCCAGGCAGTTGAAGATAAACACCAGGTAGGTCACGCCGAACAGGGTGTAGCGGCTGATTTCACCGCCGCACAGGTACCAGAAGCCCCCTGCATAGGCGCCCAGCAACAGGGTGGTGAACAGGCTGTCGGCGATTTTCTCCACGAAATGCACGCGGCTGGCCGTCAGCGGCACCAGCACCGGGGCGACATGGTGCACTTTGTGAAACTCCCACAGCCAGCGGGTGTGAAAGGCGCGGTGGGTCCAGTAGCTGGCGAAGTCGTTAAGCAGAAACACCCCCAGACCAAACAGCAGGCTCAGGCCAAGGTTCTCGCCCAGTTGCGGCCGGGCACCCCAGAGCTGGGTGAAAAACGCTTGATAGTCCGCTGAGCGCAGCACATAGGGATCCACCAGGCCAATGATCGGCACGATCAACAGCAGCTTGAGCAAAACGCGTACGAAGTAGTAGCGGTAATCCAGCAAGGCCGAGGGATGCAGGTACACCCGGCTACCGCCGACAAACTGCCAGAACGAGCGCGCCTCGGTCTGCCCCAACCGGCGCTGTCGGCGATACAGCAGGTAAGCGACGGCGTATGACAGACTAAGGAAGAACACGCCAATGCGCCCATTGAGGTCAAAAAACCCCTCGATCTGCTTGAGCACTGTGCTTAGCAGCGCACTCACCGGTTCGCAGATCAACAACCACTCCTCCACGCCCCACCCCCTCGATAAACAGCGGCGGCCATGATAAGAAAAAACCAATCATTAACACATGAGAGTTGTAGTCACACGACAGGTAACGCGAACAACCGCCTCAGCAGCCGAATAAGTGAGGCGGTTAGACAAGGGTAAGTCGCTACAGAACGGTCCAGGGTCAGACAGCCGGCGTCTGCCAGAGTTGTCCCATGCGCATTGCCACTCAAGGCGCTAAATCTTGACGCAGGCAAATAGCGCATTCCCCGACAGCCCATCCCAGGGAATAAGCTTCTGGTAGTCATGCTCAAACACATGCACGGCGAAGTACGGCTGCAACAGCGTCTGCAACTCAGTGAAGCCCACCGCCACCATCGGGTGCTCGTCGTGCCACACCAGGGTTTCACCGGCCGTGGCCTTTTCGATGCGCAGACGTAACACCTGCCGCTCGCCCTCGCCGGCGTAGTGCCAGCCGGAACTGAAGGTGAACTGGCCGTCCGCATACTGAGCGCTGTGTGCGGTAAACAGGCTGTTGTCGATTTTGCCCTTATCGACCACGTTAAAGCAGAACAGGCCATCGGTTGCCAGCGCCGCATGCACACTGGCGATGCAGGCTTTCAGCCGTTCGATGCCGGCGCTGTAATGGATGGAATAGAGCAAGCAGGTGATCAAATCCTGCGGTTCGTTGACGCTGAAGGCGCACATATCCTGCACCGCAAAGTGCGCCTGCGGGCAGCGAATCGCGGCCTTGTCCAGCATCGGCTGATTAATATCCAGGCCGCTGCTGGTGTAGCCGGCATCGATAAAATGGCGCACATGCGGCCCGGTGCCGCAGGCCAGATCGAGGTGGCGGCGGCCGGCGTTGCCGAACAGCTGCTGCAGTCGGTCGATACAGTGGCTTTGCGCCTGGTAGTCGATATCGGCGCACATCAGATCGTAATAATCAGACAGGTCGGTATAGAGGGCATTAATGGACATAGTGACCTGATGATAAGCGAGCGGCTTGGGCGGGGCGCGCATCATAGCCCAAGCCGGACCAGCCTCGTGCCGCGTCTGCCGGCTGGATGCGACGCAAGCCGATGCCAACACGCCCAGCCGAGGGCGCTACAATGCCGCCCACGCCGCCCGCCCAATCGCGCACGCCTGGAGCCCGACTGACGATGTTCACCCTTGTACACCTGAACACCCCGCCCCCCGAGTCACTGAAAAGCCAGGTGCTGCAGATGGTGGTGGACTACCTCAGCGACATCAGCCCGGTGTCGCTAACACCCAGCAACCCGCTGTATCAGCTGTACCAGTACGTGATCGGCTTCGAGATGCACCTGTACCTGCAGGCCATGGACAGCGCCATCGACAGCAGCGCGCAGTTGCTTTTGGCCCTGGACGATCTCGACCCGTCCCAGGTGCTGGGCTTTGCCCTGTACCTGCCCGCCCAGGATGACCCCGAGGCCTGCAGCCTGGCCTATATGGCCGTGCAGACCAGCCAGCGCCGGCGCGGGATTGCCCGCGCCCTGTTGCAGCAGATGATCAGCCGCCACCCGCACGCCGAACTGGCCTGCGTCGCCAGCAAGGTAGCGATCTTCGAGGCCATGGGTTTTCAGGTGCTGGCCGCGCAGGGGCCGCAGGTGCTGATGAATACCCGCACTTATCGCTCGAACGGCCTGCTGGCGGTACAGGACCTGGCGCCGATCTTCCACTCCAAGGAAGTCCAGCAGATCCACGCCTACCTGCTAAAGCAGCACGGCAAGCGGGCCATGAGCGATGCGGAGAAACAGCGCGACCGCCTGCTCGACCAGATGACCCAGCAGGCGCAGGCGCTGGTACGTGAGCGCCTGGCACAAGCGACCGTGCATTGAAGCAAACGCGGCGCCAAGCCGCAGCCATGCAATAACCGCAGTGGCGAGGGTCAATCAGGATGAGCATGAGCGGCGCTTGTTGATTGCAGCCTGGGACCGAGCCGCGCTCTTGGATAAATCATCGGGCTAGCGAACCCTGCAAGCGGCGCAGTATATTTATCGCCATGACATCAAAAAGCCACCCGCCCCACGACAAGCTGCTGGATCTGCTGCTGGACGTTGTCTGTGTAGTGGATAAACAAGGGCGCTTTCTCTCAGTCAGCGCGGCCAGCGAGCGGGTGTTTGGCTACCGGCCCGAAGAAATGCTTGGCCGCAGCGCCTTTGACATGATGCACCCCGACGACCGCGCCGCCAGCCGGGCACTGGTACAGCAGATTAATTCGGGGCAACCCTCGCATGACCACGAAAACCGTTATGTGCATAAAGACGGTCATATCGTGCATATCATGTGGTCTGCCCAATGGCTTGAGGCCGAGCAGGTGCGGGTGGGTGTGGCACGCGATATTACTGCGCGCAAGCGCGCCGAAGCGGTGCAAGCCGCCCTGTATGCGGTATCGCAGGCGGCTCACTCGATTGGCGACCTGCAAACACTCTATGGGCGAGTGCATGAGGTGATTGCTCAGTTGCTCCCCGCCAAGAATTTTTCTGTAGTGCTATACGACGCCGCAGATGACCAGCTCAGTTTTGCCTATCACGCCGATGAATTTGCAGCACCGCCGCCGCCCATACCGCTGTGCGGCGCGACTTTCTGCGCCGAGGTTATTCGCACCGGTAACGCCCTGCTGTTAACCCCTGAAACGGCTACGCAGCTGCTTGCACGGCATGGCGCAGTGGCCGGGCTGCATGCCCTGGACTGGCTGGGCGTACCGCTGATATCGGGCACCCAGACCATCGGCGTGCTGGTGCTGCAGAGCTATTGCGCGAGCGTGCACTACAGCGAACAGGACAAGGCGCTGCTGCAGTTTGTGGCCAGCCAGGTGGCGGCTGCGATAGAGCGTCAACGCACGCACTCGCGCCTGGAGTTTCTTGCGCAATACGACCACCTGACTGAGCTGCCAAACCGGGCGCTGTTCCTCGACCGATTGCGAACGGCGTTGCAAAGAGCGCAGAGAGACGCCTCACAGCTGGCGGTGCTGTACCTCGACATGGACCACTTCAAGCAGATCAACGACACCTGTGGTCACACCATAGGCGACCTGCTGCTGCGCGAGGTCGCTCAGCGCCTGCGCCAGTGCGTACGCGAGTCCGATACGGTTGGCCGCTTGGGCGGTGATGAATTCGCCGTGCTGTTGGACAGCATCAGCCAACAGGAAGATGCCACCCTGGTGGCCGAGAAAATTCTCGTCGCCCTCAGTGCCCCCTACTTATTGAATGGGCACACACTGCAGAGTGCGCCAAGCCTGGGGATCGCGGTATACCCTGAACATGGCCAGAGTGACTTGCACCTGATACGGCGCGCGGATGAAGCCATGTATGTGGCCAAACGCAGTGGCGGCAGGCGCTATGTGGTTGTCGAGGAAGCGATCAAGCAGTAGCGGGCGAGCACCACCTGGGTTGACTGGCGGCTTAGATTTTTTATCGGATTGATCGCCGCCCGTTCTGTTTTCACTGCCATGCAGTCGCATATGGGTCTTGGCGACACGCGACCGTCTTTATTCCCATCGCTCACCCGCGGCCAGCGTGCAGTGTTAAAGCGCGGCGCGCGGTTTGCTGCTGGCACGGTATCTGGCTAATTTCGCCTGGCAGAGCGCAAGGTAACCGCCACGGTAGTGCAGCCAAGGCCGCGCCTACCGTCTACGCCGGAGTACCGGGGGCTGCCCCCACCGATCAGCGGGGGCGTCAACAAGCGACAGGCTTACTCGGCCTGGGCCAGCAGCGTGCCGTTGTGATTAGGGCTCCACTGCGGCAGCAGCGTACCAATCAGCATACCGGCCATGCTGAACAGCAGGCCCGCCAGCTGTGGCGGCCAGAAGGCGGCTTCGCTCCAGCTGTATTCCAGGTAGATCCACGACAGCAGACCAAAGGCGATGGCCACCAGCGCGCCCTGGGTGGTTGCACGCTTCCAGAACAGCCCGGCAAACAACGGCACCACCGCCGCCACCAGAGTCACCTTGTAGGCGTTGCCGACCATCTCGTAGATGCTCGCATCCGAATACAGCGCGAAGCTCAGGGTGGCCGCCGCGCAGACCAGGATGGTGACGCGCATCAGCAGCAGGAACTGCTTGTCGTTAAGCACCGGCAGGAAGCGCTTGAGTACGTTCTCGGTCAGGGTCACCGACGGCGCCAGCAGGGTGCCGGAGGCGGTGGACATGATCGCCGAGAGCAGCGCGCCAAAGAACATGATCTGGGCGAACAGCGGGGTCTTTTCCAGGATCATCAGCGGCAGAATCATCTGCGAGTCTTCGGCCAGCCACTTCTGCACCAACGCCGGGTCGATCATCGAGGCGGCGTACACCAGAAACACCGGCAGCATGCAGAAGCCCAGGTAGAACACCGCACCGGCCATCGAGGCACGCGCGGCGATGTTCTCGCTCTTGGCCGACATCACGCGCTGGTACACGTCCTGCTGCGGGATGGAGCCGAGCATCATGGTCACGGCCGCGCCGATAAAGGCGACGATGTCCTTGGGCTCGAAGGCGTGCATCAAGGTGAATTTGCCTTCGCTGGCCGCCTTACTGATCACCAGGTCGGCGCCGCCGGCCATGTCGCTGAACAGCCAGACCAGATACACCAGGCCGACGACGATGATGATCATCTGGAAGAAGTCAGTCAGGGCAATCGACCACATGCCGCCGAACAGGGTGTACAGCAGCACGATAAAGGTGCCGAGGAACATGCCCTGGGTGGTGCTGATGCTGCCGTCGGAGATGACGTTGAACACCAGGCCCAGCGCGATCAGCTGCGCGGCGATCCAGCCCAGGTAGGACATGACGATGACCAGGCTGATGATCAGCTCGACCTGCGGGCCGAAGCGCTTCTTGAAGTAGTCACCGATGGTCAGCAGGTTCATCCGGTACAGCGGCCGGGCGATAAGCAGACCGACCAGAAACAGGCAACCGAAGGAGCCGAACGGGTCTTCGACGATGCCGGCAAAGCCTTCTTCGAGGAAGGTGGCGGGAATGCCCAGCACGGCCTCGGAACCAAACCAGGTGGCGAAGACCATGGCGGCGACGATGGGGAAGCCCATGCTACGACCACCAGAGGCGAAATCACGGGTGTTGTGCACCCGGGTGGAGGCATAGAAACCGATGGCGACAGTCACCAGCAAATAGAGCGCAACAAACCAGATCAGCATGCTTTTCCCGTTCCACAGACGTCAGCCCACCGCATGCATGGCCCGCGCAGGCTGCGCAGGACGGAACGATGGGCTACAGGTTTTTGTTATGACCATTGTTGACGGGTCGCTGCACGCGCCCGTTCAAGGTCGCGCAGTCTGGCAAATACGTAAAATATGTCAAACAAAAACAACGAAACGTCAGCAGATAATTCACAAAAAATCTTACGAGTCTCTGTAACAGGCTGTAATCGCTGTAAAAACCACCTATGCCGCGCCACTGACAGTTGCATATTTTTGACAGTAGACCAGTAAACGTCCTATCCAAAAGGCATAAAAAAACCAGGCACTGGGCCTGGCTTTTTCAACATCAAGCGTCGGTTCAGGCTGGCTTTGACTCCGCTTCCTTGACCCGGAACCAGGCCGCATACAGTGCCGGCAGGAACAGCAGGGTCAACGCGGTGGCGACGATCAGGCCGCCCATGATGGCCACGGCCATCGGCCCGAAGAACACACTGCGCGACAGCGGAATCATCGCCAGTACCGCCGCCAGGGCGGTCAGCACGATGGGCCGGAAACGCCGCACGGTGGCTTCGATAATCGCGTGCCAGCGGTCCATGCCGGCGGCGATGTCCTGCTCGATCTGGTCGACCAGAATCACCGAGTTGCGCATGATCATCCCCGACAGGGCGATGGTGCCGAGCATGGCGACGAAGCCGAACGGCTGACGGAAGATCAGCAGGAACAAGGTCACGCCGATCAGCCCCAGCGGCGCGGTGAGGAACACCATGGCCGAGCGCGAGAAGCTTTTCAGCTGCAGCATCAGCAGGGTCAGCACCACCACGATAAACAGCGGAATCCCGGCGTTGACTGACTTCTGCCCACGGCTGGAGTCTTCCACGGTGCCGCCAACGTCCAGCTGGTAGCCGTCCGGCAGTTGCGCACGGATCGGTTCGAGGGTTGGCAGGATCTGTTTGACCAGGCTGGCCGGCTGCTCCTTGCCATACACATCGGCGCGCACAGTGACGGTGGGCAGACGGTTACGGTGCCAGATGATGCCCTCCTCGAAGCCATACTCCAGGGTGGCAATCTGCGACAGCGGCACGCTGCGGCCATTGTCGGTGGGCACCGCCAGGCTCGGCAGCAGGCCGAGTTCCTGACGCTCACTCAGGGTGCCGCGCAACAGGATTTCGATCAGCTCGTTGCCTTCGCGGTACTGACTCACCGGCGCGCCGGTCAGCGAGCTTTGCAGGAAGCGCGAGAGGTCGGCGGTGCTGACGCCCAGGGCGCGGGCGCGTTCCTGGTCGATGTTCAGGCGCACCACCTTGCTCGGCTCTTCCCAGTCCAAATGCACGTTGCTCACATGGCTGTTCTCGCGCACCTTGTCGGCGACCTGACGGGCCAGCTGACGCACCTCGTCGATATGCTCGCCGGAAACGCGGAACTGCACCGGGTAACCCACGGGCGGGCCGTTTTCCAGACGCGAGATGCGCGTACGCAGGGTCGGGAACTCTTCACGCAACACGTCAATCAGCCAAGTGCGGATCTTCTCGCGGTCTTCGATGCTTTTCGCCAGGACCACGAACTGGGCAAAGCTGGCGGCCGGCAGTTGCTGGTCCAGCGGCAGGTAGAAACGCGGCGAGCCAGTGCCAACGTAGGCAACGAAGTTATCGATGCCTTCATGGCCGCTGAGCAGCTGTTCCAGACGCTTGGCCTGCTCTTCGGTGGCGGCCAGGGAGGCGCCTTCGCTGAGCTTGAGGTCGACCATCAGTTCCAGCCGACCAGATGCCGGGAAGAACTGCTGCGGCACTAAGCGGAACAGCAGGATGGAGCCGACAAACAGCGCAATAGTCAGCAGGATCACGGTTTTACGCCGACGTACGCACCATTCCACCGCCGTGCGCACGCGCCGGTAGAACGGTGTGCTGTAAGGGTCGTGGCCGCCGGCGCTGCCGCCATGCTTGGCCGCGTGCAGCTTGGCCAGGTCCGGCAGCAGTTTGGCGCCCAGGTACGGCACGAACACCACGGCAGCGATCCACGACACCAGCAGGGCAATGGCCACCACCTGGAAGATCGAGCGGGTGTATTCGCCAGTGCCGGACTGCGCAGTGGCAATCGGCAGGAAGCCGGCGGCGGTAATCAGGGTGCCGGTGAGCATCGGGAAGGCCGTACTGGTCCAGGCATAACTGGCCGCTTTGATGCGGTCATAGCCCTGCTCCATCTTGATCGCCATCATCTCCACGGCAATGATCGCGTCATCCACCATCAGGCCCAGCGCCAGCACCAGGGCGCCGAGGGAAATCTTGTGCAGGCCAATGCCGAGGTAGTACATGGCGGCAAAGGTCATCGCCAGCACCAGCGGAATCGACAGCGCCACCACCAGGCCGGTGCGCAGGCCAAGGGAGAAGAAGCTCACCAGCAGCACGATGATCACCGCTTCGGTGAGCACGCGGACGAACTCGCCGACGCCGGTTTTCACCGCTGCCGGCTGGTCGGAGACCTTGTTCAGCTGCATGCCGGCCGGCAGGGTTTCCTGCAGGCGGGCGAACTCGCCTTCCAGCGCCTGACCGAGGACCAGAATGTCGCCACCCGGCTTCATCGATACGGCCAAGCCAATGGCGTCTTCACCCATATAGCGCATGCGCGGTGCGGGTGGATCATTGAAGCCGCGCTTGACCTCGGCCACATCGGCGATGCGGAAGGTGCGCTCGGCCACACGAATCGGGAAGTTGCGGATTTCCTCAACCGTCTCGAAACGACCGGTGACGCGCAGTTGCACGCGATCCGAGGCGGTTTCGAAGAAGCCGGCGGCAGCCACCGCGTTCTGCTCTTCCAGCGCCTGCTGCACGGCGGCCAGCGGCAGGCCGAGGGTAGCCAGCTTGGTGTTGGACAGCTCGATCCACACCTTCTCGTCCTGCAGACCGAGCAGGTCAACCTTGCCGACGTCCTTGACCCGCTGCAGCTGCAGCTGGACGCGGTCGGCGTAATCCTTGAGCACCGCGTAATCGAAGCCTTCGCCGGTCAGCGCGTAGATATTGCCGAAGGTGGTACCGAATTCATCGTTGTAGAACGGCCCCTGAATGCCCTGGGGCAAGGTGTGGCGAATATCGCTGACCTTTTTGCGCACCTGATAGAACAGCTCGGGAATGTCGGCAGAATGCATCGAATCGCGGGCGATAAAGGTCACCTGGGACTCACCCGGGCGCGAGAACGAGACGATCTTGTCGTAGTCGCCGGTCTCCATCAGCTTCTTTTCAATGCGTTCGGTGACCTGGCGCGAGACCTCTTCGGCGCTCGCCCCTGGCCAGTTGGTGCGCACCACCATGGCCTTGAAGGTAAAGGGTGGGTCTTCGCTCTGGCCCAGTTTGGTATAGGAAATAGCCCCGACCACAGCCAGCAACAGCATGAGATACAGGACGATCTGGCGGTTGCGCAGCGCCCAGGCGGATAGGTTGAAATCCATCGGGCTTACTCCTCGACCGTCAGGGCGGCCTTGGCCATCAGCTGCACCGCCCGGTTGTCGCGGTCAACCGGGCGCACCTGCTGGCCTTCACGCAATACCTGACCACCGGCCGCCACCACCCAATCGGAGGCGCTCAGGCCTTCGAGCACCGGCACGGTTTTCTCGCCGTAGGCACCGATGCGCACGTCGGTGCGTTTGAGGGTGGAATCCTTCGGGTCGACCACCCAGACGTAGGGCTGGCCCTTCTCCGCCGTCACGGCCGACAGCGGCACGGCCAGCGGCACCTCGCCGTTGTGGGCGATAAATACCCGGGCGCTTTGGCCCAGTTCGGCCGGCACCTTACCTTCCACGAAGGCCACGCGGGCGGCGAAGGTGCGCGATTGTGGATCGGCCGATGGCGACATCTCGCGAATACGCCCCGGGAAACGTTGATCCGGCTGCGACCACAGTTCAACCGCGACATCCTGACCGACCTTGAAGCGCTCGAAGGCTTGCTCCGGCAGGTTGATCAACACTTCCCGCTCGCCATCGGCTGCCAGGGTGAATACGGTTTGCCCAGCGGCCACCACCTGGCCGACTTCAACCATCCGCCGCGCCACCACACCATCCTGCGAAGCACGCAGCACGGCGTAACCGGCCTGGTTATTGGCCACGTTGAATTCGGCGCGCACCTGTTTCAGGCGCGCTTCACCGGAGCGGTAGGTGTTTTCGGCATTGTCGTACTGCGAGCGGCTGACCAGGTTGCGCGCCAGCAGGGTCTTGTAGCGGTCACGCTCGGCGCGCACCAGCTGCAGGTTGGCCTCGGCCGCCGCCACCTGGGCGCGGATGGCTTCCAGCTGCAGGCGCACGTCCTGCGGGTCCAGCTCGGCCAGGGGCTGATCCTTCTTCACCCGCGCGCCGACATCGACCAGGCGCTTGGCCACCTTGCCAGCGATACGGAACGCCAGCTCCGGCTCCAGGCGTGCGCGGACTTCACCCGGGTAGGCATCCATCAGGTCGCCAGCCAGTTGTGGCTGCACCACCATCGCCGGGCGCACGGCAACCTTGGCGGGCTCGCCATTGCCGCAAGCGCCAAGCAACAGGATAAGACTGACAGGCAACGCAACAGACAGTGCATGACGAAACATGATGACTAACCTTTGTGGAGGCTTTTGAATAATTAAACTGACAGGTATAGTAAAAATAGCAAACTCACTAGTCCAGTATTAAAAACGACCAATGCCAAACAAAGTGTTGCCACCCAGCGGCCCCGGTCGCCCCAAAGACCTGGCCAAACGCAAAGCCATTCTGGAAGCGGCGAAGACCCTCTTCCTCAGCAATGGTTATGACGGTAGCAGCATGGATGCAATTGCCGCGGAAGCCGGGGTCTCCAAGCTCACGGTGTACAGCCATTTCACCGATAAGGAGAAGCTGTTCGCTGAAGCGGTAAAGTCCAAATGCGAGGAGCAATTGCCGGAACTGCTGTTCGAGCTGAACGACGAAGTGCCAGTGGCGCAGCTGCTGCTGAATATCGGCCGGGGCTTCAATGAGCTGATCAACAGCCGTGAGTCAGTGGAGCTGCACCGGGTGATGGTGAGCCTGGCGGCGCAGGACTCCAAACTCTCGCGGATGTTCTACGAAGCCGGCCCACAGCGCGTGCTGCACGGCATGGAAGAGCTGCTGCGCCGCGCCGACCAGAGCGGCAAGCTGCGCGTGCCCGACCCGCTAAGCGCGGCGGATCAGTTTTTCTGCCTGATCAAGGGCGGCGCCAACTTCCGCCTGCTGATCGGCTGCGGTGAAGCGCTGCAGGGCGCCGCAGCCGAAGCCCATGTGCGCGACGCGGTCGAGGTATTTCTGCGCGCCTTCCGCGCCGAGTAGCGCCGGCGTTACTCGCTGGCGGCTTGTAGTTTCTTCTTCGGGAAGATGTCGTAGCGACTGGACTTGCCCTCCAGGGCATAGCCCGGCTTGGCACCGTCAATCAGCGGCGCCTTGCGCGGGCGCTTGACCACCACCCGATGGCTGGCCAGGTTCAGCGCCGCTTCCAGCAGCGCCGGTGCGTCCAGGTCATCACCGACAAAGGGGCGGAACAGGCGCATCTCTTTCTTCACCAGCGCGCTCTTGTCACGGTGCGGGAACATCGGGTCGAGGTAGATCACCTGCGGCGGCTCGCCCTGCCAGGCGCGCATCAGCTCGATGGCGTTGCCGTTAAGCAGCTGCATCTGCGCGGCAATCGGCGCCACATCTCGGTCCAGCGCCGCGCGCGCGAGGCCATCTTCCAGCAGCGCGGCAATCAGCGGCTGACGCTCGATCAAGGTCATGCGGCAACCCAGGCTGGCCAGCACAAAGGCATCACGCCCCAGGCCAGCCGTGGCATCCAGCACAGTCGGGCGTACCCCGGCCTGCACGCCCACCGCCTTGGCGATCATCTGCCCACTGCCACCACCGAACAACCGGCGATGCGCCACCGCGCCTTCGACAAAATCCACTTTCACCGGCCCCGGCGCCTGCGGACCCAGTTCCACCAGCTGCAAGCCACCCTCGCCCAGCTGCAGGGCAAACTCGCTGTCGCCTTCCAGCGGCAAACCCAGGCGCGCGGCCCAGGTTTCAGCCGCCATCTGCAAATGGGGAGCCAGGGCCTGCATACGAATTCTGGCTATTAGCCGCTCATCACTCATCAGAAAATGTGCTCAAAAATCACTCAAATGACTACAAAAGCAGCCGATAACCAGCCTGAGCGGCATTTTGCCAGACCCGGCAGCTTCCAGCCGCACCGAGTTCGCCATGTTCGATGTGATTTCCGCTCCACGCAGCGTCGCGCCATCGGCCGCCAACAGCAGTTCGATCAGCGAAACGCTGGAGGATGGCAAGCGCGCCTCGCTGGATTACCAGATTCTGCGGCGCACCCTGATACCCGATGAGGTGGACGCCAAAGCGCCAGCCAGACCGCCGCAAACGCCCAGCGAACCGCCCGCCGTCACCGCCCAGGCCAGCGATTTTCAGGAGCTGGCCGCCCAGCGCGAGCTGGAATTGAACGTCACTATCAACGCCGAGCCACAGAAAACCGACCCGCTGGTGCTCGACCTGGCCGGCAACGGCTTCAGCACCAGCGGCCTCAACCGCTCGGTACGTTTTGACCTGGATGCCGACGGCAAGCTCGAGCAGATCAGCGTACCCACCGGTGACGACGCCCTGCTCGCCTATGACCGCAACGGCAACGGCCGCATCGACGATGGCCGCGAACTGTTCGGCGACCAGAACGGCGCGACCAACGGCTTTGCCGAACTGCGCAAGTACGATGACAACGGCGATGGGCGCATCGACAAGCAGGATGCGATCTTCGAACGCCTGAGCCTGCTGCGCTTCGACGCCCAGGGCCGGCAATCCAGCCAGTCCCTGAGCCAGGCCGGCGTCAGCGCCATCGACCTGCAAGCGCGCGACGTGCAGATTGCCCTGGGCGCCTACGACGAAATCGCCCAACTCGGCCGCTTCGAGTTCGCCGACGGCCGCAGTGGTCAGGCGGCCGATCTGTTGTTGGCGCAGCGTTAAAGCAAGCCCAGTTGCTCGGCTTTAGGCTCGACCACCCACTCAGGCAAAGCGGCCAACCCGGGCAGGCGCCGCATCAACTGCTGATGAAAGCGTTGCGCCAGCTGCGGAGCCAGGCGGTTGTCCGCGGTGTGCAGAAAAACGTAGGGCGTGCGGCCCTCTTCGATCCAACCCGCCACCTTGTCCAGCCAGGGCGCCATAAACGGATCATTGGCCAGCAACTCGGGATGGCCAATAAAGCGCAGCTGCGGTGATTGGCTAAAGGCGGTGGGCCGCAACGGCAGACGCGGTTTCTTGGTCTGTGCATGCAACACCGCTGGCGCACTGGATACACAACTGAACAGCGCCCGCGAATCCAGACAGATGCGCTCGATACCACGGCCAAGCAGCAGGCGATTAAGGCTGCGCTCCTCCTCAGCCTTGGCAAAGAACGCCGGATGACGCACCTCGACGGCTAGCTCCTCGGCCTGCCAGGGCTCGATAAACGCGGCCAATTCCGCCAAACGCTGCGGGCCAAAACTAGCCGGCAACTGCAGCCAGAACGGCGCCACCCGCTTACCCAGCGGTGCCAGCAAGCGGCGGAAATTCTCGGCCGCACTCAATTGGTCACGCAGGTCGCCGTTATGGCTGATCTGGCGCGGCAGCTTGGCACAAAAGCGCAGATGCACCGGCATGCGTTCGGCCCAGCGCGCCACGGTCTGGACAGAAGGCGGCGCATAGAAGGTGGTGTTGCCCTCAACGGCGTTGAACACCTGGGCATACAGCGGCAGCAAGTCGGCGCTGCGACTGCCCTGCGGATACAAGACACCGCGCCAGGCGGGCTCGCTCCATGACGGGCAACCGAGGTAGTAAGGCAGCATTGACTAGGCGTAGAGATCGAGGCCAAGCACCTGCTGGGCATCCGTCTCGCTGGCGAAACTGGCGGTGGAGCTGTAGCTGGCCAACGCCTGGGCGGCGCGGTTGTTCAGTGGCGGCTGGTACAGCTGGTCTTGCAGGCGCGATGGCAGACTGTCGCTGCTGGGATTGCTGGCTTCGACCTTGCGCGCCTGGGCAACGGACTCGAAGCCCTGAGTGCTGGCGGGTGATGCGGGCTGCTCACGACGCTCCTCAACCTCGCGCTGCGCTTCGCGAAATGGCGTAACCGCAGAGCCCGGGCGGGCACTGCGGTCTGGCGAGTAAGAGGAGGTAAAACCGTCGATACGCATCAGTTACTGCTCGGCTTGCTTAGCCAACGATGGACACAAGTGATGGCAATCTAGCCGGCGCAGACCGGCTTGGCAATCAAGCCCGCTGCTACGCGGCAATATGCGCGACAGAAGGTGCGCCGATTCCCGGCGGTTTAGACGGAAGCCTTGGGCGTGGCCACCTGATCACGCAGATAAACCGGCTGCGCTAGGTCGGCGTCCAGCGCCTCACCACGGGCCCAGGCAAAGCGCGCCAGGCTGAGCAGGTCTTCGGCGTGCGGCAGCATGGCGGCATCCTGCCCCGTTACAGCAACCGGAATACGCGCAGCAAAGGTGCCCCAGCCAGTACCGGCGGCAAACCAGTCGCCGCTGGCATCGCCCGGCAGACAGGCACGCTCCGGTGGCAATACGGCCTCGACGCCGACCAGACGCATTTCGCCCTGCTCGGCGCGGTAGCAGCCCCAGTAGACTTCATCCATACGCGCATCGATGGCCGCTGCCACCTGCTGCGCGCCGTGCTCGCGCAAGCTGCGCTGCGCCAACACGGCCAGGTTGGACACCGGCAACACCGGACGCTCCAGGGCAAACGCCAATCCCTGCACCACGCCGATGGCAATCCGCACACCGGTAAAAGCGCCCGGGCCACGTCCAAAGGCAATCGCGTCGAGCGCCGACAGCGGCACATCAGCATCGGCCAGCAGCTGCTTGATCATCGGCAACAGACGCTGGGCATGCAGACGCGGAATCACTTCGTAATGGCTGAGTACCTGGCCGTTATGCAGCAGGGCAACGGAACAGGCTTCGGTGGCGGTATCCAGGGCCAGGAGAGTGGTCATTGCATTCGGACAGGTGACGAAATGGACCGGCATTAAAACGGCTTGAGGTTTTTTTTTCCAGCGCAATCACTTTCGCCTACCGGACAGCAAGCACGCGCCGGGCCAGCACGGCCCGGCGCAGCATCAGCCAACAGCAGCTTTTACCAGGCCTCGATAACGGTCTTGGCGTCCCAGCCCTGCAAGGGCGCTTTAGACCAGGTGCCATAGCTAGCGTTGGGGAAGACGATCCACTCGCTGCCCCATTTGCCTGCCTCAGCAGCGACGGTGGCGCGCTGATCGGCCAACGGCGTCTTGCGGAAACGTCCATCGAAGTCATGCAGCGTATCGCCCAGCAGCAGCACGATCTGCTGATCGGCGCTGACGATGGCGCGGCGCTCGACCTTGGGTGGCCCCAGCAGCAGCACGCTTTCTTCAGAGATCTGTGGCAGTCCCAGCTTGCTCAGGGTGGCCAGGGTGTACTTCTTCTGCTCATCGGCGCGGTCCGAGATATAGCGAATGGTCACGCCAAGCTTATCGGCGTGCTCAAGAAATTGCTTCGCCCCCGGAATCAGCGCCGGGGTGCCGTCGCGCTCCCAGGGCAGCCAGGTGTCCCAGGCGTCATAGCTGTGACAGTTGGCCAGGTCCCGCGCCAGCAAGGCGCTGTTATCGATAACGGTTTCATCCAGGTCGGTGACGATGGCCAGCTTGGACGGATCTTTCGCCGCCGCCACGGCCGCATCCAGTTTCAGGGTGGCGATGTTGTAGGCCTGCAACTGTAGGGCCTGGACTTCTGCCGATTGCTGCTGGAAGCGCAGGCCCATGGTGAACTCGGCAACGCTACAGTCGGTCTTGGGCTTCGCCTGGGTATCGGCGAAGGTCGCAGGACTGCCCACCAGCGCTAACGCAAGGCCCAACCAGATGGCACTCTTTGCTGTTTTCTCGGTCATTGAACGCGCTCTCTTCCTTAGTAAGGGTTAAGGCTTAACGTCTATGACCATCTCGTCGTGGTATAGACCAGAAGCGATGCTAGCCTAGGCGAGCAAGGTTACTGTTCTATGAACGACGCTCAGCGAGTCCAGCGCGCCAACCGCAGAAACGCCAACGGCCCGCAAAAGCGGGCCGTTGGTTGACTGCAGCAGGGCTTAACTGAGGGCAGCGAGCACCTTGGCAGTGATCTCGTCCACCGAGCCGACACCGGCGATGGCGCTGTACTTCGGCGCGCCGTCAGCGGCTGCGAGCTTCTGGTAGAAGTCCACCAGCGGCTTGGTCTGCGAGTGATAGACCGACAGACGATGACGCACGGTCTCTTCCTTGTCGTCGTCACGCTGGATCAGCGCTTCGCCAGTCTCGTCATCAAAACCAGCGACTTTCGGCGGATTGTGCTCGGTGTGGTAGACGCGACCCGATGCCGGGTGCACACGGCGACCGGCGATACGGCCGACGATTTCTTCGTCATCAACGGCGATTTCGACCACGTTGTCGATCACCACGCCGGCTTGCTTGAGGGCTTCAGCCTGCGGAATGGTGCGCGGGAAGCCATCGAAGAGGAAACCATTGGCGCAATCGGCTTGGGCGATACGCTCCTTGACCAGATTGATGATCAGGTCATCGGAGACCAGGCCGCCGCTGTCCATCACGCTTTTGGCAACCAGGCCCAGTTCGGTGCCGGCCTTGACCGCAGCACGCAGCATGTCACCGGTGGAGATTTGCGGAATACCAAATTTCTTGGTGATGAAACCAGCTTGGGTACCTTTACCGGCACCGGGCGCCCCCAGCAAAATCACGCGCATCGATGTGCTCCTCAAGATTTAAGTAAAAATCGTCGGACTCGCCTCGTGGGGCCAATCTCAAAAGTGTTCAAGCAGCGCTGCCAAACTGGGCCAGAGTGCCGAAAGGCCGCTCAAGATACACAGCGCACCCATAGCGCACAAGCCACCTAAAGTCGGATACGCCAGCGACCACCGCTAAAATGTAGTGCACGGCAAAGCGCACTACATCCGCACCACCTAAGGCACCGCCAAGCCTGCACAGCGCAGCTAACCCGTATTACGCAGGCCGGCGGCAATGCCCGCCACACTGACCAGCAAGGCCTGCTCCAGAGGGCTGTCAGCCTGATTGTCGCGCAGCCGCGAGCGCGCCAGCAGTTCGGCCTGGAGCAGGTGCAGTGGGTCCAGGTAGGTGTTGCGCACACTGATCGACTCCAGGGTTTCCGGGCTGTGCGCCAGCAGCTGCGACTGGCCGGTCAAACCCAGCACTGCGGCTGTCGCCTGCGACAATAGGCCGCGCAGATGCTCGCCCAACGGGCGCAGGCCCGGCTCAACCAAACGCTCGTCATACAGCTGGGCAATGGACTCGTCCGCCTTGGCCAGCACCATCTCGAGCATATCGATACGGGTGCGGAAGAATGGCCAGTGTTCGCGCATCTGCCCGAGCAGCTCGCCTTCGCCGCGCTGCAAGGCGTTGTCCAGCGCTGCCTCCCAACCCAGCCAGGCCGGCAGCATCAGGCGTGTCTGGGTCCAGGCGAAAATCCACGGAATCGCCCGCAGGCTCTCCACCCCGCCTTCACGACGCTTGGCCGGGCGGCTGCCCAATGGCAGACGACCCAGTTCCTGCTCCGGCGTGGCCTGGCGGAAATAGTCGACGAATTGCGGATGCTCGCGCACCACCGCGCGGTAGGCGCTGACGCCGTCGCTGGCCAGTTTGTCCATCAACTCGCGCCAGGCCGGTTCCGGACTGGGCGGGGGCAGCAAGGTGGCTTCGAGTACCGCCGCCAGGTACAGATTGAGGTTCTGCTCGGCGATATCCGGCAGGCCGAATTTGAAACGAATCATTTCACCCTGCTCGGTGGTGCGAAAACGCCCCGCTACCGAGCCGGGCGGCTGCGACAGAATCGCCGCGTGCGCCGGGCCGCCGCCGCGCCCCACCGTGCCGCCGCGGCCGTGAAACAGCAGCAGCTCGACATCCTGCTTACGGCACACCTGCACCAGCGCTTCTTGGGCGCGGTACTGTGCCCAGGCCGCCGCCGTGGTGCCGGCATCCTTGGCCGAATCGGAATAGCCGATCATCACTTCCTGCGGCCCGTGTAGACGCGCGCGGTAGCCATGCAGCGCCAGCAGCCGGCTGATCACCGGGCCGGCGTTGTCCAAGTCATTAAGGGTCTCGAACAGCGGCACCACGCGCATCGGCCGCTGCAACCCGGCCTCTTTGAGCAGCAGTTGCACCGCCAGCACATCCGAGGCGGCGCCCGCCATGGAAATCACGTAGGAACCCAGGGATGCGGCCGGCGCGCTAGCGACTTCGCGGCAGGTGGCCAGCACTTCCTCGGTTTCGCCGCTGGGCTTGAAATGCGCCGGCAACAAGGGCCGGCGGTTGTCCAGCTCGGCCAGCAGGAACGCCAGGCGCGCCTCTTCATCCCAATCGATGTAACGGCCCAGGCCGAGGTAATCGGTGATTTCACTCATGGCAGCGGCATGCCGGCTGGAGTCCTGACGCACATCCAGACGCACCAGAAACAGGCCAAAGGTCGCCGCGCGGCGCAGGCAATCGAGCAGCGGGCCATCGGCGATCACGCCCATGCCGCAGTCATGCAGCGACTGGTAGCACAGGGTCAGCGGCTCGAGCAGCTCGCGGTTGTCCTGCAGCACCGCTGCGGGCACTGGAATCTGCTCACTCAGCGCAGCCTGGGCCCAGCTGCGGGTAGCGCGCAAACGCTCACGCAGCTGCTTGAGCAGGCTGCGATAAGGTTCGGCACTCGCCCCCACCCGTGCCAACAGCGCCGGGCCGGCCTGCTGCATGGACAGCTCGGCGGCCAGTTGATCCACATCGCGCAGGTACAGATCCGCCGCCATCCAGCGCGCCAACAACAGCACTTCGCGGGTCACGCTGGCGGTGACATTCGGATTGCCGTCACGGTCACCGCCCATCCAGGAGGCGAAGCGAATCGGCGCCGCATCCAACGGCAGGTGCAACCCGGTGGCACAGTGCAGCACCTGATCGGCCTTGCGTAACACATTGGGGATGGCCTGCCAGAGCGAATGCTCGATCACCGCAAAGCCCCATTTCGCCTCATCCACCGGGCTGGGCCGGCTGCGGCGAATTTCCTCGGTGTGCCAGGCTTCGGCAATCAGCCGTTGCAGGCGCTGTTTGACCTGCTCACGTTCGGCCGCCGAGAGATCGCTATGGTCGCCGGCCGCCAGCTGCTCGGCCATCGCATCGTATTTCTGAATCAACGTGCGCCGCGCCACCTCGGTGGGGTGCGCGGTCAGCACCAGCTCGATATCCAGGCGGCCAAACTGGCGGGCCAGGGCCTCGCCCTGGTGGCCATTGCTGGATAGCCGCTGCAGCAGATCGGCGAGAATATTGTCTTCAAACGGCTGCGCCTCACCCGGCGCGCGGCGGCGTACGCGGTGGTATTGCTCGGCGATATTGGCCAGGTTGAGAAACTGGTTGAAGGCCCGCGCCACCGGCAGCAGCTCGTCATCCTCTAGCTGGTTCAGGGTTGCACTGAGTTGCTCCGCACCCTCCTGCGAACCGCGGCGCGAGGCCTTGGCGCCCTTGCGAATGCGCTCGATCTTGTCGAGAAAGGCTACGCCATGTTGCACGCTGATGGTGTTACCCAGTAGTTCGCCGAGCTGGTGGACGTCCTCGCGCAGCCGCGCGTCGATTTCTGCCATGAGTCTTGCCTCCGCTGATCCTGCCTCCAGAGTGCCCAGCGCGCCAACTTCTTACAAGGGCGCGACGCAGCGACCGCGCAATTGCCCGCAGCGGGCTAGGCTTAAGTTTAAGGCGCTATGCGCAGCATGGAACCACGAGGTGGTTATGAAGATTCGTGAGCTTGTTCGGCACTGGCAGGAAAATTCCCGGGGGAGCCTGACCCGCACGCCCTACCAGATTCATCTGGACCTGGAAGCCGCCGCACGTTTGGCGGCGCTGCAGGAGATGTACCCCAAACACCATATAGAGGAGTTGCTCGGCGAATTGCTCGGGGCCGCACTGGAGGAGCTGGAAGCCGGCATGCCCTATGTAAAGGGCAGCAAGGTGGTGGCCACCGACGAGCAGGGTGACCCACTCTATGAAGACATCGGCCTGACCCCGCGCTTTCTGGCGCTGTCACGCAAGCACTTGCAACTCTTGAACGAGCAGCAAAGCAGCTGCGAGCACTGAGCCAAAGGCACGCCGCTATTGGCCGCCCAGGCTTTCGGTGCAGCGCACGGCCTGTTTGCGCTGGTCCACCAACACGCCACTGAGGCCTTTCTGCTCAAGGTCAAACAGCACCAGCACGCCATCGATGCACTGCGCCACCTGGCCGGCCGGCTTCAGCGAAACCTTGTAGTCCTCACCCGGCACGCTCTTGAGCATGGTGAACTCGGACAGCAGCAAGGCATCTTCCGGCTTGGCGATATGCAGGTAGCCGTAATAGCCGAGCACCGCCACCGTGGCGCAGATGCTGCCGATGCCGGTAAGGATCAGCGGGATGGGGTTTATTTCACTCATAACAGGCTCTCAAAACTCACAGTTAGCAGGCTAAGCACAGGCGGCGCAGCTTGCCGCAAACACTCGCGCCTGCACAGACCCAGATTGCCGCATCATTTGCCGCCGGCGCGCACTTCTTCGCGGGCCTTGAACGTCGCTGCATAGATACGCTCGGCCAGACGCGAGAACGGCAGGCTCTGCACCCATACCGTGCCAGTGCCCTTGAGGGTGGCCAGGAGGATGCCCTCGCCGCCGAACAGCATGCTTTTCAGGCCGCCGGCCAGGGCGATGTCGTAGTCAATGCCGCTGCTGAAAGCCACCAGGCAACCGGTGTCCAGGCGCAGCGTCGCGTTGTTCAGCTCCTTGCGAATCACCGTGCCACCGGCATGCACAAAGGCCAGACCGTCGCCTTCGAGCTTTTGCAGGATAAACCCTTCACCGCCGAAGAACCCGGCGCCCAGGCGCTTGTTAAAGCTGATGCCGACCGCGGTGCCAAAAGCCGCGCAGAGAAAGGCGTCCTTCTGGCAGATCAGCGTGCCGCCATGTTCCGCCAGCTGAATCGGTACCACGGTGCCAGGGTACGGCGCAGCAAAGGCCACTCGCGCCGGAGTTTTGCCGGCATTGGAAAAGTGCGTCATAAACAGCGATTCACCGGTCAGCATGCGCTTACCCATGCCCCACAATTTACCCAGCACACCCGTGGCCGCGCCATCGCCCATACGCGTTTCAAAGCGGATGCCGTCAGTCATGTAATTCATCACGCCGGCTTCGGCGATCACCGTTTCGCCCGGATCGAGAATGATCTCCACGCTCTGCGCGGAAGCGCCGAAGATTTCGTAGTCGAGTTGATGGCTGGGCATGGGGAGCTCCTGGCAATGCGGGAAAATCGCCCCGGATTGCATCCGGGCTACGGTTAACCTACTGAACGGCTAGGAGCGTCCCGAGCGAAGGTCAGGCAAGGCGCGCACGATCTGAAAAAGCGGAGTTTACGGCTGTAAATGAGCATTTTTCAGGTCGTGCGCAACGCTGCATGGCCGAGCGCAGTAGCTCCTAGAGGATATTGGCGTAGTCGGCTTCGATCCGATCAAGACTCAGGTGATTGAGGAAGTTGGAGAAGCACATCCAGGCCGACAGCGAGTTGAGGTCGCTGAACTGCGGCGGCAGGTACTTGGGCGCGACGATCAGCCCCTCATCCACCAACTGGCGCAGGGTGCGCATGTCTTCCAGGGTGGTTTTGCCGCAAAACAGCAGGGGGATCTGCTCCAGCTTGCCTTTGCGCACGGCCAGGTGGATGTAGTTGTAAATCATGATAAAGCCCTTCAGGTAGGACAGGTCCTTGGTGAAAGGCAGGCCGTTGGGGGTGGAGCCACGAAACACCCGATTGGCGTTGCTGTAGCTGTCTTCCTGACTGAAACCCTGCTCGCGGTAAAAATCGAATACCTGCAGAAAATCGGCGCCCTCTTCGGCCATATGAATGGCGCGGGTGCGGTTGGTCAATTTGCGCAAACGGGTTGGGTAAGAGGCAAAGGTGATCACCTCCATCAGGATCGCCAGGCCTTCCTGGGTTACCGTGGACGAGGGCGGGCCCTTGGATAAAAAGGTGCATACCGGCTGGTTCAGGCCATTGAGGGTGGTGGCCACATGCACCAGGCCCTCGTGTACTTCCAGCGCGCGCACATCGCGTTCGTTAAACATCGCGTCGCTGCGAATCTTGATGTAGTCGGCGCCAGCGGCGGCATCGGCAAGAATACCGTCGGACTCGAACACCCGGATGGTGCCCTCCTCCTCGCCAAATACCTTGTTCAGGCGGTGTTGCAGCAGGTTGACCGCCTCTTTGGCGGTCAGGGTCTTGGCGTCGTCCTTGAGGTCGCCACGCTTGTCGATGTTGTTGAGGAAGTCGGAAAACATCAGGCCCAGGTCAGCCAGGGTCGGGTCGCCAGCATGGAAGGCGTCGGAAGCGGCGCCATAGAGTTCCTGGCTGATCAGGCCGAAATCTTCGGTGCCGCGTGCTTCGAGCATGCGAATGACCATGCGGTACTCACGGCACATGCGCCGCATGATCTGCCCGACCGGGTTGAACTGGCCGAGCTGACGGGTGATGTCGCGCTCGATATTCTGGAATTCCAGCTTCTTCGCCGGCGCATCGAAGGGCAGCGGCCGGTTGGCGTAGTAGGCTTGGTCGACGGCGGGCAGCTTCTTGCCCTTGTGCTTGAGAAACTCACTGCGGATCGAGTCGTCCCACTTCACCGCATCCAGCACGCGAATCGGCGTTTGCGCATCGACCAGGCGGTCGGACAGCGCGCGCACGATCAACTGATAATCGTCCAACTCGGTATGACTGTTCATGCTTTCCTCACCACAAGCTGCTAGTCACCCGCCCGCTGATAACGCGCGACTTCAATAAATACATCCGAATTGGCCTGGTCGTCGAGGTAGCCGAACACCTGCTCCAGCGGGCTGCTGATCAACACACCAGCGCCTTCAGCACCGTCGATCACCTCGCCCTGTAACACGCCCTGCTCCAGCTCCTGAAGAATCCGGTCGACATCCAGGTTGTAGATCACCAGCTCATTGCTGCTGGTCAGTTCGAAACCGGCGATGGCGAAGTTCGCCCCCAGGCTTTTCGGCAAACCGGCCGAGAGGTACCAGCGGCGGCCATGGTGGGCCACGGTAAAGCCGTATTCTTCAACGCTGTCGAGGTTATCCGGGTTGTCCACATAGGTCCGGGCCTTGTACAGGTTGGAGCCGGCACGGGTGATTTGCAGATACAGCTGCTCGCCCCACTCATTCTTGCGCGACCACTCGCCAAGCAGGGGAATCGGGGCTGCTTCATTGGCAGGAATCGGGTCCTTAAAGGTCACCAGACAGCCACTAAGCAACAGGAAGGACACGGCAAGCAGCGCGCGCCAGGCTTTCATTCAGCTCTCCTTGTGAACGGATTGAGCGGGCTATAGCCCGAGTACAAGATGCATATAACGTTTAAGCATGGCCAACATCTCTTCACTGTCCAGATGATCGACACCATCGAGCAGGCCTTGATACTCCATGCGCAGAATAATCGCCGTCAAGAGCTTGGCATCCTGCTCCGCCTGTTGTGAGCCCAGTACTTCAAAGAAGTGCGTCACACCCTGCAGCAAAATCTGCCGATGGGCGCGCAACAGCCCGTGCAGGCGTGGGTTAAGCAAGGCCTCCTGCTGAAAGGCCTGCTCGGCCAGCAGGTGTTCACGGCGGGTCAGTAATTGCTGGCGCACATATTCCACCGCCAACCGGGCGATTTCATTGGCCAGACGCCGACGCGCTTCGGCGCTGCCATCCAGGCGGCTGACCTGCTCACGCAACAACCCTTCGGTACTGCTCCAGAACTGCCCCATGTGCGCCGCGCTGCGCTCAACGAACTGGGCGAAGGTATCGGTAATCAGGTCGTTGATGTCTTTGAAGTAATAGGTGGTCGCCGACAACGGCACTTCGGCCTCGGCGGCTACCGCGCGGTGGCGCACGGCGCGTACGCCTTCACGCACGATAATGCGCATGGTGGCATCGAGAATGGCCTGGCGACGCTGTTCACTGCCCTGACGGCTGGCTTTGCGGCCCTGGTACTGCACGCTCTCGGCAACGGCGTTGGCCACCAGGGTGG
>NZ_JBAQLP010000123.1:0-2349 GCF_049301935.1 Pseudomonas sp. | reverse complement strand
GGCGTCAGCCTTTTCTTTCTGCGTTGCGGCGGCTACCGTGTCAGGCCCGACAGGCCTAACAAATGGCTCAAATCGTTCGCTGCGCTCACTGGGACGGGCTAAAGCCCGCCCCTTAGCCAAACGTTATACGGACCAGCATGAAATCTTGGTTAGAACTTGAAGAAAGATTCCGCGAAATTAAAGAGCCGCTCAAGTATCTCCGGCTTGATATTCAGTGGGGATCCGCTGGCGAGCACTGGAGCATTACTGGAATGCCGCACAGCCATGAATCTTCCCAATTTGAGCTTCTAGCGGGAGTCTGCGGGCGACTTTTAGAAGAGTGCTTTGACCACAAGAGCCCTCTGGGGAAATTACTTCTTTCTGAACCAAACACAAAAATCAGATGGTATAAAGCGCTCAAAGAACTTAGCCGCTCTACAGAAACTATGCTTCCAGCATACGAACTTGATGAAGCAGGAAATCGCACAGGCACTATTTACTGCGGAAGCATTGGCCGAGTAGTAGATGTATCTGCCAATCTCTGCCTCTTAATGCATGCAGAACACCCTATTCAAGATCGCCGAAATTTCTTTTCAAAACTTTACGCCGACTACGGAAAAGAAATTGTAATTGGTAGCATAATCGCAGTTATTACGGCAATTATTGGCTTTTTCTTTGGGTAGTCTCGTATAACAATTGGTTCAAACCGTTCGCTTCGCTCACTGGGACGGGCTAAAGCCCGCCCCTTAACCAAACGTTAGATTACTCGCATGACTGAAGAACTCATCGAACTTCCCACAGATTCACGACAGTGGCTTCTACAGGCCTTTTACTCAGCGATGCTGTTTATTGTCGTAACAAAGATAGCCAACACTACAATTGCAATCGCAGGAGTTTTGGTTTTAAACACCATAATGCTGGCAAAACCTGTAACAGCATTAATTAACATACAAAATAAGACGCTACAATATGTATACAGAAAACCATATTCGCTCCGACGCCAATCTACAATTGATCTCTCAAAGTTTTCCAGAATCTACACGCAAGTCGAAAGTTACGCCGGCAGGTCTTTGCACTTAAGCGGCCCCAAAGGCGAACATTTAATGCTCGCAAAATTTAACCAACATCCAACATCACCAAATCAACACATTAAAGAAATAACTGAACTTAGAGAAACCATCGCAAAGGCGCTTAAAATCCACGACGGCGGCGATGTGTAATCTAACTAGTGGTTCAAATCGTTCGCTGCGCTCACTGGGACGGGCTAAAGCCCGCCCCTTAACCAAACGTTAGGCAGCCTCCGGCAACGCTTGCCGAATTGGTTTACCCGCAACATCGCGTCGCTAGTAAGTCGCATAGTTAGTGGCATTATTCAAAGGAGTTGGTTTATGCCGGACACCGTAACAATTAACTTACCGCGTTCACCTTCCAACTCGGCGGCGTCAGCCTTTTCTTTCTGCGTTACGGCGGCTACCTTGTCAGGCCCGACAGGCCTAACAAATGGCTCAAATCGTTCGCTGCGCTCACTGGGACGGGCTAAAGCCCGCCCCTTAGCCAAACGTTATGCTTCATTCTGGAGTTCACATGGAAGTACATATAAACAAAGCCGAACTAACTAACCTTCAAGGAGTCGCCGAACTTTTTGATGCATACAGAGTATTTTATGGCAAAAAACCTGACTTGACGCTTGCGCGCGACTTTATAACCGAGCGATTAGAAAATTCAGAGTCAACTATCTTTTATGCTCAAACTGCTGACGGAAAATATGTAGGCTTTACTCAGCTTTATCCGAGCTTCTCATCTGTATCAGCTCAGCGCTCATGGATTCTAAATGACCTGTATGTTTCCGAGAAAGTTAGAGGCAAGGGTATTGGTAAGAAACTTCTGAGTAAAGCCAAAGAATACGCCATCATTACAAAGGCAAAGGGAATATCACTTGAGACTGCAAGATCAAACATCCAAGCCCAAAAACTCTATGAATCTCTCGGCTACATTAAAGATCTCGACTATTACAGTTATTACTTGAGCTTAAACAAAGCATAACAATAGGTTCAAACCGTTCGCTGCGCTCACTGGGACGGGCTAAAGCCCGCCCCTTAACCAAACGTTAGGCAGCTCCGGGGAAATTTCCTAGCTTAGTTTTTACCCGCAACATCGCGTCGCCAGTAAGTCGCATACTCAGTGGCATTATTAAAAGGAATTGGTTTATGCCGGACACCGTAACAATTAACTTACCGCGCTCTCTTTCCAACTCGGCGGCGTCAGCCTTTTCTTTCTGCGTTGCGGCGGCTACCGTGTCAGGCCCGACAGGCCTAACAAATGGCTCAAATCGTTCGCTGCGCTCACTGGGACGGGCTAAAGCCCGCCCCT
>NZ_JBAQLP010000122.1:0-26482 GCF_049301935.1 Pseudomonas sp. | reverse complement strand
GGCGTTGCACGGTGAGTAGCGTTGGGTCTTGGCGTTATCGGCAACGCGAATGGCTTTATCCAGATCGGCGGCGATGTCGATATACACATGGCAGACGCCGTCCAGGTGTTTGATCACCGGCACCTTGGCGTCGCGGCTGATGCGCTCGATCAGGCTCTTGCCGCCACGCGGCACGATCACGTCGACGTACTCGGGCATAGTGATCAGCGCACCAACGGCGGCGCGATCCGTGGTTTCCACCACCTGCACCGCCGATGCCGGCAAGCCAGCTTCAGACAGGCCGAGCTGAATGCAACGGGCAATCGCCTGATTGGAATGAATCGCCTCGGAGCCGCCACGCAGAATGCTGGCGTTACCAGATTTCAAGCACAGGCTGGCGGCATCGATGGTCACATTCGGCCGCGACTCGTAGATGATGCCGATCACACCCAGCGGCACGCGCATCTTGCCGACCTGAATTCCCGACGGCAGGTAACGCATATCGCGGATCTCGCCGATGGGATCGGGCAAGGTGGCGACCTGCCGTAGGCCTTCGATCATCGAGTCGATTACTGCCGGGGTCAGCGCCAGGCGGTCGACCATGGCCGGCTCCAGACCACCCGCGCGGGCGGCGGCCAGGTCCAGCTGGTTGGCGGCGGTCAAATCGCTGCGGGCCGCATCCAGCGCGGCGGCGGCGGCCTGCAGGGCACGATTCTTTTGCGCGGTACTGGCACGCGCCAGCACGCGTGAAGCGCTGCGGGCGGCCTGTCCCAGGCGGGTCATATAGTCGAGCACGGACTCAGTCATGGTCTTGGCAGGTCTGGCGGTTGAAAAAAGTCGCTGAGTATAACGGGCGCGCCGCTCCACGCCCAGCGCTGCGCGGCGGACGGTAGACATAGCGTTCGCCACAACCGGCGGTAACGCCACCAGGCCACGTACCGCAGGCCACCCGGTGAAACAGTGACAGCAGCACCACGCTGCCGCCCGAAGGTTAGGTAAACAAAAACCGTCCGAATGTTTACCTTGCCATTAAAAGCAAGACAGGCGGCCGACCGCCGGGGTGGGATCAGCATGTATTACCGTACCGACTACTGCGCCGCACAACTCAGCGAAGCCCCCCAGGTGCTGCACCTCGGCGACCTGCGCCTGCACTATCAGGCCTACGCCTGCCGCCACCATGACCCGCGACCGCCCGTACTGCTGCTGGGCGGCGCATTCCAGAGCTTTCGCTCGTTTGCCGCCGAGGTCAGCGAGCTGCTCGGCGAACACCCGGTGATCCTGCTCGACCTGCCCAGCCAGGGCGGCAACCTGCAACTAGCACCCGAGCTGAGCCTGGAACAGTTGGCCGACCTGATCGCCGCCTTCGCCGAGGAACTCGACCTGCCGCCGCTGATGCCGATCGGCCTATCCTACGGCTCGGCCCTGGCCGCGCTGTTTGCCGCCCGCCACCCAGCGCGCTGCGCCCGCGTGTTGCTGGCCGGGATCACCGCCTTCGGCCGTCCCGGCGCGCGCCTGCTGTTGCAGGAAGGCCTGGCGCTGCTGGCCGAAGGTCGCTGCGAGGCCTTTGCCCATGGCGCGCTGACCGGCCTGCTCAACCCTTTGCGCCTGGAACAGACCGGTGTTGCCCCAGTCTTTCGCAAGGCGCTGCTGCGGCAGATTCAGCGCCTGTCAGCCGCCGATATCGAGCGCTACCGGCAGAACAGCCAGCGCCTGCTGGATTTCCAGGGTTTTCACGCGCACCCCAGCTGTCCGACCCTGGTGCTGGCCGGCGAATATGACCATTTCACCCAGCCCTGGGAGCATGCGCACTTTGCCGCCGCCTGCGCCCAAGCCAGCTGTGCGCTGATCCACAACGCCGACCACCTGGCGCAATTCGAACAACGCGACGCCTGCGCCAGCCTGTACAAGCCGTTTCTGCGCGGCGAAGCCCTGCCAAACCGCAGCCCAGGCAGCAGCCTGCTGGCCCAGCAGCAACTGCTGCAATTGGAAAAACGCCACGAACCACGCCGGCCGCCCAGCCAGCGCCAGGCGCGCCTGCAGCATGCCGAGGGTGGCGAGTGGCGGGTGGAGGTCAGCGAATTGGGCTTCTTCGGCGGGCTGTTGCAGGCCGATCTGCCGGCGATTCGCGGCACGCGCGGCTGGCAACTGCTGTGCAAGGACTTGCCCGCCCAACCCCTGCTACCCCTGCGCCAGGCTCAAAACGGCCTGGCCTTTGTCTTCCCACACAGCGACCAGCAGGCCAGCCAGGCGCTGGCGACGCAATTCCAGCTACAACCCTTGCCGGCAGCCGCCTGCGCTTAAACGCGCGCCTCGATTACCCGCACCAAGCCGGCACTGCGCGACGGTGCCAGGCCCAGCGCCTGGCTGGTGCGGCTCGGATCGAATACCTCGACCTGATTGAAGCCGCACTGCTGGAAGCCTTGCACAATCGCCTGATCGTTGCGGTAGTGCAGTGGATAACTGCCACGGGTCAGCCGCCCGATCAGGCCGACGCCCCAGCGCAGCTGGCGATAGCGCGGGTGCTCGCGCAGATCGGGATACAGCTCGGTCAGGTAGGTGGCCTGAGGAAACTGGCGCAGCTGCTCGGCCAAACGCGTCCAGAACGATTCGATCAGCGCCAGCTCGAAGTAATTCACCAACCCCTCGGTGATCACCAGCACCGGCTTGCTGTGATCCAGCTCGGCGAACAGTGCCGCCAGGCTTTTACTGCCCTCCTCGGCGAGGATATCCACCGCGCGCACCTGATGCTGACTGCCCAGCCAGCCTTCGCTATTGAGCAGCAGGCGCTTGCGCGCCGCCATCACCGGCAGATCGGCCTCGACGTAGCGCAGCTGCGGGTAACGTGCGGTAAAGCGCCGGCCGCGCGGCGACAGGCCGCAGGCGATTTCCACCACCTGACACACCCCGCCCTGCTCAATCGCCGCCGTCAGCTGGGCATCGATCTGTAGATGCCGTTGCAGCAGAAATTGCTCGATATCCAGGCCGAAACCGACCCGCGCGCCCCAGGTGATCGGGCTGAGCAAAGCATGCACAAAACGCCCGAAGCCGGTAGCAAAGGCCGCATCCGCCAGCTGATGGCGGTACCAGATATAACCGGTGTAATGGGCGCTGGGGCTGATATGGGCACTGCTAACGCGGGCACGTTCAGGCATGGTTAAGACTCTTATTGTTATGATCACAAGCCGTTAAACGGCGCTCAGCTGAGCGCGCGAAACGGCAACAGCCCCAGCCTATGCCCTGCCGAGTGACCGTGACACCACATGCCAGCCGATCCCAACCTTAGTTTGCCCTGGCCCCAAGGCCGCGCCCTACCGGCCAGCTTCTTCGACCGCGACGCGCGCCTGCTGGCCCGCGAGCTGCTGGGCAAAGTGATCCGCCATAAACAGGGCGAGTGCTGGCTCAGCGCGCGAATTATCGAGACCGAGGCCTACTACCTGAGCGAGAAAGGCAGCCATGCGTCCCTCGGTTACACCCACAAACGCCGCGCACTGTTTATGGATGGCGGGCATATCTATATGTACTACGCCCGGGGCGGCGACTCGCTGAACTTCAGCGCCCAGGGCCCGGGTAATGCAGTGCTGATCAAATCCGCCTACCCCTGGCCGGACGCGCACAGCGGCGCAGGCGCCCTGGTGCAAATGCAGGCGAACAATCCCGACGCCCGGGGCAGAATACGCAACCGCGAAACCCTTTGCGCCGGGCAGACCCTGCTGTGCAAATCGCTGGGTTTGAAAGTGCCGGAGTGGGACGCGCAACCCTTCGATGAGCAACGCCTGTTTGTCGAAGATATCGGCGAGCGCCCGCAACAGATCGTGCAATGCGCGCGCCTGGGCATCCCCCATGGCCGTGATGAACAATTGCCCTACCGTTTCGTCGACGCCGCCTTCGCTCACCATTGCACGCGCAACCCGCTGCGCCGCGGCCAGTTGACCGGCCAGGACTATCACCTGCTAACCCCCACGGATGACCACCAATGAGCCAATGGTTCGACACCCTGACCCTCTGGCTAAGCGCCAACCCCGAATGGCTGGGCCTGGCAATTTTCTTGCTGGCCTGCGGCGAATGCCTGGCGATTGTCGGCATTCTCGTACCCGGCACCGTGCTGCTGTTCGCCGTCGCCGCGCTGGCCGGCAACGGCGCGCTGGGCCTGGGGGAAACCCTGCTGCTGGCGTTTTGCGGCGGGTTGCTGGGCGATTGCCTGTCCTATGCGCTGGGGCGCTATTTTCATCAGGATATCGGCCGCCTGCCGGTACTGCGCCATCACCCACAATGGCTGAGCAGTGCCCACGGCTACTTTGTGCGGTACGGCGTCGCCAGCCTCTTGGTTGGGCGCTTTATCGGCCCGCTACGGCCCATGCTGCCAATGGTCGCCGGCATGTTCGATATGCCCTTCGTGCGTTTCTTTCTCGTCAGTCTGCTGGCCGGTATCGGTTGGTCGATCGCCTATATGCTGCCCGGTTGGGCTACTGGCGCCGCCATGCGCCTGCCGCTGCCGGACGGTTTCTGGCCGCAGGCCGGGGCGATTGCTGCCGGCATGGCCCTGGTGGTGGGCGTTAGCGTGCACGGCAGCCTGCGCGGGCAACGGCACACCAGCCTGCTGACGGTGGCGACAAGCCTGATCCTGTTGATTGGCCTGATGCTTAGCTGGCCGCAGCTGAGCCAGCTCGATCAGGGCCTGCTGACATTGCTGCAGGAGCATCGCAACAGCAACCTGGACAGGCTGATGGTGCTGATTACCCGCCTCGGCGATCTGCCCACACAGCTGGCCGCCGCCGTGCTGCTGTGCCTGATTCTGCTGGCGACTCGGCAATGGCGCCCGCTCTGCCTGGCCATTGGCACCCTGCTCGGCACCGCCCTGGCCAACGGTGCACTAAAGGCATTTTTCGCCCGCAGCCGCCCCGATGTGCTGCTGGAGCCGTTGAACAGCTTCAGCTTTCCCAGCGGGCACAGCTCGGCGGCCTTCGCCTTCTGCCTGCTGCTTGGGGTACTGGCCGGGCGCGGGCAACCGCCCCGTATGCGCCTGACCTGGCTGCTGCTGGCCTGCCTGCCGGCCGCCGCAATTGCCGGCTCGCGGATTTACCTGGGCGTGCATTGGCCTAGCGACATCATCGCCGGCGCCCTACTGGCCGCCTGTTTCTGCGCCCTGAGCCTGGCGCTGGTGCAGTGGCGCACGCCACTGCCGGCCTTGTCCGCAAGAGTCTGGTGGTTGTTGCTGCCAGCGGTTATCGCCCTGCTCGGCGGCATCACCACCTGGCAGCTGTCCGCCGGCCTGCTGCTGTACCGTTACTGACGCTCGCCCTGCAGCCGCTCCAGCAGCCGCTGCAACAGCTGCAGACGCAGCTGCACCTCGGGGGTGTCGAGCAATTGCAGCTTCTGCTCGGCGTCCAGCGGCAACAGGTAGGCCAGTTGATTGGCCAACGCCTCCTGGCCCGCCGGCTCGCTCGGCATGCCCAGCGATGCCACCAGCGGGTGAGCGCTTAGCGCACCGAGCAACGCCGCCAGATCGGCATGCTCAGCCTCCAGCGCCTGCTCCGGCTGCTCGTCCAGCCACTCGACTTCGGCCAGGGTCAACTGATCCGGCAGCACCTGGGCGCGCTGCACGCGAAAGCGTCGGCCACCCTCGACGCGAATTCCCAGCAGACCATTGGGCCGTTGCTGGAAATCCCGGATCAGCGCCTCGCAGCCTATCGCCGAGAACTGCCCCGCCGCCTCGCCCACCTCGGCGCCATCGACAATGCAGACCACACCGAAGCCTTGGCCCTGCTTCATGCAGCGGCTGATCATATCCAGGTAGCGTGCTTCGAAAATCTGCAGGTCAAGCATGCAGCCGGGGAACAGCACGGTATTCAGTGGAAATAGCGGTAGGGTCATAGGCGCCTCCTTATAGCCACAACAGAACAGCCAGCGGCAGCAAGACGGCAGTGAACACCCCCATCAAACTCATCGCCAGGGCGGCAAACGCGCCGCACTCTTCACTGTCTTGCAATGCCCGTGCGGTGCCTACCGCATGCGCGGTCAGGCCCAGGGCCATGCCCAGCGCGGCCGGATGCTGCACGCCACAGCGTTTGAGCAACGCCGGGCCGACGATGGCACCGATAACCCCGGTAATCATCACGAACACCGCCGCCAGGGCGGCAATCCCGCCAATCTGATTGGCCACCAGCATGGCAATCGGCGAGGTCACCGATTTCGGCGCCATGCTCATCAGCATGATCTGCTCGGCGCCAAAGGCCCACGCCAGGGTAATACCCAGCACGGTGGCGACTACGCCGGCCACCAGCAGGGTGATCAAGGTCGGCCAGAACAGCTGGCGAATGCGCCGCAGATTGAGGAACAACGGTACCGCCAGGGCCACCGTGGTCGGCCCGAGGAACAGCGTCAGGGCGGCGGCGCTGTCCTTGTACTCGGCAAAGGTCAGGCCGCACGCCAGCAGGATGCCGATCACCGCCAGCATCGATACCAGCACCGGCTGGAGAAACACCCAGCGGGTTTTCTCGTAAGCGGCAATCGCCAACTGGTAGGCGCCGAGGGTGATACCCACGCCAAACAGCGGATGATGAATCAGCGCCTGCCAGGCGGCGTGCCATTCCAGACTCATGCGTCCTCCCGGCGTTGCTGACGGTCGATCAGCTTCTGCATCAGCCAGCCGGCGAAGACGACCGAAATCAACAGCGACAGCAACAGCGCACCGGCAATCGCCCAGAAATCGGCAAAAATATCCTCGGCATAAGCCATCACCCCAACTGCCGGCGGCACCAGCAGCAGCGGCAGGTATTTCAACAGGCTGGTCGCGGCCAGGTGCAGCGGCTCGCCCACCTCGCCACGCAGCAGCAGAAAGCCAAACAGCAGCAACATGCCGATGATCGGCCCCGGCAGGATAGGAATTAGCAGGACATTCAGCGCAGTGCCAAGCAACTGGCACAGCACCAGCCAGGAAAGGCCGCGTAGCAGCATGATGGGTAATCTCCGAAGCGTATGATCCCAGTCGCAGTGCCGCGCATTATAAGCAGAAGTACCCGGCAAGGGCCGGCTTACAGCGCTAGCGCGGCACTGGCGCAACGTTTACGGCGTGCACACGAGACACTTGACCCTGCGGCAAACCCATGATGATCTTAGGGCAGAAGGATTTACGCCCCCAAAAAAAACAACACTTGCGTCTTCAAGGAGAAACCATGACATCAGTACCCGCCGCCGAATTGCCCAGCTATATCGGTAAAGAACTCGGCCGCTCCGAATGGCTGACCATCGACCAGGAGCGCATCAACCAGTTCGCCGAATGCACAGGCGATCACCAGTTCATCCACGTCGACCCGGAAAAAGCCAAGCTCACCCCGTTTGGCAGCACCATCGCCCACGGTTTCCTCTCGCTGTCGCTGGTGCCCAAGCTGATGGAAGGCATCATGATCATGCCCAAAGGGCTGAAGATGGCCGTCAACTATGGCCTGGACAGCGTGCGCTTTATCCAGCCGGTGAAGGTCAATTCTAAGGTCCGCCTGGTGGTCAGCCTGACCGACGCCCATGAGAAGAATCCTGGCCAATGGCTGCTCAAGGCCAAGGTCGTGCTGGAAATCGAAGGTTCAGAAAAACCTGCCTACATCGCCGAACCGCTGACGCTCTGCTTCGTCTGATCGCCGCCACCAGAGGCGCACAGGCAGCTGCTTGTGCGCCTTTGTTGTAACCGCTCGACAAGCGCACCACCTCGCCACACCAAGCAACAGCCCAGCGCCCAGCACCGCCTACTGCGCAACGCAGCGCAAAACACCGTTCAGCGCACTGTTTCAGCGCTGGGCGCACGCAGGTGGGTTAGCTAAACTGCCGGCTTACCGATAGAAAGAGAGCGCCATGGGCCTGTTCCGCTTATTGTTCTGGATTGCCATTATTGCGGCTGCGTTTTGGCTATGGCGGCGCTTTACTCGATCAGCGGCGCCTCGCCCAGAAGACCGCAACACCAGCCCGCCCCCTACGCCTATGGTGCGCTGCGAGCATTGCGGCACCCATGTCCCTCGCGATCACGCGCTGACCAAGGACAATCAATGGTTCTGCAGCCAGGCCCATCTGGAACAAGGCCCACAATCCAGTGAGCACTGATTTCTCCCTGAGCGGAGAGCAAAGCTGGCGAATCCTGCGGCTCTACCACCTGTACCGCCTGGTTATCGGCATTACCCTGACGCTGTTGGTATCCAGCAACCTGGACAGCGAACTGCTGGACATGATGCACCCGACGCTGTTTCGCAATGGCAGCTGGCTGTATCTGGTGCTTAACGTCCTGATCATCGCCACCGTGCGCCGTCCCAAGGGCCTGACGCAGGTCTTCAGCCTGGCCCTGGTCGACGTGATTCTGCTCTCCGGCCTGTTTTACGCCGCCGGCGGTACGCCCAGCGGCATTGGCAACCTGCTGATCGTCGCCGTGGCCATCACCAATATCCTCTTGCGCGGACGTATCGGCCTGCTGATTGCTGCCGTTGCAGCGATTGGCATGATCTACCTGACCTTTTACCTCAGCCTCAGCCGGCCCGCGGCGGCCGCACAATACGTCCAGGTTGGTGCATTCGGGGCGCTGTGCTTCGCTGCCGCACTGTTCGTGCAGGGCCTGACCCGTCGCCTGCAAGTCAGTGAAAGCCTGGCCGAACAGCGCGCTGCCGATGTCGCCAACCTGGAAGCGCTTAACGCGCTGATCCTGCAACGCATGCGCACCGGCATTCTGGTGCTGGATGAATTGCATCGCGTACTGCTGGCCAACCAGGGCGCCAACCACCTGCTGGGGCACGCCGACCTGACCGGCAAGATCCTCGATCCGCATTGCCCGGAGCTGATCAAGCGCATGCAGCAATGGCTACACAACCCCAGCCTGCGCCCGGCCAGCCTGCAAGCAGCGCCCGATGGCCGCGTGCTACAGCCGAGCTTTATTGCCCTGCAACGCGGCGAACACAACCATACCCTGATTTTTCTTGATGACATTTCGCAAATCGCCCAGCAGGCGCAACAGCTCAAGCTCGCCTCATTGGGCCGCCTGACTGCGGGCATTGCGCATGAGATTCGCAACCCGTTGGGGGCCATCAGCCACGCCGCGCAACTGCTGCAGGAGTCAGAAGAGTTAGCCGGGCCGGATCTGCGCTTGGCGCAGATTATTCAAGATCACTCGCGGCGCATGAATCTGGTGATCGAGAACGTTCTGCAGCTCTCGCGGCGCCGCCAGGCTGAGCCACAACTGCTGGATCTGAAGTACTGGCTACACCGTTTCGCCAGTGAGTTTCGCAGCAGCGCCGCCCCGGGCCAGACCCTGCACTTGGAAACCAGCGGCGGCAGCATCCAAACCCGCATGGATCCGCACCAACTCACCCAGGTATTGAGCAACCTGGTGGAAAACGGCCTGCGTTACAGCGCGCAAAAGAACAAGCAGGGGCAAGTCTGGCTGAAACTGTTCCGCGACCCGGAGAGCGAGCTGCCGGTGCTTGAGGTCCTGGATGACGGCCCCGGCATTGCCGAAGAACAACTGCATCACCTGTTCGAGCCGTTCTACACCACGGAAAACAAAGGCACCGGCCTGGGCCTGTATATTTCCCGCGAGCTGTGCGAAAGCAATCAGGCCCGCCTCGCCTATAAACTTCGTGAAGGTGGCGGCAGCTGCCTGCGTATCACCTTCGCTCACCCGCGCAAACTGAGCTGACCATGACCCGCCAGAGAGCCCTGATCGTCGATGACGAACCCGATATTCGCGAACTCCTGGAAATCACCCTGGGGCGCATGAAGCTCGACACCCGCAGCGCACGCAATGTCAAAGAGGCGCGGGAGTGGCTGGCCAAAGAGCCTTTCGACCTGTGCCTGACCGACATGCGCCTGCCCGACGGCACCGGCCTGGAGTTGGTCCAGCATATCCTGCTGCGTCACCCGCAAGTGCCGGTGGCGATGATCACCGCGTACGGCAGCCTGGACACCGCGATCAACGCGCTGAAAGCCGGCGCGTTCGACTTTCTGACCAAACCGGTGGACCTCGGCCGCCTGCGCGAACTGGTCGCCGCCGCCTTGCGCCTGCGCAGCGCCGATGGCGAAGAACTGCCGGTGGACAGCCGCCTGCTCGGCGACTCACCGCCGATGAAGGCCATGCGCAAACAGATTCTCAAACTGGCGCGCAGCCAGGCCCCGGTGTATATCAGCGGCGAGTCCGGCAGCGGCAAGGAACTGGTCGCGCGGCTGATCCATGAGCAAGGCTCGCGCGGCGAGCAGCCCTTTATCCCGGTCAACTGCGGCGCGATTCCCACCGAGCTGATGGAAAGCGAGTTCTTTGGCCACAAAAAAGGCAGCTTCACCGGCGCCATCGAAGACAAACAAGGGCTGTTCCAGGCCGCCAACGGCGGCACCCTGTTCCTCGATGAGGTCGCCGACCTGCCGTTGCCGATGCAGGTCAAGCTGCTGCGCGCGATTCAGGAAAAAGCCGTGCGCGCCGTAGGCGGCCAGCAGGAGTTGATCGTCGATGTACGCATCCTCTGCGCCACCCACAAGGACCTGGCCGGCGAAGTCGCGGCCGGACGTTTCCGCCAGGATCTGTACTACCGCCTCAACGTGATCGAACTGCGCGTGCCCGCCCTGCGTGAACGCCGCGAAGACATCGCCCTGCTGGCCGACATCATGCTCAAGCGCCTGGCCGACGGCACTGGCCTCAGCCCGGCCAAACTGGACGACGACGCCCTGGAGAAGCTCAAGAGCTACCGTTTTCCCGGCAACGTGCGCGAACTGGAAAACATGCTCGAACGCGCCTACACCCTGTGCGAAGACGACCGCATCACCACCAACGACCTGCGCCTGGCCGACAGCGCGCCCATCAGTGAAAACGGCGAAGCCAACCTCGCGCAGATCGATAATCTGGAAGACTACCTCGAAGCCATCGAACGCAAGCTGATCATGCAGGCTCTGGAGGAAACCCGCTGGAACCGCACCGCCGCCGCGCAACGCCTGGGCCTGAGCTTTCGCTCAATGCGCTATCGACTGAAGAAACTCGGCATCGACTGAACGCCCACCAGCGGTGTAGAAGCCAGCTTGCTGGCGATCAACCAGGCCGGGCGCCAGCAAGCTGGCTCCGCCCCCGGTGTAATAGACTCAGCATAATTCGCCAAGGCCACGAGCCTCCGCGCCGCACCAGGGAGAGGGCTAGGGCGTGGAGCCAAGCCGCGCAGCCGGCGCATAAGGCGCAGGATCGACAATCGGCTCACGCCCCAGCATCAGGTCCGCCAGCAACTGGCAAGACGCCGGCGCCAGCACCAGCCCATTGCGGTAATGCCCGCAGTTCAGCCACAGGCCATTATGTCCCGGCACGGGCCCAATAAACGGAATACCCTCGGGCGAACCAGGCCGCAATCCTGCCCAGTGCCCCACCACCTCGGCATCCGCCAACGCCGGCAACAACTCGATAGCCGAAGCCTTTAAGCTGGCCAGTGCCTCGTCGGTCGGCGTCTTGTCGAACCCCGCATGCTCAAGTGTGCTGCCAATCAAAATATGACCGTCGCGCCGCGGAATCGCATAGCGTCCCTTGGCCAGCACAATGGCAGGCAGAAAATCTTCAGCGCACTTGTACAGAATCATCTGCCCCTTGACCGGCACCACCGGCAACTCGACGCCAAGGGTCTTCATCAGCTCAGCGCTCCAGGCCCCCGCAGTCAGCACCAGCTGATCGGCATGCATATCACCCTGCGCCGTATGTACGCCCGTGACCCGCCCACCCCGGCGAATAAAACCACTGACCGCACACTGCTCATGCAAGCTGACATTCGGCATCTGCTCCAGCGCCGCACGCAGCGCCTTGACCAGGCGCGGGTTGCGCACATTGGCCACATCCGCCATCTGCACCGCCCGCCCAAAGCCCTCAGCCAGCGCCGGCACCGCACGCTCTACCGCCGCCAAATCGACACGCTGCAGCGGCCGCCCCTCACGCTGCGCCCAAACAAGCGCCTCAGCTTCGTCATCCAGATCCAGCCAATACAACCCGCTGACATACACCTCAGGGTCAATCTGCGTCTGCGCCAGCAACTGCTCACCGAGACGCGGGTAAAAATCCTGCGACCAATGCGCCAGCGCCGTGACCGCCGGGCTATACCGCCACGGGTAAAGCGGCGAGACAATGCCACCGCCGGCCCAGGAGGACTCCTGCCCAGCAACGCCGGCATCCAGTACCACTACCGGCAATCCAGAAGATGCCAACTCAAGGGCGGAAAGTAATCCTAACGCCCCTGCGCCCACTATTAAAACGTCTGTCGGCATACTGGTTCTCACCTGCTCTATAAACAAAAACGGCCAGCCGTAATGGCTGGCCGTTTTACACTTTTATAGCCTCAACGGTCTACATCACCACTCCAGTAACTGCGACTGCGGGTAGTCGGTGGTGTAGCCAAAATCTTGTCTGGATCCAGCCCCTTACAACCGATACAAATAGACACCGCGGTATCTTCACCCGGAGTGCAACTTGTAGAGCCCGCAGGGCATACCACATTAACAGTTGCGGTCGTTGGGGCAATCGGCATTCCACCACCCGGAATTTCAGTCGTGACAACACTGCACGCAGGGCTCAACAGGTCTACCTCATAACCTCTGGCTAGCCCCAATGGCCTGCTGCAGACACCCACCGAACTGCCACCCGGACGATAGCTATTGAAGAAGACCTTGCCACCCAAGAAAGCCCCGGGATTAACGACCTGCTCGCCACGGTCCGGCATGCTTAAAGACCAGCCACGCTTACCCTTGGCAGCACAATCTACTCCCTCACCCGGAGATACCTCTACTGCCAGCATATCACTGCCATCCAGATCAACTTCGGCAGTACTGATACTTGGGAAGTCAGCCAGCACATAGAAGCGATCTTGCACTGAAGCTGAATACGGGTAATTGCTCTCCAGAGGACGCTCTCGATTGCCTGAACCTAAACCAAGGAACACGCGATCCTTCAGCGCAAATGCAACCGGGGCATTGAGAAAACGTCGCGTACTTCCGGAGACAGACGCCAGCTTGGTAATACTCCATGCTGCCTTGTCCAGCGCAGTCAGTCCACCTTGTCCGCCCAAGGTAGCAAAACTGATTCTATAGAGCCCACCAGCTGCATCGGCCGCGTAAGCAAAATCGGTTTTACCATCTACATCCATGTCGACCAAAGTCAAATCAGCCACCACCGGAGCGTCTGTCTGCAGCTGGGCTGGCCCGGCAAGAAGAGCGCCGGTTCTGGCATCCAGTATATAGATGCCCTTGCCCTTAGCGGAGGAGCTGCATGGGTAAGCCGCCTGATCGGCATCAAGACAGGTGTCATATCCGCCACCGAACATGACTACCTCGCCACTGGTATAGCCTGACAACGAAGCGCCTTTGGGTGTGGACCAAGTCTGGCCAAGATCGGAAAACCCAGAGTCGCAACTAGCCCCTGCGCCCATCGCATCACAGCCCCGACGCCATAGCAAACTGGGGCTAGCAGGCGAGGTTACATCCAGGGCGTACACCATACGACCGCCGCGGCGCATGGTCGGGTAGATGTAGGCCTTGTCTACTTGGTCGTTCTCGTTATAGGTAACAACCTGCCCGGTAGAGCCATCAAAAAAGTAATCCTTGGCGGTGGGTGCAGGCGTTAAGCTAGCCGGCTGATTAGGAAATTTAACCAGCGGTAGGTTGCTATACAGACGCTGAATTAGCCCGTAGTGCTCCGGCGCAAGCAAACTCCATGACTCGCCACCAGTAGAGGCTTTGATCGCACGGAACAAGCCATCATTGCTACCGTAAAAAACATAGGTGCCGGTACTTCCACCATAGTTAACGGTCAACGGCCTTGAGTGAATCACATCACCGTGAATGCTGGGCCGACCACCACTGGCTGGGGCCGCCTCACCCTCTCCTGTTTTGCTACCGAGCAGATAGTCAAACAGGTCCTGATCTCCATCCAACTGGGTCACACTCATCGCTGTTAGCGAACTACCGCTTGCGGTTAACAAATTGCGTGCAGACAGGTCGCTCTTGCGCGAAATCTGAGCTGCGCCGCCTTTCTCGACAAAAGGCCCATCGGGCAGATCAGACCACTGGTCGTAGATACTACCAATGCATTGACTGGTCGGGGCTGGGGTTATACCTAGGCCGGCCCAATAGTCAGCAGAGTCAGTACTCCAGTAGCTCTGCGCACACTCCGCAGCAAAACCGGAAACCGGGTTGATCGCATTGGCACCGGTAGCATCGGCCAGGAACGGCTCGCCATTTTCCAGTCCGACCTGATAGCGCTTGAGGTTACCGAACCAACGAGGTTTGGCCGCCTGATCAGGGCGGAACATGCCAATAAATACTTGGTTCTCGCTTTGGGCGCGGTTAGTGGCACTGAGCGGCAAGGTGACGGCAGCAAAAGTCGAACTAACAGACAGTATGTCGGAAAGTGCCGTAGTAATTGCATCGACAATAGCGTCTTCGTTCCTGGCTGCAAAGTAACGCCCACCACCCACTTGCGCACCACTTAGCATCAAGCCTGTATGATCTTCATTCTGTTGTTTGTTGAATACATCGATGGTGTAGGTAACCACCTTGACCCGCTGCTCAAAACTAAGGCCCGCCTCATTGACAGCGGTGATAGGAACACCATAGTCATGCAGGAACTTGGCCCAGTCGTCAAAGTTCCAAGGCAAGCCCGCAGCAGCATCATATCCACCGGAGGGCGCCACAACCGTACTGGTACCACCACCTTGCTTCACTGCAAAGCGCTTAGTTTTGCTATTACCTGTGGTTTTGCAAGCGGGGGTACCACCCGTAGTAATACTGTCGGTGGCATCGCAGGCACAGTCAGTCTTATTCAGACATAGACCACTGGTTGTTTCTGCCACATTACAACTGGCTACGTCTGCATCCGTATAACAGGCTGCAGAATAACCCAACTTAGTAGACGGCTCGGTAACGGTTGTCACCGTAAATTCTGGAATGGGTATCGGCGCAGTGCCAGACGTAGTCGCCAAACCGTCTGCTGAATCGTCCAGCGCTGCATACAAGGCACTCAGCGCAGCACTGTTAGTGGATGAGTCTGCAGAAGGACCACTACTGTTCGGGTTACCTATAAAGATCACATAGGTATTGGCGCAAGCATTGGCCGCATCTAATGGCGATCGGAAAGTGCTGTACTGGCTAGAATAGCCGCTATTGTCAGCTTTAGTAGGCTCAGTACCGCCGCCTGAAAAGCTCTGTGTTTTTCCTCCCAAGTAGTTGTACAGGTCATACATCAAGTTGCCATAGGGGGTACCAGCGTTACGCTTCTCCGTTGTGCCGTTGATGTTGTTAAAAATCTCATCAAGCTCGATATCCAACTGGGTCTTACTGGTAGCCGTTAGTTGCTGTAAGTTAAAACGCACAAAGCCGCCATCTTGACTGGCGTTACCCGATGTAGTGAACTCGAACAAGCCAACGTTGGCCTTACCGATCAGGGCTGTTAATGATGTTTTGATCGCCCGTGCCTCGGCCTGCCCCTGAGCCAGGCCGCCCGGCCACTGCTGGCTTTGACGTGACCAGTTGGAAGTGTTGTCTAGCACAAAGACGACATTCGGCAAGCCAGCAGCGGTGGTACTATTGCCGACAAAGATATCAATATCTTCGGCATTAACTGCAGCACAGTTGAGCGATAGCGCGATAGCAAGCCCAAAAGCATTACGCAGGGTATGCAAGATATTCATGGCAAACTTACCTCCAATTAATCACAAATGCTGCTGACCGTATTACTGTCTGCCGGAGAAGCTACACCCTGGCGAACTTTCACCTCCGCCCCCGTCTGCAAATCGGTCGCAGTGGCTAGGAAATCCCAGACCACATCAGAACACAACGAATTGCCATTGGGCGTATCACCCTGACAGCTGCTCCAAGCACTGCCACCACCCTCGAAGGCGTCAGGAATTTCACCCTCAGCAAGCGTGGGGAAAGTAGTAACGCCCATACGCTTTGCAATATTGTCATTGCTTAGCGGTGTGGCAATGGTGCAACTCAACTCGATAAATACTTTAACGTCATTGAGCCCATCACCATTAATGTCGTAGCACTTCTGGTTTTGCTTTTCGCAGGATGATACAAACACGGACCCAGACAAATAGAGGTTCGAGCTAAGCGCCTCTTCGAGCGCTGAATCGGCTGCATGGCGGGCCAACGCCCGACTCTCAAGGTTGTGCACCACCTTGAGGTTGGTCTGCGTCAGATTAAACCCCGACACTACTATCAAAGTAACCAGTAGTAGCATGGTCAATGAGACCAGCAGCACAATACCTTGCTGGGAATCTGGAAAAGTGAATGCTGCTCGCGGTTTCATTGTACTTCCCTCGGGCCGCCCACATTCTTCAGGAATACGGTAGTCGAATAGGTCTGCCGCTTGTGATTCTTGTAGGCGGCAGGCTCATAAGTTAAGCCACCCAAGGAGTAGCTGTTAGTGTCGGTATAGCCAGGAGTCGCCTCGAGATTTCGTGCTACAAGCCAAATACGCACGGCTATAACATCCGGCCACTGTGCTGGGGTAGGCGCGTCATTAAACTCGTCAACTTGAGCATCGCCGTCGGTATCGAGCCCGTAACTAAAATGCAGCCCCTCAACACCATCGACCAGTGCGCCCGATGAGCTATAACCATCTGCGCCAAGCTCCATACGCACCAATTCGTCATTACTCGTCAGGTAATAGATACGACTGAGGTAACGATAAATCGGGGCTAAAATTGCAGCGTCGCACTTAAGGTTGAGCGCTGTCAGATCGGCTGTACCGCGCTTTAATACAGCTGTACCTATATTTGCATCGGCGGCGCAGGCAGGCACCTGAATATAGAAATATGCTTGGTTGACCGCCTGACAATCTGGGGAATTCAAGGCGCAAGAACTGGCTCGGCGAATCGCTATGGACGCTCCTCCACCTTTTCCAGTTTCGCAGCTTGTAGACCCCGCAGCAGTACCTTGCACCGGATTGGCCATGGCATGGGTAAGCTCGTCAAGAGTCTCTGGACACAAAGGAGGTGCGCCAGCTACAGAATCCTCCTGAGCACCCGACTCGCCCCAGAAGCCAGCATTATTCAGCTCGTCCCTGAGCAGGTTAAGGGCAAACGCGCCATTCTCAAGCTGCCTGCCGGTACTTTCAACTTCGTTGCGAATACGCCCACTGTTTATTAGCACCTGCGAGACTGCGACCAGGATAAATAAACCAATCAGCATCGCGACCATGACTTCGATCAGCGTAATACCTTTTTGCTGGAGGCCAAGTAGCTGCTTGCCAGAGTCCATCCTCATACCTCACCCAAGTAAGCGAGCGTGACATCCAGTGAAATGGCTCTGCGCAAAGAGTCATCACCAAACTGGTTCTGACCACAGGTCTGCGCAGGAGCAGCGGTGGGCGTCATCCCCTGCCAAGCAACCGTAATACGAATAACCCGGGGAGCGGTTCCTCCGCCAGATATATTCTCGATACACCCACGAGCACCAATCATACTGCCCAGCGAAGTACCGCCCGAACCAGAGATACCAACACCGCGCAACGCTTCATTCCAGCAAGCCGTGTCGTCCTCAACTGAACTTGCGGTGTTATCGCAGGTTTTGCTGCTCAGTCCGAAAACAGTGGAACCGCCATATGAACCATCACGCGCATCTTCAGGATTCGCATGAATGCGACTGGCCATATCCTCCAGCAAAAGCATGGCTTGGGCCCGCTGATAGGCATCAAACTGAGCATTCACTATGCGCGCATGCATCCCCGCCACACCCAAAAGACCAACAGCAAGTATAAGTACAGACACCATGACCTCAATCAAGGTGAAACCTCGGTGGTTTCGGGCAAAGAATAGAGAACCCATTTCAGCACCCCCCTGTTTTCGAACTCGCCCGACCGCTGGCATCCAATTGAACACAGCGGACCTGAGAAGTGTCTTCATCCGATGTAACTTCGAACTCTATGTTTTGCGCTCTACCAGATGCACTGAATGTAATCGCTCCCGCTGGGCCAGTGATAGCGACACCGCTGCTCTGCGAGTGAGTCAGTAAAGCGGGCTCGCCTGCTATCGGGCTGGCAACACTCCAGCCCGAACTCCACCCATCCGCAGCAGGGCTAAGCGTTACTTTTTTGTTAAACTTAACGGCCTCTGAACGTGTCAATACAAGCGCTGAATGCAAATCCACCGTGGCCGATTTGACTCGCTGCCCCTCAATCATCGTTCTGTAAGCTGGCGCCCCAATAGAAACCAAGATGCCAACAAGCGCCACAGTGACCATTAACTCGACCAGACTGAACCCCTGAGCCGGGCTAGTAAATGCGAATAGTTTCACCAGCTCCCCCCATTCCAGATTTTGTTACCTGCCTGATCGATACTAATGTCACCATCTCCAGTCTGAATTCCCGACTGCGGCGAGGCAGTAATGGTGAAGGTCGGCGGGCTATTGGCTGTCACAAAGGTGATCGAATAATTAGTATCGACGGTTGCAGGCTTTGTCGCAGAGAGCGCGCCCTCACTACCTGCATACGTACGGACATCCATCAGGTACTGCTGCTGACGCTGGGCTAGATCTAGCAAATACGCCTGGGCATCTGCACGATTGGAGCGAATTATGTATTGCTGGTACGAGGGATAGGCAATGGAGACAAGAATGCCAATGATGGCCACGACTATCATCACTTCGATCAGGGTAAATCCCATCTGAAGTTTGTTTGATCTTAAATTCCCCATACCCCTTATCTCCACCCGATTAGACTGATACCAGAGCATGGCACTCTGCTTACCGAATCACACCACCCAATTAGACGACTGGCAAATTCTCCAGAATGATCGGTCAAGTCAAAAGATCCTGTCCCAAGACCGCGCTGCAAGGACCTAAGGTCTGTAGCCGTTTCACATGGGCACCATGGAAAGGCCATGCCATGGCCATCACGCTTTCGTAGTTTCTCTTGAGCTTATCGAAGCGAGATGCCACTGCCCGGTAGTGCTTCAACCTGGCAAAAGCGTTTTTCACCAAATGCCGATTGCGGTAAAGCACGGCGGCGGCAAAATTTGAGTGCAACACCTGACCTTTCCGGTACGGTGCTGTCCCTATGCCTTATACCGAACTCAGCGTTGAAGAGCGCGCCACCAATCAAATCGGTCGTGCTCAGGGCTTCAGCCTGCGCAAGATTGCCTGCTTGATCACCCGATCCCCTTCAACCATCAGTAGGGAGTTGCGGTGCAATCGAGGTGCCTGTGGAGGCTACTCGGCCCGTGGGGCGCAACCGCAGATGCAGGTCCGCAGCTAGGTGTGCTGACCGAAGCGAAAGCTGTTGCCGGGTAGCGAGCGCTTCGAGCTGGTGACCCATATGCTGGGTGAGCGTTTGTCTCCCGAGTAAATAGCCAGCAAGCTGCGCAGCATGAACATGCCAAATCTGAAAGAATTTTCTAGCAGTTTCTTCGTCTCGGCCGGCTAATGCTCATTTGCATATTCCTAACGAACAGCTACAGATATAAAGCGGCTACAGAACGTTGGCCAACCCAGAGGGCTCACAGGAGTGAGACCTGCCCAGCACGGAAGCTAGAAAATATGCATATTCGCTCACATGGTTTTACTCTGCTTGAACTGATGACCTACCTAGGCATTCTCTCATTGCTAATCAGCATTGGAATCCCAGAACTAAATAACATGATCTACGAGCAAAAACTTCGAAAAGCAACACAGGATCTATTCTTAAGCGCTGCGATCGCACGCAGCGAAGCCGTTAAACGTAATCTACCCGTGCTAGTTATGACAAATGCTGATTCTTGGTCCAATGGCTGGAAAGTTTTCGTTGATCATAATAACGATGGTACCCGCAACCAAAACGAACCCGTGATAGCAATCACGGAGAAACTCGATGAAATACTCGCTCGCGGCAATACTCCAGTAACTAGCTATATTCGCTTCACTCCCAGCGGAAGGCCAAAGCTGATAGGCGGCGGGTTTCAGGCGGGAACCATCACCTTATGCACCGCAAGCAGTAAGGCTGTAACTCGCCGACTAATCATGAACGCAAGCGGTAGAATTAGGATCAAAAAAAGCACAACAACAGCCTGTAACGCATAGATGCCATTAAATTGGCTATACCCGTGTTAACTGTTTATTTTCTGTGACCCAACACTCAACCAAACCCTTGAGACTGGCAATGCGGATAGTTGCTGCCTTGATTGTGCCCTGCGAGAGCACGAATGGTTGAGCCTCACTTACAAAGCTGCGCTGAGATGAGGCTGGACAGCAGGACTATCCACAGCGAAAGCTGAATCGCTATCTTGATCGACCTCCCATATTCGAAGGTGTCACGCCTTGATTTAGGTTATGTCCCAATTGCGTGTTGAATAATGCGCGCAACCGCCACCGCAGTAAGCCGGCTGAATACGCTGCTGATAGCGCTGAAACATACCGCAACAGTTAGCTCAAGCTGAACCATTAAATTTGGCGAACTCGCAGCTCCTTGGGCATAGAAAAGGTGACGTTCTCGGGCCGCCCTTCCAGTTCAAGCTCCTCAGCCGCCCCCCAGGCCCGTAGCTGGTTTACCACTCCCCGCACCAACACCTCCGGGGCAGAAGCGCCTGCGGTGATGCCAACTCCGGCAACGCCGTCGAACCATTCGCGCTTGAGGTCTTCGGCCCCATCGATCAGGTAGGCCGGGGTGCCCATACGCTCGGCCAGTTCGCGCAGGCGGTTGGAGTTGGAGCTGTTGGGGCTGCCGACGACCAGCAGTACATCGCATTCGGCGGCGAGTTGTTTGACCGCGTCCTGGCGGTTCTGGGTGGCGTAGCAGATGTCGTCCTTGCGTGGGCCACCGATGGCGGGAAATTTCGTGCGCAGGGCGTCGATGACCTTGCTGGTGTCGTCCATCGACAGGGTGGTCTGGGTGACGAAGGCCAGCGCCTCTGGATTGCGTACCTGCAGTTCGGCGACGTCCGCTTCGTCCTCTACCAGGTAGATAGCGCCGCCGTTGCTGGCGTCGTACTGGCCCATGGTGCCTTCGACTTCCGGGTGGCCTTGGTGGCCGATCAGGATGCATTCGCGCCCTTCGCGGCTGTAGCGCACCACTTCCATATGCACCTTGGTCACCAAGGGGCAGGTCGCATCGAAGATCTTTAGGCCACGGCGCTCGGCCTCGTTGCGTACGGCCTGAGACACGCCGTGGGCACTGAAGATGACGATAACGTCGTCCGGTATCTGGTCCAGCTCTTCGACAAACACGGCGCCACGCGAGCGCAGGTCTTCCACCACAAACTTGTTGTGCACCACTTCATGACGCACATAGATCGGCGGGCCGAAGACTTCCAGAGCGCGGTTGACGATCTCAATGGCGCGGTCGACGCCGGCACAGAAACCACGGGGATTGGCGAGTTTGATATGCATGCTGGTTATCTCGGCGCGCGTAAACGAAAGATGCCGTAGCTGGGGTTAGCGGCACATTGCGGCATAAGCCACGAATACCGCGCAGCCCAACAGCAGGGTGCCCGACATACGAACCATGGTGGGTTACGGCGCGCCAAACAACCGGTTCCGAACTCAAGCTCAGCCTGCGCGCCTAACCCACCCTACGAAAATACTGCGCTGCTCAGAGCGCTTTGACCTCAATAATTTCCACCTCAAAGCTCAGCGCCTTACCGGCCAGCGGGTGGTTGAAATCGATGGTCACCTGGCTGTCGTCGAAGGCTTTGACCACGCCGGGCAACTCGGCATTGGCGGCATCATTGAAGATCACCAGCAAGCCTTCCGACAGTTCCATATCCTGAAACTGGCCGCGCGGCATGACCTGGATATTCTGCGGATTACCCTGGCCAAAGCCCTGCTCCGGGCTGATCGACAGGCTGCGTTTGTCGCCCGCTTTCAGTCCGTAGATGGCCTGTTCAAAGCCCGGCAGCAGGTTGCCATCGCCGATCTTGAAGGTGGCAGGCTTTTTATCGAAGGTGCTGTCAACCACATCGCCGTTGTCCAGCTTGAGGGCAAAATGCAGAGTCACTTGCTTGTTCGGGCCGATTCGCAGCTCTTGGAGGAGAGAGTCAGTCATGGGCGGTTTCTCCGGGCTTCTCGCTTTTGAACATATCCAGTGCCAGCAGGATGGCGCCGCCGGTGATTGCCATATCGGCCACGTTAAAGGCCGGGAAATACCAGCGGTGCTGCCAGTGCACCAAGATGAAATCAACCACATGGCCAAATACCACGCGGTCGACCAGATTACCCAGCGCGCCGCCAAGCACTAACGCCAGGGCCAATGCCAGCCAGGTTTCGCCTGGCTTGAGGCGCTTGAGCCACACCACCAGCACCGCGCTGACCACCACGGCAATCGCGGCGAAGAACCAGCGCTGCCAACCGGCGGCATCGGCCAGGAAGCTGAAGGCCGCGCCGGTGTTGTAGGCCAGGGTCCAGCTGAAGTAATCGGGGATGATCACGATCTGCTGGTACATGCTCAGGTTGTTGTCGAACCAGAACTTGCTCGCCTGATCGAGCACAAAGATCGCCAGGCTTAGCCAGAGCCAGGGCAGTTTGCCGAAGCGTGCGCTCATGCTCGGCCCTCGACCCGTAGGAGCCAGCTTGCTGGCCATGCGCCAAGGATCGCCAGCAAGCTGGCTCCTACATCAGCATGCCCGGGGAGAGCATCACGCATAGTGACGAACCTCGCCGGCGCCTTCGATATTGTCCACGCAGCGACCACAGATTTCTGGGTGCGCCGGGTTCACCCCGACATCCTCACGGTGGTGCCAGCAACGGGCACACTTGGCGTGACCGGACTTCAGCACTTTCAGCTTGAGCCCCGCGACTTCGGTTTCCACAGCATCGCTTGGCGCGCTGGCGAGCGGCGCCAGGCTGGCGGTGGAGGTAATCAGTACGAAGCGCAGCTCGTTGCCCAGCTTGTTCAGATCGGCGATCAGGCTGTCCTCAGCGTACAGGGTCACTTCCGCCTGCAGGTTGCCGCCAATGGCCTTGGCTGCGCGCAGGTTTTCCATTTCCTTGTTCACCGCGACCTTGACCGCCATCACCCGCTCCCAGAACGCACGGTCCAGCTCGAAACTTTCCGGCAGTGGACTCAGGCCCTGATACCAGCCATTGAGCATCACCGATTCGTTACGCGCGCCTGGCAGGTATTCCCACAGTTCATCCGCGGTGAACGACAGCACCGGCGCGATCCAGCGCACCAGGGCTTCGGCGATATGGAACAGCGCCGTCTGGCAGGAACGCCGCGCCACGCTATCAGCGGCGGTGGTGTACTGGCGGTCCTTGATGATATCGAGGTAGAAGCCGCCCAGCTCCTGCACGCAGAAGTTGTGCACCTTCTGGTAGACGTTCCAGAAGCGGTAGCTGTCGTAGGCTTCCTCGATCTCGCGCTGCAGCAACAGGGCGCGGTCGACCGCCCAACGGTCCAGCGCCAACATGTCTTCAGCCGGCAGCAGATGCTGCGCCGGGTCGAAACCGCTGAGGTTGGAAAGCAGGAAACGCGCGGTATTGCGGATGCGTCGGTAGGAGTCGGCGCTGCGCTGCAGGATAACCTTGGACACCGCCATCTCGCCCGAGTAGTCGGTGGACGACACCCACAGGCGCAGGATATCGGCGCCCAGGCTGTCATTCACTTCCTGTGGGGCGACCACGTTGCCCAGCGACTTGGACATCTTGCGGCCGTTCTCGTCGACCACGAAGCCATGGGTCAGCAGCTCTTTGTACGGCGCGTGGCCGTCGATGGCCGCGCCTGTCAGCAAGGATGAATGGAACCAGCCGCGGTGCTGGTCGGAGCCCTCGAGGTACAGGTCGGCACGCGGGCCGCTGGCGTGGCCCAGGTTGTGCGAGCCACGCAGCACGTGCCAGTGGGTGGTGCCGGAGTCGAACCAGACGTCCAGGGTGTCGCTGATCTTGTCGTAGTCAGCGGCCTCGTCACCCAGCAGCTCGGCGGCGTCCAGCTTAAACCAGGCCTCAATACCTGCTTGCTCGACACGCTTGGCCACCTCTTCCATCAGCTCGGCGCTGCGCGGGTGCAGTTCGCCGCTGGCTTTGTGCAGGAAGAACGGAATCGGCACGCCCCAGTTACGCTGACGCGAGATGCACCAGTCGGGACGACCGGCAATCATGCTGTGCAGGCGCGCCTGGCCCCAGGCCGGAACGAACGCGGTCTGCTCGATGGCGCTCAGGGCGCGCTCACGCAGGGTAGCGCCCTCATTGGGCTGCTTATCCATGCCGACAAACCACTGCGCGGTGGCGCGGTAGATCAGCGGGGTCTTGTGCCGCCAGCAGTGCATATAGCTGTGCTGGATGGCTTCGTGCTTGAGCAGCGCGCCGACTTCTTCCAGCTTGGCAACGATGGCCGGGTTGGCCTTCCAGATAAACTGACCGCCAAAGAACGGCAGGTCGCTGACATACACGCCGTTGCTCTGCACCGGGCTGAGAATGTCGTCGTTGCTCATGCCGTAACCTTTGCAGGAACGGAAGTCGTCCTCGCCGTAGGCCGGAGCCGAGTGCACCACGCCGGTACCGGCACCCAGCTCGACATATTCAGCCAGATAGACCGGGGCAAAGCGCTCATAGAACGGATGGCGGAAGCGGATCAGCTCCAGCGCCGCGCCCTGAGCCGTAGCGATCACTTCGCCCTGCAGGCCGTAACGGGCCAGGCAACCCTCTACCAGTTCTTCGGCCAGCAGCAGCAAGCGCTCGCCGGTATCGACCAAGGCGTAGGTGAATTCAGGGTGAACATTCAGCGCCTGGTTGGCCGGAATGGTCCAGGGCGTGGTGGTCCAGATCACGATGGAAGCCGGTTTCGCCAGGCTGGCCAGACCGAAGGCAGCGGCCAGCTTGTCGGCATCTTCAACCAGGAAGGCGACGTCGATGGCATCGGACTTCTTGTCCTGATACTCGACTTCCGCCTCGGCCAACGCCGAGCCGCAATCGAAACACCAGTTGACCGGCTTCAGGCCCTTGAACACGAAGCCCTGCTTGACCATCTCGGCCAGCGCGCGGATTTCGCCCGCTTCGTTGGCAAAGTCCATGGTCTTGTAGGGATTGTCCCAGTCGCCCAGTACACCGAGGCGAACGAAGTCGGCCTTCTGCCCTTCGATCTGCTCAGCAGCATAGGTGCGGCAGCGTTCGCGGGTCAGGTCGGACGGTTGGTTCTTGCCGAAGGTGGTTTCCACCTTGTGCTCGATCGGCAGGCCGTGACAGTCCCAGCCCGGCACATAAGGCGCGTCGAAGCCGGCCAGGGTCTTGGAGCGGGTGATGATGTCCTTGAGGATCTTGTTGACCGCATGACCGATATGGATGCTGCCATTGGCATAGGGCGGGCCGTCGTGCAGAACGAACTTGGGCCGGCCTTCGCCTTGCGCGCGCAGCTTCTGATACAGGCCAATCTCGTTCCAGCGCTGCAGAATCTGCGGCTCGCGCTGCGGCAGACCGGCCTTCATCGGGAATTGGGTATCTGGCAGATTCAGCGTGGCTTTGTAATCGGTCATGTCAGGCTCTTCGTAAGCGATTGGCACCCAGCAGTTGACGCTGGGTGCTTAAACGCGCCAATGGGCACGGGCGGCAGCAATATCGGCAGCAATTGCCGTCTTCAATGCCTCAAGGGAGGCGAAACGCTGCTCATCGCGCAGCTTGTGGTGGAAAGCCACCGTCAAACGCCGGCCATATAAATCACCGGCAAAGTCCAGCAAATGCACTTCCAGGTGGGCACTGCCGTCACCTGCAACACTGGGGCGCACACCGATATTGGCGACGCCCGGCCAGGTTTGGCCGTCGATCTCGGTGCTAACCAGGTACACGCCCTTGAGCGGCACCCGCTTGCGCTTAAGCTGCACATTGGCGGTCGGCGCATTCAGCTGACGGCCCAGCTTCTGCCCGTGCAGCACCCGTCCGGCGATCTGGAAGGGGCGGCCGAGCAGGTGCTGCGCCAAGGCAAAATCACCGGCATCGAGGGCTTCACGCACCCGCGTGCTGCTGACGCGAATGCCATCCAGCTCAACCGTGCTGGCAGCCTCAACGCTAAAGCCTTCGCGCTCACCGGCCTCGGCCAGAAAGGCAAAATCACCAGCGCGATCACAGCCGAAGCGGAAGTCATCGCCCACTTCCAGATGCTGCACCCCCAGACCTTCCACCAGCACGCGATGCACAAACTCGGCAGCGCTCAGCTCACGCAGGCGGCGGTTGAAGCTCAGGCACAGCACCCGATCAACGCCTTCGGCAGCCAGCAAAGCCAGCTTGTCGCGCAACCGCGCCAAGCGCGCCGGCGCCACATCTGGGGCAAAAAACTCGCGCGGCTGCGGCTCGAAAATCAGTACGCAGCTGGGCACGCCGAGCTCGGCGGAACGCTCACGCAACCGCGCCACAATGGCCTGATGACCACGATGGACGCCGTCGAAATTACCGATGGTGGCGACACAGCCCCGATGCTGGGGCCGCAAGTTGTGTAGGCCTCGAACCAGCTGCATAACGCGCTTCTTGCTCATAAAGTGGTCGATTATACGCACACCGCGCAGCGGACAACAGGCGGCAAATCAGCCGCTTTCAGATGGAGCTGCGCCGGGCAAAGTCGCGCAGA